>CAVTTI010000025.1:0-182352 GCA_963737615.1 uncultured Actinomycetes bacterium | reverse complement strand
TGGTCGGTAATTGGCGTGCCCGCGGGGACGGGGCCAGACCAAGCCAGGGTGCGTCATCGTCCGCAGGCAAGGCTAGAAGCCTTGACAAGGGCGAGGGTGCGGCCTGGCGCCGCGTCTGGGCCGCCATCGGCGGGTGCGATGATTGCCGATCAACCCTCTAGCCGCTTCTCGTAGATGATCGCCCCGAAGGCGACCCGCATTCCGACGGACTCGTAGAGCCGCGGCGCACCGGTGTCGTTCTCTGCGTCAACCGCGAGCGCGACCCGGCGCTCGCCCCGCTCCCAGAACGAGGCGAACACACGCTGGAGCAGCGCCTTCCCGATCCCCTGACCGCGCAACTCGGGGAGAACGCCGAGCGTGCCGACCCAGCCTCCGCCGAACCGTTCCGGAACGCAGGAGGCCTCGCCCACCAGCTCGCCCCTTCGGTCCGCGACGAAGAGCATGGCCGGATCGCCGCTACCCACCTCGTTCATGCGCGGCCACCAATCTTCGAAGGTGCGTTCTACGTGTCCCCATGCTCCGGAGAACGAGCGCTCGAAGACGGCGTGGAAGGCGCGCTCTTCGCCGGAAGCCAGATTGCGGACCTCGACCCCCGGGATCTCGAGTACGACTGGCGGCTCCGTGAACTCGACGATCATTCGCATAAATCGCCGGGCCGCGCGGTAACCCTCCGACTCGAGCAACATCTGGCCGGCCGTGTCACGGAGGCTGACGCCAGTCTGGACCACCCCCTTTGACTCGAGCTCTCCCGCCCGCGCCTCCAGCGCGCGTACGAGAAATCGACCGATCCCGCGTCCGGTCGAGTCTGGGTGGACGAATCCGTCAGTGACCACTCCGCGCGGGTGACGTTCGAGGGCGCCGTAGCCGACGAGCCTGCCGCGCTTGCGTACGAGCCAGACGTCCTGGTCGGTGTCCACAGTCTCCCACTCGCGCACGATGTCCGCGGGGGTCGTCTCGGCCTCGCCCTCCTGGACAAGCTCCATCTCAACGATGAGCGCAGCAACCTCCGCCGCATCCTGAGGGCGGGGCCGCGAGAACTCGAAGCCCTCCGGGAGGCCGGAGCTCACGCCGGGCGGATGCGGTCGAGCAAGTCCGCAAGGGTGGAGAGCGTCTTGAGCTCCGCCGCACGAGGCAGGTCGCTCGTCTCGCCGAGCCTGTTGATCCAGACCGCCGGAACACCAAGCTGGGCTGCTGGAGCGAGGTCGTGGAACGCGCTCGCCGCTACGTGCACGTGTCGCTCCTTGTTGACGTCGTCGCGCTCGAAGAGCGTCTCCCAATGACCGTGCGCGGGCTTGTAGGAGCCCGCGTCCTTCGCCGTGATGCGCGCGTCGGCAGGGACTCCGATGGTCTCGAGTGAGGCCTCCAGGAGGTCCGGGTCGGTGTTGGAAAGGATCGCGATCCGCCACCCTCGCTCCCGGAGCGTCCGGAGCTCACAAGGCACCTCCGGGAAGACCGGCCACCGGGGCAGCGCGTCGCCGAGCGTCGCCTCCTCCGCCGGGTCGAGCTCGAGTCCCTCGCTCTCCGCCAGGAGGCGAAGCGACTCGGCGAGCACCTGCCGGTAGGGGAGCGCACCGTCGAGCTGCACCCGCGGCTCGATCTCGTGGTAGCGCTCGAGCAGATGGGCACTGTCCTCCGCCGGCCAGAGGCGCGCGAGCTCGGAGCCGATTCCAGCGTTCCAGTCGACAAGCGTCCCGTAGCAGTCAAAACTCGCCCAACGCGCCTGCGCGGGCATGGTCTATCCCGTGAACTTCTTGATCACGAGGCAGGCGTTGTGCCCGCCGAAGCCGAAGTTGTTCGAGAGGGCGTAGTCGACCTTCGTCTCACGCGATTCGTTCGGGATGTAGTCGAGGTCGCACGCGGGGTCGGGATCCTCGTAGTTGATCGTCGGAGGGACCACGTCCCGGCCTGCGGCAAAGACGCATGCGATCGCTTCGATCGCCCCGGAGGCGCCCAGACAATGCCCGGTGGCGCCTTTGATCGAGGAAATCGGGGTCTTCCGCGCCTTCTCCTCGCCGAGCGCCAGCTTGATGACCCTGGTCTCGCTCGCGTCGCCGAGCGGCGTCGAAGTGCCGTGTGCGTTCACGTAGTCGATCTGCTCGGTGCCGACGCCCCCGTCCTCGAGCGCCATCGCCATCGCGCGGGCCGGATGGCGGCCACTTGGATCGGGCTCGGTGATGTGCTGGGCGTCCGACGAGACGCCGTAGCCGACGAGCTCGGCATAGATCTTCGCGTCCCGCTTCTTCGCGTGCTCGAGCTCCTCGAGCACGACTATTCCAGCGGCCTCGCCCATCACGAAGCCGTCCCGCTGCGCGTCGAAAGGCCGACTGGCCTTCTCCGGCTCGGCGTTTCGCCGCGACAGCGCGCGCATGGCGCCGAACCCGCTGATGCCTACCTCCGAGATCCCGGCCTCGGTCCCCCCGGCGAACATCACGTCCGCGCGGCCGAGGCGGATTGCATCCATCGCCTCGCCGATCGCCATGTTCGAGGCAGCGCAGGCCGTGCACTGCGACGCCAGCGGCCCGCGAGTGCCGAGCTCCATCGAGACCCAGGCGGCGCCCATGTTCGGGATGATCGCCGTGATCGAGAGCGGATTGACCCGGTCCGGGCCGCGGGTAACGAGTGTCGAGTGACACTCTTCGAAGCTGTGCAGGCCGCCGATGCCGGTGGCGACCGAGGCGCCTGTCCGTTCCGTCTCGCCCTCCACGTCTACGCCCGAGTCCGCCTCAGCCATTCGCGCTGCCGCCAGCACCATCTGCGAGAAACGATCCATCCGGCGCGCCTTGCGGTGCTCCATCCAGTCGGTCGGGTCAAAGCCCTTGAGCTCACAAGCGAATTTGACGGGATACTCGCTCGCGTCGAAGAGCGTGATCGGACCGGCGCCGCTGTCTCCGGCGGCCAGGCTCTCCCAGAAGCTTTCTGCCGTGTTCCCGAGCGGCGTTACCGCGCCCACTCCGGTCACGACAACACGCCGACGTCCGTTGTCGCCAGCCAAGATCCTCCTCCTACATCCCCAGGCCGCCGTCGACGAGCAAGACCTCACCCGTCACGAATCCGGCCTCGTCCGAACACAGAAAGCGTACCGCACCGGCAACGTCCTCCGGCGTCCCAAGCCGTCCGAGCGGCGTGTTCCCGAGGATCAGATTGCGCACCTCGTCGGGGAGCACCCCGGTCAGCTCCGTGTCGATGTAGCCAGGCGCGATCGCGTTCGCGCGGACACCACGGTTCCCGAGCTCCTTCGCAAGCGACTTCGTGAGGCCGACGATTCCAGCTTTGGACGCTGCGTAGTTCACCTGCCCCGCGTTCCCGTGGAGCCCGACGACGCTCGTCAGATTGACGATCGAGCCCGCGCGCCGGCGAAGCATCTTGCGGGCCACCGCGCGACACATGTGAAACGTGCCGCGAAGGTTCGTGTCGAGGACAGCGTCCCAGTCCTCGTCGCTCATGCGCGCGATCAGCGTGTCGCGGGTGAGGCCTGCGTTGTTGACAAGGGCATCGATATCGCCGAGCTCCGACTCGACCCGTTCGACGAGAGCCTTCGCCTGCTCGGGATCCGCAACGTCCCCGGCGGCGGCAATGCCGCCGACGTCGCCGGCGACCGCCTCGGCGGCCCCCGCGTTCGACCGGTAGTTCACCGCCACGCGTGCGCCGGCCCGGCCGAGCTCGCGGCAGATCGCGGCACCGATCCCACGGGAGCCGCCGGTGACGAGGGCGACTTTTCCTTCAAGGGAGCAGAAGTCAGGCGGCAGAGAGGGTCTCCTCGAGCTTTTGGAGGGATGTAGGGTCGCCGACCGAGATCGTCCGGAGCGACCGGTCGCAGCGCCTGACGAGGCCGCTCAACACCTGACCCGGACCGATCTCGACGAACGTGTCCACGCCCTTCTGCACGAGCGTCGCTACAGCCTGAGTGAATTGGACTGGAGCGATCAGCTGCTGGACGAGAAGCTCGCCGAGCCGGTCGGCCGACTCGATCTGCGCCGACACCGTCGACATGAAAGGCGGTGAGGGCTCCTCCCACGCGAGAGCCTCGACCGCGGGCCGCAGCCGTTCGGCCGCGCTCGCGACGAGCGGGCTGTGGAAGGCGCCGCCGACTCGAAGCTTCACCGCCTTGCGGGCTCCGAGTGTCGCCGCCTCTTCGAGCAGCCTGTCGACGGCGTCCGGCTCCCCCGAGACGACGAGCTGGCCTGGGCAGTTGTAGTTCGCGGGCCACACGTTCTCGATCGACTCGCAGAGCTCCTCCACAACGGAGTCCTCCAGGCCGATGATCGCGGCCATCGCGCCGGGGTGCTCAGCCGCGGCCGCTGCGGTTGCCTCGCCGCGCTCCCGGACGAGGACTACAGCCTCGCGGTCGGGAAGAGCTCCGGCGGCGCCGAGCGCCGAGTACTCGCCGACGGAGTGGCCGACCACGACGTCAGCGGAGATCCCTCGCGTCTCGACGGCGCGCAGGCACGCCAGCGACGTGGTCACGAGCGCCGGCTGCTGGATTTCGGTGCGCGTCAGTTCCTCGATCGGCCCTTCGAAGCAGATGCGCGCGATGTCGAACCCGACCGCGCCCGCAGCCTCCTCATAAACCGCTTGAGCCTCGGGGAAGGTGCCGGCCATCTCTCGGCCCATCCCCACGTCCTGGGAGCCCTGGCCCGGAAAGCAGAACGCAATCTTCACGAGCCCTTCTCGTTCGACCAGGTCATGTACGCCGAGCCCCACGTCAGGCCGGCGCCCACGCCGCTCAGGAGAACTCGTGTTCCCGGCTTGATGCGGCCGTCCTCTACCGCCTCGACGAGGCCGAGAGGGATCGAGGCTGACGACGTGTTTCCGTACCGATCGATGTTCACGAGCACTTTCTCCGGCGGCAGGCCTAGGTGCCTGGCGGCATGGTCGATGATCCGCTTGTTGGCCTGGTGCGGCACGTACAGGTCGACGTCGTCGATGGTGGCGCCACAGGCCTCGAGGAGGCCCTCGGCCGATGTCACCATGACGCGCGTCGCGAAGCGGTAGACCTCCCGGCCGTTCATCTTGATGTACTGGAGCTCCTGGTCGATGGTCTGCGGGGTGATCGGCGTCCGAGAGCCGCTCGCCGGGACGCAGAGGTCCAGGCCGCCCGAGCCGTCGGCTCCCAGCTCGAAGCCCACGAAGCCGCCGTCCGTCACTCGCTCGACAACCGCCGCCCCTGCGCCGTCTCCGAAAATGATGCAAGTCGAGCGGTCGTTCCAGTTCGTGATCTTCGACAGCGTCTCGGAGCCGATCACGAGCGCGCGCTCGGCGAGTCCGCCGGCGAGTGCGGCATAGGCCTGAGCGAGCGCGTACATAAACCCCGTGCAGCCTGCGAGGAGATCGTACGCAGCGGCTCTCGTGGAGCCGAGCTGGTCGGCAACGATGCACGCAGTCGCAGGAAAGATCATGTCGGGCGTCGCAGTCGCGACGACGATGTAATCGATGTCGTCGGCGCTCGCTCCTGCCTGGGCGAGAGCGTCCCTGCAGGCAGGCAACGCGAGGTCGCTCGCGGCCTGATTGTCCTCCGCAATCCGTCGCTCCCGGATCCCGGTCCGCTCGACGATCCACTCGTCGGAGGTGTCGACCATCCGCTCGAGGTCGGCGTTCGTCAGGATCCGCTCCGGAACGTAGGCGCCGACGCCTGTGATCCCGACCCGGGTCCCGTCGACGTTCGCGATCACAGGACGCCGTCGGTCACCGCGAAGGTGAGCGTTCCCCGCACCGCGAGCTCGCCGCCGACCGTCGCCCTCGCCTTGCCCCGTCCAATCGGGCCACGCACGCGCTCGAGGTCGCACACCAGCTCGAGCACGTCACCCGGCTCGACAATGCGCTTGAAACGGACGTCGTCGATGCCCGCGAACAGCGCCAGCTTCCCGCGGTTCTGCTCTTCTGAGAGGACCGCGACGGCGCCCGTCTGCGCGAGCGCTTCGACCATGAGGACGCCCGGCATTATCGGCCGACCGGGAAAGTGCCCTGCGAGGTACCACTCATCCTCCCGCACACGCTTCCGCGCGACGACGCGAGCACCGGGCTCCATTTCGATCACCTCGTCGAGCAGGAGGAACGGTTCCCGGTGGGGGAGGATCTCCTCGATCTCCCGCCTGCCGAGCGGCAGCTTCACGCGTGCAAGTGCTCCTCGAGCCGGACGCGAAGGCGCGCCCGCCCGCGGTGCACGTAGCTCTTCGCTGTGCCGACCGGCATGCTCGCCCGGCGCGCGACCTCCTCGTAGGAGAGATCGAGCGCATCGCGGAGAACGACGACCGCGCGCTGGTCAGCGGACAGTTTGGAGAGACCATCGACGAGGTCGCGCCGAAGGTCGCCGATTAACGCCATCCGCGTCGGGTCCGATTCGTCTCCGGCCGGCTCGTCTTCGAGCACGAGCGGGTCGGTGGAGCGGGCGCGCTTCCGCGCATGGACGTCGCGACACGTGTTGACGACCAGGCGATGAAGCCAGGTGACGAACTGCGCGTCGCCACGGAATTGACGGATCCGCGTGCAGAGCTTGACGAGCGATTCCTGCGCCGCGTCACGGGCGTCCTCGAAGTCGCCCAGCAGCTGAGACGCGAGCCTGTTTACCCGCGGGCCGTGGCGCTCGATGAGCGTGTGGAGCGCCCCAGCATCGCCTGCGCGCGCCTTGGCGGCCAGCGCAAGATCGGAGAGCTTGCGGTAGGCCAGAAGACGAGCGTTCTCCATAGTGTTCTCGGTCAGACGGGCTGGAAGGACTGGCGGTTGCACGGCGCCGTTAGTGTAGACCGGCCGACCCATGCTGGACTCGCTCGCCCCTGAAAGCGTTGAGCCCCTCTTCCGGGGAGGCTTCGGGCTTCCGTATCGCTACGAGGCATCGTGCGAGTCGACGCAGCGGCTCCTCGACCAAGATGCGCCCGAAGGCGCCGTCGGGGCCTGCGACGAGCAGACGGCGGGGCGAGGACGGCTCGGGCGCACCTGGGAGGCTCCGGTCGGCAAGGCACTGCTCGTCTCAATCCTGCTCCGCCCCCCGCCGGACCGCCGTGTGGCGGAGCTCTCCCTGGTCGGCGGCGTTGCCGCCGCTCTCACGGTCGAGCACGCGTTAGGTCTCTCAGCGCAGATCAAGTGGCCGAACGACGTCATGGTGAACCGCCGCAAGGTCGCAGGGGTCCTGGCCGAGGCGTCCGAGGGCACGGTCGTGCTCGGAATTGGGCTCAACGTGAACCAGACGCGCGACGAGTTGCCCCAGGACGGGAGAGTCCCCGTGGGCTCCCTTCTCACCACCGATGCGGTCGTGCGCGAGCGCGCACCCTTGCTTGCCGTTCTCGTCAGCGAGATCGAACGGGCATACAAGCTCTGGCAGGCGGGCGGCCTCGGGGGGCTCTACGAAGAGCTTGGATCTCGTGATTTCCTACGTGGACGCAAGATCACCGTCGAGGGCCGCTCCGGCCTGGCGATCGCGATCGACCGGAGCGGCCGACTCGAGGTCGAGCTGGACGGCGAGCGGCGCCTCATCGAGAGCGGCGATGTCGCCTACGAGCGCTAGCCGCTAGCTGCGGACGCGGATCCAAACGGGTCGACTTGCGTTCGCGGCGCCGTCCCACGCGACGATCCGGACGGGGCCCTGCGGGGCCCGGCGCCAGACGACGTTCCGACCGGCGCCCGCCTGGACCCTGAACCCGCGCCCGCCGAACCACAGCCAAGCGGCGGCCGGTTCGCTCAGGACGAACCGCACGCGGGTTCCGCGCCGGACCCGAACCGCTCGCGTGCCGGAGATGCGCGGCCTCGTCGAGTCGATCGCGACGCTCGCTGCAAGCGCCCTGGTGCCGAGATCGGTGGTCGCCGTCACCACCGCCCGGTAGGAAGCATCGGCCACCACCCGGCCACGCCGACGGCCGTTCCACTCAAGGGACTGTGATCCGGCTGCAAGGGTCTTCGAGAGAAGCGTCGCGACGAAGCGCGATCCTCTGAACATCCTCACTTGAACGGCGGCCGGGCGCGCCAGCGTGAACGTGATCGCAGCGGTATCGCGGCGCAGGTCGCCATTGGGCGAGAAAAGGGAGGGGCGGGCGCTGAGAAAGCCGAGTGCACGGTCAATGATTACTTGCAACGTGCGGGTCGCCTGCTCGGCACCGGCAGCCGCCTCGAGCTCGACCGTGTACCGACCGTCTGCAAGCGCGCCCCCGCCGAGTCGCCCGCCGTTCCAGGCGACCGAGGATGCACCCGCCGGGAAGGCGCGCGGCGGGGAGATGGTCGCAACGCGCTTTCCGCCTGCGTCACGGACGTAAACGGTGACGGAGGCGGGCACAGTGAGACGGAAGCGGATCGCGGCCCGGTCAGACACACGATCCCCGTTTGGCGAGACGACGGCGGGATCCGCTCGGACGGACGCGAGCGCAAGCGGAGGTGCGGGGTCTGCCCCAAGACGGCCCGAGGCGGGACGCGCCAGGCCTGCTGCAATCGTCCACGTGTACGACTCCGGCGCCGCGGCGGTTGCGTCCCAGGTCCAATCGACCGTTGAGCCCGTGCCGGAGCCGCTAGCCGCGATGGAGCCGTCCGAACTCGTGACGGTGATGACCCAGCTCTCTTCCGTCGAAACTCGCGCAGTGAAGCGGACCTGGTGTCCAACCGAGCCCGCGACCCTGGGGTCGTAGATCTTCGGCAACCCGACGGCCGCAGTCAGTGCAGCGAGCTCCGGCAGCGTGTCGTAGAGAACCTGACCCGGACAGCTCGTCGGACCGGTGTCACGGTGACCCGAGACGGCGCGGAGTGAAACCGGTGTCCCGGCTGGATAGCGAGAATTCCCGCCGGACGGCCAGACCACGCTCGAGGCGGGGTCGACATGCGCGACGTCGAGACGCCAGGCAAGCAGCGCGACGAGTGCGTTCTTCGCCGGTTGCTCGATTCCGGCTGCGGAGTAGGTGCCGAGGACGGCCACCCCAACGCTTCCCGTGTTGAAGCCCTGAGCGTGCGCCCCAACCACGTTGCGCGTGATGCCGCCCGCGCGGCCTTCGAACACCTGGCCGAACCGGTCAACAAGAAAGTTGTAGCCGATGTCGTTCCAGCCGTTCCCTTGCACGTGGTAGCGCTGGATTCCGCGAACGATCGCTGCCGACTGCGCCGGGGTCGCGGGCTGGGCGCCAGCCGTGTGATGAACGACTGCGAAGCCGATCCGGTTCGCGTACCAGGGGGCTGAGCGCACGATCGTCTCGTCGGCGCCCCAACCGGCACGCAGGACGATTGGGGGCCGGGCGGCGCGGGCAACCGGGCGGGGCGCCGGCGAGACCGTCGACCGCACCAGGTAGGACCGGAGCCGATCAACCTCTCCGCTCAGCCGGTACTGGATCCGGTTCGCACTTCCGGTCCAGAACGGGTCCCCGAGCTTCCAACCGCGGGATCGCTCCGCTTCCGGGCTCCCGAGGTCCGGCAGATCCTCCGCCTCGGGGCGGGCGAACCGCCATGCTGACCAGCCTCGGGCGCCCTCGGTTCGAAAGTAGACCTTGCCGGAGCCACGCCAGTGGAGGCCGACGAGATTGAACGGCACTTGGGCGACTCTCGCGGGGAGCACGCGGATGGCGCTGGATGTGGAGCGGGAAGCAGTGATGGGCTCCTCGTGCGCGGACATGGTCACCCCGGCCTCCGCGAGACCGGGCAGTGCGAGCGCAAGAGCGCTCAGGAGAACTGAGACGCGTGGCAGTGCCATGAGCGGGGCAAGCTTCACGACAGCAAAGATCGGCGTGCCCCGCAAGGACTTGAGGGACCGGCTGGTAGAATGCTTATACCTTGAAGAGCCGATTCCTGTGGGCTCTTCCGCTTCTTGCGGCGCTTGTCTTTGCCGCTGTAGCGTCGGCCGGTGGCGCGGTTGCACCCGAGCGCCCACGGGTTCTCGCAGTCGAGTTCGCAAACGACGTCAACCCGGTCACGCAGGACTATCTGGGGAGCGCGATCGACAGGGCGAACGACGAAGGGTATGACGCCGTGGTCATTCTCACGGACACCCCCGGCGGGCTCGACTCCTCGATGCGGGCCATCATCAAGAAGGAGCTCGCTTCGAAGGTCCCGGTCGTTCTCTACGTGTACCCGCCCGGCTCACGCGCCGCGTCGGCGGGGGTTTTCCTCGCGATGGCCGCCGACGTGGCCGCGATGGCGCCCTCGACCAACATTGGCTCGTCTACTCCGATCTCCACGAGCGGCGAGGACATCTCGAAGGATCTCCGCAGGAAGGTGGTGAACGACGCGGCCGCCTTCATCCGGGAGCTCGCTGAGTCCCACGGCCGAAACGGGGACTGGGCAGAGCGCGCGGTCAGGGAGGCGTCGAACCTCGGGGCGGAGCGCGCGCTCGACGAGAACGTCGTCGACGTCCTCGCACCGGATCTGCCGACGCTGCTCGACCGGATCGACGGGACGAAAACGACGCCGAAGGGCATCGAGCTGCACACCGCCGACGCCACCATCGACATGGTCGAGATGTCGCTCTGGAAGCGGATCCTGGACACCCTCATCGACCCGAACCTGATCGTGCTCCTCATGTCGATCGGCCTTTTGGGGATCACGGTCGAGGTTCTGAATCCGGGACTGATCTTTCCCGGCACGATCGGCGCGATCTCCCTCATTCTCGGCCTCTACGGGCTGCAGGTGCTCCCGGTCAGCGCTGCCGGGATCCTCCTGCTTCTCCTCGCGGTCGGGTTCTTCGGAGCCGAGGCTTTCGTTACCGCACACGGCGCCCTCGCCCTGGCCGGCGCCGCGAGCTTCGTCTTCGGCTCGCTGCTCCTCTTCGACCCTGCAGGGGATGCCTACCAGGTCTCCCTCCCGGTCGCGCTAGCGGTCGGCGGAACCCTGGCCTTCTTGACCGCTTTCGCCGTCGCCAAGGTCGTCCGGGTCAGCCGGACGAAACCCAGGACGGGGGCGGACGAGCTCGTAGGCGAAGTCGGAGTCGTTCGCGATTCCCTAGTCCCCAACGGGCTCGTTTTCGTCCACGGTGAGCTCTGGCGGGCGGTGACCGCAGGGCCACCGTTACGTACCGGAACCCCCGTGGTAGTCGATCGGATCGGCGACGGCCTGGTTCTTGACGTCTCCCGTTCGCCCGACCCGGACTCGGACGGGGACGCGGCGCCGAACACGTAGGATCTCGCTATGTCCGTCGCCCTGATCGCGGTCGCAGCCGTCGTCGTGGTGATCCTCTTTCTCCTGTCGGCCTCGGTCCGGGTTGCGCGAGAGTACGAGCGGGGTGTCATTTTCCGCCTCGGCCGGTTGAAGAGCCCACCGAAGGGGCCGGGACTCTTCCTGCTCATCCCGATCATCGACAAGATGGTGCGGGTCGACCTGCGGACGGTGACGCTGAACGTGCCGCCGCAGGAGGTGATCACGAAGGACAACGTCCCGGTCCGCGTGAACGCCGTCGCCTACTTCCGCATCATCGAGCCGGAGAAGGCGATCGTGCAGGTGGAGAACTTCATGGTCGCCACGTCGCAGATCGCCCAGACGACGCTCCGAAGCGTGCTCGGCCAGCACGTGCTCGACGAGCTGCTCTCAGAGCGCGACAAGATCAATGCGATCCTGCAGGAGATCATCGACGGAGCGACAGCACCCTGGGGAATCAAGATCTCGATCGTGGAGGTCAAGGACGTCGAGATCCCGCAGGGCATGCAGCGAGCGATGGCACGGCAGGCCGAAGCCGAGCGTGAGCGTCGCGCGAAGGTGATCGCCGCGGAGGGCGAGGCGCAGGCCTCCGAGCGGCTGAGAGACGCAGCCAACGTCCTGAGCGAAAACCCGATCTCGATCCAGCTCCGCTACCTGCAAACGATGCTCGAGATCAGCTCCGAGCGCTCGTCGATGATCATCCTGCCACTCCCGCTCGACCTCGTACGCCCATTGATCGAGATGGGTGACCGGGCGCGCAGCTCGGCGAAGGACGGCGGCTGAACGATCCCGAGGGGCGAGAGCTCCGGCGTGACCCGCTCTCCGGCCGGTGGGTGGTCATCGCGCCGCTTCGCTCACGCCGGCCCGGCGCCCCCCGCACGTCTCCCGGTGGCAGAACCGCTGCGGAGACGGAGAGCTGTCCTTTCTGCGAGGGCCACGAGAACCGCACACCGCCGGAGACGTTTGCGCTCGGACCGCCTGAGCGAGCTCCCGATACGCCCGGTTGGCTCGTCCGGGTCGTCCCGAACAAGTTCCCCGCGTTCGCCCCGAAGCTCACCTGGCCGCCACGGCACGTCGGGCTCCTCGAGTCGCGCCCACCACGCGGAAACCAGGAGGTAGTCGTCTCGTCGCCTCGGCACGTCAGCTCGCTCGCGGAACTCGAGCCCGACGAGATCGTACGAGTCGCGGAGGCCTGGCAGGCCCGCGCTGCCGAGGCCGTCAGGCAGGGGTTCGCGTACGTCCAGGCGATCGTCAACGAAGGCCCCGAGGCCGGCGCGAGTCTCTCGCACAGCCACTCACAGCTTCTCTGGCTCGAGGCAGAACCGCCCGCGGTGAGACACGAGCATGCCCTCGACCGGGAGGCCGGCGGCTGCCTTGTGTGCCGCCTGCTCGAGGAGGAGCGTGGTCACGGCGAACGTGTCGTCGCCACGGAGGGCGGTGTGGTGGCTCTGGCGACCTACGCAGGGCGTGAGCCCTACGAGCTCCTGGTCGTGCCCGAGTCATGCGAAGAGAGGCCGTTCGAGAGCGCCTTTCTCGCGCCGGCTCTGGCCCTTGCCGCGAGCCAGCTGGCTCGCATTCACAAGCTCGAGGGTGGTGTGCCGATGAACCTCTGGCTCCACGCCGGCGGCCACTGGCACATCGAGCTCGTCCCCAGGATCACGGTCCCCGCGGGGCTCGAGCTCGGTGCCGGGCTTTACGTCAATCCGCTCGCACCCGAAACTGCCGCGGAGCGGCTGCGCGCGGCGGGCTAGAGGCTCGCTAGACGACGCTAGGTACGTGGTTCGGGCGGCGCTCCTTGTACTGCCGGGCCGCCTCGATCGCCGTGGAAAGGTTGAGCCCTTTGTCCTTCGCCTGCTTGATGAGCATGACCGTTTCGAGGGCATCCATGTCGTAGATCCGCTGCTTGCGGCCCTTGGTCGGAATCTGCGCCTTATTCGTCCAGTAGTCGAGCTGCATCTTCGAGATCCCGGCCACGTGGCAGACCTGTCCGAGGTAGAGCTCGATCTTGTTCAGATGGTCGGCCAGGTTGACGGGCTCGAGCAGGTCGACCTGCTGCGGAACGGCCATTGCGGTCCCTTTCTCATGCCGGCGAGGCTGCGGGTGACATTAGCACCCTCGCGGCAGAAAAACTGCCGAATCCGCGGTTAAACCTGCGGCGAACTTACTCCGGCGCCGGCGGGACGCCGTTTGAGGCGGCAGCGTCTTCCGCCATCGCCTCGAGATCCTCGGCAACGGGCACCGCGGGATCGCTGCCGCCGGCATCGCCGTTCTCATCCTCGACGATGACCGTGCCCTGGTCGGCCACGGGCGCGAGGGTCGAGATCTGCTCGTCGCCCCGGAGGCGCATGACGATGACGCCCTGGGTCGCCCGTCCGAGCCGCTTGACCTCCTCAACTGGCATCCGGATCATCGTGCCGCCCGTCGACATCAGCATCACCGCATACCCGTCGCGGACGACGAGAGCACCCGCGAGCTTCCCGCGAGCCTCGGTCAGTTGCACGGTCTTCACGCCGAGGCCGCCACGGCCCTTGATGGGGTATTCGTCGATCCTCGTTCGCTTGCCGTAGCCGTTCTCTGTCACGACGAGGAGGTCGGCGTCGTTGTGTGCGAGGCTCGCCGCGATCACCTCGTCTCCGGCGCGGAGCTTCATTCCGCGCACGCCGCCCGTCGCTCGTCCCATGGCTCGGGCCTCCGACTCGTGGTAGCGGATCGCCTGACCCTTGCGCGAAACCATGAGGATGTCGTCGTCGCCGGACGAGTGGAGGACTGCTACCAGCTCGTCATCCTCTCGCAGCCGGATCGCGATGATCCCGTCAGCCTTGAGGGGCGTGTTGTACTCAGCGAAGCGGGTCTTCTTGATGATCCCGTTCTTAGTCGCGAGCACGAGGTACTCGGCTTCCTCGAACTTGCGCGTCGCAATGAGCGTTCGGACGCTCTCGCCCTGTGCGAGCGGGAGCAGGTTGACGAGCGCTCTGCCCTTCGACTGTCGACTTCCGAGTGGAAGCTCGTGCACCTTTAGCCGATAGATCTTGCCGACCGAGGTGAAGAAGAGAAGGTAGTCGTGGGTTGAGGCGACGACCAGGTGCTGGATGTAGTCCTCGTCCTTCAGATCCATGCCCATGACGCCGATTCCGCCCCGGCGCTGCTCACGGTAGGTGGTCACCGGCAGACGTTTGATGTACCCCGAGCGAGTGATCGCGATGACCATGTCTTCTTCCGCGATCAGATCCTCGACGTCGAGTTCCTCCTCGGCGGCGACGATCTCGGTTCTCCGCTCGTCGACCTTTGCGTAGATCTCCTTGATCTCGAGCAGCTCCTCCCGAATGACGCCGTCGATCCGCGTCTCGTCACCGAGGATTGCCCTGAGCTCCGCAATCCGCTCTTGCAGGTCGGCGTACTCGCCCTCGATCTCCTTCCGGGCAAGACCGGTCAGCCTCGCAAGCCGGAGGTCAAGGATCGCCTGGGCCTGGATCTCGCTGAGCTCGAAGCGCTCCATGAGCCCGGAGCGAGCGGTGTCCGTATCGGACGCACCGCGGATGAGCGCGATTACCTCGTCGAGGTTGTCGAGCGCCTTCAGGTACCCCGCGAGAATGTGCGCCCGCTCCTCCGCCTTTCGGAGCTCGAACTGCGAGCGGCGCGTGACCACCTCGCGCTGGAAGGTGAGGTAGTACCGGATCATCTCCAAAAGGCTGAGCGTCTTCGGCACGCCGTCGACAAGGGCGACGGCGTTGTAGCCGAAGGACGTCTGCAGCGGCGTGTGCTTGAAGATCTTGTTGAGGGCGACTTGCGGGACCGCGTCTCGCTTGAGTTCCACGTAGATCCGCAAGCCGGTCTTGTCGCTGTGATCCTGCAGGGCGTCGTCGGTCATCGGGATCTCGGTGATCACCTTGGCCTCGACGAGGTCCGCGATCTTCTCGATCACGCCTCCCTCGCCGCCCTTTCGAACGCCGTACGGGAGCTCGGTGATGATGATCGCCGTCTTGCCGCCGCGCAGCTCCTCGATGTGTGCGCGGCCGCGAACGACGATGCGACCACGGCCCGAGCGGTAGGCATCCCGGATCCCCGATCGCCCGACGATGACCCCGCCCGTCGGAAAGTCGGGTCCCTTGATGTGGCGGGCCAACCGCTCGACGTCGATCTCGGGGTCGTCGATCATGGCCAGGATCGCATCGACCACCTCGCCGAGATTGTGAGGCGGGATATTTGTGGCCATTCCGACCGCGATCCCCGACGAGCCGTTGACCAGCAGATTGGGGAACCGCGCCGGCAGGACCGACGGCTCGCGGCGCGACTCGTCGTAGTTCGGGACGAAGTCAATCGTGTCCGCGTCGATGTCGCGAAGCATCTCCGTCGCGATTCGCGAGAGTCGGCATTCGGTGTACCGCATTGCGGCTGCCGAGTCACCGTCGACGGAGCCGAAGTAGCCCTGGCCGTCGACCAGGGGATAGCGCATCGAGAACGGCTGGGCGAGCCGGACGAGCGCGTCGTAGATCGCCTGGTCGCCGTGGGGATGGTAGGAGCCCATGACGTCGCCGACCACGCGGGCACACTTCCGGGTCGGCCGGTTGGGCTGAAGACCGCCCTCGTGCATGCTGTAGAGCACGCGCCGGTGCACAGGCTTCAGGCCGTCCCGCGCGTCTGGCAACGCTCGGCTCACGATGACGCTCATCGCGTAGTCGAGGAAGCTCGCGCGCACCTCCTGGTCGAGCTCGCGAGACTCGATCCTGCCTCCGAGCGGCGGGGTCAGCTCAGACATCGAGGAATCTCACGTCGAGAGCGTTTGCCTCGATGAACTCACGCCGTGGCTCGACCTCGTCGCCCATGAGACGCGAAAACCAGAGATCGGCGGCGGAGTCGTCCTCCACGTCGGCGCGGATGAGGAGCCGCCTGACCGGATCCATCGTCGTCTGCCAGAGCTCATCCACGTTCATCTCCCCGAGGCCCTTGAACCGCGTGATCTGCATCCCGTGCTTGGCCAGGTCGAGCGCGCGGGCCCGAAGCGTCTCGAAGGTCTCGGCGTGCTCGACCTTCTTGCCGAGCTGAAGCACGAAGGGCGGGCGGCCGCCGACGACATCTCCGAGCCTGGCGTATGCCTTCCGAACGTTGGCGTAGATGGGCGAAGCAAGGAGCTCCTCCGACACGTCGATCGTCGCCGCAGTGCCCGTCGAGCTCTCGATGACCCGCACCCGAAGGCCGGAGTCGAGGACGCTCGCATCGAACACGTAGCCGTTCGCGGCAATGCCGCCGATCAACTTGGCGGCCGAGGCCGCCGAGGCGGCCTCGCTCTCGACCAGCCGGTGCGCGATTACGAAGTCGACCGCGGGGATCCCGAAGTCAGAGCGTAGGCGGGCCGACCAGCCCTCGAACTCGGTCAGCGCGTGCTGGAAGCGGGCATAGCGCGTCTCGGTCAGCTTGATCGCCTCACCGTCCCGGGCCTGGATCTCGAGCTCCGAGAACTTGCCGCGCACAAGGAGATCCTCAAGCTGGGAGTCCTTCTCGAGGTACGTCGCCTGGTTCCCCATCCGCACGAGGTAGAGGGGAGGCACGGCGATGTAGATGTGCCCACGATCGAAGAGCTCGGGCATATGTCGGTAGAGAAACGTAAGAACGAGAGTCCTGATGTGGGCGCCGTCCACGTCGGCGTCCGTCATCACGACGATCTTGTGGTAGCGGAGCTTCGCAATGTCGAACTCCTCGCCGATGCTCGTCCCGATCACCTGGACGAGCGACTGGATCTCGGTGTTCGAGAGCACCTTGTGGATCCGGTTCTTCTCGGAGTTGATGATCTTGCCGCGGAGCGGCAGGATCGCCTGGTTCGACTTATCCCGGGCCTGCTTCGCCGAGCCGCCGGCAGAGTCGCCCTCGACGATGAAGAGCTCGGTCAGCTCGGGGTCGCGGATCTGGCAGTCCGCGAACTTCTTCGCCATGCCGCCGCCGAAGGCGCCTTTGCGCCGTGTGAGGTCGCGTGCCTTCCGCGCCGCTTGGCGCGCCCTGGAGGCGGAGATCGCCTTCTGGATGATCTGCTTTGCGTCCGTGGGGTTTTCCTCGAGGAACTCCGCCAGATTCTGGTTCACGGTCTGCTCGACCATGCCGCGGACCCATGGGTTCCCGAGCTTCGTCTTCGTCTGACCCTCGAACTGCGGCTCCTGCAGCTTCATCGAAATGACCGCCGCGAGCCCTTCGCGCACGTCCTCGCCCTCGAGATTCTCGTCCTTCTCCTTCAGGAAGCCCTTCTCGCGACCGTACTTGTTCAGCGTTCGCGTCAAGGCAGCATTGAAACCCGAGAGATGCGAGCCGCCCTCGTGCGTATTGATGTTGTTCGCGAAGGAGAACACTGACTCGACGTACTTGGTGTTCCATTGCATCGCCACTTCCACGTGGCCGCGATCGTTTTCGCCCGAGAAGTAGACGACGTGCTTGTGCACCGGGTCCTTGGCCTCGTTGATGTGTTGCACGAAGTCGCGGATGCCACCCTCGTAGTGAAATTCAACCGTCGCGCCGTCGGCGCGTTCGTCGGTGAGGACGATCCGGAAGCCACGTGTGAGGAACGCCGTCTCCCGGAGTCGCTGCTCCAGCGCCTCCTCGGACCACTCAACCTCCTCGAAGATGTCCGGGTCGGGCATGAACGTGATCGAGGTGCCCGTGTCGGTCGCCTTGCCGATGACCTGCATATCCGCGGTCGGCACACCGCGTGCGAACTCCTGCCGATAGACCTTCCCATCTCGCCTGACCTCGGCGATCAGCCACTCCGACAGCGCGTTCACGACCGAGATACCGACGCCGTGCAATCCGCCCGAGACCTTGTAGCCGTCCCCGCCGAACTTCCCGCCCGAATGCAGCGTGGTAAGGACGACCGTGAGAGCCGGCAAACCCTGCTCGGGCATCACGTCCACGGGAATGCCGGAGCCCCAGTCCCGGACGGTGACCGAGTTGTCCGGATGGATGTTCACGTCGACCCGCTCGTTTCGGCCTGCAAGCGCCTCGTCGACCGAGTTGTCGACGGCCTCGTAGATCAGATGGTGCAGCCCTCGCGGTCCCGTCGACCCGATGTACATGCCCGGACGCAGCCGCACAGGCTCGAGGCCCTCGAGCACGGTGATGTCCTTGGCGGAATACGTCGTCTCTGTCAGAAAAAAGTCCTGCTAAAAAGGGGTTTACGCGCTCCCTGGAGTTTACCAGAACGCTCGGTTGGCAGCTCGGGCAGCCAGGCTTGCCGCAGCGGCGGCGGCAACCGCCTCCCGCAGGCCGTCGTCCTCGATTCCGGCCGCCATCCGGCGCCCTTCCTCCTCGAGCTCAGGCGGCACTTTCAGCACGGTCCGCGTGCCTTCTTTCACAGGCTCGGCGGCGGCCTCCGGTAGTGGTCCCGGGGCGAACCTGAACGCCGTGGGTGCGATCGGTCCAAGGGCCTCCGCAAGACTTTCGGCGATTTTCTCTCGGAGCTGAGTCAGCTCGAATGCCCAGGCGCTCGAGCTCGTGTTGACGTGCAGAGTTCCGTCACGTGCGATTCGGGCCGGCCACGCGTTCGCAGCGATGCCGTCGCCGACTGCCGCGGGCCAGGCGGCAACGACGTCCCCCATCGAACCGGCAGGGCCGAACCTGGCTAGCTCGCCGCGGACGACTTCTCCGATCCGCTCCGGAAGCCAGGTCATGCTGCACGAGCCGCCCCCGGCGTCACCTCAACTACGAGCGCCGGATTGCGAGCGCCGGCGGGAATCGCATCGGTAGACGTCGTCGTGACGACGGTCTGCCCGCCGGGCGGAAGCGCGTCGAGGAGAGCCTGCCGACGTTGGCCGTCCAGCTCGGAGAGCACGTCGTCGAGCAAAAGCAGCGGCGGCTCCCCCCGGCTCTTGGACGACAAGCCGGCTTCGGCGAGGACGAGAGCGAGAACAGCGACCCGCTGCTCACCCTGGGAGCCGAAGCTCCGGAGCTCGCGGCCGGCAGCGGCGATGCCCACGTCGCGGAGGTGTGGTCCGGCGCCCGTAAGGCCCCGCTCGACGTCTCGCTCGAGCCGCTCGGCGAGCTGCGGCTCGGTCAAAGGTCGCGGGCCGTAGTCCAGTGCCAGCTTCGTGAGCCCGAGGACTTCGCCGGCGGCCTCGAAGCCGGATGACAGGCTTGCGACGAGCTCGGCTCGTGCTGCATCGAGCTCGGTTCCGACGGCTGCCACGCGCTCGGTCCAGGGCTCGACGGCCTCGAGGGTCGACGAGCCCGCACGCACGCGGCGGAGCGCCTCGTTTCGCTGCGCGAGAGCCCGGCTGTACTCGGACGAAAGCCCTGCTCGCGCCGGAAACACCCTTCCGAGCATCCTGTCGATATAGGCCCGCCGGACTAGGGGGCCCCCTTTCACGACTGCGAGGCGGTCAGGGAGGAAGACCAGGGTCGCAAGCCTCCCCCGGAGCTCGTCGGGCCCTCGCATTGCGGCGCCATTGACGAGTACGCGCTTGTCACGAGAAGCAATCGTCACCTGCGTCGAGACCGCCACGCTCCGGTCCTGAATTGAGAGAGACACACGCGCAGCGCCTTGGCCGAAGCGGACGAGCCGGGCCTCCGCTCTCGTCCGCGGCGAGAACCCCTGGCTGCCGACGTGAATCGCCTCCAGAAGGTTGGTCTTGCCGACACCGTTCTTTCCGATTACAACGACGAGCCCGGGCACCAGGTCGAGCTCGAGCGTGGCGTACGAGCGAAAGTCGCGGAGGGAGACGTGGTCGACGATCAGCCCGCGAGGCGGATCGGCATGATCAGGTACAGGAAGTCGTCTCCTGCGCCCTGGATAAGGCCCGGGCGGAGAGGACTGATTAACCTCAGTCGAACCTGGTCGTCTTCGAGCGACTCGAGGCCGTCACGGAGAAACTCCGCGTTGAAGCCGATCTCGATTGGGTCGGCCGTGTATGCGGCAGGAAGCGATTCGTGCGCCTCTCCAACGTCCTGGGTCTGCGCGGAGATCGTCAGCTGGCCCTCCTCGAAACGTAGGCGGAGCGGGGACTTCCGCTGGGCCATGAGACCGGTACGCCGCACTACGTCCAGCAGCTCTTCGCGCGGGAGCTCGACCTCGGCTTCGAAGGTCTCCGGTAGAAGCTGGCGGTAGTTCGGGAATTGCCCGTCGATCCGCCGGGCGGTCAGCCACACGTCATCGACGGCGAAGACGATCTGGTTCTCCTGAATTCCGACGGTGAGCGAGTCCACATCGCTCGCCTGCGCGATTCGGGCGAGCTCGGAGAGTGCTCTGGCGGGAACGATCGCCTCGATCTCACCGGCTGGACCCTCCGTGATCTCGGTCTCCTTCACGCTGAGCCGGTACGAGTCCGTGGCAGCCATGATGAGCTTTCCCGCCTCGAAGCGAACCAGCACGCCGGTCAGGACCGGCCGTGACTCGTCCCGTGATGCAGAGCGGCTGACCTTCATGATCGTGTCCAGGAGTGCCGCCCGTTCGATCGAGAAGCTCTCGTCCGGGGCGATCTCCGGAAGTCTCGGGAAGTCATCCGGACTGTAGGTATGGAGCCCGTAGGTGGCGGAGCCGCAGACGAGGTGCGCGATTCCCTCCTCGGCCCGATGCTCGAGCGTCACTTCACCGGCGGGCAAGAGCCGCACGATGTCGACGAGGAGGCGGCCCGGAATGACGACGGAGCCCTCCTCCTCGACCTGCGCGTCGAGCGTGACACGGAGGGAGATCTCCATGTCGGTAGCCGCGAGCGAAAGCCGGCCCTCCTCGGTCCGGAGCATGATTCCGGTGAGGATGTTGACGCTCGTCCGGGACGAGACGGCACGCCCGACAACACCGAGCTTCTGAGCCAGCTCTTCTCTCGGACACGTCACCTTCATACGGGTGGCGATCACGGTATCCATAGAAGTCATTTAAAGAAAACCTTAGTCATAGTCATAAGGAGTGTGCACGGTGGGGAAGACGGCGCTCCGCCGCTCCAGCACTGCGATCGGGGCATCTGAGCCTGGGGGTGGCGTTTGTGGAGAACAACGCTCTTTGCACAGGGTCGAAAAGGAACGAGAAAGTTCCCTCAGTTTCACGCGCTTGTCCACATCGGGTTGTCAACGGACCTGCTTGATCCGGGCCGTGAGCTCTTGGACGAGGTTGTAGACGCTACGGTCTTCCTGGAGTAGCCGCGCGATCTTCGAAGTGGCATGGATAACCGTGGTGTGGTCGCGACCGCCGAACTTCTTGCCGATCTTCGGCAGGGAGCTGTCGGTGAGTTCACGGCAGAGGTACATGGCGACTTGCCGTGGATAAACGATGGACTGCGAACGCCGCTCGCCGGTCAGCTCTTGCATCGTGATGCCGAACCGGTCTATGACCGTCTCCTGAATCCGCTCGACCGAGATCTCGGGCACCTCGCCCTGCGGGAACACGTCCTTCAGGACTTCCTGGGCGAGCTCGACGGTCATTGGACGCCCGGTCAGCGAGGAGAAGGCGACGACCCGCGTCAGTGCCCCTTCGAGCTCCCGGATGTTGGTGGAGATTCGACCGGCGATAAAGCTCAGCACCTGCGGGTCGGGGACGTGGATCCCGTCGACCTTCACTTTCTTTCGCAAGATTGCGATCCGCGTTTCGAGGTCGGGGGGCTGGATGTCTGTGATCAGGCCCCATTCGAACCGAGACCGGAGTCTCGCCTCGAGCGTTGCGATGTCGCGCGGCGGCCGGTCGGACGAGATCACGATCTGGCGGCCGGCCTCGTAGAGCGCGTTGAAGGTGTGGAAGAACTCCTCCTGGATCCGCTCCTTGCCCTCGAAGAACTGGATGTCGTCGATCAGGAGGACGTCGTAATGGCGGTACCGGTGCTTGAAGCCCTCGATCCTCTTGTCGCGCAGCGAGTTGATGAAGTCGTTCATGAACGTCTCGCTCGTGACGTAGCGGGCGGCCAGGTCGCCGGCGTGCTCGGTCACGTAGGCGGCGATCGCCTGTTGAAGATGGGTCTTGCCGAGCCCCGTACCGCCGTAGATGAAAAGAGGGTTGTAGGCCTGGGCCGGCGCCTCGGCGACTGCAAGCGCGGCTGCGTGCGCGAAGCGGTTCGACGAACCGATCACGAAGGAGTCGAACGTGTACTTCGGATTCATCCCGTCAGGACCCCGTCGTGCGGGCGCAGTGCTCGCCGGGCCCGTTTCCCGAGAATGCGCTTCTTCGCGGACGAGGACGCGAACGCGCCGCTCCTCTCCCGTTACGTCCGCGACCGCCGCCTCGACGAGCCCGAGGAAGTGGCCCTCGATCCACTCGCGGGTGAAGTCGTTCGGCACGACGACAACAAACGCCTCGCCCTCGAACTCACCTCCCGACGCGCCGTCGAACCACGTCTGAAAGGTGGTGTCGTTCAGTGCGTCCCGGAGCCGCGCGGCAACTTCGGTCCACAACAGTTCCGCGCTCAGCTCTACAGGACGATCCACCCGCTCGATTCGCTCCTCGCCAGACTTCCGGGAGCGGCGACTATAGCAGCGTCAATGGCGTCTTACAACGGGCGCGGGGGCTGTGAATCCTCGCCGAAAAAAGGCCGGTTTGCAGGGCTTCTCTAGTTATCCACAGCCGTCTCCACAATGTGGATAACCCGCCCCTTCGTGGCTTCGCAAGCCCGCTCAAGGCTGTGGATTGTCGGGTCGCCGAAAACGTTCCGCGCCGACGGCTTCGGGCCTTCTCTATACTGGCTGCGGTCGCCCGGAGCGGCCTCTTCTTTGGGCCTTATTCGTGAAGCGAACCTTTCAACCGAACGTCCGCCGGAGGAAGCGCCGGCACGGGTTTCGCGCAAGGATGCAGACCCGGGCAGGCCGCGCGATCCTAAAGCGCCGCCGTGCCAAGGGACGCAAGCGTCTCTCCGCCTGAGGCGCAGGCCTCGAGGGGCATGAAGCGCCGCAACCGCCTCTCGCGCTCGCGGGATTTCGACGCTGTCTACCGCCAGGGCCGGTCGGTGTCGACGCGCTACCTCGTTCTCTATGCGTTCCTGCGCCCCGACGAGCCGGAAGAGGAATCGCGCCTCGGGCTCGCTGTCTCGAGAAAGGTGGGCGGCGCGGTGGAGCGAAACCGTGTCAAGCGTCAGTTGCGGGCGGCGTTCGAGCAGCTCCCGAAGAGCTTGCCCTCGGGGCGGGACTTCGTGCTGATCGCGCGTCCGGGACTTGCGGAGGCGGTGGAGGCCAACGGCTTCGAGTGGCTCCAGGAACGCGTGCGGGAGGTCTTCCGGCTTGCCGAGGGCGCCGACCGTGGAGCCCGGGCATGACCGCGATCCCCAGGTTTCTCGTCAGGGGCTACCAGCGCCTGCTCAGCCCACTACTGCCTGCTCGCTGCAAGTATCACCCCTCTTGTTCGCAGTACGCGCTCGATGCGTTCCGTGAGTACGGGCTCGCACGTGGCCTCGTGCTCGCCGCGTGGCGCCTGCTTCGCTGCAATCCGTGGAGTCACGGAGGCGTGGACTACGCGCGCGACCAGACGATCTTCGGGGCGCGCTCGTGATTGGCCTCCTGGCCATCCTCGAGCCGATCGAGAGGCCGCTCACCGCGATCCTCGAGTGGCTCCACGCGTCTGCCGGGCTCTCGTGGGCATACGCGATCATCGTGCTCACGCTCATGGTGCGGATCGTGCTCGTGCCCCTGACCGTGAAGCAGATCCGCTCGATGCAGAAGCTCCAGATCCTTGCGCCGGAGCTGAAGGCGCTCCAGGCGAAGTACAAGAACGACAAGAAGCGCCAGCAGGAGGAGGTGATGCAGTTCTACCGGGAAAACCAGGTGAATCCGCTCACCTCGTGCCTCCCGATCGCCCTCCAGATCCCGATCTTCATCTCACTCTTCTACGTCCTCAAGGATTTTGAGAAGGATGTCTTCCCGAAGTACCCGAGCTCGGACCTTGGATTCCTGAACATCGTCCCGAGCATCACCGACAACATCAGCGAGCACCTGACCGGCCCGAACTACTCGGGCCTTCTCTTGCTCGTGCTCTATGTCGGCAGCCAGATCGCGTCGACGCTCTTCATGTCGGCCACGATGGACCAGCGCCAGAAGTACCTCTTCATGGCGCTTCCGATCATCTTCATCTTTTTTATCGTCAACTTTCCAATGGGCCTCATGCTCTACTGGACGACGACGAACCTCTGGACCGTCGGCCAGGGCCTGATCACGCGGCGCCTAGTGCCCCGCCCGCAGCCGGCGCCCAAACGCAGCTCGCGGACCGAGCCGCGATCGCCGGGCGATGGCGGCGGCAACGGAGCCAAGTCCCGGGGCCCTGCTCCGAAGCCTGGCCCTGCCCAGCAGAAGGCGCCGCCGGCCGGTGGGCAGCGAGTACGCCGCCGAAAGAAGCGCGGCTCCGCCCGGCGATGAGCGAGGAGACCGAGGGCGGCCTTCAGGTCGAGGCGACCGGCGAGACCGTCGGCGAGGCCAAATGGGCGGCACTTCGAGACCTCGAGCAGCGCTACCCGGGGCTCGACAAGGGAAAGGTTCGCTTCGTCGTCGTCTCGGAGGGCGAACGCGGGCTTTTGGGAGTCGGGTTTACCCCTGCGCGGGTGATCGCCTCCCTCGAGGAAGCGCCGCCTTCGGGCGCTCCCCCCGAGGAGGAGGCCGGCACCCCACCCGCCCGTGTCCGTGAGCTCCTCGACCGGATCTGCCGGGCTCTGGGCGTCCCGGTGACGGTGTCGATCACCGAGAACGAGAGCGGAATCGTGGCGACCCTCGGCGGATCGGAGCTCGGGCTTCTGATCGGGAAGCGCGGCCAGACCCTCGACGCCATCCAATACCTCGCGAACGCCGTTCTCTTGAAGAATGCGGAGCTGGGCACGCGCCCCGACGTCGTGATCGACGCAGCCGGGTACCGAGCCCGCCGCCAGAGCGCGCTCGAGCGCCTGGCCGAGCGAGCGGCACGCGATGCGGTACGCAGTGGAGCGCCCGTCGAGCTCGAGGCCATGAGCTCTGTCGAACGGAAGATCGTCCACGTCTACCTGAAGGAGCTCGGCGGAGTCGAGACCGAAAGCGACGGAAACGAGCCCAACCGGTTCGTCGTCGTTCGTCCCGCGGAGTGAAGGAGGACGCGAGGCTCGAGGAGTGGCTTCGTGGTCTTGTATCGACCCCCGGCCTCACTGCTCTCACCGACCTCGAAGAGGCGCGACGTGTCCTGCTCGACGAGGCACTTGCCGGTCGTGAGCTCGTGGAACGCGGGACGCTCGTCGATGTCGGCTCGGGTGGTGGCTCCCCGGGCATCCCGCTCGCAGTAGTCCTCCCGGAGATCAAGGTCGTCCTCCTCGAGGCGAACGGCAAGAAGTGCGATTTCCTGCGCCTGCACGCGATGGCGTTCGCGAACGTGGCGGTCGTGTGCGCTCGCGCCGAGGAGCACGGCCGGGGTGTGGGGAGGGATGCGTATGGGACCGCCGTCGCTCGGGCACTAGCTCCACCCGCGGTCGCGCTCGAGTGGTGCCTGCCCCTGGTGGCTGTGGGAGGGCGTGCGGTCCTCTACACGGGCGAGCCCGGGCCCGGGCTTGAACGCGTTGCCGCACGTCTTGGCGGCGGCACGCCGCGCGCCCAGTCGGTCGCCGGCTTTGAGCGCCGGCACCTGGTCGTGGTCGAGAAGCTCGAGCCGACTCCGGATGAATTTCCGCGCCGGCCCGGGGTGGCAAAGAAACGTCCGCTTGCCTGAGTAGCCTGGGAGGGTGCCAGGCACGGTCTTCGCCCTCGCGAATCAGAAGGGCGGCGTCGGGAAGACCACGACCGCCGTCAATCTCGCTGCATGTCTCGCGGAGGCCGGCGAACGGACGCTCGTGATCGACCTCGACCCGCAGGCGAACGCCACGTCAGGCCTTGGCGAGCGCGCGAACGGGACGTCGTCCTATGACCTCCTCGACGGTGCCTCGGTTCAGGAGCTCGCCCACTCGACGCGGTTCGCGAACCTCGATCTGGTGCCGTCCCGCCCCGAGCTCGCGGGGGCGGTGGTCGAGCTCGCCCGACTCGGGGACGGCGAGACCTTTCTCAACGAGTCTCTCCGCCCGGCACGCGAGGCGTATTCATTCGTCTTCGTCGACTGCCCACCGTCGCTTGGGCCGTTGACCGTGAACGCCCTTGCCGCCGCGGATCGCGTTCTCGTCCCGATCCAGTGCGAGTACTACGCTCTCGAGGGCCTCGCCCAGCTCCTCGACTCGGTCGATCGCGTGCGGGTGCGGTTGAACCCACGGCTGACCGTTGCAGGACTCCTCCTCACGATGGCGGACGCACGCACGCGCCTCACCGCCGACGTGTCACGCGAGGTGCGGGAGAGCTTCGGGGACCTCGTCTTCGACGCGGTTGTCCCGCGAAGCATCCGGCTGGCGGAGGCGCCGAGCTACGGGCTGCCGATCACGGTCTACGCGCCTTCGTCCTCCGGCGCCGATGCGTACTACAAGGTGGCGAGCGAGCTTGTCGAGCGCTGCTAGCCCCTCGGAAGGACGCCGTGGGCTCGGCCGGGGGCTCGAGGTTTTGCTCGGCGGAGCGACCCACGACACCGAGCTGGCGCAGCTGCCCGTCGGCGCGATCCGGCCGAATGGGCTCCAGCCGCGACGGCGGTTCGATCCGGAAGCGCTTGCGGGCCTCGCGGAGTCGGTCCGGGTTCAGGGCGTCGTCCAGCCGGTCGTCGTCAGGCCGATGTCGGACGGTGCCTACGAGCTGATCGCCGGCGAGCGCCGCTGGCGCGCCGCCAAGGCGGCCGGCCTGGCAACCATCCCGGCGCTGGTCCGGCCGACCGACGACCGGGACTCTCTCCTTCTCGCCCTTGTCGAGAACGTCGCGCGCGAGGATCTCTCGCCGATCGAGGAAGCCCGCGCGTATGCGACTCTCCAGGACGAGTTCGCGCTCTCGCTCGGCGAGGTCGCAGAGCGGGTCGGCCGCTCGAAGCCGTCGGTGTCCAACCGGATTCGACTGCTCGACCTTCCGGACGACGTCCTCGGTCTAGTCGAGCGGGGGCTGCTCTCGGAGGGGCACGCGCGCGCCGTACTCGCCGTACCCGACCACGAAGAGCGGCGGAAGCTTGCAAGGCGAATCGTCAAGCAGGGCCTGTCGGTCCGGGCCGCCGAGCGCGCCGCTCGCTGGGCGGGCGCCCGGACGAAACGTCGCTCTGCGGACAGAGTCGACCCGGAGCTTGCGTCCCGCGCCCAGCGAGCTCTCGAGAGACTTACGGGCGCCGGTGTCCGTGTCGGATCGCGCCGGATCGAGATTGAGTTCCACGACGAAACGGAGCTGGCCGAGATCGTAGAGGCCCTAGAAACATCTGCCGCGTAACTTCGTAGGTCCGGCGCGCGTTTCAACGAGCGTGAACGAGCTCGAATCACTGGAGGCTCTCCGGTTGGACGAGGGCATGTGCGAGGTGATTCTGCGCATGGGCCGGCTGGCGCGACAAGGAGAGCTGAATGCCTTCAAGCACCGCGTTGCGAACGATCCCGAGCTCTGCTCCCATACGAAGGCCTGGGTCGGTGAGCTCGCCGCCGATGTACCCTGCCTCATGGCCGTCGAGACGTATCTCGCCACGCCGCTAGAATCCTCGCCCGCGGGCGATTAGCTCAGTTGGTTAGAGCGCCGCTCTGATAAGGCGGAGGTCCCTGGTTCGAATCCAGGATCGCCCATCACCTAAAAGTCCTGCAAGCGGCAAGCGGCAAGCGGCAGCTGCAAGCGGCCACGACCCGGGCCAGCGCGGGTTTGCTTCCGCGCCCGCGTGTATGTGAAAGCGGTTTGGAAAGCGAAGGTTGCTAAGAGCCTGGGCTGGGAGCTGACGCACGGCACGTCATGGAGCGCCCGCCTAGAGATCTGCCACTAGTCGGAGTAGCGGGGTCGCACGCGATGCGAATCCGGGCCGCGATTGACGGTGTTCTCCTCGCCGCGTTTTCGTCCGCGGGGACTGTCCGGGCACTGGCGCTTTCCGGGCCAAGGGCCGTCGTTCTCGTCGAGGCAGCGGACGGGTCGAAGCGAGTGGAGCGTTACGACGCGGTGACCGGAGCCCTTCTCGGCATGACCCCGTATCTTCGGGAGTCGCACCCGACCTCGACCTTGCCGGGGAGTGGATCGTGTACGGACAGGCCGCGCGATTCGACTGATCGACGCGGTGACGGGAGCAAAGCAACTGCTCTTCATCGCGCCGGTTACACCCTTGAGTCTCTCGATCGAGTCTCGCCGCGTCGCCTGGGCCGAAAATCGTAGTGGCCACGGCAGCGTTCGGAGCGTTATGGCTCCCCGCCGTCTCTGATCAGAGCTGCCCGCCCCAGGCTAGACGACTGGGTGTCCCAGCGCAGTGGCTGGGGTATCCATCGCGTTGTGACGCTCCCTCGCGACTAGGGGTGCCCCCATGTCATTTAGGGGGTAGCCGGGACGCGCTCGGAGTCGGATGAACGGGTGTCAGCGTCGTGATACCTCGGCGCGGTCCGAACCCCTTTTCGGACGGGTTACCGTTGGGCTACATTCGTCCCTTAGGGGCGAAGCGATGCCGAGTTCAGGGAGCGGTGGCTTCCGGGGCGCGCAGATCCCGTCGGGAGGAAGGAGAGGTCATGAGCCCGGAAGTCTCGGAGGACGCGGCGCGAAGGAACCTCGGGAAGATCGACCACGTGATCGTGCTCATGATGGAGAACCGCTCGTTTGACCACGTACTCGGCTACCTGAAGCTCGAGGGGGTCCGTCCGGACGTGGACGGCCTCGAGGCCGACATGGGGAACGAGGACGTGGCTGGCAAGTTCCATAGGGTACGCCCGCTCGGGCGGCGGAAGATCGACCTCAAGGCACTCGATCCTGGCCACGGACCCGCCGACGTCCGCGAGCAGATCGGTGGCGGGATGGCGGGCTTCCTCAGGAACTACGTCAAGGCCTTCGAGCGAAACTCGAAGGACAGTTCGCCGCCGTCGGACTTCAAGTTCGACCCGACGCTCGTCCTCTCCTACCTGCGAGCCGACGACGTCCCGGTCTACGACTACCTCGCCCGCTCGTTCCAGGTCTGCGATCGCTGGTTCAGCTCCGTCCCCGGCCCGACCTGGCCGAATCGCCTCTACGCCGTGACGGGCGGGTCGGGCGGCACGACGGCGAACCGGAGGCCGCCCGTCTACGAGCTTGCGGCGTTCGTCCGCAAGCTTGACGCCGAGGACGTCTCCTGGCGCTGGTACTCCCACGACCCGGGCACGCTGCGGGCGATCGACAAGCGCTACCGGCTCGAGCACGACGGCGAGTTCGCCTACTTCAGCCGTAAGACGCTGTTCGAGCGCCGGACGTTCCTCGACGACGCGCGCGAAGGGAAGCTTCCAGCCGTCTCATGGATCGACCCGAACTTTGTCGACTTCCGCCTCTTCGGACCGCCGGGCTCGAACGATGACCACCCGCCCTCGCCGATGATGGCCGGGCAGGAGCTCGTGCTGACGCTGGTCGAAGCGGTCATGAGGTCGCCGGCCTGGAAGAAGTCGCTCCTCGTCATTGCATACGACGAGCACGGCGGCTTTTATGACCACGTCGACCCGCGGCAGTTCCCGGTCGCAGACGACCGGCCGACACTGCGCCGCTACGGCGTGCGGGTCCCGGCGCTCGTCGTCTCGCCGTACGTCGATCGGGGCGTCTCGAACGTCGTTTTCGACCACACCTCGATCATGAAGACGATCCTGCTGCGCTTCTGCACCCGATCTGAGTCGGCCGTGCGGTCCATGGGAGCCCGCGCCGCCGCCGCGAACCACCTCGGCTCCCTGCTCGTCCGCCCGGCCGACCGCCCGCGCAGGCGCGCTTCGGACCAGCAGCTCACGTCGCTCGTTGAGAAGGTCGCGGCCTGGAGGCGTGCGACCTACCTGGAGACCACGCTCGGGAAGGCAGCGCCGGCGGAGGCAGCCGCGGCTCCTCCGGCGCTGACCGATCTCCAGGAAGAAGTCGTAGCAATGTCGAAGCGGCTGCGCGCCGCCGGCCTCCAGCCGGGAGAGCCATAGGCCTTCCGCGATCGCTAGCAGTCCGAGCACGGCGGTCGCTTCCTCGATCGAGACCTTGTTGTCGCCGTAGTAGCGAGCGTGCCAGCGGAGCGCCGCGGCCCGGAACCTCGTCGGCTCTCTGGCGAGGATCAGCAGAGTGAGCTCAAGGGCTTCGGTGAGACGACGTTGGAGAACGAGAGAACCTGCCGAACCGGCTCCCTCAGTAGATAGGAGAAATTGGGCACCGACGGTACTTCGGCGGCCGCACTGGTCATATGATCGGCGCGGCCGAAACGAGAAGAAGCGATGCCAGCCCACGAGAACATGGCCCTGATTCGCCGCTTCTACGAGGAGGTTTGGGATCAGGGAAACGGCGACTTCGCATACGAAGTCTTCGCCGACGATTACGTTCGTCATGACCTGCGGCCGACAGCAGCATTGCCTGGGCCAGAGGGGCAGAAGAAGATCGCTGACGACTTTCGTGCGGCGTTCCCGGATCTCCGGGTCACGGTTGATCTGGTCGTAGGCGCCGGCAACTACGTCGTCGGCCGGTGGACAGCGTCGGGCACCCATCTCGGCTCGTGGGGCGGGTTCCCACCCACCGGACGCCAAGCGACCTTCTCTGCTGCCAACATCTTCCGCTTCGAGAACGGCAAGGTCGTCGAGATTTGGAACCATCGCGACGACCTCGGTCTTTTGGAGCAGATCGGATCGCCAATTCACGCCGGAGCGCCCCCCGACGTCTGACACTTCTTCGGGCCTCACAGCCGCCAAGTAGGAAGGGTCAAGTGTCCATAAACGGCCTCTGGGCTAAGCCTTCCCCGTGTTCCGGCCGTGTCTGGAACGGTGCGAGAACGGTCTCTGCTCTTTCTCGAGGCGACCCCTCCCTCACCCTTACATGGAGCAGGGCTAGAACCTTCGCGGCAATGCGATCGGGTACGTGCTCTTCTACGGCGTCGTCACGCCCAGACTGAGGAGGTGATCGAGTTCTTCCTCGAGCGGGGAGGCAGCCGAGGCGATGATTAGCGAGGTTCGGGAGGACGAGCCGGTGCTGGCGGAGAATCTGCGGGTCGAGGCGATCGAGCTCGGCTAGAGCCACCGCATGCCTGGTCGGTGCTCTGCTTGAACCATCTGCAACAGCGATTTAGTGTCGCGCCATGGCGTCGAACGCGGGCCTGCTCGAGCCGCCGCTAAAGCTAGAAGGCGTTGTCTCGGGTTACGTCGAGGGCCAGCAGGAAGGTGACCAAGTCATCAAGTTCATCGTGGAGCCCGAGGAGGGCGATCCCCTTGCGGTTGTAATGCGCGGCACGAGAATCGATGGCGTGATCAGAGACGGCCATCGCGTCGCGCTGGTGGCGCCCAAAGACTTTCACACGCTGGAGGACAAGACGCTGCGTCCACTGAAACTGAGGAACGAAACAACACACGGGATTGTGAGCTCCTGGAGCCCAGGCTTCCGCCGAAAGGCAATGCTGGCCGGAATCGGTACTTTCAAAGGGGCCTGGCTCACCTTTGTGGGTATCACCGTAGCCGCCTTGTTCGCCCTGGCGACTTCTCTCGTGGGATTTTCGGACGATGCGGGCTTCGCGCCTCCAGATTTTGAGCCCTCGAGCTCAAGCATCGTCGAACTAGTGGTGATGGAGCTAGTTTGGCTGGGGATTGCGGCAGTCCTCTCCTATCTGTTCTTTATCGCAAATGGCGCTGGAGAGGCGGGGCGTTCCCAGTGTCCGTCCCGGCCGTCATCGCCGGGGTGGTAGCAGGTGGCGTTGTCGTCGGCGTTTTCTGGTCGACTGGAGATCTGACGCTCGAACTGCTCTAAAGATCGGCTGCTCAACGGGCGCTCGCCCAGAGAGGCTTACTGCGTGAAGGAGGCCACGCACGGCTGTCGTCTCCTCGATCGAGACCTTATTATCGCCGCAATAGCGGGCGTGCCAGTGGAGCGCGGCGGCTTCGGCTCGCGTGGCGCCGGCTGGGCGCGGCTCTCGGTCGCAGTAACAGAAGAGAAGAAATACCGGGAGAAATACCCGGGAGCTTTGTGAGGCCATCCGCCGTGCTTTAGCTTCGCGCTGCAGTGAGCGCGACCGAGATCGTTGCGATCGTGGGGGCGGTCAGCACGCCGGCTGTAGCCATCGCGGGCTACGTCTTCAACCAGAGACGCGCCGACGCCGACCGAGCAGCCACGCGCCAGCTCGCCGAGGACTCGCACTGTTCACGAACGCCAGCTTGCTCCGACAGTTTCTCGCGGAGGTTCAGATCGTCGAGAGGACGGAGAACCCTACAAGTTTGCGCGAGCCGCCCGAGATGCCGCCTGAGAATGAATGGCGTGACCTCCGGGCACGCGTCGGCGCCTTCGCTCTACCCGATCGGTAAGGCAGTCCACGCGTTTGATTCCAAGGTTAGGGAGTTCCATAACGCTGTGAACGTCTTCCGCGACGTTGTGAACGCCCTCGGCCGCGTGAGCGACGAAATCGCGCCTAAGCAGGCGCCCGAAGAATTCAGGGCAATGGAAAACGCCCGTGCAGAAGCTGTGGCGGCGTCGCCGCCGCGGATCGCCAGGCCCCTCAGCACCCGCATGGACGTACGTCACTGGCGTGAGATGTCTTGAAGGGGAGGGGGGCGGCCCGAGGACCGCCCCCTTGGGAAGGACAGACGGTGGCTGCGACACCCACCGGCCGTCGCTATGGCGTGACTATCGTCATCGCCGCTGTTCGTCCCCTTCCCCCAAGCGGGGGAGCAGGGCGGACTAGCATTGACTCCGGGGGAGCCCGTCCCTCTCCGTCCCGTGGGGGAAGCGCATCCCGGTTGTGCCGCAGTGACTGGGTTGCTCGGGCTCCCCTGCAACACATTTGGACTGAGTAGCCCACGCTAGGCGTTAGCACGCTTCCGAGAGATGCCCTTCCGACACGGGAGGCGAACGTGTGCCGGGAGGGTAATGTCAAGCAGGGCGCGCCGCTCGCCGCAAAAGGGCGCGCCCTGCGAGACAGGACACTATCCCCATAAGAGAGACGAATAGAACCTCGTCGTCTTGTTCCCGGTAAGTGCGGGTACTAAGGTCGAAGGCGGTGGGGGAAGGGTTCCGGGGCCGCATCGTTCCTTGCCGCAGGGCGTCGGTGCGGCCCCGGTTTAATCGCCGACTCGAAGATGTGAACCCTCGGATGCAAGGGGCGGCCTATTCTCTCGAACTTGCCTGGGAAGCTCCCGTAGCGAGCGTTGAAGCCGGAGCGGTGGACGCCGGCGAGCCTGCACACATCGCCGTTCGTTAAGCCGACGCCGGAGATCTGTTGATTAATCGTCAACTCCTCGATGTGCTGCGCGCCGGTGGGGTCGGTCGTCGATACGTACACGAACTGGGCCGTGCCACTGAGCGCGACCGACTCGCCTTCTCCGCCGTTCAGGCAGGGCTCAAACGTCGTGAACTCGACCGGATAGCTGAACCGGTCAGCGCAGAACCAAGAGGTCGAGCCAGTTGCTTCTGGTTCCCGGGTTTGCTGTGTTCTCGGCATGTCGTACGGCATGGCGGAGACGTTCTTTACCGCGGAGGAACTCGTCCTCAGTGAGATTGCGCATCGTGGTGTCAGCGTGGCGGAAAGTGTCCGCCTGGGCGAGGAACTCGGCGAGGCTGGTCGGGTATGTCTCGGGAATCTGCTCAAGGGCGTCCCGGCTGAATCCGGCGGCGGCGAACGCCTGGCAGGTCTGCTCAACGGAGGGGTAGGTATCGACCGTCCGGGCGGTCTCCGGGAACCAGCGGACGAGCTCGACCTGGTCGATCCGGCCGGGGAAGCCTTGGCGGATGAGCACGGGAGCGCCGGGCCGGAGAACGCGGCGGATTTCTCGCGCGGCAGCTTCCAGGTCGGGGATGTGGTGGATCACGAGGGACAGCCAGGCGCCGTCCGCCGAGCCGTCTGGAAGCGGGAGTGAGCTGGCGTCGCCCTCCAGCACCTGGATGTCCGGTCGGCGCGGAATCTGGGCCCGCATCGCCGCCGACGGTTCGACCGCGAGGATGCTGAGACCGAACCAGTCGCTGAAGGCAGCTGCGAACGCACCGGTCCCCGCGCCGATGTCCGCCAGAGTCATTCCCGGCGACGGGCGCAGGTGACGTCGTACCGCCTCGCGCCACTCCGAGAGTCCGTCGCGTGGGACCTCGCGGACGGCCTTGAAGGCTGTAGCGGTCTGCTCGTCATAGCTGATCCTGGCCAGGTCATGCCTCCATGCTCGTGCCACCCGTTGCGCTTACGCCGCGCGCCAGACCGCGGCTCTTCGAATGGCGCGTTGCGATCACCGCGGCGGCTGTGAGCGCGGCTGTTCTCGTCCGTCGCTCAGCCTACTAGTGGCTGCCGTCGGGTGACATTCCCGCACGCTGGCCCATGCGACAGGATGTACGTCAGCCATCAGGAAAGCGCGCGCTCGAGCGCTCCACGGTCTGTCGGTGCTCCATGCGCAGGCAGCACGACCTCGACCGGCAACTGGAGCAGCGGCCGCAGTTCTTCGACCACCTGCGACGATCGAAAGCTGCACGCTCCTCCCGTGTGTGAACCGCCCGCCATCTGTCGCTTCGCGCTCGCGGCTCCCCAGATCTGAATAGCCCGAGCTGCTCTGGGATCGGACGGAAGCTACGACGAGTAGCCATCGCCCTCTCCCAAGGCGTCGAATACAGTGAGCTGCCCCTCGTGGACGACCGGGGCCCGTGTCCCGCTCGTGTCCACCCCTGAACCTGCGGAGACCAGCCCGCCGTTGTCCGGCCCAGCGCCCACCATCGCGCTTCCGCCTTGTTCCTTTGCGGAATGCGTTGAGGACGACGTGCCGCGAATGTCTGACTTGCTCTGGTTCGAATCCAGGATCGCCCATTGAAGTGAGCGTGGCGCACGGCGGGCTCGTAGCGTCGGTGGTCAGCGGGCGCCGTGGCGAATGCCGGCAGTGATGGCCACCGCCGCGACGGCTGCAAGCAACCCCCCGCCGACGAGCAGCCCGATGCCGATCCAGATCAGCGAATCGAGCTCGGCACCGATGCTGAGGTCGGCCGCGACGCCCCGCGAGCCGTCGGCGTTCATGACGACAACGTTCCAGCTACCGTCCTCAGGCTCCCATTCAAGCGTCTGCTCGCCTGCCCCGGTCGCCGAAGCGGCCCAGAACGGCTGGTCTGCGGGCGGGTCCTCTGGTGCGCCTCCCCGGCGCTCTGCATAGCGAGGCTCGCGGCCTATCTCGGTGACGACGGCGTGCTCAGCGCGGCCCAGGTACTCCGCAACGTCCGACTCTCGCGCAATACCGACGAACACTGGACGCTCGCTCTCGCTGCGGATACGAATCGTTCCTAGGAAGTCTTTCGCCACCCAGTCGGGACCGTCGACGTCGACATCGGCGCTCTCAGAGACGATCGCGTACGTCGCCGTGGAGAACTCCTCCGTCGGTGACATGAGGAAGCCGTCATCGTCGCGCTGGGTGCGGTCGACCGCCACGGCCGCGCATCCGCCCACGAGCAGGGCGAATGCCAGCAGAGCCGCGATGCTGCCCACGACGAGCAAGACCACGCTCCCCGCGCCTCTCCTGGCGGGTGGCGCGGCCACCACCGCCTCCTCGGTGGCGGCCGAGACCGCAGGCGGCTCCTCGGCGTCTCGAGCTCCCGGTTCCTCGCCGCCTTGGTCGAGTCGGAACGGTGGGTAGACGTCGGTCATCAGCCCGGCGTACACGGTGACTCTCGCCACCCATCGGTCGAGGCCGAGCACGAAGTCGAAAAGCCCGCGCGGATAGCGCGCCAAGAAGACGAGTGCCAGCCCTGCGAAGAGCACGAGCAAGCGGATTAGCCCAATGCCCGAGCTCCCCCACCAACCCTCTTCGTTCCAGCCCATGAAGCCGCCGCCCGACATGAACACACCGACGACCAGGTAGTGCGGAATCGCCAGCAGCCACCACTTCACGAGCACGAGCCCGCGCGAGAGCTCGCCCGGGTAAGCAACGTCGAGCGTCGCCGGATAGTCGGGTGCGGCGCCAAGAGTGAAAGGCGGATAGCGGTCGGTGCCCAGGGCGCCGTACGAGTAGAAGGCCACGCGCCACGTCCACCGCAGCACGCCGAGGTTGAACTCGAAGATTCCCCGCGGGTAGCGGGCGGTGAACAGGATCGCAAAGAAGGCGACGACTGTGAGCACGACGAACGCGATCCACAGGAAGGCGAGCACGATGTAGTGCGGGATCGCGAGCAGCCACTTCACGACCCACAGCCAGCGGCTGAGGTCCGGATCGAGCCGGCCCTCGATCCGGACGGGATTTGCCCTCACGGCTGCCATCGGTTCACCTCCTCGATCCGCTCTGCGGCACTCTGCCAGACATGCTTCTTCGCCGGGTGTTCGGAAGCCGCCGCAGCGAGCCATAACGACTCGAATCGGATATCGCTAGCACCGGAAGTTACCGAGCCCACCGGGTAAGACCCGTGCGGCGACTCAGGATCTACACATGTGCCAGGATGTCGTGACGCTCCTCACATCGAGACGCTTGCTGGCCCGTGAGTATCATCAGACGAGGGCGACTTGATGCAGGAGATGGTCATCTACGGGGTGAGCTTCGACATGGTCGGCAAGCAGCCGATCGTCCTTCTGAAGACTCAGGACGGGAACAAGTTCCTCCCGATCTGGATCGGACACCCCGAGGCCGCGGCGATTCTGATGAAGCTCCAGGGCGCGAATACCCCGCGGCCCATGACGCACGACCTCCTCACCGAGGTGCTGGAGCAGCTGGACGCTCGCATCGTCCGAATCGCGGTCACCGAGCTTCGGGAGAACACCTTTTACGCTCTCATCACCGTGGCGGTCAACGGCTCGGAGATCGAGATCGACTCGAGGCCGAGCGACGCGATCGCGCTTGCCGTTCGCTCCGGAGCTCCGATCTTTGCGGCCGAGGCCGTGATCGAGGAGAGCGCGATCGAGTTCGAACACGAGGACGTGAACGAGGAAGAAGTCGTCGAGGAGTTCAAGAAGTTCCTCGACGAGGTGAAGCCCGAGGACTTCTCGACCGAGAGTTAAACGCTAGCCCGCGGCTTCGGCGGGCTCGTCCTGGCTTCGCGCTACCTCGCGCTTTGTGAGGTCGAGGAGCTCGGTATAGACCTCTTTCAGGCCATCCGCAGAGAGCGGGCCGGTGTTCGCTCTCGTGAGGTAGCTGACCATCCACTCCTCCCGGGAGGGATCGAGGAAGGCGTAACCGCGGGAGGCTTTGTACTCCTTCAGACGCGCGACGAGCTTCAGGCGCTTGTTGATCGCCTCGACGATGGCGCGGTCGTTGTCCGAGATCTGCTCTCGGATTTGCCGCACCACTGGATCCTTGCTCGCCTCGTCCATGGGCGGCGAAGGATAGTCACCACGCCACGTCGAGACTAGGGGAAGACGCGAACGGCAGCGCCGTAGGTCCAGCGGTTGAAGAGCGAGTACGCCGCCCAGATCGGAATCCGGACGCAGCCGTGGCTTGCGGGGAAGGGCGGCACCGAGTGGTAGCCGTGAATCGCGAAGGCGCCGCGGAAGAAGAGCGAGTAGTACATACCCAGGGTGTTGTAGCCACGCACCTTGCTGTAGACGCGCCACGCGCCGACCGGCGTGTTGCCCGTTGCGCCCGTCGAGACGTGGAGGACGTTCACCACCCGGCCGTCGCGCACCTCGAAGAGGATCTGCCGGGTCTTGTCCACCTCGATGTGATTGCCGCGCCTGACGCGGGCGGCGGGCGCTCCGACCCGGCTAAGCAGCCGCCAAAGCGCCGGTGTCACGCGCCCGGTGCGCCGCAGCCGGTAGACCTTTTGGAAAGCCCAGACCGCCTCGATGGTGTCGTAGCCGTAGAGCGAGTCGACCCGTGGGATTGCGTAGTGACGATCGCGCAGCATGCGCTCGAGGAGGCGAACACTCCTGCCGCGCGATCCGCGAGCGAGATAGGGCATGGTGATCCGCCGTCGCCTTATGGCGCTCTTCGCCGCGTAGCCGGCTGCCGGAGCCAGCGTCAGCTTTACGGTCAGCAGGCCGGCCTTGGTGGTCGGAAGAATGATTCGGAAGCGCCCCGCAGGGCCGACACGGACCCAGCTTGTCCCGGCGCCGATCGTCCGCCGGAGGGTTCCGGCACGGGCCGGCTGAAGTCGTCCGGCGAGTACAAGGCTGCCACCGAGCGTGGCCGTCCCGTCGAAGAGCGCGGTTAGCGATGGAAGTACCGCAAGTCCGACCGGGCTCGACTCGACGATCGTGCCCGCCGCATCCACCCTGGCCCGCGTGACGTAGTTGCCCGGCTTCCGGATCGTTCCGGCGATGTCGTAGGTTCCGTCAGCTCGCGTCGTGCCGCTTCCAACCACGTAGGCACTTTCTCCTTCGATCAGATAGGCGCGGACAGGGGCTACACCCACGGCAGGGCTGATCGCGCCGGTGAAGTGGACGGTCTTGTCGAACGGGACCGTCGTCCGGCTGACCGCAATACTGATGGCTTCCCCGGCCGCGACGGCGACTGCCGGAGAGGCGAAGGCGAGGAGCAAGACCCCGAACACGACCGCGCGCCGCACTGCGCGGAGTCTGACGTATCGGACGGCTGGAGGCTACGAGCGCTCGGCGAATCGAAGCGCTGGCCGGGCGGCGTGCCACCAATCCTCTAGAAAGTCGCGATTGCGATCGCGATCCCGGCGCCGTTGAAGGCGGCGTGCGAGATGAAACCGGGCCAGACGCTGTCCGAGCGGTAGCGAACCCACGCCAGGCCAGCCCCGAAGAACACGAGCGGAGGGAGAGCCCCGAGAATGCCGTGGGCCAGCCCGAAGAGAAGTGCCGTCCCTCCGATGGCGACCCCGGGGCCGAGAAACCGAAGGACGCGGACCCCGAGGCCGCGGAAGAAGAGCTCCTCGGCGAACGGACCGACCAGGATGACAACGAGCGCATTCGCGACGAATGCACCCGCCCGGTCCGGCTGCCAGCCGCCGGGCGCTAGGCCCTGCTCCTCACCCCCGTGCAGGAACGGCTCCGAGATCGCAGCCACGATCAGGGAGGTGAAGGCGACGCCCAGAGCGATCCAGACCCAGCGGTTGTTGAACCGTTTCAGACCGAGCGCCTCCCTCACGTTCATCGGATACGAATTTACGATGGCAAACGTGAGCACGACCACGATCGCGTAGACGATGGTGCCGCCGATAGCGAGCTCCCAACTGAAGAGCGGGTCCGGGTCACGGACGGCGTCGTCATCGCTCGTTGCCGAGAAGGCGAGCGCGATCTGCAGGGCGACGAGAACGAGCCACGCCGCCAGAGGACCCATCTGCCTCGTCGATCTAGAGGCGGCCGAGGGCTTGCTCGAAGTCGGCGACGATATCGTCTCCATCCTCACAGCCTACGGACACGCGCAGAAGGCCCTCGGACACTCCGGCCGCCGTCAGCTGGGCCGCGCTGAACTGCCGGTGGCTCGTGGAGGCGGGGTGCGAGACTAGGGTGTCGACGCCGCCGAGACTTGTGGCGCGGGCGCACAGCTCGAGTGCGTCCATGACCCGCTCGCCGGCCTCGCGCCCGCCAACCTCGAAGGCCAGCATCCCGCCCGAGCCGTCGAGCTGCGTCACGGCCAGCTCGTAGTGCTCGTAGCTCGGGAGACCGACGTAGTGGACACGCTGGACCTTCCAGTGGCTCTCGAGGAAGCGTGCAAGAGCGAGGGCGTTGCTCGACGCGCGCTCCATCCGAAGCGCGAGCGTCTTCAGGCCTCGCCGAAGGAGAAAGGCGGGGAACGGGTCGAGCACCGAGCCGACGTCGATCAGGTGGTCGCGGGCACGCGCAACGGCTTCAGCGCTCCCCGCGAGTACGCCGGCAGTCACATCGTGGTGGCCGTTCAGGTACTTGGTCGCCGACTCGCAGACGATGTCGGCGCCGAGCTCGAGCGGGCGACAAAGCACCGGCGATGCGAGGGTGTTGTCAACGATCAGAACGCCGTCGCCCTTCCGCTCTGCGAGCGCGCGGAGGTCGGCGACCGGAACGGCGGGATTGGCGATCGTCTCGACGTAGAGGACTCGCGCCGTGCGCTCCCATGCACTCAGATCTGTCACGTCGAGGTACACGACTTCGATGCCGAGGCGGGGCAGGTGCTTCTCGATGAACGAGTACGTGTTGCCGTAGAGCTGACGTGCGCAAAGGAGCGTGTCGCCGGCCTCGAGGGCCGTCACGAGCGCTGCCGAGATCGCCGCCATGCCCGACGAAAAGGCCTGTGCCGCCTCCGCACCCTCGAGTGAGGCGAGGACTGCGTTCAGCTCCTCGACGGTTGGATTCCGGAGGCGGGCATAGAGAAACCCGTACTCCTCCTCGCTCATGACGCGGCCGAACTCCGCAGCCGAATCGAAGGCGTACGTGGCGGCGGGAACGATCGGGCCGACGACCGGGACACCCACGGCGCGTCGCGCGGGCGGCGAGTGGATCGACCGAGTCTGCAGGCCCGGCTTTCGCTCCTTGCTCATCGAATCCCCAGTCGCTCCGGGAGCGTAGCCACGGGGTCGGGCTCGAACTCCAGCCCGGCCCGTGCGGCCCCCTCGCGGTCGGCGTCGGAATCCCCACAGTGAAGCGCGCGATTCGCTTGAACTCCCAGCCGCTCCAGCGCGAGCTCGAACGGTCGCGGATCCGGCTTCTGGGCTCCGGCCTCGGCAGAGCTTACGGTCGCATGAAATCGCCGCGTGAGGTCGAGACGCTTCAGATGGGCGGTCAGGGAGATGTCCCAGTTGGCGACGCAGGCGAGCGAGAGGCCGGCTGCCTCCAAGGCGTCGAGCGCTGGGAGGACATTCGGGAGGAGCCGAAACTCGATCGCGGCGTTGAAGTCGGCGGCGAAGACCGCGGGGTCGAGGTCGGTCTCGCACGCCTCGAGGAAGACGCCCGCGCAGTCCTGCCGGAGTGTTGTGAGCGACTCGGGATCGCTTCCGGTGTGCACGCGGGGGAGGTAGTACTCGACCTCGGCAGCGAACGCGTGGCCGACATCGGCGTCCTCCCGCTCGACCCCGTGCGCGGCGAGCGCCCGACGCAGGCCCGGCACGGGATCTGCGAGCTCAACGAGCGTTCCGAGCGCGTCGAGCGTGACCACGTCGAGATCGGCGGCCACGGCCATCTAGAACGCCTCGGGATGGAGGGCGCGGGCGATCTCGGCGAGCGCCTCGGGCACGCGTGGGCCGGCGGTCGTGACCAGGGTGACCGAAAGGATGTGGACCCGGCCTTCCCGAACCGATCGCAGTCGCTTGGTCTTAGGGTTCGAGCGAAGTCGCGCCAGAGTGAGCCGGGTGTCCGAGGTGGCGAGGTAGACGTCAGGGTCGAGCTGTGCGAGGCGTGCTAGCGGGAACGGTTCGAGCCCCGGCCTCGCGCCGGCGACGCTGCGCCCTCGCGCGCGGCTGATCAGGTCGGCGAGGAGCGATCGCCTGGGCACGGTGACGAAGAGGCCGGTGTCGACGAAGACCGTTCGCACTGGGACGTCGGCGAGCGTCGCGTCGAGATCGGCGAGGCTTCGCCGCATCTCCGCTACGAGCACCCGAGCCTTCGCCGGCTCGGCGACGAGGAAGCCGAGCTCGATCGCACTCCTGGCGACGTCATCGACTGACTCGGAAGGCTGGATGTAGAGCGCGGCCCTGCTTTCCCGCTGAGCCCGCGACACGTCGACGGGATCCGTGTCGGGTGTAGCGACGATCAGGTCGGGTCGCAGCGAGACGATCGCCTGGACGTCGATCTGCCCGCTGGGCGCGACGACGGTCTCCGCCTTCGCTCCAGCTGGGACCGGCGCACCGGACGGCAGGCCGACGAGTCGCGCCCCGGCTCCCATTCGTGAGAGGAGCTCTACCGCGCCCAGGTCGAGGGCCACGATCCGCTTTGGCGCTTGCCGCAGGATGGTCGGAGCGTCGCCGCCGCCCGGAACCCGGACCGGATAGGCCACGGAGAGGTCGCCCACGGGCTCCGGGCGCTCCCCGCATCCCGTGGTGAGGAGAGCCGTCAGCAGGAGGAGGAGGACAGTTCGGCGGAGGGTCACGCGATCAGGAAGTATCCCGTTCGTGCGGCTCTTCACGCCGGAGGAAGCGAACGCCGCCCTGCCGACTGTCAGGTCCCGCGGTCGAGCGCCTCGTGGCGGCGCGCCGAAGCCTCTCCGAGCTCGAGCTCCGCCTCGCCGCCGTCCGCGCACGGGCGGCCGGAAACGGCGGCGGGCTTCACCCTGGCTCGGTGGGCGTACTGCAGGAGGAGGCCGCCGCCGCCGCGAACCGGCTCCGGGAGGCGGTCGAAGAGCTGGACCGCCTCGGCGTCCAGGTCAAGGATCCGGACACGGGCCTTGTCGATTTCCCGGCCCGGTATCCGGCGGACGGGTCGACGGTGCTCCTCTGCTGGCGGCTCGGCGAAGCCGACGTCTCTTGGTGGCATACGCTCGAAGGGGGATTCGCAGGCAGGAAGCCGCTCCCGTTCTAGAGAACTGACTCGGGATGGACGCCGACTGGTGGAAGCGTGCCGCGATCGTGGCTGCCGTGGTCCTCATCGCCCTCGCCGTGGCGCGTCTTGCCGACCGGGCGCTGACCCGGCGCCTGAAGCTCGAGCCGCAGGCGATGACCCGCTACCGCGTGCTCCGGCGAAGCCTGGTGGCGGCGATCGTCGCCTTCGGTGTCCTGAGTGCTCTCCTCGTGATTCCGGAGGTCAGGGCGGTAGCCGGAGGCATCCTCGCTTCCACCGCCGTCGTGGGCCTCATCATTGGCATGGCGGCCCGCTCCACCCTGGGGAACTTCGTCTCCGGCATCATGATCGCGTTCACCCAGCCGCTTCGACTCGGGGACGAGGTCAAGGTTGCCGATGCCTCGGGGACGGTGCAGGAGATCGCCTTGATCTACACGATCCTTCAAACCGGCAACGGCGCCCGTTTCTACATCCCGAACGAGAAGCTTGCCTCGGATACGATCCAGAACTCGACCATCGCACGTTTGGAGCATCTCGCGGAGGTCACCATCCCAGTACCGATCTCGTCTGACCTCGACCGAGTGCTTGCCCTTGTCGCCGAGGAGGCGAAAGACGCGCCCGACGCCATGCCCGACACCGAGCCACACATTGCCGTGAGTGCCTTCGAGGCCGACCGAGTCGTCGTGCGGATCGAGGCGTGGGCGCAGCCGTCGCGGGTGGCCGACCTCGAGGCATCGCTGCGCCTGGCCGCGCACCGCCGGCTGCGCCAGGAAGGCCTCCTCTGATGCCTCCGGCGCGCGGACGAAACGGAAAGGGAAACGGCCGTGGCGGGCCCGGCAACGTGCGCCCCGGGAACGGCAACGGACGACCTCGGAACGGCGGCAAGTCACGGCCGGCAGCCAACGCCTACGCCAGCCACCGGCGCCGCGACCGAAACCGGCGCAGGCGCCACCACGCTGCTCGGCGCCGTCTCGTTCTCCTGACGATCGGGCTCGGCGCGGTGGCCATCATGGCCGCTCTGACCGCCGCGGCGTTCACCGGGGCCAGCGCGTTTCGAAACAGCTGCAGTCTCGAGCTGCTCCGGCCCGTCACCTTGGGGCAGAACTCGTTCGTGTACGCCGCCGACGGAACGCCGCTCGGCGCCATTCCCGCCGAGCGGAATCGACAGCCCGTCAAGCTCAAGCGGATGTCGCCTTCGATCCGCGAGGCGACGGTCGCGATCGAGGACAGGCGCTTCTACCAGCACGGCGGACTCGACTTCCACGGGATCTTCCGAGCCGCCTTCAAGAACCTGGAGAGCGGCCGGATCGTCGAGGGCGGCTCGACCATCACACAGCAGCTCGTCCGGAATCTCTACATCGGCAACGAGCGCTCGCTGAAGCGAAAGACGAAGGAGGCCTGCCTGGCACTCAAGCTCGATGACGCCTGGCCGAAGGACCGGATCCTCCAGACCTATCTGAATCAGGTGTACTTCGGAAACCATGCCTACGGCATCGAGGCTGCCTCGCAGACGTACTTTTCGAAGTCGGCCAAAAAGCTTGGGCTCGCGGAGGCCGCCCTGCTTGCAGGGCTCCCGCAGGCTCCTTCGGTCTACGACCCCTTCGCGCGGCCCGACGAAGCCGTGCGGCGGCGGAACGAGGTGCTCCGTGCAATGCTGGTCGCCGGGAATATCACTCAGGCCGAGTACGAGCAGGCTGCCGCCAAGCGGCTGAAGCTGCGGCGAGGCCAGATCTACACGAAGATCCGCGAGCCGTTCTTCTTCGGCTACGTCCGCGATCTTCTGATTGCGAAGTACGGCGTCTCTACGGTCAGGAGCGGCGGGCTCAAGGTCTACGCGACCATCGATCCGCGCTTCCAGGCGGCGGCACGGCGGGCGGTCAAGGAGAACCTGACCGAGCGCACCGACCCCGCCTCTGCGGTCGTCTCAATCAACCCGAAAAACGGCGCCATCAGGGCGATGACGGCCGTGATCCCCGGGCGGCGGGGGGTCCAGTTCAACCTCGCCGCACAAGGCACGCGCCAGGCCGGCTCGTCGTTCAAGACCTTCGTCTTGACGGAGGCGATCCACCAGGGCATCAACCCGAACTCGACCATGTACCTCTCGGCGCCGTTCCACTGGCAGCCAGATCCTCTCAGCGAGCCCTGGGACGTCGCCACCTACGCTGGTGACTACTACGGTCCCTCGACGATCGCGTCCTCGACGCTTCGCTCGGACAACACCGTCTATGCGCGGCTGACGCTCGACGTCGGTCCGGAGAACGTTGTCAAGATTGCGCACGAGATGGGCATCAAGACGCGGCTCGAGCCGGTCGCGTCGGTCGGGCTCGGTACAAACTCCGTCTCGGTGCTCGACATGGCTTCCGCCTACGCGACGCTTGCCGCCGGCGGCATCTACTCCGAGCCCATGGCGATCAAGAAGGTTGTGCTCCCAACCGGCAAAGTCGACACCGGCGCCGGCTGGGGAAAGCCGAAGCGCAAGCGGGTCTTCAGGGACGGAATCGCCTACGAGGTGACCAAGATCCTGCAGCAGAACATCCTGGCCGGCACTGGCACCGCAGCCAACTTCGGACGACCGGCGGCGGGAAAGACGGGCACGGCGGATGACTTCGCGGACGCCTGGTTTGTGGGCTACACGCCCATGCTTGCGACAGCCGTCTGGGTTGGCTATCCACGAGCCCAGATACCGATGACGAACGTGCACGGGATCAGGGTTGCCGGCGGCACGTTCCCGGCACAGATCTGGCACGACTTCATGGTTGCCGCCATCGGCTCCTCCCCGGCCGCAGAGTTCCCGTATCCATCTCAGCCCGTGGACTGGCAGCCGTTCCACGGTCAGTACGCGTACTACGGACCGCCGCCCTGCACGAAGAATTGCGACGGCGGAAAGAAGAAGGACGACGAGACGACCTCCTCCGGCGAGACGGACACCGGCGGCGGGACGGACACCGCGGCTCCCACAGACACGACCTCTCCCCCGCCGCCGCCGACCACCACCGCGGCTTCGAACGACTAGGTGCCCCGCCCGGCCGCCGGGTCGCAGGCGCGCGCCGCGGAGGTGCCGGTACTCGGCTTGGGCCTCGCTTGCCTGCTCTTCGTCGGCATCGCTGTCGCGGCGTCGTTTCCGGAGGCTTCACCACTAGCTCCCGAGCACGCGGGCGGCGAGACGAAATGGGCCTGGCTCTACCTCGGCGCGAGCGTTGCCGCCTTTGCCGTTTACGTGCTCGCCGTGGTTCTCCTCGGTCGAGACCGTACGGCCCGGGTAGGTGTCGTCCTCGCGATCGCGGCTGCCGTCCAGCTCGTGCCGCTCGCCGGGCCTGTCCTTCTCTCCACCGATGCCTACACGTACTGGGACTACGGGCGCCTGGGCGCCGTGCACGACGCGAACCCGTACTCGGATCCGCCGAGCACGTTCCCCGACGACCCGGCCTATCACCTCATGGGCGAGCGCTGGCGCGACACGACGACCGTCTATGGCCCCGGGTTCACGCTTCTTTCGGAGGGCCACGCAGTGGTCGTGGGCGATTCGGCCGGACTCGCCGGCGACCTCTACAAGGGTCTTGCTGCCGCGGCTATGCTCGCCCTCGCGGCGCTGGCTGCCCGGCTCGGCAGGAGGCCGGCGTTCTCCGCGGCCTTCGTCGGCTGGAACCCGCTCCTCGCTCTTCATTTCGCAGGAGGCGGCCACAACGACGCGCTGATGATGGCGTTCGTGCTGGCCGCCCTTGCCCTCGCGGCCAGTGGCCGTCGGCAGCTGGAGGGCGCAGCCTGGGCCTGCTCGATCGCGGTCAAGTGGGTGCCGCTCCTCTTTCTGCCCCTGCGCGCGATCGAGCTGCGGAGAAATGGCCGTCCTTTGCCGTACCTGGGGTTCGCGATCGCGGCTGGAGTCCTCGCCGCCGCGGCGTTCCTGCGGTATGGAACTGCGTGGCTCGGTGCCTTGGGGCCGCTGGCCGACAACCTTTCCGACCAGGCTCGCTACAGCATCCCGAACCGGCTTTCGCAGCTCGGCCTTCCCGAAGGGGTCGCGGCCGGGCTCCTCGCGGGCCTCTTCGCGCTCGCCTACCTCGGGCTCGTCCTCGAGGCGTGGCGAGGTCGCGCCAGGCTTGGCCTCTGCGCCGGCTTCGTTCTTCTGGCCACGACCTGGCTCGTGCCTTGGTACGCGGTGTGGGCCGTTCCGATCGCCGCGGTCGAGGAAGACGGCGCAGCCCGCTGGCTGGCTATCGGGCTCTGCGCATACCTCTTGCGAGACGCCGTGCCGATCTAGGTAGCCCGGGGCGGTTAGCGTACGGCTCCGTGCCCGATCTCATTTCCGTCGACGAGGCGCATCGCCTGATCCTCGAGCGAGTGCGACCGCTCGCGGCCGAGCGCGTCCCGATCGAGAGGGCCGCCGGCCGGGTGCTTGCCGGCACGGCTACGGCCGAAGTCGACTTGCCTCCCTTTGCGAGCTCGGCTATGGACGGCTTCGCGGTCCGCGCTGCGGACGTGTCGGCAGGAGTGACCCTGCCGGTCGTCGAGGAAATTGCGGCCGGCCGTCCCCCGAGCCGTGCCCTGGCGGCGGGTGAGGCCATGGCGATCTCTACGGGCGGCGTCGTCCCGGACGGTGCGGATACGGTCGTGCCCCTCGAGCTCGTCCAGCACGAGGGCTCCCGAGTCACGTTCGGCGAAGAGGCCCGGCAGGGCGCGAATGTCCGCCCGCGCGGTGGCGACACCCAGGCGGGTCAGCCGGTGCTCGAAGCCGGAACGCAGCTCGGCCCTGCCCAGGTCGGCGCGCTAGCCGCAGCTGGAGTTTCAGAGGTGCAATGCGCCAAGCGTCCCCGCGTGGGGATCCTCGTAACGGGAACGGAACTTCGGCAGCCTGGTGAAGCCCTCGAGCCGGGGCAGATCTACGAGTCGAACGGGCTGCTGCTGGCGGCAGCGCTCGGTGCCGCTGGAGCCGTCCCGGCGCAGCTCGGCGTGGTCGCAGACGAGGAGGAGGAGCTCCATCGCACCATGGAGCGCGCGCTGCTTGGCTTCGACATGCTGGTGACCTCGGGAGGAGCATCCGTGGGCCCTCACGACCTGGTACGCACTGTCCAGGCGAAGCTTCGGTCGGAGGAAGTCTTCTGGGGCGTGAGCGTGAAGCCTGGGAAGCCGGTTGCGTTCAGCGTCCGCCGGGAGACCCCGATCTTCAACCTCCCGGGCAACCCGGTTTCCGTTCTCGTCACGTTCGAGCTCTTTGTGCGGCCGGCCGTGAACGCGCTTCTCGGCCTACCGGATCCGCTCCCCCGGTTCCGCGAGGGGCGGTTGGCTGCGCCGGTTCGCCGTAACGAGCATCGCGACGAGCTCCTCCGGGCGCGAACGGCTTCGAGGGAGGGCGACGAGACGCTGCTCCGCCCGCTCGACGGCCAGGAGTCGCACATGATGGTGCGCTCGGGCACGGCAGACGCCCTGGTGTACGTGGCGGCCGGGACCGACGAGCTGGCAGCCGGCTCGAGCGTCCGGTACCTCGAGCTCGTCTAGGTCCTAGGGGACAGACCGGAGTCGCTTTGGCTTCGCGTCCTCCTCGTGATTGCGCTCGCGGCGCCGGCTGCGGAAAATGAGCACAATCCGTCTGATCGTCTCGCGGATGGGGCCTCGCACTTGCCGGTCGTCTGCCGCCGGATAGGGGGCATACCTGCCCAGGGCGAGGGCTCCGATCTGTGTCGCTACGGCGCCCCAGCAAAGCGTGGCGAGGAGATGCGGCAGCGGCACATAGCCGACCGAGGCCAGAGCCGGGAGGTACCAGAGCGTCTCGACTCCGAGGTCGTACCGGCTGGCGAAGGAGAGGAAAAGGAGCAGCGGGCCTGTGAATCCTGCTGCGTAGAGTGCGATCCGAAGCGGCAGCGGTCGGTCCTGGATCTGCGGAAGCCAGAGCCATGCGTGCAGGGAGGGCAGGATGAACAAGAGCGCGAAGGGGTTCGACGCTGCGACGACGAGCGCGATCATGCCGAGGGCGAGGAGAGCCGCGAGATAGCCGCCCAACTCGTCGGCCTCGTCGACGGCAACCGTTCGTGCCAGTCTCGGCCGGGCGACGAGCCAGCCGAGGATCGAGAGCACGGAGAGGCCGATGATCGCGGCGTATGGCCATTCGCCGACAACCGGCGCGTCGGGGTTGATCGGCTGCGCAGTTCCCGTCGGGAACGCGCCCAGCGCCGAGAAGAGGGCGAACACAACTCCTGCCCAGAGCCACACTCCGAGTCGGCTCCTGAGACTCCGGAGCGCCGGCAGGAGCGGCACATGGCGGCGTCGGGAGCGAGCGAAGAGGTCGACGACCGTCGCGAGGAACGGAAGCAGGGCCATGAGGAAGAGGAACTGGATCGTCCAACCGCGTAAGAAGCGTGAGCCGAGCGCGAGGTAGGACTGGGTGCCGCTTGCCACCTCCGGGGCGCTGTCGAGCGATGCGAGCAGGGACTGCGCCGACCGACCGAGCCGCCCGAGCCGTTCTCCGCGCAGGCCGTCGATGGTGTCGGTCTGGGCTCGCGGCGGCCGGTCCCCCGACGTCGTGAGCGTGATCGCGGGGACGCCGCGAGCCACGAAGGGCGCTTGCTCGTAGAGGCTGAACGGGAAGGCGAGGTCGATGAGCTGCGAGAGGGCCGCGGGCTTCTCTGGCTCCTCGCGCGTCTGCTCGCGAATGTTCTCTGCTGCCGTTGCGACCAGTGCTGTGGCCGCGGTCCGCGCCGTGTCGCCGGAGAAGACAAGGCGCGGGGGACCCGCCCCGGCCAACCCGTCGAGGTTGACCACGGCCGCGATCGAGGACCCGCCGCCGATGATCTGACGCAGCACGTCGGGGTCCCGTGCGAGGGCGCTCGCGCCGATGCCTCCGAAGGCCCCTCCGTCCGTCGAGACCAACACGAGCGTGTGCGAGAGCGAGGTGGAGGCGACGTTGCGAGCCAGCTCGAGCAGCGCTCCGGTCCCAGACGCATTGTCGTTGGCTCCAGGCGAGATTCCGAGGTTGTCGCGGTGAGCGAGGACGACAATCGCCTCCGGGGAGCGCCCTGGGACAATCGCGATCAGGTTGACCAGCTCGCGCTCGCCGAGACCGGCGATCCGGACCCGAAACGCTTGGCGGTGCGTCTTCAGCCCGTAGTCTGAGAGCCGGTCCGTCACCCACTGACTTGCGCCGATGGCTCCCGGCGAACCCGGGGTACGGCTGGGATTCAGTCGGGCGAAGTCGCTCGCGAACTGAACGGCACTCGCCTCGTCGAACGAAGGGTCGAGCTTCGGTTCGGGCAGTGGGTCTGGGCGCCCAACGGTGAATGCGGCAACAAGGAGCGCCACCACGACGCCGGCGAAGCCGGCCCGGTAGATCCTGCTCGACACCGGGCGCTGGAGGGATCCGCGCCGCGGTCGCCGGCGTCGTTCTCCCAGATCGCTGGCCATGAGCCGCTCGCAGTCTACGGCAGCGCCGGATGGTTGACCGGCAATTTCCTCACGCCAATTACCGATTAGCCATCTACCCGTCCGTATCCTGTCGGCTGTGGCGACGCCTGCCAGCATTCTCGTTGTCGATGACGAGGAGTCGATCCAGAAGCTCCTCACCTACCCCCTCGAGCGCGAGGGGTTTCACGTCGTTCAGGCTCGGGACGGCGAGGAGGCGCTCGAGCGCTTCGACGGAGGCGAGTTCGACCTCGTCGTCCTCGACCTGGCGCTCCCGAAGCTCGATGGCCTCGAAGTCTGCCGCCGGCTCAGGTCCCGGAGCACGGTCCCGATCATCATGCTCACCGCCCGCGACGACGAGGTGGACAAGGTTCTCGGCCTCGAGCTCGGGGCGGACGACTACATCACAAAGCCCTTCTCGATTCGCGAGTTCCGAAGCCGGGTGCGGGCACTGCTCCGCCGCGCAAACCTGGTGCCCACGGACGAGCCTGACCAGATCGTCGAGGTGGACGGGGTCGCGATCGACCTCGGCCGCCGCACGGTGAACGTCGAGGGGCGGCAGGTGCAGCTCACGTACCTCGAGTTCGAGCTGCTGCGAACGCTAGCCACTCAGCCGGGCCACGTCTTCAGCCGCCAGATGCTCCTTCAGAGGCTGTGGGGAGGCTCGGATTACCGAGACCCGAGGACGATCGATGTCCACGTCAGGCACCTGCGCGAGAAGATCGAGCCCTACCCAGGTGAGCCGAGCTACATCTTCACAGTCCGCGGCGTCGGCTACCGCTTCAGAGATAGCCGATGAGAGCAATCCTCCCGTTCCGGTCGCTGACGACCAAGCTCAGCTTCGTCCTCTTCGTTCTCGTGGTGATCGCGATGGGAGTTGTGTACCTGGCCGTCGTGCCCCGTCTCGAGAACCGCCTCGTGGAGGACAAGATCGGCCGGATCAAGGACGTCATGCCCAACGTTGCCGAGAGCCTCCGGCGGCAGAACCCGAGCGGAAGTACCAGCATCTACGGTCAGCTCGTCGGCGAAATCGCCAATCAGCTGAACGCGCGCGTGGTCGTGTACCAGCTCCTGACCGCGAATGCTCCGATCGTCGTTGCGGACTCGAACCTGTCTTCGCAAGAGGTAGCCGCAGATCCTGTGGCCCTCGAAGCCTTCGAGGAGGGCGAAGCCTCGGGCCGGGTGACGAAAGGAGACCGAGACGTTGCCGAGGCGGCCATCAAGATCAACCCCAACACCGCCGTCGCTGTTTCCGCCTCACTCGGGGACGTCCTCTCGAACGTGGGGCTCGTGCGGCGCAGTCTGCTCGTCGCGGGCGCGCTCGCGATCTTCGGGGCGACCGTCCTCGGGTACGTCGCCGCCTGGGGCCTGACCCGCCGGCTTCGCAGTCTCGAGTCTGCCGCCGAGCGGATCGCCGACGGCGACTTCGAGCGGCCGGTCGTCGACACGGGCGCTGACGAGGTCGCACAGCTGGCGGCAGCGCTCGACTCCATGCGAGAGCGCCTCGCTCATCTGGACCACGCCCGGCGCGAGTTCATCCAGAACGCCTCGCACGAGCTCAGGACGCCGCTGTTCGCTCTCGGCGGGTTCCTGGAGCTTCTCGACGACGAGGATCTCGACGACGAGACCCGCCAGGAGTTCGTCATCGAGACGCGGGCGCAGGTGGAACGCCTTAGCAAGCTGGCGACGGACCTCCTCGACCTCACGAGGCTCGACGCGGGGCAACTTAGCGTCCAGGCAGCGGAGATCGATCTCTCCCAGGTCGCGCGAACCGCGTGCGATGAGTTCCGCGCTGTCGCCGACGCGGGAGGCTATGACGTGTCAGTGGGTGCGGTCGACCCGGTCATGGCCCTCGGCGACGAGCAGCGCGTCCTGCAGATCGTGCGCATCCTCGTCGAGAACGCATTTCGTCACACCCCCGCGGGAACTCGTATCGAGATCGGGGTCGAGTCAGAGGACGCTCGCGCCGTTATCACGGTGCACGACAACGGCCCGGGCATTCCCGCGCAAGCTCTCGAGCACCTGTTCCAGCGCTTTTATCGTGCGGAGGGCGGACAGACGTCGGGAAGCGGGCTGGGCCTCGCGATTGCGGTTGAGCTCGCTCGCAGGATGGACGGTGCGCTCACGGTGGAGTCCCGGCCGGGGTGGACGACGTTCACGCTGGAGTTGCCGTCGGTGCCAGCACCGTTTCCACGGGAAAACGAGCCGGTCGCCGCTCGACGCGCCTAGTCGACCGGCTGTTTCCGTCGCCAGGCTACTCTGAGAGGCCGTGCGCGCTCCTGCTCTAGCCGTCGTCGCTGCGGTCGCCGCGCTTCTCGGCGCCTCGCTCGCCCTCGTGGCCGGCAAGACCACCGGATGGCTCGACGGCGACACGACGACCGTTCTCGTCCCCGTCTCCGACGGGGTCGCCGGTGACAGTCTGCCGGCCGCGGATGTTCCGGTAACTGCGAAGCCGCTGCCCGGGAACGACTTCGCCCCGTCGACGATCTATCGCGCCCGGTCCGGAGGGGTAGTCACGATCATCGCCCTCTTTGGTGATCCCGCAGCGGACGGTCAGGGCGGTGCCTCGCAGGGCTCTGGCTTCGTCGTGTCCCCTAGGGGTTACATCCTCACGAACTCGCATGTGATTACGACGGCCGGTGAGGGATCGCCGTCCGAGAGCGCGGATCCCGCTGCCACCGTGTACGTCGAGTTCCGCGACGGCGACCGGGTCGAGGCTAAGGTCGTCGGTTGGGACATTTTCGACGACGTGGGCCTCCTGAAGGTCGATCCGGCCGACCACGTCCTCGAGCCCGTGCCGCTGGGGGACTCGAGCAGCGTCGTCGTCGGCGAGCCGGTGGCGGCAATCGGGAGCCCGTTCGGTCTCGACCGCACGGTGACGGCCGGGATCGTGGCAGCCACGGAGCGCTCGATTGACTCCCTGACGTCGGAGTACAGCCTCGTGGACGCGATCCAAACTGACGCGGCGATCAATCGCGGTAACTCGGGTGGGCCGCTCTTCGACGCCCGTGGGCGCGTCATTGGCATCAACGCTCAGATTCGGAGCGAGTCCGGGAACGCGGAGGGAGTCGGCTTCGCCGTTCCGATCAACTCGGCGCGGCGCTCGATGTCCCAGCTGATCGCGACGGGCGAGGTGCGCTACGCGTATGTCGGGATCACGACCCAGACTGTGACCCCTTCGATTGCCGAGCGCTTCGATTACGGGGCCGACCGGGGTGCTGCCGTCCAGGGCGTGAATCCGGGCACCCCTGCTGCCGACGCGGGCTTCCGGCCCGGGAGGGCGGAGGAGGTGTTCGAGGACATCAGGATCAGGCCTGGTGGCGATCTGATCGTGGCCATCGACGGAAGGCCCGTCGACACCGCGGACGACGTCGTCCGCGCCGTGACCCGGAAGCTGCCGGGTGAGAAGATCACGTTCACGGTTCTGCGTGGCGGCGAGCGTCGTACGATCAACGTCACGCTCGGAACCCGCCCCGAGATCCCGCCCGGGTCCGGCCGCTAGCCCCGGTACCGTCGCTCCGTATGCCGCAGCTGCCGAACGCCGACGCCGTCCTGCTCGGCGACAACCTCGACCTCATGCCCGCCTTCGCGGACGAGAGCTTCCAGCTCGCCTACCTCGACCCACCGTTCAATACAGGCTCCACCCAGCGTCGCCGGACGCTTGCGACGGTGGCCGGTCCGGACGGCGACCGGGCCGGTTTCGGTGGCCGGCGGTACGCCTCGTGCCTTCTATCCGAGTCCTCCTATCGCGACGCCTTCGACGACTATCTTGGATTTCTCGAGCCTCGCCTCCGCGAGGTGCGGCGCCTCCTCGACCCGACCGGGACCCTCTACTTCCACATCGACTACCGAGAGGCGCACTACGTGAAGCTTTTCCTCGACGAGCTCTTCGGCCGCGACTGTTTCCTCAACGAGATCGTTTGGGCCTACGACTACGGGGCGCGCGCGCGCCGCCGCTGGCCGGCAAAACACGACACGATCCTCGTCTACGTCAAAGACCGGGGGCGCTACTGGTTCGACGCCGAGACCGTCGAGCGCGAGCCATATATGGCACCGGGGCTCGTGACGCCGGAGAAGGCGGCGAGAGGGAAACTGCCGACGGACGTGTGGTGGCACACCATCGTGTCGCCCACGGGACGCGAAAAGACAGGTTATCCAACCCAGAAGCCCGAAGGGGTCCTCCGGCGCATCGTCGACGCTTCTTCTCGACCGGGCGATTGGTGCCTCGATCCCTTTGCCGGCAGCGGGACACTCGGAGCGGTGGCACGGAAGCGTGGCCGCCGCTTCGTCCTGATGGACTCGAGTGCCGAAGCAGTCCAGATCGCCCGCGCGAGGCTCGGAAAACAGAAAGCCGCCTAAAACTCCTGAATACTGGGCAAGCTTCTGTGAGGTTTAGGTGCGGAGCACTCGGGTATCAGACCGGAGTCGGCCAAGCGAAGGGCGGAGCATGACCAAAGGACAGAACTTTGTGCACGGCGACGTGGCACTGACCATCCCCGCGAAGGCCGAGTACATCGTCCTCTGCCGGCTGGCGCTCAGCGGCCTTGCGCGCGCCCGAGCGTTGGAGCCCGCGCTGGTCGCCGATCTGAAGCTCGCCCTGACCGAGGCTTGCTCGAACGTGGTCCGCCATGCCTACAACGAGCGACGATCGGGCGAGGTGGAGGTGCGATACGCGCTCGACGACGACAAGCTGTCGGTCGAGGTGGTGGACGAGGGCATTGGGTTCGACCCCGAGACCGCCGTGGCTGCCGCGGGCGACGAGCTCGACGAGGGAGGCCTCGGGATCTCGATCATCCGCGCGATCGTCGACGAGCTCGACATCAAGTCGAGCGACGCGGGCTCTTCGCTCCGCTTTACGAAGTACCTGGCTTAAGAACCCGCTTCAAAACGAAGCACTGAACTCAGAGCGACAGGGGCGACGCGCGCTATCCTGCGCCGCCGTGAAGCCCCAACAGGTCAACGTCGGACAGAAGTCGCTCGCGGACTACGCGCACATCGCGGGGCGAGGGCTCATGGGGGAGATCAGTACGCTGGCAGAGCCGATCGCCGGGAAACGAATTCTCCACCTGTCTGCGACCGCTTTCGGCGGCGGCGTCGCGGAGATCCTTTACACGCTCGTTCCACTGATGCAAGACGTGGGGCTCGAGACCGAGTGGCAGGTGATCTTTGGGCAGGACGAGTTCTTCGACGTCACCAAGGCCATCCACAACGCGATCCAGGGCGGCTCGCAGACGCTCGACGAGGAGCAGCGGCGGATATTCCGTGAGTGCAACCGGCTGAACGCCGAAGCCCTCGAGGGAAGCTACGACTACGTCATAGTCCACGACCCCCAGCCTGCCGCCGTTCCGGAGTTCAAGTACGAGCTCGGGACGTACTGGATCTGGCGCTGCCACATCGACGTCTCGGAGCCGAATCCGGACGTGCTCGCGTTCCTGGCCCCATCGATTGCCCGCTACGACGCGACGGTCTTTCACCGCCGTCAGTACGTGCCCGACATCGGGCTCCCGCCCGCCTACATCTGGCCACCGGCCATCGATCCTCTCGCACCGAAGAACATGGCGCTTTCGGCCGAGGATGCCGCCTACATCGTCGACCAGTTCGGAATCGACGTGAGCCGGCCACTCGTCACGCAGGTGTCTCGTTTCGACCCGTGGAAAGACCCGCTTGGCGTCATCGAGGCGTGGCGGCTCCTCCGTGAGCATCACCCGGACGTCCAGCTCGCGCTCGTGGGCTCTATGGCCCACGACGACCCGGAGGGCTGGGAGTACTACAGCCAGACCGTGGCGGCGGCGGACGGCCACCCGGACATCTACATCCTCTCGAACCTGAACAACGTCGGCTCGGTCGAAGTGAACGCGTTCCAGGTGCACTCGGCCGCGCTCATCCAAAAGTCCGTGCGGGAGGGATTCGGCTTGACCGTGACCGAGGGACTCTGGAAGGGGCGTCCGGTGGTGGCCGGCCGGGTCGGCGGCATCGTCGACCAGATCGCAGACGGCGAGACCGGGTTCCTCGTCGACGACGTCCCGGGCTGCGCCCTGGCGCTCCAGAAGATCCTTGACGACCCTGCCCGGGCCCGTGCCATGGCGCTCAAGGGCAAGGAGTTCGTGCGCATGAAGTTCCTGACGCCGCGCCTTCTCCGCGACTGGCTGGCGCTCTTCAACCGGCTTGCGGGCAATGAGACGGGCGACGTCGAGCTCGTCGTCGCCGGTCGCGCCGGCTAAAGGTCGCTTCAGGCTGACGCGGCAGCCTGTGCCGCGTTTGGGCCGCCATCCAAACGGTGTGTTGATTGCTGATCAGCATCTAGGGTTCCCTTGTGCCTGCTCGCCGTGAGCTGATCGTCGTCTCGAACCGCGCGCCGGTCACTTTCTCGCGCGACGAAGACGGAGACCGGGCGGCGAGCCGGGGAGGCGGCGGGCTCGTGACTGGGCTCAGCAGTCTCCTCACCCTCCACGACGTCACCTGGATTGCTAGCGCGATGAGCATCGAGGATGCCGTCGTAGCGAACGAGGACCCCGACGAGGCGCTGGAGGCGACGTCGCGGGATGGATCTCCGTATCGCCTGCGCCTGATCGCCCACGATCCGGCCGCGTACGACTGGTATTACAACGTCGTCTCGAACCCGATCCTCTGGTTTGCGCAGCACTATCTATGGGGCCTGGCGGAGGCTCCCAACTTCGATCACGGCCTCCACCATGCGTGGAACGAGGGCTACCTGGCCGTGAACAGAGCCTTCGCAGACTCGGTCTTGGACGAGCTCGAGCGCAGGCCCAGGGCGTCCGTCTTCTTTCACGACTATCACTTGTACTTGGCCCCCTCGTTCGTCCGCGAGGCGCGCCCGGACGCGACGCTCTCGCATTTCGTGCATATCCCGTGGCCCCAGCCCGACTACTGGCGTGTCCTGCCGGACTCGATTCGCCGGGCTCTTCACGAGGGAGTGCTGGCGAACGACGTCGTCAGCTTCCACACGTCTCGTTGGCGGCGCAACTTCCTTCGCTGCTGTGAGGACATCCTCGGCGCGGAGGTGGACCAAGACCGCGGCGAGGCGCGCCTGCGTGACCGGATCACGCGCGTGCGCTGCGCGCCGATCTCGGTCGACGTTCGCGAGTTCGAGGACCTCGCGGGGAGCGAGGAAGTGCTTGCAGCCGAGGCGGAGATCATCGCCGAGCGTCCGGAGTTCCTCGTTGTGCGGGTCGACCGGACCGATCCGTCGAAGAACGTCGTCCGGGGGTTCCGGGCGTTCGACCTGTACCTCGAGGCCCATCCCGAGATGCACGGACGGGTCGGCATGCTGGCCCTCCTCGACCCGTCTCGCCAGGACATTCCGGAATATTCGGAGTATCTGGGCGCGATCCAGCGGTCAGCCAGGGCTGTGAACGACCGGTTCCAGCGGCCGGGTTGGAAGCCGCTCGATCTCCAGATCCAGGACAACTTCCCGCAATCTCTCGCTGCCTACAAGCAGTTCGACGTCCTCCTAGTGAACGCGATTTTCGACGGCATGAACCTGGTCGCGAAGGAGGCGCCTCTCGTCAACGTGAGAGATGGGGTCGTGATCCTCTCGGAGAACGCCGGTGCGCACGAGGAGCTGGCCGGCTGGGCTGTCTCGATCAACCCGTTCGACGTGGCCGGCCAGGCTGAGGCGATCCACACGGCGATCACGATGCCGCAGAGCGAGCGTGGGGCGAGAATCGCGGCGATTCGTGACTGGGTGGGCGCCCACGACAACAGCAGATGGATCGAGACGCAGCTGACCGACCTCGACGAAGCCGTGGCTACGGCGCGAGTACACTGATTCCGGTGTCTCGCCCCGACGGCGCGAAGCTCAGCCACGTGGACGAGGAGGGGGCGGTCAGCATGGTCGACGTCGGAGGAAAGCCGTTCGAGCGGCGCCGAGCGACGGCTAGCGCTTTTGTCAGGATGCATGCGGACACAGCCGCGACGCTCCGCTCGCTTCCGAAGGGCGACGCTCTCTCCACCGCGCAGATCGCCGGCATCATGGCCGCGAAGCGGACCGCGGAGTTGATCCCACTCTGCCACCCGCTCCCGCTCGCGCACGTCGACGTCCGGCTGGTTGTCGAGCACGAAGGCGTGTCGATCGAGGCGACGGCCGAGACGACGGCGCAGACCGGCGTCGAGATGGAGGCGCTCACGGCCGTCTCCGTTGCCGCCCTCACCGTCTACGACATGGCAAAGGCAGTCGACAAGGAGATGGTCGTCGAGGGCGTCAGGCTGCTCGAAAAGGTCAAGGACCCGGCGTGAGAACGGCTGTCCTCACCGTCTCCGACGGCGTCTGTGCCGGTGAGCGCGAGGATCTGAGCGGAGACGAGCTCGAGTCACTGCTTCGCGCCGAGGGCCACGAGGTGGCCCGCCGTGTTGTTCCCGATGAGCGTGAAGAGATCGACGCCGCGCTCCGCGAGCTCTCGATGGACGCCTCCCTCATCCTGACGACCGGCGGCACCGGTGTCGCCCCGAGGGACGTGACTCCGGAAGCGACTGCGAGCGTTCTCGAGCGGCCTGCGCCCGGTATCGCCGAGGCCGTTCGCGCAGACGCGATCCGTCGCACTCCGCACGGCCTCCTCTCGCGTGGCCTGGCCGGGACTCTGGGGCATACCTTGATCGTGAATCTTCCCGGCTCCCCGGGCGGGTGCCGGGACGGGTTTGCCGTCTTGCGCCCGGCGCTCGGCCATGCGCTGGCCCTGTTGTCGGGCGAGGCAACTACACACAGCCAGACGTGACCGCGTGATCGTTGCCCGCCACCTTGAGCGCCGTTTCGGTTCCAAGCGGATTCTTCGTGGCCTCGACCTCGACGTCGGAGAGCGGGACTTCCTCGTCGTGACGGGGCCGAACGGCTCGGGAAAGTCGACGCTCCTCGGGCTGTGCGCGGGGCTCCTCGCTCCCACGGGCGGGACGATCGACGTCGCCGCCGACCGCGGCGAGATCGGGTACCTGGCCCACGAGTCGCTCGTCTACAAGGAGCTAACCGCTCTCGAGAACCTCGATCTCTACGGTCGTCTCTACCGCGTTCCAGAGCGGCGCGAGCGGATCGGCATGCTCCTCGAGCGGTTTCTGCTCTGGGAAGCGCGGCACGAGCGAGTCTCGGTCTTCTCGCGCGGCATGGTCCAGCGCCTCGCGCTCTGCCGGGCCCTTCTCCACGAGCCGCGCCTCTTGCTTCTGGACGAGCCATACACGGGCCTCGATCCGGCAGGCGCGAGCCTCCTCGACGGCGAGCTCGAGGCGTTGCGGGGTGCACGCGCGATCGTTGCGGCGACGCACGAGCCGGACCGTCTCGGGTGGCTTGCAACCGCCCGCCTTGACCTTGCGAGGGCCGCGTGACCTACTTTGGCGACGTCGTCGCGCTCGCCCGCAAGGACATTCTCCTCGAGCTGCGTTCTCGCGACACCTTGCCGGCGATGCTCCTCTTCGTGGTCTCGACGCTCGTCGTCTTCCACTTCGCGCTTCCCTCCGATTCGTCGGATCTTGCCGCCGGCGGCCTCCTCTGGGTCGCGATCGTCTTCACGGCGCTTCTGGGTCTGACCCGCGCCTTCGCGGCCGAGCGGGAACAGCGGCTCCTCGACGGCCTCGTCCTTGCTCCGTGTGACCGGAGCGCGATCTGGCTTGCGAAGGGGGCGAGCGTGATGGCGTTTCTCCTCCTGGCGGAGGCGGTCGCGCTTCCGGCCTTCGCGCTCTTCTTCGCCCCGGTGGATGCGACGCTGGTCGCGGCCGTGCTCCTGGCCGACGTCGGGATCGCCGCTGTCGGAACGCTCCTGGCGGCCATGGCCGCTGCGAGCCGGGCGCGCGAGCTCCTGCTCCCGCTTCTCTTCCTCCCCCTCGCAATTCCCGTGATCGTGGGCGGCGTCGGGGCGACGGTCGCGGACGAGCCGGGGCGCTATCTCGGCTTCCTCGCTCTCTACGACCTGCTTTTTGCGATTCTGTCCTGGGCCAGCTTTGAATATGTGGTTACGGAATAACCGCGGCGTCGCCCTAGCTGCGACAGCCGCCCTCCTCCTCCTCACCGGGATCTCGCTCGCGTTCTTCTGGGTTCCCGATGACGTCGACCAGGGCTTCAGCCAGCGGATTTTCTACATCCACGTCCCCGTCGCCCTCACGGCCTACGCCTGCTTCGGGTGGGGGGCCTGGAAGGCGCTGCGCCTCCTCTGGACGCGCGAGCGCCGGTATGACCTCGAGAGTTACACGGCCGTGCACATCGGTGTCATTTTCGGGATCCTGACGCTCGTGACAGGCTCGATCTGGGCCCGGATCTCCTGGGGTGTCTGGTGGAGCTGGGGCGAACGCCAGCTCGTCCTCTTTCTCGTCCTCTTCCTCTTCTACTCCGCCTACTTCATGCTTCGCTACTCGACGGAGCCTGGGCCGCGGAGAGAGCGCATGTCGGCTGTCTATGCGCTCTTCGGTGTCGTGCTGATACCCGTCAGCTTCCTCGCCATCCGGCTCGCCGAGGGCTTCATCCATCCAACCGTGTTCACTCGGGACGGCCCGCAGATGGCCGGCTCGATGTTCTTCGTCTTCTGCGTCTGTCTTGCGGGCACGCTCGCGCTTGCCGGAGCCCTCTACGCGAACGAGCTCCTCGGCAAGCGTGTGGACGCGAGTTTGCGTCAGCTCGAGGAGGCGTTGGCGTGACCACGGCCGAGAAGTACGTGACGGCCGCCTATCTCGTCGTCCTCGCGGTCGTCCTCCTCTACGTGGTGGTCTACGCCTTCAAGCTGGCACGCCTCGAGCGGGAGGTCTCCCGGCTCGCCCGGTTGGCGGCGGAGCGCCGCGTCCCCGACGAAGCTCCCAAGGTCAAGCCCGCCGAGCCCGTCCGGACGGTGAACTGATGGGCGAAGCGGCAGTTCTCCTCCTGTGGCCCGCGCTCCTGGGCTACGGCGAGGCCGCGATCGCATATGCGGGCGAGACGATTCGCCCGGGCCGGCCCGGGCGGTACGCGATCTGGGGTGTCAGGGTCGGTTGGCTCGCACAGACCGCCCTGCTCGGGCTTCAGGCGGCCCGGGCGGAGGGCTGGCCCTGGGGTACCTGGGCGGGCTCCCTGAACCTCTTCGTCTGGATGTGCGTCGGCGCCTACCTGATCTGGGGCTGCCGCCCGCGCTTCCGCCTGCTCGGCTCCGTCGTGATGCCGTTTGCGCTCGGCCTCTTCGTCCTCGCATGGGCGGCGGGGGGTGCCGGAGCCCCTGGCAGCAGCGACTTCGGCGACGCCTTCCTGGCGCTCCACGTCGGGCTCGTCCTGGCCGCGTTCGCCGGCTTCACGCTCGCCGCCGCTCTGGCGGCGCTGTACCTCAGGCAGGAGCGGAAGCTGAAGCAGCACGAGCCAGGCGTCCTCCGCCAGCGTGCGCCTTCTCTCGCGACACTCGACCGACTGACGGGGCAGACGATCGCCGTAGCGGTCCCCGCGCTCACGGCCGGCCTTGCGATCGGGGTCATGCGCGTGGAGTCGGAGGGTGTGGCCCTCGACGCGACGATGGTGGTCGCGCTCGGGACGTGGGTGCTCTATGCAGCCTTCGTCATCCTTCGCTTCGGACTTGGCTGGCGCGGCCGGCGAACGGCGCAGATTGCGATCGCCGGCTTTGCTCTCGTGCTCGTCCTACGGCTTGTGATCACTCCGATCGGACATTTCTGACATGAACGTTGTGCTCGTCGGAACGTCACACCGCCACGCGCCCGTGGAGCTCCGGGAGCTCGTTGCGTTCGCGCCCGGCCGGGCCGGGGAGATCGCGGCCACGCTCGCAGGCGAGGACGGCGAAGCAGTGGCACTCTCTACGTGCAACCGAACCGAGCTCTACTTGGCGTGCGAGAACTCCGCGGACGCGCTCGAGCGCGGTGCCGGTGCGCTCGCGACGCTAGCCGGGCTGCCGGCCGGCGAGCTCGAGGGGTCGCTCTACACCCTGCTGGACGAGGGCGCCGTTCGCCACCTCTTCCGCGTCGCGGCCGGACTCGATTCGATGATCCGGGGCGAGGGGCAGATCCTCGGCCAGATCCGCTCCGCCTACGAAGCAGCCCAGGAAGCCCATGCGACCGGTCCGGCACTCCACCGACTCTTCCGCCATGCTCTTCGAACCGGCAAGCGTGTGCGCACTGAGACTGGGATCGCGGAGAATCCCGCCTCCGTTTCGACCGCTGCGGCCGAGCTGGTCGAGCGTGTCTTCGAGGACATCCGCGGTACGAAGGTCCTCCTGTTGGGGGCCGGCAAGATCGGTGAGCTGGCGGCCCTCGAGCTGGTGGCTCGGGGAGCGAGCGGGATCGTGGTCGCGAACCGCTCCCTCGAGCGCGCGTCGCTACTCGCGGAGCGCTTCGGGGCCCGGGCGACCTCGCTCGAAGCTCTCGAAGACGAGCTAGCTTTGGCGGACGTGGTGGTGGCCTCGACTGGCTCCGCCGGCTACCTGGTCACCGCCGAGCAGGTCGAGCGGGCACTGGCCGGCCGGCGCGAACGGCCGGTCTTCTTTGTCGACATCGCGGTTCCGCGCGACCTCGACCCGGCCATCAACGATCTCGCCGGCTGCTACCTCTATGACATCGACGACCTGCAGCGAGTCGTGACCGAGAATGCGGAGGGCCGCACAGAGGAGACGGACCGCGCCGAGGCGATCGTGGCCTACGAGGCCGAGCAGTTCCGGGCCTGGCAGCGCTCGCGGGATGTCGTCCCGGCGATCACCTCGCTACGCGAGCTCGCCGAGACGATCCGGGCCCAGGAGCTCGCCCGCGCCGAGCCGAGTCTCGGCGCCTTGTCTCCGCGCGAGCGGCGGGCGGTCGAATCGCTGACGACGCAGATCGTGAACAAGCTTCTGCACCTTCCGACAGTGCGCTTGAAGGAGGCGGCAGCAGCGCCGACCGGTGCAGTTGACGGCGTCCACTATGCTGAGGCCGTGCGCCATCTTTTCGGCCTCGTTGAGGAGGATCGCTGAAGATCGAGACACGATCCCTCGTGGGCCGACCGCTTCCGGTGCAGGCGCCGTACACGTTCCTCCGAGCCCGTCCGCCCGGCTCGCGCGGGTGTGGCGAGACGAGAGCGCGTTCGCGGGCGCGCTGCCGTGCTGGTTCGGCTCGGCTCCCGCGGCAGTAGGCTCGCGCTCACGCAGGCGGAGCTCGCCGCCGACCGCCTGCGCGCCGCGAATCCCGCCCTCGACGTCGCCCTCGTGCCGATGACCACTGCGGGAGACCGTGACCGCTCGAAGCCGTTCGGCCAGATCGGCGAGCGCGGGGTCTTCGTAAAGGAGATCGAGGAGGCGCTTCTCGCTGGGCGCATCGACGTGGCCGTCCACTCGGCGAAGGACATGACGTCCACGGACGAGACTGGTCTCCTTGTCGGCGCTTACCTTCCGCGCGAGGATGCGCGCGACGCACTTTGCGGCGCCGCTGCGCTTTCGCCGGGGATGCGAATTGGGACGGCATCGGTTCGCAGGCGCGCCCAGCTCCTCGCCTCGGAGCTCGGGCTGCAGATCGAGCCGCTCAGGGGGAACGTCGAGACGCGCTTGCGGAAGCGCGGCGAGCGTGGTCTCGACGCGATTGTGCTCGCGGCGGCGGGACTCGACCGGCTGGGTCTCTCCGCCGAGATCGGCCTGCGCTTCGACCCGGTCGACATGGTGCCGGAAGCCGGCCAGGGGGCAATCGCCCTCCAGGTGCGGGTGGGTGAGGAAGAGCGGGTGGTCTCGGCGGACCATGCCGAGACCCGGCGCCGCGTGTCGGCCGAGCGTTCGTGCGTGGGGCGGATCGGCGCGGGGTGCCTGGCACCGGTCGCGGCCCATCACGACGGAACATGCCTGACGGCGCTGATCGCAGCGGAGGACGGAAGCTGGATCGAGCGGCGTCGTGGCGAGGATCCGATCGCGCTGGCTGACGAGCTGCTGGCCGCCGTCCCGTCGTGACGGAACCGATCCGGGTCGTGCTCACCCGCGCTCGGGGCGGGAACGACGAGCTGGCCGAGCGCCTACGCGCTTCGGGTCTCGATGTGGTCGAGTGCCCGCTGATTCGGATCGAGCCCCTGGAAGGCCCGCCCGTCTCGGCGTCCGGCTACGACTGGCTCGTGCTCACGAGCCGCATAGCTGCAGAGCTCTTCTTCGCACGGCTCGACGGCCGCCTCCCCCCTGTCGCCGTCATTGGGCCGGGGACGGCGGAGGCCGTCCGGGAGCATGGCGTCGAGCCTGCCCTTGTCGCCAGCCGCTCGACACAGGAGGGGCTCCTCGAGGAACTACCCACGCCCACCAGGCGGGTGCTCTTCGCCGGCGCCGAGGACGCACGACCGCTCCTGGCCACAGAGCTCGGGGCGGACGTGCTCCCGCTCTACCGGACCGTGCCGCAGGAGGTTCCCGAGTTTCCCCATGGCGATGTCGTCGTGCTTGCGTCTGCCTCGGCCGCGCGCGCCCTGGTGGCCCTCAGCATCGCCGCTCTCTGCGTGACGATCGGCCCCGTCACCTCCGCGCAGGCTCGGGTAGGCGGCCTCGACGTCGTCGAGGAGGCGGAGACGCATGATGTGGACGGCCTGACGGCAGCGGTTAAGCTCGCTGCATCGCGTATCGCTTCGTCACGTTCCTGACCGACTTCGGGCTCGAGGACGACTTCGCGGGCACCTGCCACGGTGTCATCAAACGAATCGCGCCGGATGTCGAGGTCATCGACATCACCCACGGCATCGCCCCGCAGGGCGTCCTCCAGGGCGCGCTCGTCCTCGCCAACACGCTTCCGTATATGCCGATAGGAGTCCACCTCGCGGTCGTCGACCCCGGGGTCGGGAGCGCGCGAAGGCCCGTGGCGCTTGCAGGGGGAGACGGGCGACTCTATGTGGGGCCCGACAACGGCCTCCTGCTCGTCGCGGCCGAGAAGCTCGGCGGCGTCAAGCATGCGGTCGAGATCCAGGACCCGAGGTACATGCTCGCGCCGATGTCGGCCACCTTCCACGGACGAGACCTCTTCTCGCCGGTAGCCGCCCACCTCGCCGCCGGTGTACCGCTCGACGACGTGGGACCGGAGATAGTCGTGGACGAGCTCGTGCACATCGACATCCCGCGCGCGGAGGTCGGCTCGACCCGGCTCCGGGCTACCGTCCTCTACGTCGACCGTTTCGGGAACGTCCAGCTGAACGCCACGAGCGAAGACCTGAAGACCGCCGGTATCGAGCCCGGCACGCGGGTTGAGATCGAGAGTGGCTTCGAGGCCTATTTCGCCGTCGCGGCCCGGACCTTCACGGACGTCAGGCCGGGAGAGATCGTCCTCTACGAAGACTCGTATCGAAACGTTGCGCTCGCCTTGAACGGTGGCAACGCCGCCGAGATGCTGCTCGCTCGGCCCGGCCGTGAGCTGCGTGTCCGCCGTACGGACACGTGAGCGCAACTCTCGAGCGGCTCGGTAGGCGCTTCGCCCGCTTCGTAACCACGGCCGTGGTGGCGCGGCCGGCGCTGTGGCGGCTGCTGCGCCGCCCGCTTCGCTCGCAGTTCGAGCACCTCGCTCCGGTCTGGGACAAGCGGCGGGGGCCGGAGACGCTCATTCCGCTCGGCGCCGCCCTCGACCGGTTGGGCACCGCGCCGCAGCGGATCCTCGACCTCGGGACGGGAACCGGGGCCGCTGCCAGGGTCATCGCACGCCGCTTCCCCGAGGCCGAGGTGGTTGGAGTCGACCTTGCCCCGAAGATGGTCGAGGAGGCCCGTGCGCTTCTTCCCGCCGACCTCGTGGGCCGCGTTCGCTTCGAGGTCGGCGACGCGTCGTCACTCGAGTTCGAGCCAGGGGCGTTCGACCTCGTCGTCCTCTTGAACATGATCCCGTTCTTCGAAGAGCTGGCCCGCGTCACGGCGCCGGGAGGAACGGTGATCTTCGCCTTCTCTTCCGGCCCGGAAACGCCCATCTACGTTCCGACCGAGAAGCTCCGCGAGCGTCTCGAGCCTCTCGGCCTCGAGGCGGTCGAGGAAGTCGCCGCAGGTCCCGGCACCGCGGTGATCGTCCGTCATGGAGAGAGATAATGGGGCCGTGCAGCGCTTCAATCTGAATACGGGGAAGCTGGACTACGACGAGTCGGACCCGGTGGGTTTCCAGGCCGGCATGGCTCGCTTCGGGGCCTCGATCGGCGCGACCATGCTGGGCGGGAGCCTCTACGAGCTTCCGCCAGGGCAGAGCAACTGCCCCTACCACTACGAGTACGGAAACGAAGAGTGGCTCGTCGTCCTCGAGGGGAAGCTGACCGTCCGGCATCCCGGCGGGGAGGAGGAGCTCGAACCGGGTGACATCGTCTGCTTCCCGGTCGGGCCCGAGGGGGCGCACAGGCTGACCAACCGAACGGATGCCACCGTCCGGGTCCTGATGCTCTCGACGATGGTCGAGCCGGCCGCCGCGGTCTATCCTGACAGCGACAAGATCGGCGTCTGGCCGGGCGACCGACGCGACGAAGTCATCGTCCGGCGGGACAGCAACGTGGATTACTGGGACGGCGAGACCTAGGAAGCGGCTATGGCGAGGGCCGGGATCGAACCGGCGACACCACGGTTTTCAGCCGTGTGCTCTACCAACTGAGCTACCTCGCCTTGCGGTGATGCGGGTTTGAGACTATCGGACACTTCGCGCCGGTCCTGTCGAGATCTGCGCGTCCGCATGCGCGGACTCCCGGAGGATTGCGTCGCGCCACGGCGGCCGATCCAGGTCGAGCTTGCAGGCGCCGGGTCTGTTGCGTGAGCAGCATGCCGTGGCCGTTGTCGTAGTACCAGTCCGTCAGATCCTTGAAGAGCTGTGACCGCTCGCCTGGCATCAGAGGTACGTCACGCATCGGCGAGGCAGTCTTCATCTTCTGCCAGAGAGCTGCATACGCTTCGAAACGCATTTCCGCGGCCTTGGCCTCCACCTCAGCGCGTATCCGTCGGCGAAGCGACTGCCCGTAATAGAGCGCAGCAGAGAGTTAAAAGAGCTGTTACGGCGATACGGACCCACTCGGCCGGCTCGGGAATCATGTTGACGAACTAGTCCCGACGTTTCAACGCGAGCACTCGGTACTCGAAGTTGCGGCGGGGGGATGCCCATGCCTTTGCCAATGGGATAGCCTCGCCCCATGGTCGAGAGGCAGGTGGCGATCATCGGCGCCGAGCTCGACCTCGGCTCGGGGCGCCGCGGCGTTGACATGGGCCCGTCGGCCATCCGCTACGCGGAGCTCGGTGAGCGGATCTCCGAGCTCGGTCTCACCGCACACGACTGGGGCAACGTCGCCACCTCGCTCCGGGAGACCGTAGCGATGGGAGACCAGCGCGCGCGCTTCCTGGCGGAGATCAAGGAGACCTGTGAGGGCGTCGCCCGCCGCGTGGCGACTGCGGTCGGCGAGGGGTATCTGCCGCTCGTCCTGGGCGGCGACCACTCGGTCGCGCTCGGCACGCTTGGGGGCATGGCATCGAGCAAGGGCCCAGGAGCCGCAATCTGGCTGGATGCGCATGGTGACTTGAACACGCCCGAGACGACTCCGAGCGGCAACATCCACGGCATGCCGCTCGCCGCAGCCCTCGGTCAGATCTCCGACGGCTTCCAGAGCGAAGCCTGGCCCCTACCCTCGCTCGATCCTCGCCGCGTGTCGCTGATCGGTGTCCGGTCGCTGGACGCCGGCGAGAAGGAGCTCGTCAAGCGGCTCGGCCTCGCTGTCTCCACGATGAGCGAGATCGACCGGCGCGGCCTCGAGGAGGTCGTCCGCGATGCGCTCGCCCGCGCCGAGGACGCCGCCTTCCTGCACGTCTCCCTGGACATGGACGTGATCGATCCAGACGTGGCCCCTGGGGTCGGAACGCCGGTTCGTGGCGGCCTCTCCTACCGGGAGGCACACCTGGCGATGGAGCTCATTGCCGAGTCGGAGCTACTCGACTCGTTCGAAATCGTCGAGGTCAACCCGATCCTCGACCGGGAGAACGAGACGGCGCGGCTCGCCGTCGAGCTCGCCGCGAGTGCGCTCGGGGCACGAACGCTATAGCCTGACGGTCGTGCGTGGACGCGGCGTCTCGCTGGGAGCTATCTACCTGATCGCCGGGCTCGTGGTTGCCGCCGCGAAGGACTACTTCGACAACATCGAGAATTTCAAGGGCGTCCTCGAAGCCCTGATCGCGATCATCATTTGGCCGGCGGTGCTGCTCGGCGTCGACATCAATGTCCGCTAGGCACTCCTAGCGTTCGCGCTCCTCGCCGTTTCCCGACGGCTCGTAGTACGTCTTTCCCTTCAGCTCGTCCGGCAGGTAGTCGATCTCATAGCCGGCGGGATCGTTGGGCGGGTAGACGTACTCCTTCCCGTGTCCGAGCTTCTTGGCGCCGAAGTAGTGCGCGTCGCGGAGGCTCTTCGGCGGGCGTAGCGCGCCGAGCTCCTTGACGTCGGCTTGCGCCGCGCCGAGGGCTTTGAGGACAGCATTCGACTTGGGCGCGCGCGCGAGGTAGATCGCCGCCTGCGCGAGGTTCAGCTGCGCCTCCGGCAGTCCAACGTGCTCGAGAGCGTGCGCCGCCGCCACAGCGACGAGGAGGGCGCGCGGATCGGCGTTCCCGATGTCCTCGGAGGCATGCACGATCATTCGCCGTGCCACGTACCGGGGATCCTCGCCGCCCTCGAGCATGGCGGAGAGGTAGAAGAGCGTCGCATCCGGATCTGATCCCCGGATCGACTTGATGAAGGCCGACGTGAAGTCGTAGTGCGCGTCTCCGCTCTTGTCGTAGACGAGCGGCCGCTTCCGCGCAGCGTCCTCGACATGCCGCTCCTCGACGGCCACGCCCTCGGCCTGGGCGGACTGGTGCGCCAGCTCGAGGATGTTGAGTGCCGCGCGGGCGTCCCCACCGGCCCTGTGCGAGATCTTTTCGACGAGCTCGTCGGTGAGCTCCGTTTCGAGGTGGGTCGCCCCTTTGCGCACCACGACCGCTAGATCGTCGCTCGTGAGCGGTTGAAGCTCATAGATCTGGGTGCGTGAGAGAAGCGCAGAGTTGACCTCGAAGTACGGGTTCTCGGTCGTGGCGCCGATCAGCGTCACGAGGCCCGTCTCGACGGCCGGGAGCATCGCGTCCTGCTGGGCCTTGTTGAACCGGTGGATCTCGTCGAGGAAGAGAATCGTCCGCTGTCCGGAGCCGCCGAGCCGGTCACGCGCCCGCTGGAGGATGGCGCGGACGTCCGCGACCGATGCGGAGACGGCGGAAAGCTCCTCGAAGGCAGCTCCTGTCGTCGCGGCGACGATGCGGGCGAGGGTCGTTTTCCCCGTTCCGGGCGGGCCGTAGAAGATGGCAGAGGCGACGCGGTCTTCAGCGATCGCGAGCCGCAGAGCGGATCCCTCTCCGACGACCTGGTCCTGGCCTACGAAGTCGTCGAGGCTCGAGGGCCGCAAGCGCTGGGCAAGCGGCGCCACGTCGGCCAGGCGGCCCTCGGCGGCATCGGCGAAGAGGTCGCTCACCCCGGAAGTATGCTCCGCGGCCCGGGGAGAGAAGGAGGTCGTGTGGGATCCGAACTGCCGGCGAGCACGCATCCGGGGGAGGTTGTCGAGCTCCTCCAGGCGCTCCTCAGGCTGGACACGGTCAACCCGCCGGGGAACGAGACCCGCGCCGCGGAGCTCCTACGCGATTACCTCGAGCAGCACAGGGTCGAGTGCGAGCTACTCGCGCGGGAGCCGGAGCGCGCCAACCTCGTAGCGCGGATTCGCGGCCGCCGCGGCGGCAAGCGGCTCCTGCTTCTCTCCCACACGGACACCGTGCTAGCCGACCCCGCTGAATGGGCGGTCGACCCCTGGTCCGGCGAGCTGCGCGACGGTGCGATCTGGGGCCGAGGGGCGCTCGACATGAAGAGCCAGGTTGCCGCGAATGCGGTCGCGATTGCAACTCTCGCACGGGAGGGCTTCGAGCCCGCCGGCGACCTGATCTTCGCCGCCACCGCTGACGAGGAGGTGGGAGACGACTACGGGCTGCCCTGGCTCTGTCGGGAGCACCCGGAGGCGGTTCGGGCCGAGTACTGCGTCAACGAGGGAGGTGGCGATCGCACGGTTGTCAGGGAGCGGGGCGTCTACCTCTGCTCGACCGCGGAGAAGATGACCTCGCCCTTCCTCCTGCGAGTGCGGGGCAGGAGCGGGCACGCGTCGATGCCCGGGATCGCAGACAACGCGCTCGTGAAGGCCGCTCCCCTCCTCGAGCGGCTGGGAGAGTTCCGCCCCCGGCTGCGGCTCCTCCCGGAGTCCGAGGTGTTCCTGCGGACCGTGCTTGGGGCTCCAGCGGACAGCGACTCGCTGCTGGAGCGCGTCGTGCAGCTCGAGCCGGCCTTGTCGGCAATGACGGAGCCGATGCTCGGCACGGTCGTGTCTCCGACGATCATCGAGGCCTCGAAGCAGCGGAATGTCATCCCTGCAGTCTGCGACATCGTCTGCGACTGCCGTTTGCTGCCGGGGACGACGCAGGCCGAGGCCGAGGAGGAGATCCGCGCCTGCCTCGGGCCCGGCGACTACGAGGTGGCCTGGCTGTACAGCGTCGGCGGGACGCGCTCTTCGATGCACACGCCGCTCTGGGAGGCGATCGAGGAGCTCATGGCCGCTGAGGAACCCGGCGCCACGGTCGCACCCGTGATCCTGTCCGGATTCACGGACAGTCACTACCTCCGCGAGGCGTTCGGGACGATCGCGTACGGTTTCTTTCCGATGCGCACGATGGACCCCCAGCTCGCCTCCTGCCTGATCCACTCGGCGGACGAGCGGATCCCGGTCGAGGACCTCGAGTTCGCGACCCGCTTTCTTGTCGGCCTCGCTCGGAGAATCGGCACGTGAGCGCGGTGCGGCTCGGAGGCATGGCTCTCGGGAACGGCGTTCTCGTGCACGGGCCCGAGTACTGGGCCTGCGCCATCCGAACCGGGGACGGCCGGCTCGAGCTCGCCTCCGGAAGGAAGCCGATCAGGGCGAAGGACGCGAACAGGATCGTTCAGGGCGCCCTCCGGATGGCCGAGATCTTCGCGCTCCTGCCGGTCGTCCGTCGTCGTCTTCCCGAGGCGGAGCTGCCGTTCGGCCGGCCGCGTGTAGCCGTGGCGATGATCGGAACCCTCGCAGGAGTCAGGCTGCTTCGCTCGTCGCGCCTCACCCCGGCGTTGCAGGAGGCCTTCGGGTCGCTCCTGGCCCTCGGGCCCGCCGCCGTGGCCATGCGCGGGACAGAGCTTGCCGAGTACCACGGGGCCGAGCACATCACGATCGGCAGCTACGAGCACGGCGAGCCTCGCCAGCGCGAGCACGAGCGCTGCGGCTCGCACCTGGTCGGGCCGCTTCTCATCACCTCCGCGGCCGGCAGCTTTCTGGCGCGCCGGGCCCCGCGCTCGCTTCGCCCACTCGCCCGTATCGGCGCGGCCGTGGGCGCGATGGCAGCGTCGGTCGAGGTCTTCGGGTGGATGGTCAAGAACGAGAGACATCCAGTCTCACGGGCGCTGGCGCGGCCGGGCCACGAGCTCCAGCACCGTGTCGTGACCGCCGAGCCGTCCACCGAGCAGTTGGATGTCGCGCAAGCGGCGCTCCAGGAGTGCCTGCGGCTCGAGATCGGTGAGCTGGAACAGGCCCGCCCCCTACAATCGCCCGACGATGGCGATCGAGACGAAGCGCCGCCTGCCGCCTGAGATCTTCGACCTCCCGGTCGAGAAGATGCGGGAGGGCTACTACACAGACGTCTACTTCAATCACGCCCGCGAGACGCTCGTCCGCGACGGCAGACACCCGCAGGTGCTCATGCAGGTCTTCCAGAAGAAGCAGGCGATCCTCGGCGGGATGGACGAAGCGATCGCGATCCTGAAGCTTTGCTCGCACGACTGGGACGGCTTGACTGTGCGCGCGCTTTACGACGGCGACCCGGTGGAGCCCTACGAGACCGTGATGACCATCGAGGGCGACTACACGCTCTTCGCCCACCTCGAGACCGCCTACCTCGGCGTCCTTGCCCGGCGCACGCTCATCTCCACGAACGTGCGGCGCGTGGTCAAGGCGGCCAACGGGAAGCCGATCCTCTTCTTTCCGGCTCGCCACGACCACCACCGTGTCCAGACCGGAGACGGTTACGCAGCGCATGTCGCGGGCGCGATCGGCGTCTCGACGGAAGCGCAGGCCTCCTGGTGGGGAGGCCGTGGCATCGGCACCGTGCCCCATGCGTTGATCTCCGCCTACAACGGTGACACCGTCCTCGCTGCGACGCGGTTCGCCGAACACTTCCAGGACGAGACCAACATCGTCGTGCTCGTCGACTTCGAGAACGACTCGGTGCGAACCTCGCTCGACGTGGCTCGGGCCCTCGGCGACCGTCTCTGGGGCGTCCGTCTCGACACGTCGCGAACGCTCGTAGATCGCTCACTCTGGGACGAGATGGGCTATTTCGACCCCCGTGGCGTCAACGAGCGTCTCGTTCGGAAGGTACGTGAGGCGCTCGACGGTGAGGGTTACGAGGATGTGCGGATCGTGGTCTCGGGCGGCTTCGACTCCGAGCGGATCCAGGAGTTCGAAGCGCGCGGCGTTCCGGTGGACTCCTACGGCGTTGGCTCGGCACTGATCCGAGGGGAGAATGACTTTACCGGGGACATCGTGCTCACCGACGGGAAGCCATCGGCGAAGGTGGGCCGCGAGCTGAGACCCAACGAGCGTCTGGAGCTCGTGCTTTAGAAGTCGGCCCTCCACGCCGATGCAGAGGTCGTGCTGGGGAACGTTGGAGACTTGCTCGACGGAATAGCGGCTTTTGCCCTTACGTGGCTTCCGCTCATTTTCTTCGGCCTGATCGTCTACATCCTCTGGAGGACGCTCGCGCTGATGCCCCGCGTGAAGCCGAACGTCGTCGCGCCCGAGTCGAAGTCGTCGGTCACGTGGGCCGACATCGCGGGCGTCGACGAGGCCCAGGCAGAGCTTGCGGAGGTCGTGGACTTCCTCCAGGATCCGCAGCGCTTCGCGCGACTGGGGGCACGGGTCCCGAAGGGCATCCTCTTGTACGGACCGCCGGGAACCGGGAAGACCCTGCTCGCCAAGGCGGTCGCCCATGCATCCGGGGCCAACTTCTATTCGCAGAGCGCCTCGGCGTTCGTCGAGATGTTCGCCGGACTGGGCGCGTCCCGTATCCGCAAGCTCTTCGAGACGGCGCGGAAGAATGCGCCGGCGATCGTCTTCATCGACGAGCTGGACGCGGTTGGCATGCGCCGCTCGGGAGCGAGCTTCAACCGTGAACATGACCAGACCCTGAACCAGCTGCTGGTCGAGCTGGACGGCTTCGTTTCGGCGGCCGAGGTCGTCATCATTGGTGCTTCGAATCGCATCGAGGACCTCGACCCGGCCCTCCTCCGGCCCGGCCGGTTCGACCGCCAGGTGCTGGTCGGCCCACCCGACCTCGCCGGCCGCGAGTCGATTCTCGCGGTGCACAGCCGAGGAAAGCCGCTGGCGAGCAACGTCGATCTGACCCGGATCGCGCGGCAGACCTCCGGGCTCACGGGCGCAGACCTCGCGAACCTCTGCAACGAGGCTGCGATCTTCGCCGGCCGGGACGACCAGGATCAGATTCGCGACGAGGACTTCGAGGCCGCGTTCGAGCGGGTCGTCGCAGGGCTCCAGCAGCGCAAGACGATGACCGAGAAGGAAAAGCGGGTCATCGCCTATCACGAGGCGGGCCATGCACTCGTCTCCCACCTGGTGGGCGAGCCGCAGCCGGTTCAGAAGGTCACGATCGTGGCGCGCGGACAGGCGCTCGGCTACACGCTCCACACGCCGCAGGAAGAGCGTTACCTGCACACGAAGGAAGAGCTGATCGACCGCATGAAGGTCCTTCTCGGCGGCCGCGCGGCCGAGAGCATTGCCTTCGGCGGCGTCACGAACGGAGCCTCGAACGACCTCGAGCGTGTCACGGCGATCGCCCGGGCCATGATCTTCGAGTACGGCATGGGGGACGAGGTCTCCTCGCGGACGCTCCGCGCCGACAACTACGCGCTCTCCGAGCAGACGAAACAGCTTCGCGACGCCGAGCAGGCGCGCCTCACCGACCAGGCCTTTCAGGACACCCTCCGGCTCGTCGGCAAGCACCGTCCTGCTCTCGACCGGATCGCGAGCGCACTTCTCGAGAAGGAGACGATCGACCGTGAGGAGCTCGAGCTGCTCCTCGCCGGCGTCGAGCCGGACTCCCACTCGAGCGACCACGTCGGCATGCCCCGCGTGGTCGGTCTCCCGGACTAGCTCCCAGTCTCCGCCTGCGCCAGCCGGTACGATCGGCTCCGTGGACGTTCGCCGGCTCCACCACGTCGCGATGGCCGTCGAGGACCTCGATGATGCCGTCGAGACCTATGCGCGTCTCTTCGGTGCCGAGGTCGAGGTCAGGGGCCGTATGGAGTCGCAGGGGGTCGACGCGGTCTATCTCCGTCTCGGCGAGGGGAGGGTCGAGCTCGTCTCGCCGCTCGCCGCGGACACCCCGGTCGGGCGATTCCTGGCCAAGCGGGGCCCGGGGATGCATCACGTCGCCTTCGAAGTGGACGACATCCGGTCAGCCGTCGGTGAGCTCGTCGAACAGGGCGCCGACGTGATCGACTCGGAGCCGAGGCCCGGTCTGGGCGGACACGAGGTCGCCTTCGTCCATCCCGACTCGATCCACGGCGTGCTCGCGGAGATGGTGGGCCATGCCCGATAGGATCAGGCTCGAGCTGGCGTTCGAGGGCGGCCAGATCGTCGGTGCCATCGTGGCGCCGGCCGCAGCCGAGGAGCTCGCGGAGGCGCTTGGAGCGGGCACCCCAGGAACCTTCGAGCTCGAAACCGAGGACGGGAGCTATCTGCTTCCACTCGCGCGCATCGTGTACGTCAAGCGCTTTGCCCGCGAGACTACGATCGGCTTCGGCGGCACCGGCTAGTTCCTGCCCGCCTCGGCGGGTTGCCTTTTCCAGATTCTCTGCTTAGGTTCGACTCGAGGGGGCTTGTACCCCTTTTGGGGGAGAAGGACGGGGGAGACGAACGTGGGGATTTCGGTCGGCGAAGCCGGGCCCGAGCACGATGTTCGGGAGCTGGTGGAGCGAGGAAGAGGAGGCGACTCGGACGCACTCGAGGCGCTCTACATTCTCTACGCGGATCGCGTGCATCGGTACCTGCGCTCGATGGTCCTGAACGCTCAGGATGCCGAGGATCTGACCAATCAGACGTTCACGAGAATGCTGGAGCGAATCAATCGGTTCGAGGCACGGGGGGTGCCCTTTTCGGCCTGGCTCTTCCGAATCGCCAGGAATCTCGCGATCGACCACTTTCGTGCCTCGGCCCGCGAGCTGCCGGGCCCGGAGGCGGACTCCGGGTGCTCGGCCGAAGAGGAGGCCATGAGGGCATTTGGACGCTTCGGGATGCGGACGCTGATCGAGCCGTTGTCCGACGACCAGCGGCGTGTGCTTGCGCTCAAATACGGGCTCGATTTCTCGAACGGTGAGGTCGCGTGCCTTCTCGGGAAGAGTGAGGGTGCGATCAAGTCGCTTCAGCATCGCGCGTTCGCCTCGCTCGAACGTCAGCTGGCAGCGGTCGCGTAGACGGGCCGATAACGTCCTCGGGCCATGAGCCTTGAGGTCGGAATCGTCGGTCCGGCAAACAGCGGCAAGACGACGCTCTTCAACGCCTTGACGCGGGCGGGAGCGGAGATCACCGCCTACGCGACCGTCTCCGACAAGGCGAACGTCGGCATGGCGCCCATCGCCGACGAGCGCCTCGAGCAGGTAGCCGCCGTCGTCAAGGCCCGCAAGGTGACTCCCGCCGCGGTGCGCGTCGTGGACGTCCCCGGCACCGGGCGGGCTTTGCTCGGGAACCTGCGCCAGGTCGATGCGCTGCTCGCGGTCCTGAACGGATGGGGACCGGACGCGGATCCACGAGCGGAGCTCGAGACGATCGAGTTGGAGTTGATCGTGGCCGACCGCGAGCACGTCGAACGCCGTCTCGACCGCGTCGCCAAGCAGGCGAAGTCAGGTGACGCGTCGCTGCGCCAGGAGGTCACGACCCTGGAAGCGATCCTGGAACATCTCGATGCAGGGAAGCGGCTGGACGCGTGGCCGGGCGAGCTTCCTCCTGAGCTCGAGCCGCTGACGACGAAACCGCTGATTGCGGTCGAGAACGGGCCGGGCGGAATCGACGCGAAGCTCGAGGCGGAGCTCGTCGAGCTCCCCGAGGAAGAGGCGGCCGCCTACCGGGACGGTCCCTCGGCCCTTGCCGAGGTCGTGCGGCGGCTCTTCGAGGCGCTCGGGCTCCTGAGTTTCTTCACAGCCGGCGATAAGGAGACTCGCGCGTGGACGCTCAGGCACGGGCAGACGGCACTCGATGCGGCGGAGACGATCCACTCGGACATCGCCCGCGGGTTCATCCGCTGCGAGGTGATCGCCTGGAGCGACCTGGTCGAGTGTGGATCGCACGCAGAGGCGGCGAAGCGGGGGCTCCAGCGCCTCGAAGGGAAGACGTATGAGATTCAGGACGGCGACGTCCTGAATATCCGCTTCAACGTCTGACCGTCAGGCCTCTAGCTGCCACTCGTCGTCCCGGATGATCGGGACTGCGGCCCCTCCGGCCTCGATTCCGTCCACCTCGACCTCGGGCCCGCCGATCATGAAATCGGTGTGCACGGAGGACTTCGAGATGCCCATCGATTGCTGCTCTTCCGGGGTCAAGCCTTCCGCACCCTCGACCGCGTCCGGGAAGCCCTGGCCGTAGGCGATGTGGCAGGTTGCGTTCTCGTCGTACAGCGTGTCGTAGAAGACGATTCCGCTCTGTCCTACGCGCGAGGTGCCATCGACCAGCGCGACCTCGCCCAGGGTCGCAGACCCCTCGTCGCTCGCGAGCTGGCCGCGAACCACCTCTTCGCCCTTCTCCGCGCTGACGTCGACGGCTCGCCCGCCTTTGAACACCAGCTCGAGCCCTTCCACGATCTTTCCCTGCGCGAGCAACGGCCTGGTCGAGCGAACCGTTCCCTCCGTCCTGCGAGCGTCCGGGGTCGTGAATACCTCCTCCGTGGGCATATTGGGCACGAAGGTGCGGCCCCAGACTGTTTCGTTGTGGGCGCTTTGCCAGATGGAGCCAGCGTGGAGGCCGACCAGCAAATCTGCGCCCGGGCCTCGGAACCGAACCGCGTCGAACTTCCGATCGTTCAGCGTCCGGGCCCGTCCCACCAGGCGATCGACGTGCTCGTGCCAGGCGGCGATTGGATCGGGCTCGTCCAGGCGGACGGTACTGAGAACGGCGTCCCAGAGCCGCTCCACGTCCGGCTCCCCGAAGACGGTCTTCGCCCAGCCCTCGGTCGGGCAGCCCACGATTGTCCAGTTGACGAGGCCCTCGGTGACGAGCTTCAGGTTCAGCGCCGACGCCTCGGCCCGGCGTGATTTCGCAAGGCGGGCGCCGTCCACGTCCTCGAAGAGCAGCGGGTCGGGATGACCACGCACCGTCATGAGCGCACCGCGCTCCTCGAACTCTTGCAGGCGTGCCAGCATCCAGGGCGGCGTCCAGCCGATCACCTCGTCGTGCGCGCGTTCGACCATCGACTTCCGGACGTACTCGTCCTCGTACAGGACGTCGACCCACCGGGCGCCGGCGTCGTAGGCGGCATTGACGATTGCCCGTACGAAGGGCGCGTGCTCGACGTAGGCCGAGATTTCAAGGTTTTGCCCGGCCTCGAGGTTCACGCCGACCTCGACCGCAAGGCGCGCGTATACGTCCAGCCGCTCCTGACCCCTTAGCACGTGGGCGATGCTACTGATCCGTGTCCACGGGCCGCGTCGCTGCGGCTGCGTCGAGCTGGTTCGCATGGACGAGCACCGCCGCCTCGGCCGTGCGCGCCGAGCGGATGTCGTGGTGCCCGGCGACGGCGTGCAGGAGCTCGGCGAGGACGGCCGGGTCGAGCGTCCCCGCGCGCTCCTCGATCATCCGGAGGCCGAGATGGACGTGGCCGAGGAGCCGGCCCTCGGCCGTCGGCTGGAAGAGCGGGCCCCGGTCCAGCTCCCGGCTCCGCCCGATGTCGTGAAGGAGCGCCGCCGAGAGCAGCAGGTCATGGCGCAACCGGCGATGGAGCTCGGCGGCGTCGCGGCAGAGCGTCGCCACAGCTACCGTGTGCTCCAGCAGCCCGCCCGCGTAGCTGTGATGGCCCTCGGGCGTTGCAGGGAGGGACCGGAGGCGCTTCCGGAGCTCGGGGTCTCCCGCAAAGCGGCTCACCAGAGCGGCCAACCCGGGGTTGGAGATCTCGCCGACGAGGAATTCGAGGAATCCGTCGAGCTCGTCGAGGTCGCGCCGCGAGGCCGGTGCGAGAGAGGCCGGGTCGTCCTCGGTCGTCTCGACCGAGCGGACGTCGAGCTGGAGACGATCCCGAAAGCGCTCCACACGCCCGAGCACCCGCACGGCGTCTCCCTCGCCAAAACGCCGATCGAGGAGTTCCACGTCTTTCCAGACGCGGGCCTCGATCCGGCCGCTCGGATCGACCAGCTCCAGGGCCAGATACGGGCTGCCGCCACGTGTCTTCAGGCGCTGCTTTCGAACCACCGCGAAGATCCCCTCGACGACGCGATCCTCGGTCAGCTCGGCGATCGGCGTCGCGGCTCCCACCCCCGCACTCTACGCCCGAGAACGGATGGTAACGTGGCTTTCCGTGAGCCTTTTGAAGCCCTTCCGGGCCCTTCGTTACGACCCGGAACGTGCGGGCTTTCTCGACCGGCTTGTCGCCCCGCCCTACGACGTCGTTACGCCCGAGCTGCGGGCGGAGCTCCTCGCCGAGAGCCCATACAACGCGGTCCGGCTGGTCAGGCCCGACGCTCCCGAGGAGGCTGCACGGGAGCTCGCATCCTGGCAATCGGAGGGGGTCCTCGTCCGCGAGGAGGAGCAGGCCACGTGGGTGCTCGAGGAGACGTTCGTCGGCCCGGACGGCGTCGAGCGAACACGTCTTGGCCTGGTCGCGCGCATTCGGCTCGAGCCTTACGCGGCGGGGCACATCCTCCCGCACGAGCGGACGTTCCCGGGCCCGAAGGCGGCCCGGCTCAAGCTTCTACGCGCCACGCGGACGAAGCTCTCGCCGATCCTGCTTCTCCACGAAGGGGACTCCCCAGCCGTGCCCGATCGCCCACCCGACCTCGATGCGGTCTTCGGCGGCGCCCGAAGCAGGCTCTGGCGGGTCGGCGACCAGCGGCTGCTCGATGCCGTGGGCGGACACATCGTGATCGCGGATGGTCACCACCGGTATGAGACCGCGCTCCGCTTCCACGAGGAGGACGGGAGCGAGGAGACGTCCCATGTGCTTGCCGCGTTGGTTGCGCGGGACGACCCGGGTCTCGTCATCTTCCCCACGCATCGGCTGGTCCGAGGAGCGGTTCCCGAGCTGAACGGAAGCTTCCGGCTAACGGAGGTGCCCGGCGGCGCGCCCGAAGCGCTGGAGCGCCTGGAGGAACTGCCGCGCGATCACCCCGCCTTCGCGCTCTTGCGGCCGGACCGGACAGTGCTCGCCGAGAGTGAGCCCCGGGGGTCGGGCCCGCTGGCCGTCCTCGATACGACGGCGCTCGACCGGCTCCCTTTAGGTGAGCTCGAGTTCACGGCGAGCGCAGCAGAGGCGGAGCGCGCCGTTTCGGAGGGGCGGGCGCAGGCGGCCTACCTCGTCCGGTCACCGACGGTGCAGCAGGTGGAGGCGGTTGCCCTTGCCGGCGAGACCATGCCTCAGAAGTCGACCTACTTCTTCCCGAAGCTGACGAGCGGCCTCCTCTTCTCACCCTTCGACGAGTGACCGACTGGCTTTCCGTCTGCCGGGGGGCCACGGATGCCGTTCGGAGTGTCGTCGCCGGCCTGCCGACGCGGGCCGAGCGGGAGCCGAGCATTCGAGCCGGCGAGGGCGGAGACGAGACGACCGCAATCGACGAGGCGGCGGAGCGAGCCGTTGTGGCCCACCTCGAAGCGCTTCATGCCGACGGCGTCGACTTTACGCTCGTGTCGGAGGAGCTCGGCGAGCGGCGGTTCGGCCAGGTTGCCGAAGGCCTCATGGTCGTCGTCGACCCGATCGACGGGAGCATGAACGCGAAGCGCGGGATTCCCTTCTTCTCCGTCTCGATCGCAGTCGCGGAGGGGCCCGCGATGCGGGATGTCCTCTTCGGCTTCGTGGCCGACCTCGGCACGGGCGAAGAATGGAGTGCGCGGCGCGGAGAAGGAGCGTTCCTCGACGGACGTCCCCTCGAGGGCCCGGGTCCCAAGGACGAGATCGAGATCTTGTCCTTCGAAGCGACCACGACCGCCGAGATCGCGTCGCGCGCCGAGGCCATGGAGGGCCTCGCCCTTCGCCTTCGCGTCATGGGTTCACTCGCACTTTCGCTCTGCCATCTCGCTGCGGGGCGGGTCGATGCTGTCTGCTCACTGAAGCCGATCCGCTCGGTGGATATCGCCGCCGCGCAGCTTCTCTGCCGGGAGCGGGGGCTCGTGCTAGAGCTACCGGACGCGCCGACTCTCGACGACCATCCGCTCGATCTGGTCGGGCGGTCGCGGATCACTGCGGGGGCGAGTGCAGGCGTGTGCGCCGAGCTTGCTAGCCGTCTCGGAGCTTGGCCTCGAGACGGCGGGTGAGCTGGCTCTTCACGGCCGGCCAGTCGTCGTCCGTGATCGCGTAGAACGCCGAATCCCTGAGCTCGCCGCCACGCACCACCATGTGCTTTCGAAAGATGCCCTCGAACGTCGCCGGTAGCGCGAGGAGAGCTGCTCGCGAGCGCTCGTTCCGCGCGTCCGTCTTGAACTCGACGCGCATGCACCCGAGGCGCTCGAACGCGTGCTCGAGGAGTAGGAGCTTCGCCTCCACGTTCACACCGGTTCCCCATACCGACGACGCATGCCACGTGTGGCCGATCTCGAGCCCGCGGTGCTCGGGCCGAAGCGTCAGGTAGCGGCTCGACCCGACCGGCTCTTCGGTCGCACGGTTCAGAATCGCGTACGGGGCCGAGACGCCCGCGTCAGCTTCGGCGAGAGCGTCGGTCATCCAGCCGTGGAAGTCGTCAGGCCCGCTGATCACGCTGTTCGTCCAGCGCCACACCTCCGCGTCGTCGGCGGCCCGCGCGAGCCCTGCTTCGTGCTCGGTTATCAGCGGCTCGAGCACGACGAGCCGCCCCTCGAGCCTCGTCGACAGGCCCTCGAAACTCACAGGAGGCGCGGCTGGTACTGAACGATCCGCGCGCGCCGGAATCCATGACCGAGCACCCCGTACCGCCCGAGCGCGAGTCGGAGGATGCCTGTTCGCTCGGTGCCGGGCGAGTTCGCTCCGAAGACGAAGTTTCCGAGGCTCCAGGCAACGAAACGGGTGCCGAACCGCTCTCGCGGCTGCTGAACGTGGGGGTGCGATCCGAGTACGACGTGCGCCCCGGCGGCGAAGCTGACCCTGGCGAGGGAGTGCTGGCGTGCAGTCGGGAAGAAGGTCTGCTCGATACCCCAGTGAAAGTAGATGACGACGACGTCCGCCCGCTCGCGGGCGGCACGGATGTCCGCCGCGATCAGCTCAGGAAGGGCCGGCGCCGTCCCCGGCCGCCCTGGTCCGGCGTCGAACCCCAGGGGCCTCACGTCGGAGTAGCCGAGGAAGGCGACCGTGATGCCGCCGAGGGGTATGAGTGTTGGGCGGCGGGCGCGCTCGAGGTCGGCCCCGCCTCCGACCGTGCGGATTCCGTAGCGGCGCGCGTAGCGGAGCGTGTCGAGGAAGGCGATCCGCCCGTAGTCGAGCGTGTGGTTGTTCGCCAGCGAGACGACGTCGACGCCGGCGAAGCGCCCTGCCGCAGCGAGAGCGCCCGGCGGCCCGCGGAAGTGAAACTCCTTGTTTGGCACCGGGGTGCCCCTGGTCGACACAGCTCCTTCGAGGTTTGCAAGCGCGATGTCCGCCCTGCGCAGAACCGGTGCAACCGAGACCCAGGGGTAGCGAGCTCCGTACAGCCCGATCATTCGGCCGACCCCGTTCCCGAAGGTGACGTCACCCACCGCCGCGAGGCGAAGCGGCCGGACTGGAACGACGCCGAGTGGGGTTTCGATCCCGCCCGCGACCAGGCTGAGGCGGTTTCGGCCAGTCTCCGTCACGTGCCCCTTGAGCCTGAAGCCGCCACGCGAGCCTGCCCACACGCGGGCCAGCGCGCCGCTCTGCGAGCGCAGCGTTACCCGTTCGCTCGGCGCCGCCCAGCCGGTGACGACCAGCCGTCCCTCGGGCGCGAGCCACTCGGGTAGCGTGCTCGTGACTACGACGACGGCGCCGGCGGCGGGGGAAGCGGCTGCGAGGGCACCCAGGAAACTGGCGAAAAGGACACGACCCACGCGCCGACTATACGGCGCGTGCCGCCGCACGCTAGGCGGGAAGATTGCGCAGCAACTCGACGACCTCGTCCGCCGATGTCCCGCCCCAGGCCGAGCCGCCTCGAAGGATCTGAAGCCCTGGATGGCTTGTTGCTAGCTCTGCCAGGAGCGGCTCGGCGGCCTCCGCCGTAGCGGACATGGTCGCACTGACGCCCAGGATGGGTGCGCCGACGTTCTCCGCGAAGCTCGCCGCCTCTTCGAGTGGTGTGTCCGCACCTAGGTAGACGACCTGCCACCCGTCTGCGTGCAAGAGCACGGCCACGGCCAGGAGGCCGGCGTCGTGCCTCTCGCCGGGAGCGCAACAGAGCACGATACGGCCCCGGGGGCCTGCGAGAGCGCCGTTCAGAAGCCCACGCATCTTGCCGCGGAGAACCTCGGTCAGCTGGTGCTCCTGAGCGACCGTGGCCTCGCCTTGCTCCCACAGCTCGCCGATCCGCCGGAGAGCCGGCGAGATCACCTCGGTCACGGCGTGCTCCGCAGGAAAGAGGGCGAACGCCTGGTCGATGGCGCTGACGACCCGCGGCGGGTCCGGACTCACTGCTCCGGCGACCAGCTCTTCGACGAGGCCCCCTGCATCGAGCTTCGGTGCGTCGGAATAACCGCCGAGCAGCCGCGCCGCTTCCCCGATTCTGTACCCCTCCTCGAGCCGCGCCTTCAGCCACTCGACCCGCAGCACATCGCGCTCGGTGTAGCGGCGATGGGCGCCCGCAGTCCGCTCGGGCTCCAGCACGCCGTAGCGCTGCTCCCATTTCCGGAGCGTCGCGGAGGGTATTCCCGTCCGCCGTGCGACTGCCTGGATGTTCATGCCCCGGTCGCAGGGTAATTGGACACGGCCTCGACACGGCCTTTCACTGGTACGTTAGGTGACATGGACGACGAACTCTTGCGGGCCCTCGAGAGCGTGATCGACCCGGAGCTAGGCCGCTCGGTGATCGAGCTAGACATGGTCCGGCGCGCCGAGCTGGTCGGCGAGACCGCCGAGGTGACCATCGCGCTCACCGTCGCCGGCTGTCCGCTCCGAGCGAGCTTCCAGGATCAGGTCGACCGCGCTTTGCTTCCGCTTGCCGGCGTCGAACGCACCGCGCTCACCTTTGACGTGATGACCACCGAGGAGAAGGCCGCGTTGACCACGAAGCTTCGCGGCGGCGTCGCGGAGCGGACGCCTGGGATCTCCGTCGACTCGAAGACCCGCGTTCTGGCCGTCGCGAGCGGCAAGGGAGGCGTGGGGAAGTCATCGCTCTCGGCGAACCTCGCCGCAGCTTTTTCGCAGCTAGGCCATCGCACCGGCATCCTCGACGCGGACGTCTACGGGCACTCGATTCCGCACATGCTCGGCATCCACCAGCGACCGGTGGTGGTCGACAAGATGATCGTGCCGCCCGTGCGTGGCGACCTGAAGGTCATGTCCATCGGCTTCTTCCTGGACGACAACCAGCCGGTCATGTGGCGCGGGCCGATGCTCCACCGCGCACTCGAGCAATTCCTGTCTGACGTTCACTGGGGGGAGCTCGACACGCTCGTCGTCGACATGCCACCGGGGACCGGTGACGTTGCAATCTCGCTCGGCCAGCTTCTGCCGCGTGCCGAGGCGATCGTGGTTACGACCCCGCACCGCGCGGCGCAGCAGGTCGCGGTCCGGGCAGCCCAGATGGCCGACAAGACCAAGATGCGGCTGCTGGGCGTCGTCGAGAACATGACGCATCTGGTCGGGACGGGCGAAGAGCTGTTCGGCTCGGGCGGCGGCCAGGCGCTGGCGGACGAAATCGGAAAGCCCATGCTCGGCCGAATTCCATTCGACCCGAGAGTTGGCGACTACTGCGACCGCGGCGAGCCGATCGTCCTCGCCGAGCCCGAGCTAGAGGTGTCGCGCACGATCACCGCCCTTGCCGGCGCGATCGACGCCGTTCCGCGCGAGCGTGGCCGCGGCATCGTCAAGCCCCTCCCGCTCGTCTCCGCCTAGACCGTTAGACGTCGCCCTGGTCCGAGGGCTGCTGCGGCAGCGAGGTGGCCGCACCCTCACGCAGCCGCACGAAGCCCGCATTCAGGAAGTCGGTGATTCCGTGGGCGCTGAAGATCGTGGTTGCAAACCTGGTCTCGCGCGGGAAGAAAACGAACGAGTACGAGAGCCCGGCCGAGACCCAGAGGCCGATGCAGTAGGGGCAGGTCACGAGTGCACCCACTGCTGCCGCCATCCCCTCCTGCTTCGGCTCCTGTGCGTCCGCATCCTCGGTGACCGGCGCTCGGATGAAAGCGGCGATCTCGTCCTTCGTGATCACGCGACTGATCTTGTACGTCGAGAGGGCGATCCGGGTCAGGTCGCCAAAGCCGATCCGTTCCGGGATCCGTGTCCGTCCCACGGCGAGGAAGCCGCCGAAGACGCCCCAGAAGGCGGCCGTGAGAGCGGCGTACTGCGGTAGAGGCCTCTCCTCCATCAGACCGTCGTCCCCGTTTCGGAGTGAGGGGCTCCGACCGGCTTGGACTCGGGCGAGCCCTGCTGGCGCAGGTAGATCGTGAAGACGGCCATGGTGCCGACCGCGAGGAACTCGGACTGCCAGTTCTGAAGAGTCTGCTCCCAGAAGTCCGGGTTCCGGAGATAGGTCGACCAGGCGATTGCCGCTTCGCCGTGTTCTCTCAGATCCTCGTTGAAGACGTTCCAGCTCGTGATCGACTGGGCGGTCCAGGTGAGGAAGAAGATCGCCGTCATGACGATCAGGAGCGAGTGTGAGTAGATGCTCGTCCGCCAGCCGCCCACCTTCGCCCAGCGAGGCGCGACCGGGGGCGCGTAGCCGCCGATCCTCTGCTGCTGGTCGGACTCGAGCCCACGGTCCTCGAGCTTCTTCGACTCGGCCGACCCCTTCTGGACGAGCCAGATCGTGGCGGCGATGAAGAACGAGAACTGGAGGAACTCGGATTGCCAGTTCTCCATCACCGCACTCCAGAACGCGGACGAGACGGCGTAGCTGCTCCACGAAATCGCCTGCGCGCCGTGCTCGACCTGTTCCGCGTTGTAGTCGTGCTGGCCCGCCAAGGACTGCCCAAGCACCGACACGAGGAGCAGGACGAGGAAGAGGAGAGAAAGCGAGTTCTCGCGGAGGAAGCGGCGCATCTCAGTTGTGTGTGAGCGCGATGAGAAAGGCCGCGGCCAGGCCGCCGGCGATCACGAGCGCGTAGGTCCAGAACATCAGCCGCACGACGCGACTGTTCCCGGCTTGCCCGGCTGGAAAACGGGGCGCGGCGTGGAGTGGCACGTGGCCGGGTATGCCGCCAGGCGTGAGGACCCTTGCTGCCCTGCTCGTTTTTGCCGTTTGCGTCGGCCTGGCCGGGTGTGGCGGCGGCTCGCAGACGCTCGACGCGAAGGCGCTCCAAAAGCAGGCCGAAACCGTCGAGTCCCTTGCCGCTGAGGGCGCGCTTCTTGCAGGCGAGATAGCCGACGGCCGGACGACGGGGCCCTTCGCACAGGTCCATGCAGCCGCGCTCACGGAAAGCGCTCAGAAGGTCGTCGACTCGCTCGCGCCAGGGAAGGCGAAGCCGGCACCGGGACTAGCCACCAAGCTTGCGAGGGTGCGTTCACAGGCCGAGCTCGTTCTGGGCTGGCTCCGGCCACTCGAGCACGCCAACAAGGTGAGGGCTTCCCGCCTGCAGAGCCGGTTGGGCAAGCAGGCCAGCAACGCCAAGCAGCTGGCGGAGTCCCTGTGAAGCGGATCTTCGAGGTCGCGCTCGGAATCCTGGCCGCGATCGGCGGCTTCGTGGACATCGGCGACATCGTCTTCAACACCGCCGCCGGCGCGACCTTCGGCTACGGGCTGCTCTGGGTCGTCGTCCTCGGCGTCGGCGGGATCATCACCTACTCGGAAATGTGCGGCCGCGTTGCGGCGGTCTCGAAGCAGCCAGTTTTCGACGCTGTCCGGGAGCGCCTGGGCCTGGAAACCGGACTCGTCGCCCTCGTTGCGGCTCAGATCGTGAACCTGCTGACTCTGGCGGCCGAGATCGGTGGAATCGCGCTCACGCTCCAGCTTCTCTCAGGGCTTCCCTACCGCGCCCTCATCCTGCTCGGGGTCCTGGCCCTTGCGGTCGTGATCTGGGTGCTCCCCTTCGGTTGGATCGAGCGCGTGTTCGGCTATGTCGGACTTTGTCTGCTCGTGTTCGCGGTCGCCGCGATCAAGCTCCATCCCGACTGGGGTGAGGTAGCAAAGGGCTTCGTCCCGCATGTGAACACCGAAAGCCCGCTGGTCTACGGCTACTTCGCCGTCGGCCTGCTCGGCGCGGCCATGACGCCGTACGAGGTCTACTTCTACTCGTCGGGGGCGGTCGAGGAGGGCTGGACGCCCAAGGATCTCGGCATCAACAAGACGAACGCGATCATCGGCTATGGCCTGGGGGGCTTTCTCTCCTTCGCGCTCATGATCACCGCCGGCGCGCTCTTCCTGCCGCTTGGGATCGAGCCTGAGCTGCTGGGCACGGTGACGCTCGGAGCCGAGGTCCCACTCGGGCAGGTCGGCCTCATTCTGGCGCTCGTCGGGACGCTCTTCGCTGTCGGCGGCGCGGCCATCGACACCTGCTTCTCCGGCGCCTACAACCTGGCGCAGTTCCTCGGCTGGGAGTGGGGGAAGTACCGCGGCGAGGCGAGAGCGCCGCGCTTCACCCTCACCTGGCTCGTGCTCCTCGCGCTCGGGTTCTGCATCGTCATGACCGGGATCGACCCGATCATGCTCACCGAGTACTCCGTCATCTTCTCCGTCGTCGCTCTGCCCTTCACCTACATCCCGATCCTGCTCGTCGCGAACGACAAGAGCCATATGGGACGGTACGCGAACGGTCGTTTCGCAAACACGCTCGGGCTTTTCTACCTGCTTGTGATCCTCGTCGTCTCCCTGACCGCCATCCCGCTGATGTTGCTGACGAATATGGGCCAGGGATGAGCACGTCCGGCGAGCTCGACCTCGCCTACGGCGTGCTTGACCACCAGCTCGTGGACAGCGAGGGCCGCCGCTGCGGCAAGGTGGACGACCTCGAGCTGGAGGGCAAGGCGGGGGCGGAGCTGCGCGTGACCGCTCTGCTCGTCGGTCCGGGTGCCTGGCGTGGGCGGCTACCAGGCCCGTTCGGACGGCTCGCCGGACGGCTCTTTGCCCGCAAGCTCGTTCGCGTGCCGTGGGACGCCGTCGAATCTGCCGAGGCGGCCGTTCACCTCGGGGAGACGGCCTCCGAGCTTGGCCTGGGCCGCGGTGACGACCGGTGGAGAAAACGAATCGCGAGGATCCCGGGCGCGTGACGCGACTCTCCGAGCTCCTTGACCGCCAGGTGGTGACCGAGTCCGGCCGCTCGCTAGGCCGCGCGTTCGACGTGCGGGGCCGCTGGCGTGGCAAGGAGCTGGAAGTCACCGCGCTCGTCGTCGGGCGGCGCGGCTTTCTCGAGCGGCTCGGGATCGGCTCGTCAGAGGGTGAGCGCCGCCGCCACCACAAGACCTGGAAACACGACACGGTTCGTTGGGAAGCCGTCCTTCGCCTCCAGGAAGGAAGGATCGTGATCGAGGACGGAACCGAATCCGACTGAGCTTCAGCCCTTTTCGAGTGCGTCGACGAGCTCGTCCTTCGACATGTCCGCCCGTCCCTTCACATCAGCCTTCTTGGCCAGCTCGTAGAGCTCGTCCTTGCTCTTCCTGGAGAGGCCGCCGTTCCCGGAGCCCCCGTTCGAGCTGCTTCGCCGTCCGCCTGTTGCCTCGAGGCTCGCCCGCAGGGCTGCCATGAGATCGGTAGGCCGTTCCTCGGCCGGGGCCGGCTTTGGGGGCTTCTTGCCCTTTCGCTTCGCCCGGATGACCTCGCAGAGAGCATCACGGTAGGTGTCGTCGTACTTTTCCGGCTCGAACGCGCTCGAATAGCTCTCGATCAGCTTGGCGGCCATCCCGAGCTCGCGGCCGTCCACTTTGACGCGCGCGGGCTTGATCTCGTCGACCGGGCGGATCTCATCCGCGAAGAACATCTTCTCGAGCGTGATGACGCCGTCGCGGACACGGAGGCAACCCAGGTGTTGCTTGTCCCGCATCACGTACTTCGCGATCGCGGCGAGGCCCGAATCCTCCATCGCACGGACGAGCAGCGCGTAGATCTTCTCGCCGTTCTCCTGCGGGCCGAGGAAGTACGTGCGCTCGAAATAGATGGGGTCGATGTCCCCGTACGGCACGAAGTCACGGATATCGATCGTGCGATGCGTTTCCGGGGCGGCCGCTTCGAAGTCCTCGTCGGTCATGTAGACCCATTCGCCTTTCTCGATCTCGAAGGCTTTCACGATCTCCTCGTCCGGGACCGGGCGCTCCTCCTCCTTGCAGAACTTCTGGTAGCCGATCCGGCTTCCGTCCGGCTCGTGCACGTAGTTGAAATGGAGGTCATTCTCCTCGGTCGCGCTGTACATGCGCACCGGCACGTTTACGAGACCGAACGAGATCGAGCCGGTCCAGATTGCCCGAGGCATCTCTTCACTTTCCCCCTTCGGGGGGCGTCTGAAAACCTGGCAACCGTGTGATCCGGAAGCGTGCAGTTCGGGCGGGTCTCCGGGCGGAGGTTCAGTTAGGGTTGCCCGGGGCCGGATCCCGCGTCTTTACGTGCGTAAACGCTCGATCATCCAGATGGTGCTCGTCGGTGTCCTCGCCGGCGCGGCGGTTGCCGTCGTGGCCTATTTCGTCCCCTGGCTTCCGGATGCTGCTTCTGAAGAGGCCACCTCGATCGACCGGCTGTACTGGTTCGTCACCATCGTCTGCATCGCGATCTTTTCGCTGGTCGCGGCTGTCACGATCTACTCGGTGTGGAAGTTCAGGGCGCCTCCCGATGACAACGAGGATGGGAGCCCGATCCACGGACATACGGGACTCGAGATCGTCTGGACGGCGGTGCCCGCCGCGCTCGTGACCGCGATCTCGATTGTGAGCGGCATCGTCCTGATTGGAGTCGAGGACGCGCCGGCGGGAAGCCGGAAGGTCGACGTGTCTGCCCAGCAGTTCGCCTGGTCGTTCTCCTACCCGGGCACGGACGTCACCTCAGGCCAGCTCGTGCTCGAGGTCGACAAGACCGTGCAGCTGACCCTGACCTCGAAGGACGTCATCCATTCTTTCTGGGTGCCCGAGTTCCGCATGAAGCAGGACGCGGTGCCCGGAACCGAGACCCACGTCGTCATCACGCCCACGAAGGTTGGCACCTACGAGGTCATCTGCACTGAGCTCTGCGGTCTCGGGCACTCGGTCATGCGGTCGCAGGCGGTTGTCCTCGAGCCGGCCGACTACGAAAAGTGGCTGAGCAAGCAGAAATCGGGTGGAGCGGCGGCCGGAGGAGGCGGTAGCGACGGGAAGGCACTCTTCGCCTCGAACGGGTGCGGGTCGTGCCACACCCTCTCCGCCGCGGGATCGAGCGGGCAGGTAGGACCGAACCTCGACGAGGTCCTCAAGGGCAAGGACGCAAAGTTTGTCCGAACGTCGATCGTGGACCCGGACGCAGAGCTCGCCCCGGGATTCCAGCCTGGCATCATGCCCAAGACCTTTGGTGACCAGCTCTCGGACGAGCAGCTGGACGCGCTGGTCAAGTATTTACTGGATTCGACCAAGGGGGGCAGGACCCAAAGCATGGCGACCGAGGTCCAGAGAGAGCACGAGACGCACGGCTCGCACGAGCATGCTGCGCCTCCTCCACGCCGTGGCCGGCGACGCCTGACCGGTCCCGGCTGGCTCCGTGCGCTCTGGACGAGCCTGCTGGCGTTCGGCCTGGCTACCGGCCTCGTCGCGGGCGCGCGGGCAGGTCTCGGCTACGAGCCCATCCTCGAGTTCCAGCCCTGGATCACGGCCCTGACCGTGATGGTCCCGCTCGGGTTCCTGGTCGGTTTGGGCGGTTTCGACTACTGGGCCTACTGGATCTCGGGCCGGCCCACGCGACCCGACGATCACTCAGGCCACGGCGCCCGAAGCTGGCGCGACTACTTCAAGGTCAACACCGACCACAAGGTGATCGGCGTCCAGTACCTCGTCACGACGATCTTCTTCTTCGTGGCCGCGGGCCTCATGGCGATGTTCATGCGGGCCGAGCTGGCGCGACCCGGGATGCAGTTCGTCGACACCCAGACGTTCAACGGCCTCTTCTCCGTGCACGCGTCGCTGATGATCTTCCTCTTCATCATTCCGGCCTTCGCCGGCCTAGGGAACTACGTCATCCCCCTCATGATCGGCGCCCCGGATATGGCGTTCCCCCGGCTGAACGCTCTCTCCTTCTGGCTCCTGCCGATCGCCGGGCTCCTGATGCTCTCGAGCTACCTGGTGGGGCCGTTCGCAGCCGGATGGACGAACTACGTCCCCCTCGCCGTCCAGCAGCCGGACGGGAACCTCTTCTTCCAGATGGGTGTCCAGTGGGCGGGCGCTTCGTCGATCATGACCGCGCTCAACTTCCTGGTCACGATCATCACGATGCGGGCGCCGGGAATGACCTTCTGGCGCATGCCGCTCCTCGTTTGGGCGAACTTCGCCACCTCGACGCTCGTCGTCGTCGCGACGCCCTTCATCGCCGGCTCGCAATTCTTCATCCTCTTCGACCGGGTCATGCACACGAACTTTTTCAACCCGGCGGAGGGCGGTTACCCGCTCGGGTATCAACACATCTTCTGGTTCTACTCCCACCCGGCGGTCTACATCATGATGCTCCCCGGCTTCGGCATCGCCTCAGAGGTGATCTCCGTCTTCTCGCGGAAGCCGGTGTTCGGTTACCGGCTGATGGCCCTCTCGTTGATGGCCATCCTCGTGCTCGGGTTCTCGGTCTGGGCGCACCACATGTTCGTGAGCGGCATGGCGACCTGGCTTCGCATTCCGATGATGGTGACGACGATGCTGATCGCGGTTCCGACCGGCATCAAGGTGTTCAGCTGGTTAGCCACGATGTGGGAGGGGCGGATCCACTTCAAGACGCCCATGCTCTTCGCCGTGGGCTTCGTCTCGATGTTCGTGATCGGAGGCCTCTCCGGCATCTACCTGGGCTCAGTCCCGATCGACATCCACGCGAGCGACACCTATTTCGTGGTCGCGCACATCCACTACGTCCTCTTCGGCGGCTCGCTGTTCACGATCTTCGCCGGGATCTACTACTGGTTCCCAAAGATGACGGGCCGGATGTACAACGAGCGCCTCGGGAAGATCCACTTCTGGATGACGTTCCTCGGCTTCAACCTCACCTTCTTCCCGATGCACTGGATCGGGCTGCAGGGAATGCCCCGCCGCGTAGCCGACTACGCGCCGGAGTTCGGAAACTGGAACTTCGTGATCACGATCGCGTCGTTCTTCCTGGGCGCGTCGACGCTCGTCTTCATCTACAACCTGCTGACGAGCTGGATCCACGGCGAGCCGGCGCCCGGCAACCCGTGGCGGGCGCTCACGCTCGAATGGCAGGTGTCCTCGCCGCCGCCCATCTTCAACTTCGACGAGATCCCGCAGGTGGTCGGAAGTCCTTACGAGTACGGCGTTCGCGGAGCTCGCCACGCGGTCCTGAACGGTGACCGGACGACCGTGACAGAGCCGACAGCGCAGACCGAGGAGGTACGCGCGTGACCGTCCCTCGCCTCCGGCTCGCTCCCGCAGGGGAAACCATGTTCCCCCCGCGAGCCCCCTTCTTTGATCCGGTGGAGGAACCTCCCGGTTCCCCCACACCCCCTCCCCACACTCATGGGCCAGAGGCTGGCTTATGAGCGCCGAGCCGCGGCACATCCTCGTGCTCGCGAACGAGACCGTTGTCGGGAAGACGCTCCTCGATGCACTACGCCGGCGGGCGGCGAACGGGCCCATCCGTGTCACAGTCGTCAGCCCGCAGAACGAGCCGCGTGCAGGCTTCGTGGTCAACGAGACGAGCCGACGGTCGACGGCCGAACGACGCCTGCGGCGGACGCTCGACCTCTTGCACGAAGCCGGGATCGCGGCCCGCGGCGCGATCGTCGACCCTGACCCACTGCAGGCCCTGAAGGACGGGCTCGAGCAGTACCAACCGGACGAGGTGATCATCTCGACCCACCCGGAGGTCAAGTCCGGATGGTTGCGAGGCAATCTGATCGACCGCGCCAAGCGTTCTACCTCGATCCCGGTCGAGCACGTTGTGGTCGATCTGGACGAGGCCCGCGAGCGCGTCCACGTCCTCGTGGTCGCGAACCAGACCATTGTCGGGGAGCCGCTGCTGGCCACGATCCGCGAGCGGGCGGCACAGTCTCCGGTGGAGGTCACTCTCGTCGCACCCGCTGACGAGGCCGGGGTCGAGCGCCGCCTCGAGGAGGCGGTGCGGCGGCTTCGCGATGCGGGTGTCCAGGCCACCGGTCATCTTGGTGACGGCGATCCCTTCAGCGCCGTCATGAACGCGGTGCACGACGAGGGCGCCGAGGAGATCATCATCTCCACGTTCCCGAAGACGAGCTCTGGCTGGCTTCGGCGCGACCTCGTCGACCGGGTCCGCAAGGCGACGGGACTACCGGTCGCCCACGTAGTCGTCGAGCCGAGCGAGGCGGTGGCCTTCTAGCCGTGGCGGGCGCCGCGCACGCGCACGAGCACCACCCGCCGGTCGCGCACCAGAGCTCGCGCGTCGACGCGCGCCTGCTTGGCATGTACCTCTTCATCGGCTCGGAGATCATGCTCTTCGGGTCGTTCTTCACCGCGTACTTCTTCGCGCGGGTCGTCAACGGGACCGGCGAGTGGCCGCCGGCCCCCTACGAGCTGCCCGTCTACCTGGCGCTTCTGAACACGATCATCCTGGTCAGCTCGAGCTTCACAATGCACTGGGCGCTGACCTCTGTGAAGCGGGCAAACCGCGCAGGTCTCGTCGCGGGTCTCCTCTTGACGTTCCTGCTCGGCCTCACCTTCCTCCTCATTCAGGCTCGCGAGTACACACGGCTCGGGTTCAGCCCTCAGGATCTCGCCTTCGGCTCGACCTTCTACGGCCTCACGGGCCTGCACGGGGCCCACGTCTTCGTCGGCCTGAACCTGTTGCTCTACGCCCTGATCCGCTCCATCCGGGGGCATTACGGGCCGGAGCCGCACGCGCATCTCGGCGTCGAAATTCCGGGGATCTACTGGCACTTCGTCGACGTGATGTGGATCGTGGTCTACGTCACCGTCTACGTCTTGTAGCCGCCCGGAGGCGCGGTGAGGAACCCGCTCCGGACCGAGGCGGAGGCGTTCAGCTTCGTCCTCGCCGCCGCACTCTGCTTCCTCGCGGTGGGGATTGCCGCCGCCTTCGGGGGGCCGGCGGCCGCGCTTGCGTCGGTGCTCTCACTCGGTCTCGGTGCGGGTGTCGGCATCTATCTGAAGAGCGACCCGCCCGAGCGGGAGCCGGCAGTATGGTCGCGCCGGGCTCCGGGTGAGCAGATGCGGATCCTGGTGGTGGCAAACGAGACCCTCCCCGGTCGCGCGCTCAGGGAGGAGATCCAGAACCGGGCCGGTCCGGTCGCGGCTGAGGTGCTCCTGGTCGCGGCGGCGCTCGACTCGAGCGCCCCACGCTGGAGCGCGGAGGAGGACACCCGGCGGGCAGAGGCGTCAGATCGGCTCGACGAAGCCGTCGCAGCGCTCGTCGCAACGGGCGTCGAGGCCCACGGCGCGGTCGGGGATGCCGACCCGGTGGAGGCGATCGACCAGGCGCTTCGCACGTTCCACGCCGACGAGGTCCTGATCGCGACGCAACCTCACGGCAAGTCGGACTGGCTCGACCGGGGCGTCGTCGCAAGCGCGCGCGAGCGTTTCCCGCTTCCCGTCGCCCACGTTGTCGTCGACCTGGAGCACGAGCGGGCTCGCGCGCAAGAGCCCGGCCCCTCCTAGCCTCCGGTCGACTTCACGATGTAGTCGGCGATCGCCTCGATCTGCTCCTTGGAGAGCTTGTCTCCGAAGGCCGGCATCGCACCCGCACCGTTGGTCACGTTCTTGATCACGAGCTCACGGGCCGGCTTCGACTCGTCGAGGTTCGGACCGACGGTGCCGGTCGATCCGGCGTCCTTCAGCGTGTGACAACTCCCACAGCCGTTCGCCGCGAAGAGGGACTTTCCGTCCGTTCCCTGTGAAGCGCCGCCGCTCCCGGTGCAGCCCTGCCCGACCTGGCCGTTCGCGACGCCCTCGCCCGCGCAGTTCGCCACGTAGTTGGCGATCGCGACGAGCTCCTCGTCCGAGAGAAAGTCTTTCGTCCCCGGCTCATCGAAGTCTGGCATCGGCGGTGCCGGAATCCTCATCTGGTGCAGCGCCACCTCGAAGAAGGTGCTCGAGTCGAACTCCTGGCTTCGCGCATAGCCAAAGGCCTCGTCGAGGTTGGGCCCCACGACGCCTTGCGTACCAGCATCCTTCATGGTGTGGCAGGAGCCGCACTTTCCGGTGAAGAGCTGCTTCCCGGTCGAGATGTCTGCACCCTCCCTGGGCGTTGTCTCGCCCGCGCAGCCTGCGGCGAGTAAGACCGCTGCGAGCAACGCCGGAACGACGCGGAGAATCAATGCTTTTCTAGATGGTTGGTCGGTAATTGGCGCTCATCTAGGCCTGGGCAGGCTCGCCCGAGCTCAGGCTCTGGAGTGCCTCGTCGCGCGACCCGTAGATCGGAAACACCTTGTTGAGCCCGGTGATCTCGAAGATCTTCGTGATGTTCCGGTCGTTGCAGACGAGTGAGAGGCGGCCGCCGTCCGGGCGCAACCGCTTGACGCCTCCGACGAGCACGCCCAGTGTTGTCGAGTCGATGAACGTCGTGTCGGAAAGGTCGACGACGACCTCCTTGGCGCCCTGGCCGATCGTCTCGAGGAGCTGCTGCTTGAACTCCGGCGCGGTGTAGAGGTCGACCTCGCCCGAGAGCGCGATGACCGCGGTGTCGTCAGAGATCTTCTCTGTCTTCACGTCGAAGTTCATGCGGCCCAGTACCTTAGCCGGTGCCTTGTGAGACTGCACTCGTGAGCCGCTTCAGCTCCTGCTTGACGAGCGATGCGCTCGGATCGTCCGGCGCCAGCTCGAGGAAGTGCTGGTAGGCAGCGATGGCCGCGTCGGTGTCGCCGCTGAAGTACTCGACCTGTCCGAGAGTCAGCAAGAGGCTCGCATCGTCCGGGCGGAGCTTGCTCAGCCGCTGGTAGACGTCTGCTTCCTTGGTATAGGCCGCCTGGATCGCCGCGATCGCGGCGTTCTGCTGCTCACTCGCCTGCTGCTGCTCCAGGTCGGTGATCGCGCCCTGGCCCAGAGCCTGCGAGAACGGGCTGCTCGGGTTCGCGAGGTCCTGGCCGAAAGCTGATCCAGGGGCGCCAGCCTGGGCGGCCGCCAGATCGCGTCGCGCGCTCAGCGCGCGCTGGTCGTAGAGCGCGCCGAGCTGCTGGAGCACGTTGGCGTCCTTGGGTCGAAGGGCCACGTAGCGCTCGAGTTCCCTGATCGCGTCCTCGGGACGTTTCGCGGCCTGAAGGGCATTCGCGAGCTGCAGGCGCGCGTTGGCGTCGTTCGGGTTCTCGGTCACCTTCTTCTGGGCGTCCTCTACGGACGGTTGCCCGCTCGCTGTCGAGCTCCGATGGAAGAGATCCGCGAAGTAGTCGCCGATCCCGGAGCCGCCGGCGCCGACGCCGAAGGCCACGAAGCCGAACGCGAAGAAGACCGCGAGGAGGAGGAAGACCCACTTGGCCCGGCGGCGAAGCCGGGGGAAGAACATCAGGTCCTCGGCGCTACTGGCTCGGCGCTTTGGCGAGCTACTTTTCGGCGGAGTAGGCGTGCGCGCGCGGCGGCGGCGTTGCGACGAAGCTCGTGCCATCCGAACCCTCCTTTCGTGTAGCGCTCCTCGCCGTCGACGAGGGTGAGCAGAACTCGATCGGGCGACCCTCCGAAGACGACCGCCGCGGCGGGGTCCTCCCAGGGTAGATACGGCGACCCGGCGAGCGAGACGACCGCGAGGTCGGCGCGCTTCCCGGGGGCGAGCGACCCGATCTCGTCCTCGAGATGGAGCGCCCTTGCGCCCCCAAGCGTAGCGAGTTCTAGTGCCTCCCAGCCGGCGAGTGCATCCGGCCTCTTTTCGCGCCCCCGCGCGGCGAACACGGCCGCCCGCATCTCTTCGAAGAGGTCGAATGAGGGAGTGGAGGCCGGGCTGTCCGTTCCAAGGCCGATCCGCAGGCCCGCAGCGCGAAGCGCCCCGAGTGGCGCGAAGCCGCAGCCGAGCATTGCGTTCGAGCGAGGGCAGTGCGCAACGGCCACGTCGTGCTCCGCGAGGAGAGCGATCTCCTCTTCGTCGACTTTTACGCAGTGCGCCGCCAGGACATGTGCGTTGAGCAGGCCGTGGGCCGCGAGGTGGCGTACGGGAGTGAGGCCCGAGGGCGCGATCTCGCTGACCGCTGCGATCGGGCCGGATCCGTCGCGAAGGTAGTCGACCTCGTCCTCGGACTCGGCCAGGTGCGTGACTACCGGGATTCCGAGCTCGTACCCGGCTCGATAGAGCTCCGTGGAGACCGAATAGGGCGCGTGTGGGGAGACCCCGAGCCGAATACGGGGATCGAGAACCGGCTCCAGCTCGGCAATGCGCCGACGAGCGTCGTCTGCCCGCCCGGCCTCGAGGCCGAACACCTCGATCGCGACGATTCCTCGGAGGCCGAGCTCCGAAGCAGCCACTGCCGCTGTGCCGCTGAAGCTCGCGTCCGCGATCGTTGTGACTCCGGACCCCACGCACTCGGCCGCTCCTAGACGGGCGATTGCGAGGAACTCCTCGGGGCCGATACGCGCCTTGCGCTCGATGTGGGTCCTGAGCCAGGGGCCGAACCGCTGCCCGTCGCCGAAGCCTGCGTAGACGGCGTATTCGAGATGCGTGTGGGCATTGACGAGGCCCGGGACGATGACGCTGTCCGTGAACCGTTCGCCCTCGCCGAGCTCGCTGGCGGGGCCGACGGCGGCGATACGACCGCCCTCAAAGGCGACGGCACCCTGCTCAATGGGGGCGCCGGCGACCGGGAGCACCCAGTCCGCGGAGAGGACTCTCACGGGGGCGGGATGCTATCGGCTGTGCTTTGGACTAGGTGGGCAGGTTGGGGTCATCGGGGAGCGCAGAGCCCGCATACTCGGCTTCCCACTCTGCATCACGACGGGCCGCCGCCGCGTCCCAGCGCTTCTCGAAGAACTTCGAGAGGTGGATCGACGCCTCGAAGAGGATCAGGATCGGGATCGCCTGGAGCACCGTGGTGACGGGGTCGACACCCGGCAGGATGACGGCGATCGCGACGCAGACGACGATCCCGATGCGCCGGTTCCGGCGCAGGCGCTCGGCGGTCAGCACCTTCAGGCGTACGAGTCCGAGGATGAAAATCGGGAGCTCGAAGAGAAGTCCGACGGCCAGGATCGTCAGGGAAGCGAACGAGATGTAGTCCTTCGCTCGCACCTGATTGTTGAAGACGTCCTGGTCGAAGTTGATGAGAAATGGGATCGCGGCGGGCAGGACGACGTAGTACGCGAAGGCCATGCCGCCCACGAACAGCACCGTGGCGACGGCCACGAGGCGGGCGACCGTCTTCTGGTCGTGCTCGGCGAAGGCAGGCGCCAGGAACGACCAGAACTGGTAGAGCAGGATCGGGAGAGCGACCGCAAATGCTGCGTAGAGTGAGACGTTGAACGCGGTCGTGAAGCCTTCCGCCACCCCGATCGTCAGGAGCTCTTTGTTCCCGAGCGGGCGGGCGAGCGCCTCGATGATCCGCTTGTGAAACGCGTAAGTGATCGCGAAGGCAATCGCCACGGCGATCAGCGAGACGATCAGGCGCTGACGAAGTTCGTCGAGGTGCTCGACGAGAGTAACGCTGTCCTCGTGGCGGAGCCGCCGCGGAAGGCGCGGCATTACGCGAGCACTTGGTGCTTAGACGCGCTCGCTCTCGCGCTGCGTCGTCGTCGCGTCCGGCGTGGCGGCGGGAGGAGGCGTGAGCTCCGTCTTACGGGGCTCGTCGTCATCGTCTTTGTCCTCGCCGGTGACGGATTCCTTGAACTCGCGGATCCCTCGACCCAGCGAGCGACCCATCTCAGGAAGCCGCTTCGGGCCGAAGACGAGAAGCATGACGAGGAGGAGAAGCATGATCTCCATCCATCCGATTCCGCCGGGCATGGGAGCGAGGATAGCACCCACGCAGGGGCCGCGAGCGCGGCCATGCGGCCGCTAGACTGTGTATGTCACGAGGGGCGCCTCCGCGCCCCGGCAAACAGTGCGGAGAGGTTGTCACAAACTTGGCTTTGCTTGAGATCAGGAATCTGCACGTCGCGCTCGAGGACGGAACCGAGATCGTGCGCGGGGTCGACATGAGCGTGAATACCGGCGAAGTGCACGCGGTCATGGGCCCGAACGGCTCCGGGAAGTCCACGCTCGCCTACGCGCTCATGGGCCACCCCTCGTACGAGATCACCCAGGGTGAGATCCTCCTCGACGGCGAGAACCTCGTCGAGATGGGTGCCGACGAGCGCGCGCAGCGCGGTCTCTTTCTTGCCTTCCAGTATCCGCAAGCGATCCCGGGCGTCACCGTCGCGAGCTTTCTACGCTCGGCCGTGAATGCGATTCGCAAGGCACGCGCCGGCGGCGAGGATGACCCGGTCAAGATCCCGGAGTTCCGAAAGCAGCTGACCGCCGCGATGGAGTCCCTCAAGGTTCCGAAGGAGATGACGAGCCGGTACATCAACGAGGGCTTCTCAGGCGGAGAGAAGAAGCGCATCGAGATCCTCCAGATGGCCATGCTCCAGCCCAAGATCGCCGTCCTCGACGAAACCGACTCCGGGCTGGACATCGATGCGCTGCGGATCGTTGCCGAAGGCGTCCAGGGGCTTGTTGGCCCCGATATGGGCGCGCTCGTGATCACCCACTACCAACGAATTTTGAACTACATCACGCCTGACTTCGTGCACGTCTTCGTGGACGGGCGTATCGTGGAGGAAGGCGGCCCCGAGCTTGCACACAAGCTCGAGGCGGAGGGCTACGAGGCCTTCGTGCCCCAGCTGGTTGGAGGTGAGAGCTAGTGGCTGCGACCACCGAGAGCGAAATCGTCCAGGGAATTGGGTCCGACTACGAGATCAAGTACGGGTTCCACGTCGACGAGGACTACTTCTTCAAGTCCGGGCGCGGCCTCTCGCACGATCTCGTCGACGCGATCTCGAGCCACAAGGGTGAGCCGGACTGGATGCGCCGGTTCCGCCACCGGTCGCTCGACTACTTCATTGCCCGCCCGCTCCCCGAGTGGGGCGGGAACGTAGCCGAGATCGACTTCGAGAACATCTTCTACTACATCCGGCCGACCGAGAACCAGGCGACCTCCTGGGAGGATCTGCCCCCGGACATCAAGGACACGTGGGACAAGCTGGGCATCCCGGAGGCCGAGAAGAACTACCTGGCCGGCGTCGGCGCGCAATACGAGTCCGAGGTCGTTTACCACAAGCTCCAGGAGGAGCTCGAGAACCAGGGCGTGATCTTCCTCGACATGGACTCGGCGCTCCGCGACCACGAGGACGTCGTCAAGCAGTACTTCGGGACGATCATTCCGCAGAACGACAACAAGTTCGCAGCGCTGAACTCGGCCGTCTGGTCGGGTGGCTCCTTCATCTACGTGCCGCCGGGCGTCAAGGTCGAGCTGCCGCTCCAGGCCTACTTCCGCATCAACGCGGAGAACATGGGCCAGTTCGAGCGAACGCTGATCATCGTCGACGAGGACGCCTATGTGCACTACGTCGAGGGATGCACGGCGCCGATCTACACGAGCGACTCGCTCCACTCCGCCGTGGTCGAGATCATCGTCAAGCCGCGCGGACGCTGCCGATACACGACCATCCAGAACTGGTCGAACAACGTCTACAACCTCGTCACGAAGCGGGCGGTGGCCTATGAGGACGCGACCATGGAGTGGGTCGACGGCAACCTCGGCTCGAAGCTGACCATGAAGTACCCGGCCATCTGGCTGATGGGAGACCGCGCGCACGGCGAGGTGCTCTCGATCGCCTTCGCCGGCAAGGGCCAGCACCAGGATGCGGGCGGCAAGTGCGTCCACGTCGCGCCGAACACGACCTCCGTGATCACCTCCAAGTCGATCTCGAAGAACGGCGGCCGGGCCGGCTACCGCGGGCTGCTCGAGGTGGCGAAGGGCGCCCACGGCGCCAAGTCCAAGGTCGTCTGCGACGCGCTGATCCTCGACGAGGACTCGCGCTCGGACACCTATCCCTACATCCGGATCGACGAGAACGAGGTCGACATCGGTCACGAGGCGACCGTCTCGAAGATCGGCGAGGAGCAGCTCTTCTATCTGATGAGCCGCGGGATCTCCGAGACCGAGGCGAGCGCCATGATCGTCTCCGGCTTCGTCGAGCCGATCACGAAGGAGCTTCCGCTCGAATACGCAGTCGAGATGAACAGGCTGATCCAGCTCCAGATGGAGGGCTCGGTCGGTTGATCGGCGTCGAGCGCACGGACTTCATTTCCGTGCCGGTGCAGGACATGGAGCGGGCGACGAGGTTCTACACCGAAACGCTCGGCATCCACAATGCGTCGCCGAACGCTGCGTGGCCCGAGCTGGAGACCGGCAACATAAGCCTGTATCTCGTCGACCCGACGAAAATCGGCGCGACGTTCGCGCCGCACACGGCTCATATAGCCCTCCGCGTCCCCGATGTCGCCGAGGCACGGAAGAAACTCGAGGAAGTGGGCGTCGAGTTCGAGGGCGAGATCCTCGACACGGGTGTCTGCCAGATGGCGTTCTTCAAGGATCCGGACGGCAATGCCCTGATGCTGCACCGCCGCTACGCGCCGATCGGGGCCTGACGTGCAGATCGAGAAGGCCGACTTCGTCGCGATTCCGTCTCGAGACGCCGAGCGTTCGGCGCAGTTTTACGGCGAAACGCTCGGCCTGCGACCGGATCCGAAGGCGAAATTCGAGTTCTGGGCGGCTGAAACGTGCCTCGGGATCTGGGAGCCCGAGCAAATGGGAATGGAGTTTCAGCCCTCGAAGAACGGCCACGTCGCGTTCCGGGTTCCGGATGTCGCGGCGGCGCGAGCAGAGCTCGAGGCCAAAGGCGTGAAGTTCAACGGTGAGACATTCGACACGGGCGTCTGCCACATGGCGTTGTTCGAGGATCCCGACGGAAACGACTTGATGCTTCACCACCGGTATGCGCCCCGTGAGTAGAGCGGCGCTCCTCGAGCGCTATCAGGCCCTACCTCTTCCCTCCACGACCGAGGAGTCTTGGCGCTTCACCGACCTGAAGGGCTTCGACCCCGATTCCTATTCGGTGAACGGGGCCACCGCCGTTGCTAGCGCACCCGGCATGCTCGACCTGGACGCGGCCGGGATAGTCCATGTCTCCGAGGCGGGAATCGAGATCGAACGCATTCCCGAGGGGATCAGATTCGAGCGTCTCGATGATCATCCGCGACTGGGCGAGCTGGTCGGCACAGACGAGAAGTTCGCCGCCCATAACGCGGCGCTCTGGAAGAACGGTCTCCTCGTGCACGTCCCGAAGGGCTTCGTGCTCGAGAAGCCTCTCTACGTTAGGATCACGAACACGGTTGAGGGGGGCGCACTCTTCTGGCGCCTGCTCGTGGTCGCCGACCCCGAGTCGCGCTTCACGCTGATCGAGGAGTACGTTTCGGGCGCGCCGGAGCTTGCCGCCTATACGAATGCGGCGGTCGAGCTCTTTGTCGGGCAAGCCTCCAAGCTCGAGTACGTCTCGATCCAGAACCTCTCGCGCGGGACGTGGCATTTCGCGTCGCACCACGCCCGCGTCGAGCGCGACGCCGAGCTCGACTGGGTTGCAGGTGGCTTCGGCACGAGGAAGGGGAAGACCCGGATCCAGAACGATCTGGCCGGCCAGGGCGCGACCTCGCGGGTCACCGGCGCGTACTTTGCCGACGGCGAACAGCATCTCGACTACGACACCTTCCAGGAGCACATGGCCCCGAACACGACGTCGGACTTCGCGTTCAAGGGCGCCCTTCGGGACAAAGCCACAGCCGTCTGGCGCGGCATGATCCGGGTCGAGCCCGACGCGCAGAAGACGAATGCCTACCAGGAGAACAGGAACCTCCTCCTCTCTCCGAGCGCGCACGCCGACTCGATCCCGGGCCTCGAGATCATGGCGAACGACGTCCGCTGCACGCACGGTGCCACGATCGGCCAGGTCGACCGCGAGCAGCTGTTCTATCTGATGACCCGAGGGCTTTCGCGGAGCGAGGCCGAGCGCATCATCGTCCGGGGCTTCTTTGCGGACATCCTCGACCGGATTGCGCTCGAGCCGGTGCGGGAAGCGCTCGGCGAAGTACTCGAAGCTCGGATCCCACAGACCTAAGAGCCAGACCATCGCCGCGGCGATGGCGGGCGTCGCATCGGCGCCCAGCTACGATTGCTTCATGGGGGTGAGCACCGAGGCCAGGCTCGACGCGGAAAAGGTCCGCGCTGACTTCCCGATCTTCAAGCAGCCGATGCACGGGAAGCCGCTCGCCTATCTGGACTCGGCGAACTCATCCCAGAAGCCCAGGCAGGTTCTGGATGCCGTGCTCGACTTCTACGAGACGTCGTACGCAAATGTGCACCGGGCGGTCTACGAGCTGGGCGGACGTGCGACGGAAGGCTACGAGGGCGCCCGTGACAAGGCGCAGGCGTTCGTCAATGCCGAGTCGCGGCGGGAGATCATCTTCACCAAGGGCGCGACGGAGGCCCTGAACCTCGTTGCCTATGCCTGGGGGCTCGACAACCTCGGGCCCGGAGACACGGTCCTCGTCACCGAGCTCGAGCACCACTCGAACTTCGTGCCGTGGCAGTACATCGCGGGTCGAACCGGAGCGGACTTCGCAGCGATCCCGATCGACGGCAGCGGTGAGCTTGCGCTCGACAGCCTGGACGAGCTTGCCCGCACCCGGCGGATCAAGATCGTCGCCTGCGGACTCGTCTCGAACTCGCTCGGGACGATCAACCCGGTCGAGCGCCTCGGGGCCTGGGCCCACGACCAGGGGGCGATCATGGTCGTCGACGCCTGCCAAGCGGCACCGCACAGGCCGATCGACGTGCAGGCGCTCGGTTGTGACTTCCTTGCCTTCACCGGGCACAAGATGCTTGCGCCGAGCGGGATCGGCGTCCTGTGGGGGCGCCAGGAGCTGCTCCAGAAGATGTCCCCGTTCGAGCTGGGCGGCGAGATGATTCGGTCTGTCTCGATCGAGCGGACGACCTGGAACGAGCTGCCGAACAAGTTCGAGGCCGGAACCCCGCCGATCGCCCAGGCCTACGGGCTCGGCGTCGCGATCGACTACCTGTCCGCGGTCGGGCTCGAGGCGATCGAGGAGCACGAGGCGCGGCTGACGACCCACGCGATCGATCGCTTGGCCGAGATTCCAGGTCTGACCCTCTTCGGGCCGCCCGCCGACCGGCGCGCCGGCATCGTCTCGTTCACGCTTGCAGGCGTGCATCCGCACGACGTCGCCCAGATCCTCGACTCCGAAGGCGTTGCAGTGCGGGCCGGGCACCACTGCAACCAGCCGCTCATGCACCGCCTGGGCGTTCCCGCGACAACTCGCGCGAGCGTCTATCTCTACACGCTGGAGGACGAGATCGACCGGCTCGTTGCCGGCGTCCACCGGGTCCGCGAGGTGTTCAAGTGAGCGACATGGACGAGCTCTATCGCGACGTCATCCTCGACCACTACAAGAACCCGCGCGGCCACGGAGAGATGCAGGAGCCCGACGCGCAGGCCGACGGTCTGAACCCGCTCTGCGGGGACGAGGTCTCGATCTTCGTCTCGTTCGCCGAGGACGGCGACACGATCGAAGAGGTGAAGTTCCAGGGCCGCGGCTGCGCGATCAGCCAGGCGTCGACGTCGATGCTGATGGAGATGGTGAAAGGCCGAAGCGCCGTCGCCGTTGCGGCGATGAATCGCGAGGAGCTGCTCGAGGAGGTCGGGATTCCACTCACCCCGGTGCGCCTCAAGTGCGCGCTCCTCGGCCTCGGCGTCCTCAAGGTTGCGCTCCACCGGGCAAAGGGCACGCCCCTCCCCGAGGAGTGGGCGGGCCTCGAAGAGCTCGAGCTCAATTAGAGATGCCCGAGCTCGATGTCTGCCCGCTGGAGGAGCTCCCGCCGGGCGAGGTGAAGATCGTGCGCGCCGGGGAGATCGCGATCGGGGTCTACAACGCCGGTGGAGAGCTCTACGCGATCGAGGACCGGTGCTCGCACGATGACGGGCCGCTTGCCGAGGGCGACTGGGAGCCGGAGGAGCTCGTCGCGATCTGCCCGCGCCACGGCTCCCACTTCGACATCCGGACCGGGAGAGCGCTGTCGTTGCCCGCCTACCTGCCGGTGGAGACCTTCCCGGTCAAGGTCGTCGACGGGATCGTCAAGGTCATCGTCTGACGTAAAATCGATGCATGGATGCCCGGGCCGAGCGGGTCGGTAAGAACGAAGCTGTCTTCCGCGAGGTCAACGAGCGGATCAACGACGTAACGCGCGAGAACGCCGCCGAGTACCTCTGCGAGTGCGGAAACGTCGCCTGCACGGAGACGATTCAGATGAAAGTGGCCGACTACGAGCGCGTGCGTGCCGATCCGACGCACTTCGCCGTCCTGCCGGGACACGAGATTCCCGATGTCGAAGAGGTGGTCGGCCGAAACGAGGGGTTCCTGGTCGTCCGGAAGAAAGCCGGCGCGGCGGCGGCGCTCGCCACCGAGCTCGACCCGCGCAGTTAGGTCACCTAGACGTGCTCGACGACCGCGTCCTCGAGGTGCTCTCCCGCCTCGAGCGGGAGGATGAGGAGGAGCGCGAGCGCGGGCTGCCGGCGATGGAGCGCTCTCGCGCCGTCGCGCCGACCACGGGCAGGTTCCTCTTCTCGCTCGTCGCTCCCCATCCCGACTGTGAGGTGCTCGAGATCGGCGGGTCGAAAGGCTACTCGTCGATCTGGCTCGGAGCCGGCGTCCGACACCTCGGTGGGCATGTGCTCTCGCTCGAGCACGACCCGGCGAAGATGGAGGCGTGGCGCCGCAACATCGAGGATGCCGGCCTCGAGCAATGGGTCGAGCTTCGAGAAGGCGACGCCTTCGAGACGTTGCCGGCGATCGACGACGTCTTCGACCTCGTCTTCCTGGACGCGGAGAAGGACGACTACGAAACCCTCTTCGCGCTCGCCCGCACGAAGCTCGAGCCCGGTGCGCTCGTCGTCGCCGACAACGTCCTCTCCCACGAGGACACCCTCGGCGCCTATTCGCAAGCGCGCCAGGCAGACCCCACGCTCTCGAGTGTCACGGTGCCGCTGGATCGAGGCCTCGAGCTGTCCGTCGTCCTGCGTGGCTCGTTATGATCGCGCTACCACGGAAAGGAGGTGGTCCGATCTTGACAAACGACTGTTCGGGCAGTGGAGGTACTCGCTCGTAGGGGCGCGACCCCGAGACCTACGGGGAACCGCCTAGCCAGCGTAGGGGGCTGAACGCTCCTACGAAATCCAGGCGAGTTTCCGGCGGGGGCCTTCGGGCCCCCGCTGTGTTTTCGAGACTCAGGCTGCCGCGCGCCGGAGCTGCTCGTCGAGGCCGATCGGCTGGATGCCGAAGGTCCCGATTGCCGGGTCGACATCTCCGACGTTGTCCGCGTTCTCGAGCATGGTTCAGCTGGTCGCGTGTCACCGGCGGATGCGGGAGCTTCTCCGCCAGCGCAGCGCCCGCGCGCATCAAGCCCATGGGGACGTGGACGGTGGGTCGCCGCTTGCCGAGTGTCCGCCTGATGCGTTCGTAGAGCTCGTTCCAGGTAAGCCGTTCGGGGCCGCCCAGGTCGAACGTCTTGTTCGCCGCTTCCTCGGCCGAGACGGAACGGGCGAAGAACGCGGCGACGTCGTCGACCCAGATCGGCTGCAGGCGCCTCGTTCCCGATCCGGGCACCGGCGTCACGGGGGAGTACCTGACCTGGCGCAGAAAGGTCGGAAGGATGCCGCCGTCCTTGCCGAACACGAAGCTCGGCCGGAAGATAACGTGCTCGATCCCCGATGCCTTGACGGTCTGCTCCATGTCCCACTTGGAGCGGTAGTAGGGCACGAGATCCTTTGACTCCTCCGTGGCGCCGAGAGCGCTCATGAGAACGAACCTGCTTACCCTGGCCTCCTTGGCGGCCGCGACGAGGTCGCGTGTCCCCTGGCTCATGACGCGCTCGTATTCCTCCGGCTTTCCGGCGATCAGCGCGATCAGGTGGACGACCGCGTCTGCGCCCTCGGTGGCGCGGCGAAGACTCTCCGGGTCCGTCGCATCGCCCCGGGCGAGCTCGCAGCCCCAGGCGGAAAGAGTTCGGGCGGCGCTCGAGGAGGGGTCGCGAACCAGCGCGCGAACGGGCATGTCCTCGGCGCGCAGAGCGTGGATGATCTTCGGGCCCACGAACCCGGTCCCGCCCGTAACGAGGATCATGCGAAGTTCTTCCAGTAGCGCGACGGGGTCGGCCCCGCCTGGCCCTGGTACTTCGAGCCGAGCCCGTTCGCCCCGTATGGCGTCTCCGCGGGCTCGGTGAGCTGGACGAAGGAGAGCTGGCCGATCTTCATCGCGTAGTAAATCGTGATCGGAAGGTTGGCTACGTTCGAGAGCTCGAGTGTCACGTGGCCGTCCCAGCCGGGATCGATGAAGCCCGCGGTCGAATGGATCAGGAGCCCCAGTCGGCCCAGGGAGCTCTTGCCTTCGAGACGCGCCACGAGGTCGTCGGGAAGCTTGATCCGCTCGAGCGTGGAGCCGAGAACGAACTCGCCCGGGTGCAGAATGAACGGCTCCGCCTCGCCGATCTCGACCAGCTCGGTCAGATCTTCCATCTCCTCCTTCACGTCGATGAACGGGTAGCGGGAGTTCCGGAAGACCCGGAAGAACCGGTCGACTCGCACGTCCAGGCTGGACGGCTGCAGGAGGGACTCGTCATAGGGCTCGACCTCGATCCGGCCCTCCGAGAGCTGGCGCCGGATGGTTCGATCGGACAGAACCATGCCGAGTCAATCTATAAGCTCCGGCGCATGGCGACGACGCGATCGATTCAGGTGCGGACCGACATCCCTGGCCCTCGCAGCAAGGAGATCCTCGCGCGCAAGGAACGGGTCGTCGCGGACCCGCTCTCGATCTACCTCCCGCTCGTTATTGCCGAGGGCGACGGCGCGACGATCACCGACGTGGACGGCAATACGTTCATCGACTTTGCGGGTGGTGTCGGCTGCATGAACGTCGGCCACTCGAACCCGCGGGTGGTCGAAGCGGCCCAGGAGCAGATGGCCCGCTTCACCCACACGGACTTCACGATCGTTCCGTACGAGAACTATGTGCGCCTCGCCGAGCGCCTGGTCGCGCTGGCTCCGATTTCGGGCGAGCTCCGCGTGGGCTTCTTCAACACGGGCGCCGAGGCGGTCGAGAACGCGGTCAAGTTCGCGCGCTCGTACACGAAGCGTCCTGCGGTGATCGGATTCGACGGCGGCTTCCACGGCCGCACCCTCCTCGCGCTCAGCCTCACGTCGAAGACGCACCCGTACAAGGCAGGGCTCGGCCCCTTCGCTCCCGAGATCTATCGCGTCCCCTTCCCGAGCGACTATCGCGGCCCGGATACGGCAACGGCGCTCGCCGAGCTCGAGTCGGCCTTCCGGACGCGAGTGGCTGCCGAGGAGGTTGCCGCGATCGTGCTCGAGCCGGTTCAGGGAGAGAGTGGGTTCCTCCCGGCACCGCCCGAGTTCATGCGCGGCGTTCGGAGGATCTGCGACGAGCACGACATCGTCCTCGTGGTGGATGAGGTGCAGACCGGCTTCTGCCGCACGGGTCGCGTCTTCGCGATGGAGCACTACGACGTCGAGCCGGACCTGATGACGGTCGCCAAGTCGATTGCAGCGGGCATCCCGCTTTCGGGCGTGATCGGCCGCGCCGAGATCATGAACGCGCCCGGCGACTCGGCCGTCGGCGGGACCTACGTCGGGAATCCGGTCGCGATCGCGGCCGCCCATGCGGTCCTCGACACGATCGAAGAGGAGAGCCTGGCCGACCGCGCGGCGGAGGTCGGAGAAACGATTCGGGGGCGGATGGAGAGCTGGCGCGAGCGGTTCGATTTCGTCGGCGACGTCCGCGGGCTGGGAGCCATGCTGGCAATCGAGCTCGTCAAGAACAGCGGCTCCAAGGAACCGGATCCCGACCTAGCGACTGCGGTCGTCGAAGCGGCCACCTCGCGTGGGCTCCTGCTTCTCAAGGCCGGCATCTTCTCGAACTGCATCCGCGTGCTCGTTCCGCTTGTAATCACGGACGAGCAGCTGAGCGAGGCGCTGGGCATCTGGGAAGAGGCGCTGGAAGCCGCGCCGTAGCACGGAGCGGGGTTTCGCTCCGAGCGCGGGGGCGAGCACAGCGGTGAGCATGATCGGGGAGCTGATCGCGGACCGGTTTGAGCTCCGGGAGCTTGCCGGGAGCGGCGGGATGTCGAGCGTCTACAGGGCTCACGACCGGCTGCTCGAGCGTCTGGTGGCGATCAAGGTGCTGCACGAGCAGTACTCGAAGGACCCCGAGTACGTGGAGCGCTTTCGCCGGGAGGCCCAGGCGATCGCGCGGCTCTCCCATCCGAACATCGTCACCGTGATCGATCGCGGCGAGCACGAGGGCCGCCAGTACATCGTCTTCGAGCACGTGGCAGGTGAGAACCTGAAGGAGGCAGTTCAGCGCCTCGGACCGCTCCCGGTGGGTCGCGCCCTCGCCCTTGCCCACCAAGCCGCGCGCGGGCTCGCGTACGCACACCAGCACGGCATCGTGCACCGCGACGTCAAGCCGCACAACGTGTTGATCGATGCCGAGGGCACCGCGAAGGTGACCGACTTCGGGATCGCGCGGTCGGCCGAGCGCGAGGACGGCATCACCGAGACGGGGACGGTGCTCGGGACGAGCGACTACCTGGCACCCGAGCAGGCCGCCGGGCAGCGCGTGGACGCCTGCTCCGACCAGTACTCGCTCGGCGCTCTCCTCTACGAGCTCCTGGCCGGAGACGTTCCCTACCCGGCGCCCAATGTTGTCACGGCCGCGATGCGCCACCTGAACGATCCCGTCCCCAGCGTCCGCTCGGTTCGGCCGGAAATCTCGCCTCGTGTCGACGCCGTGGTCACGCGGGCGATGGCAAAGAGACCAGAGGACAGGTATCCGACCACGGATGCGCTGATCGGAGCGCTCGAAGCGTGCATCTTCGAGGAGCAGCAGGAGGAAGCCGCCGGCGACGGAGAGACCGAGATCTTCCAGCGCCCCAGCTCGGTCTCGGCCTTGCGTCGGCCCCGTCCGCGGCGCCCCGGCGTGCGGTGGCTTGCCGTTGCTCTCGGCCTCGCCCTGATCGCCGCTGCGGTCTCAATCGGCGTCCTCGCGACGCGTGACGGCAACGGCCTTCCCCTCGTAGGCGACAACGAGAATGCCGACGCCGCTCCGGTCCGCATCCAGGCGCTTGCCGATTACGACCCTCCGGAAGGAGGCGGGGACGGGGTTGAGCATCCGGACGAAGTGGATCGCGCAACGGACGGAGATCCTTCGACGTACTGGACGACGGAGCGCTACAGCGACTTCGAGTCCAAGGACGGAGTCGGGGTCGTTTTGCGAACGGCCCGTCCAGTGGCGCTTGGGCGCCTGATCGTCCGCAGCGACACGCCCGGCTTCGAAGCGGTCGTCAAGGCCGGGGCCAAACCAGACGGCCCGTTCGAAGACGTGTCCGAGTCGGCACAGGTCGGCACCAGGACGACGTTCGAGCTCGATACGGGCGGCAAGGTATACCGGTACTACCTGCTCTGGATCACGAGCCTCGACGGCGTCGCCCATGTGAACGAGGTGCGTGGCCGCTAGTGCGGGCGCTTCGCTCAGTAGCGTAGGCCTGCACGCCGGTCTCGGCGCTCCAGGGCGAGGTCGACCAGGCGGTCGAGGAGCGCGGCATAGGGAATCCCGGAGGCCTCGAACAGCTTCGCGTAGACGCTCGTCGAGGTGAAGCCGGGGATCGTATTCAGCTCGTTCACGAGCACCTCGCCGTCCGCGCGGACGAAGAAGTCCACCCGTGCCATCCCCTCGCAGTCGGCCGCGACGAACGCTGCCACGGCGAGCTCCTGGACGCGTCGGATCGTCTGCTCCGGGATCCTGGGCGGGACCACGAGCTCCATGCCGCCCTCGTCGTACTTGGCCGAGTAGTCGTACCACACGCTCGCGAGCGGGACGATCTCACCCGGGAGCGACGCGATCGGCTCGTCGTTCCCGAGCACGCTGCACTCCACCTCGACACCGGAGACGAATTCCTCGATCAGGATTTTCTCATCGTGCTCGAACGCGAGGTCGGTCCCGCGGGCGAATTCCTCGGCGCCGTGGGCGATCGTGATGCCCACGCTCGAACCGAGCCGCGCGGGCTTGATCACGACCGGGTAGCCGAACGGGTTCGAGACCCGGTCCCGGTGGCGGGCAAGTGCGGTGACATTCCGTGTGACCGGGATTCCCTTGTCGCGCATCACCGACTTGAAGAGGTCCTTGTCCATGCACAGGGCCGAGGCGGTCACGCCCGCACCAACGTAGGCGACACCGGCAAGCTCGAGGAGTCCCTGGACGGTGCCGTCCTCACCAAAGGGCCCGTGGAGGACAGGGAAGACGACGTCCACCTCTCCGAGCGGCTCGACCGGCCGCCCGTTGGTCGGAACCGGCAGGCCGCCGGCCTCCCCGGAGCTCAGCTCGCCCTGTGACCCGGCTCCGAGCTCCCAGGTGCCATCCCGTCCGATCTCGATCTCGCGTACCTCGTAGCGATCTGGATCGAGCGCGGCAATCACTGATTGCGCCGAGGTCATCGAGACCTCGTGCTCGCTCGATCGACCGCCCATGAGGACTGCGACCCGGACCCGCGTCAGCCTCTTCCGCCCCCGTTTCCGTTGCCCCGGCCCCGCGGAACGGGTTCGCTGAATCGGCCCACGAAGATCGTTACCCGTGAGCCCGGTTGCGCCTCGAGGCCGGGTGCCGGGTTCTGATCCGTGACGACGCCGTCCTGTGTCGGGTCGGCGGTGTCCTCGCGGACGACCCGAACCTTGAAGCCTGCTGCCTCGAGCTCGGACTCGGCGCTGGCCTGATCCTGATCGAGGACGTCCGGGACCGTGGACGTCTGCGGACCCTTCGAGACGCTGATCTGGACGGTCTCGCCTTTCGGTATCTCGTTTCCCGGATCGGGATCCTGGGCGACCACGAGGCCCGCCGGGGAATCCGAGTCGACGAGCACGGCTTCGGGGACGAACCCTGCCGATCTGAGCTCCGATTCGGCGCTCTGCCGCGTCTGCTGGAGCACATCGGGCACGACCGCGAGCTCCTGACCCTTCGAGACCGTCAGCGCGATGGTCGCGCCCTTCTCGGCTTGTTCGCCGGGCTTCGGGTTTTGCTTGGTGACCTCGCCCTCGGGCGCATCCGGCGAGAACACCCGCTTCGTCGTCCAGCGGAAGCCGGCGTTGGCGAGGGTCTGCGTCGCCTCGTCGAGCGGCTTCCCCACCACCTCTGGCACTTCGACCTGCTCCGGTCCGGCCGAGACCAGAATTCTGACGGTACTTCCTTTTTCGATCCGCGTTCCGCCGTCCGGATTCTGGTCGATCACCTTGCCACGATCCTCTGCCGTCCCGACCCCTGTCTGGACGTCGGCCTGGAAACCCTGGTCCTCGATCTTCTTGACGGCGAGCTTTCGTTCCAACCCGATCACGTTCGGCACCGCGACCTGGGTCGACCTAAGCTCGTCCTGGATCTGCGTGTAGACGTACCAGCCTGCGACTGCGGCTCCAGCGAGGAGCACGATCACGAGGAGCCAGGGCAGGAAGCGATTCCGCTTGCGGGGCGGCTCGTCGTAGCGATAACGAGGTGGATAGGTCGGAGGCGGCCGCCGGGGCGCGGCAGGCTGTGTCGGCGGAAGCTGCCGGTCGGTCTCGGTAGGTGGGATCACCTGGGTGGCGGACGTCTCGAAGCCGCCGCTCAAGATCGCGGTGGCGGCCGCACTCGTCGCCGGCGCGATCGGGATGCCAGCCTCGACGCGGTCGAGGTCGGCCGAGAACTCCTCCGAGGCCTGGTACCGGTCCTCGGGATTCTTCGCGAGCGCGCGCAGGACGACGTGGTCGAGCTCCGGGGTCAGCTCCGGCCGGAGACTCGAGGGAGGGCGCGGCGTCTCGTTCAGGTGCTTCATGGCGATCTCGATTGCCGAGTCGCCGCTGAAGGGGACCTGCCCCGTGAGCATCTCGTAGAGGACGATGCCGACCGAGTAGAGGTCCGAGGCCGCGGTGACCGGAGCTCCCCGCGCCTGTTCGGGCGACAGGTACTGCGCCGTGCCCATGATCGACCCCACCTCGGTCATCTGGGAGGCCCCCGCGCGGGCGATCCCGAAGTCCGTCACCTTGGCGCGGTTCTCTGCTCCGAGCAGGATGTTGTGCGGCTTGATGTCCCGGTGAATGATCCCGTTTCGGTGGGCGAACCGGAGCGCGTCGAGAATCTGATGCGCGTAGTCGATCGCGGTGGCGAGTGGAAGCGGGCCGCGGGTCAGGATGAGCTCCTTGAGACTCCGCCCTTCGATCACCTCCATGGCGATGTACGGGATTCCGTCGGCCTCGCCGCGGTCGTAGATCGAGACGATGTTGGGGTGCGAGAGGGATGCGGCCGACTTGGCCTCGCGGCGGAAGCGCTCGTTGAAGCTCTCGTCGTTCGCGTAGCGCTCGCTCAGGATCTTGATGGCGACGCGGCGGCCGAGGTCTTCGTCCTCCGCCAGGTAGACATTGGCCATCCCACCGGAGCCGAGCTTGCGAAGGATCCGGTAACGCCCGTCGAAGAGCGTGTTGATCAGGGTGTCGGAAACGGCCATCGTCCTAGCCTAGATGCCTGACCTGCGTCAGGGCGCGGTCCGTTTGGGCCCTTTCCATCACAGCGTTTCCCTGCTCAGGAGGGTTTGGATGAGGGCCTTTGCGATCGGTGCCGCGGTGGAGCCGCCCGTGCCGCTCTGGTTGTGAAGGGCAACGGCCACGGCTACACGCGGCCGGTCTGCCGGTGCGAAGGCGATGAACCAGGTGTCGTTTTGTCCCGGGCGGCCTGTCTCGGCGGTCCCTGTCTTGCCGGCGACCGGAACGCCGGGGATCTGGGCGGCGGTGCCCGTTCCGGACTCGACAACAAGCCTCATCATGGCTGTCAGGTCGGCTGCCGTCCCGGGCTTCATCACCTCCCGGTATTGCTCCGGGCTCGTGCGTGTCACCACGTTGCCGTCGGGGTTCACGATCCGGTCGACAACGTGCGGCTTCATGAGGATGCCGCCGTTCGCGATCGCCGCCGCGACCATCGCCATCTGGAGCGGTGTTACGAGCAGCCGTTCCTGCCCGAAGGCGAGCCGGCCGGGGTCGACCTGGTTCGGCTCTGTCGGCTCGAAGAGCTTGGCCCCCTGGTAGAGCCCGCTTCGCAGCCGCTCCTCGGACGGCGTCTCGAGCGGCGGGTCCTCGTAGAAGCCGTAGCGCTTCGCGTAGTCGACTATGAGCATCGGCCCGATCGCCTTGCCGATGTTGCAGAAGACCGAGTTGATCGAGTGCTCCATCGCGGTCGGGAAGTCGACGCGGCCGAAGACCTCGGCGCCGTCCTGGTCGGCGTAGTTGGACACCCTCTTGCCGTACTCGGTGCAGTAGCCAGGGTCGTCGAACGTGCTTTGCGTCGTGAAGCGCCCCGAGTCGAGCGCAGCCGTCGCAGTCACGACCTTGAACGTGGAGCCCGGTATGAAGAGGTCGTTGGTAGCCCGGTTGACGAGCGGCGAGGCCGGCTTGCACGGTCCCTTGATCTTGAGGATCTGTGCGAACTTCTTCTCCGCGAGATTCGGGTCGTAGGTTGGCGTCGACGCGATCGCGAGGACGCGGCCGTCGCGAGGATCGATAGCAACGGCCGCGCCGCACTTGCCGGCGAGAGCCTCCATCGCGGTCTTCTGGGCCGTCATGTCGATCGTCGTGACGACATCGTTTCCCTGACGCGTGATGCCCTTGAGCGTGTCGACGGTCCGGTCGAAGAGCGTCTGCAGGTTCGCGTTGGAGCCGGTTAGGTAGTCGTTCAAAGACTTCTCGAGGCCGGTTCGCGAACGCTCGATGGTCGAGTACCCGACGGTCTGAGCGACGAGGCCCTTGGTCGGATAGCGCCTGAGATACCACGTGCGGCCCTGGATGCGCTTTGTCCTGTTGGTCGCGAGGATCGTCTTTCCGTTGGCCGCATAGATGAGCCCACGCTTGATCGTCACCTGGCGCACGACGAGCTGCGGATTGCCGCGGCGAGCCTCCAGGTCGGGCGCCTTCCAGAGCCAGTAGGTCGAAATTGCGACGAGCGCGACGAAGAGCGCCGCGAAGACGAGGAAGAGCCGGCGGATCTGAGTGTTCACGCCCTCATCGCTCCTGGTTCACGTGGTTCGAGACGGCGAGCAGGAGCCCGACGAGAAGGAAGTTCGCCACCACGCTCGACCCGCCGTAGGAGACGAACGGAAGCGTGATGCCCGTGAGCGGGATCAGCTTCGTGACTCCTCCGATGATGATGAACGCCTGGATCGCGAGTGTCGCGGTCAACCCGGCCGCGAGTAGCTTCGAGAAGCCGTCGTCGGCGAGCATGGCGATCCTGAGGCCGCGGTAGGCGAAGATCAGGTAGAGGAGGACGATCGCCGTCGCTCCGGCGAGCCCGAGTTCCTGCGAGATTGCCGCGTAGATGAAGTCCGTCTCGAGGAAGGGGATGTAGGTACCGCCCTCGGGCTTCAGGAGCACGCCCTGCCCGAGGCCGGCTCCAAACAGGCCACCACCGGCTATCGCGTAGATCGACTGAACGAGCTGGTAGCCGTCGTCGAAAGCGTCCTTCCACGGATCGATCCAGATCGACACCCGCTCGGCGATGTGTGGCTTCACGTGGTAGAGCCCGTACGCGCCCGCGACGAAGAGCCCGAGACCCGCGCCAACGTAGGTCCAGCGGGCCGTCGCCACGTAGAGCATGGCCAGGAAGACCGAGAAATAGAGAAGGCCGCCGCCGAGGTCGTTCGTCTGGAAGAGGACGAGCATGGCCGCACCCCAGATGACGAGGAGCGGCCCGAAGTGCTTCGGCGAGGGCAGTCCCGTACGCCCGACTCCCATGGAGAGCATCTCGCGGTTGTCGCGGAGGTAGCCGGCGAGGAAGATGACCAGCGCGACTTTCGCGAACTCTCCGGGCTGGAACGCAATCGGCCCGACGGCGACCCACAGGGAGGCGCCGTTGATCGTGGCCCCGATACCCGGCAGCGCCGGCAGGATGAGCAACCCGACCGCGACGATCCCGAGCGTGTACTTGAGGCCGTCGAGGCGACGGTAGTCGGGAACGAAGATCACAACGAACGCGAAGGCCACGACTCCCACCACGACCCAGAGACCCTGTTTGAACGCGAGGTCCGGATCGATGCGGTAGATGAGGGTCAGGCCGACTGCGGTCAGGATCCCAACGAGGGGGAGGAGGTACGGGTCCGCGTGCGGGAGGCGGACTCGGAGCACTATGTGCGCGGCGAGGAAGAGCGCCCCGAAGAACGCTGCGTAGGAGAGTGAGGCAGTCGAGAAGTCGTCCGAAGCCTGTCGGGCGACGAACACCGCCGTGAACCCCGCGGCGGTCAGGATCCCGACACCGAACAAGTGCAGGAGCTCGCGGTTACGAAGACTCAGGGCACGCCCTCTTCTTCGAACGGGGCGAGCCTGTCCCTGGAGCTCTCGTAGCTCCCGAGGTTGTGGTCGAACAGCTGCTCTCGTTCAGGCTGCGTGAGCTGCTCCGCGCGAAGCTGGCTCACGTACTTGGCGCGATAGAGATGAACGCTGTCGGTGAGATCCCAGGGAACTCCCTGGTAGACGGCCACCTGGCCGTCGCCCTCGACGCCGATGAAGTAGGCGCGGGAGACACCCCAGAATGCGGCCGCCGACAGGATGAGGAGCATCGCGACAAGCCCGAGCGACCAGAGGAGCCAACGTGGGATGCGGGGACCTCGGGGCCGCTTGCCCTTTGGCGGCGGGTCGGCGCCGTCGGGCGCCTGCCAGCCGCGGGCTCGCTCCGGGGGTGCGACGACGGTCTCGGTCAGAGCCGCCTCCCGCAGCGCGGGCGCCTCGAGGCCCGAAAGCGTGTCCTCGAGGTCGGCGGAAGCGTCGTGACCGTTCCCGGCGACGAGCGTGTTGGCGAGTGCGTCCCCGGCCTCGAGCCGGAAGAGGACGACCGTGACGTTGTCCTCTCCGCCGCGGCGGTTGGCCTCCTTCACGAGCGATCTGGCGGCCTGCTCGAGGCTCTTGGGGTCCCGCACGATGGCAAGGATCCGGTCGTCTTCGACCATCGTTGTCAGCCCGTCAGAGCAGAGAAGGAAGACGTCGTCGGTTTCGATGCCGACCGTGAATGTATCGACGTCCACCTCCGGGTCGGTGCCGAGGGCGCGCGTGATCACCGACCGCTGCGGATGTAGGTCGGCCTCCTCCGGGCTCAGGCGTCCGCTCCGGACCAGGTCGGCGACGAGCGAGTGGTCCTCCGTCAGCTGCTCCAGGGCACCTCCGCGAATTCGGTAGGCCCGCGAGTCGCCGACGTGCCCGATCGAGAGCTGCTCCTCGCCCACCAGCGATGCAGTGACGGTCGTCCCCATGCCCGAGGCCTGGGTGTCGGTCTGGGCGCGCTCGAAGATGCGCCGGTTCGCCTCCTGGATGATCGCCTCCAGCCGCTGCTCGGGGTCGAGCTCGTCGGCTTCGTGGAACTCGCGAAACGTCGCCGCGGCGAGCCTCGATGCCACCTCGCCCGCCTGCGCCCCACCCATGCCGTCTGCGACCGCGAAAAGTGGTGGCTCGGCGACGAAGGAGTCTTCGTTCCGCCGCCGCTTGCGGCCGGCATCGGTGAGAGCCGCGCGCTCCCCGAGCCTCACGGCTCGAACCTCAGCTCGGTCTCTCCGACCTGCACGAGATCGCCTTCGTGCAGCCGGCGGCGGCCCTCGACGGGTTCACCATTCACGCTGGTCCCGTTCGTCGAGTGGAGGTCGTGCAGCCAGACCCCGTCGCGGGCGGCCTCGATCCGAGCATGGTGTCCTGACGCGTACTCGTCTCCGTCAAGGGCGATCGTGTTCTCGTCTGACCGCCCGATCGTGACGGGCACGGGGCCGATGTCGTGGCGCGAACCGATCGGAACGGAGGGGCTCGAGACGACCACGAGCCGAGCTGCGGCCGCCGACATTCCGCCTGCCCGAGGCGTCCCCCTGACCTGGGCCGGCGCCATGATGAAGCTCTCCTGGGGCACGCGCAGGTCTTTCGAGGCCCCGCGGATCACCCGCCAGATGAAGAGGTAGAGGATGATGAGAAAGAGGGCCTGGAGACCGAGGAGGAGCTGCTCCACAACGACTCCTACTCAGGTCGCTCGAACGTCAGCTGTGTCTTTCCGACGACGATCGAGTCCCCGTGCTCCAGCCGCTCCCGCTCGACGCGCTTGCCGTTCAACTCAACCCCGTTTGTCGAGCCGAGGTCGACGAGCCAGTAGGCGCCGTCCTCGACTCGGATCTCAGTGTGCCGGCGCGAAACGTTTGCGTCCTCGACAGTGATGTCGCAATCGCGCGAGCGGCCGATCACTAGGCGAGGTTTTTCCAGCGGGTGCTTGACGCCGTTCAGGACGATGGCAGGCGGCGTGTGGGCGAGTCCGAGCCGGTCGGCCTCCTCGGCGCTGACGGCTGCGGTGTCAGGCGCGGGGCGGTAGATCTTTGTCTCGCCGGCCTCCGAGGAAGCCGGCGCGTCAGTCGCGGGGGCAGGCGCACTGGGAGCGGGCGGCGCCTGCGGGCTCGGCGCCCCCCGCCGCGGCTGCACCATCCTGGTCGCGATCCCGAACTCACCCACCTCGAGGTCCTCGTCTTCGTGCAGGATCACCCGGGGCGTCGTGAGGAGCGCGTAGCCCTCCCGGCGGGCATGCTCCGAGAGGTAGTCGGAGAGCTCGGTGACCAGGGACTCCTCGTAGCTCGAGAACTGCTCCCGATCTGACGGCGAGAGATAGAGGAGATATTCGTTCGGCACGTAGACCCGGGAGACAGAGACCGACTTGTTCTCGTCCATCTCCTTCGCGAGCTTTCTGGCGAGCTCGACCGGCTGGACGTGCGACTTGAAGGCACGTCCGAAAGCTCCCTCGATGAGGGACTCGATGCGGTGCTCGATGCTACGTAGGACGCTCACCCGGCTCGGGCATTCTGCCCGACCCTGGTGAGTCGGGGCTGCGGTGCCGGCGCAGCGCAAGAAGGCAGGTTGCCGCCCAGACGAAGAGCGTCGTGGAGAGCGCGTGTGGAGGCTCACCCCCAAAAGCTGTGGGCACGAGGAGCATGCTGCCGAGGAGGGCGGATCCCCACGCCGCGATTGCCCAACGCCCGTGAGAGACAGCGAGGTCGGCGAATGCCGCCGCGAATGCGAGAACCACGGCTGCGACTGCGAGGGTCGGATGCGCCGTGAGGGCACCGTAGAGCGTGGCGGTTACGTCCAGCGGGCCGGTCGACCCGGCCACCGGAGCCGTCGAGCCTGGGGACTCTCCGGCGAACGGAAGCGGTCGTCCGGCGAGCACTGAGACCGCGGCTGCGAGCGGGATACAGGCGGCGGCGCCGATCGCTCGGCGGGTTCGCCCCCGGGCTTCGAGGAGCGCCACGGGGAGGAGCGGAATGGCCCCGAACGGAGCAAGTAGCGGGGCTGCAACCGGGAGCAGGCTCCGCTCCGCATCCCGGGCATGCAGGGCGAGCCACGCGCACGCGAGCACCCCGTAGGCGATCGCGAGCCCGAGCGAGAGGTTTCCGAGCGGCAGCAAAGGAGCGGCAAGGGCTATGGCGAGGCCGACGATGGGTGATCGGAGCGCCGCAAGACCGGCCAGGGCCGCGAGCACCAGCGGCCACCCGCGCGGGAAGAAGGGGAGGAGCGTTGTCGATCCACCGGCGAACAGGGCTGCGAGCAACGCGTGAGCGGCGCGCTCGCGCAAGGCGGTGCGGGAGGCTGCCGAGTGCGGGCGATGCACTCGAAGCTCGCCGCCTGCCCGAAGCTCGGCAGCAAGCCGCCGGGCGGGCGGGCGGCGCCGTGGCTCGACCGAGAGCATCGAGTCGACCGCGGCGCAGATCTCGCGCGGCAGGTCCGGCCGCTCCGCGGCCAGTCGCGGCGCCCCTGCTGCGATCCGCCGCGCCGTCTCTACGGGCGACGTGGCCGCAAACGGATGCCAGCCGGCGAGAGCTTCCCAGAGCATCACTCCTACGCCCCACACGTCGGCCGCGCCGCCGGCGGGCTCTCCCTCGAGCCGCTCGGGCGCGACGTAGGCGAGGGTGCCCGGGACGTCTCCGGTCGCTGTCAGGCCCTCGAGCTCGTCGAGGCGGGCCAGCCCGAAGTCCAGGAGCCGCGTCGAGACCTCGTCGCAGTCCTCGACCATGACGTTGGCGGGTTTCACATCGCGGTGGACGATTCCCTTCGCGTGCGCGTGGGCCAGGGCGTCGAGCACCTGTGCGGCCACCTCGACCGCGGTTGCATCATCGACCTTGCCGGCACGGAGCGCCTCGCGAAGGTTCTTGCCGCGCACGTACTCATACGCGACGTAGACATGTCCGTGATCGCGGTGGAACGCAAGCGCCCGCAGGCAGCGCGGGTGCCGGAGTCGTGTCGCCGCGTCGACCTCCCGTTTCGCGCGGGAGCCCGCCTTACCCGTGCGCTCGACGACTTTCAGAGCGACGTCGCGGCCCGCTTCCTCGTCCCGCACCAGCCAGACGGAGCCCGAGCCGCCGCTTCCGAGCGGGCGAAGGGGCCTGTAGCGCCCGAGGACCAGGTCGGCGGTGCGAAGAGCGGTGGCTGTCTGCACGGGCTTCCGCCTTTGTTCCTTCGCATTCGAAGTCCTCCATTTCCCCCGCAAAGTGATGTAATCGCCGGGCACGCTGGTACACTCCGCCGACTTTCCGTCCCCTCGCCAGGTCACGGCCGTGATCGATCGCGACAGACGCGACAGCGAAGAAATCGAATTCGACTTCTTTGACGACGCCCCGACGAGGGAAGCGTCGGCGACAGAGGACGCGCCGCGTGGTCCGAAGCCCCGCCGGCTGCCCCGGCGTCCCCCCGGCGGCGGGGCAGCGCCCCCGGTTGTCCGCCTCGCAGCCCTGATCGCCGGGGCGATCATTCTTGCTGTCGTGCTCGTCCTCTGGGTGAACGGCTGCCGAAACGACCAGAAGGTCGATGCCTACAAGAACTACATGGCGGACGTCGACAAGGTGACCGGCGATTCCGAGCAGATCGGCAAGCAGTTGAACACGCTGATCGCGACACCCGGACTGAAGCTCCAGGACCTCCAGGACCGGCTCGACGGGCTTCGAAACCAGCAAGCGCAGGTGGTGGCGCAGGCGCAGGGCCTCGATCCGCCCGGCACGCTCCGTGAGCAACAGGAGAGCCTCGTCGACGCCATGGCGCTTCGGGTGAGCGGCCTCGCAGGCCTTGCCCAGGCTTTCGCCCGGATCACCGCTGCGTCCAACGCGACCCAGGCCGGCAAGTCGCTGGCGGAGCAGTCGGCCCGCTTTGTGGCGAGCGACGTCGTCTACGACGACTTCTTCCGGACCCCTTCCCAGCTGATTCTCCGGGAGGAGGGGATCACGGGCGTTGACGTGCCGGACTCGTCCTTCCTGACGACGCCCGAGCTCGCGACCGCGTCCTCCTGGGAGCTCGTCGTCAAGCGTCTGACTCAGAGCCCGGCCAGTGGGCTCCACGGCAACCAGATCGACGGTGTCCGGGTCCTGCCAGGCGGCGATCGCCTCTCGCCGACGGATGAGAACACGGTCGAGGCCTCCGAGCGCCTGGCGTTCGAAGTCGCGGTGGGAAACAGTGGCGACAGCCAGGAGACCCAGGTCGAGGTGACCCTGACGATCCAGGGCGGCACCCAGCCGATCAAGCGTACGAAGACCATCGCGATCATCGACCCCGGCAAGACGAAGTCGGTCGTGTTCCGCGACCTCGGCACACTCCCGTTCGGGACCCGGACGACGGTCCGAGTTAACGTACTCCCGGTCGAGGGTGAGCAGAACACGAGCAACAACACGGTCGAGTACCCGGTCATCTTCTCGTTCGGCTAGATCTGGAAGCCGGATTCGGAGGATCGCCTAGATGCCTCCCAGCGACGCGGTCACCGGTTGGCTCGCGGTCGGGTCTGCCGCCGCCGCGGTGCTCGCCCTTCTGCTCGTGCTCGGCTTCTATCTGAAGCTTCGCCGGGTCAGGCAGGACCAGCTTGTCCTCCTCGGCGGAACGAAAGGCGACCTGGTCGAGTTCGCGGTGTCCCTCCAGGGTCGAATCGACGACTTGCACCGGGCCGTCGACGAGGTCGCCGTCGGGCTCTCGCGGCTCGACCAGCGGATCGACGGCTGCCTCTCGCATACCTCGATCGTTCGCTACGACGCGTACGAGGACGTCGGAGGGCACCAATCGGCCTCACTCGCCTTCCTGGACGGAGCCCGGTCGGGCATCGTCGTCAGCGCGATCCAGGGCCGCGATTATGCGCGCATCTACGTGAAGGAGCTCGATCGTGGCCGCGCGCCGATTGCGCTCTCACCGGAGGAGCAGGAAGCAGTCGACCGAGCAATGGCGCTGTGATCGAGATCCGGGTGGACATCCGGCCGCTTCGCCCCGAGGACGAGCCCCTCCTGTTCGGCCTGGCCCGGCTCGACCGAGGCGCAGACCGGCGGACGCTCGACGTTCTCGAGGGCGAGACCGTGTTCGTGGCCGAGGTGGGCGGCGCACCCGCCGGCTACGTCGCAGTCGCGCTGACAAAGGTGTCGGCACGAGTCGACCAGCTCTTCGTGAGCCCCGAGCACGAGGCCGAGGGCGTCGGCACGCGCCTGCTCGAGTATGCGGAGGGTTACGCCATCTCACAGGGCGCGGCCACGCTCCAGGTCGTCGTCGAGGACGAGAACCGTCGCGCGCACGACTTCTATCGTGGGCGCGGTTTCGTGTCGGTCGGGGAGAACGTGCTCGAACTGGTGCTCCCGCAAGCCTAAGAACCTGCTGAGCGCGGCTTCGGCCGGTTCGCCATTCAGTACGATTCCCGAGCAAATGAGTCAGGTCCTCGTTCTGAACGCGAGCTACGAGCCGCTCAACGTGTGCACGGTGCGGCGCGCGCACGTGCTCGTTTTCAAGGGGAAGGCCGAGATCATCGAGCACCTCGGAAAGCCCCTGCGCTCGGCCGCGGATGCATTCGTCTGGCCGCACGTGATCAGGCTCCTTTCATATGTCCGGGTCCCGAACGCGATTCAGCGGAAGATCTCGCGGCGCGCCCTCTTCGCCCGGGACCGGTGGCAATGCCAGTATTGCGGCTCCGAAAGCGGCAAGCTGACCCTCGACCACGTCGTGCCGCGATCCCGGGGCGGCGAGTCGGTCTGGGAGAACGTCGTGGCCTCGTGCGCGCCCTGCAACCTCAGGAAGGGCAACCGGACACCCGACGAGGTGCAGATGCGCCTCCAGAGACACCCGCGGCCCCCCGCGCCCGCGCTCTTCGTGACGCTCTCGGCGCCGCGAATCCCGGATCGCTGGCAGCCGTACCTGACCGCCTTCGCGTAGGCGCGGGCGGGAGAAGTCCCGCCCCTACACCGCTACCGGATTTGTAGGGGCGAGGCTTGCCTCGCCCGGGCCTTACGCGTCGTAGTAGAGCGCGAACTCCGCCGGATGGGGCCGCAGTGCGACCGCATCGACTTCGTTGGCTCGCTTGTAGTCGATCCAGGTGCGGATCAGGTCCTCGCTGAAGACGTCGCCCTCGAGGAGGAAGTCGTGGTCGGCCTCGAGTGCGGCCAATGCCTCCGCGAGCGACCCCGGTACCTGGGCCCTGTCGCCCGTGGCCTCCTCGAAGAGGTCGAAGTCAGACGGCGCCCCTGGGTCCAGGTCCCGCTGGATCCCGTCCAGGCCGGCCATCAGCATCGCCGAGAACGCGAGGTACGGATTCGCGACAGCGTCCGGGCATCGGAACTCGATCCGCTTCGCCTTCGGCGAGCTCGAGTACATCGGGATCCTGATCGCAGCAGAGCGGTTCCGCTGGGAGTAGACGAGGTTGACCGGCGCCTCGAAACCCGGGACGAGCCTTCGGTAGGAGTTCGTCGTCGGGGCGCAGAAGGCGAGCAGGGCGCCCGCGTGAGCGAGGAGGCCGCCGATGTAGCAGCGGGCCAGCTTCGAGAGGCCCGCGTAGCCCGACTTGTCGGCCATGAGGGGGGTGCCGGCAAGCCAGAGCGACTGATGGGTGTGCATGCCGGACCCGTTGTCCGCGTACAGCGGCTTCGGCATGAAGGTGACGCTCTTCCCGGCCGCCCGGGCCACGTTTCGGACGACGTACTTGTAGTGCATGACCTGGTCGGCCATCCGCAGGAGCGGCTGGTAGCGCAGATCAATCTCGCATTGGCCGCCTGAGGCCACCTCGTGATGGTGAAACTCGCAGGGAATTCCTAGGCGCTCCAGGGTCAACACCATCTCGGTGCGCAAGTCCGCGAGCGTGTCGTGCGGCGCCGGCGGGAAGTAGCCGCCCTTCTCGCGCACGGTGTAGCCGAGCCCGGGTTGGCCCGAGTTCCAGTGCCCCTCGCTCGAGTCGACTTCGTAGCCGGCTCGGTTCACGTCGAGCGTGTAGGAGACGGCGTCGAAGACAAAGAACTCGCACTCTGGCCCGAAATGCGCCGTGTCGGCGATCCCGGTCTCTCTCAGGTGTTCCTCCGCGCGGCGGGCGACGCGGCGTGGGTCGCGGGCGTAGGGCTTTCCCGTGAGCGGATCGGCAATCTCGCAGACAAGCGAGAGGGTGGGCTCCGCCGCGAACGGGTCGAGCGTCGCGGAAGCAGGATCCGGCATGAGGAGCATGTCGCTCTCCGCAATTCCCTGCCACCCGCGGATCGACGAGCCGTCGAAGCCGAGTCCCTCGTCGAACGCCGACTCGTCGAACGCCGACACGGGAAGGGTCATGTGCTGCCACGAGCCGAGCAGGTCGCAGAACTTGAGGTCGACCATCTTCGTCTTCGACTCGATCGCCCAGGCGACCGCTTCTTCGGGCTCCGGCCGTGTCCCATTCGCCAGGTAGTGCTTGGTCGTCGTCTCCTGCATGCGCGCCTCCTTCTGGACCATGAAAAAAGCCCCAGGGATCCCGAGAGATCGCTGAGGCGCCGTCGCCTGTCGCCGGCACCCTCCTCAGCGCCGACGCGAAACACTTTATCGCGCGCGCTGGACGGACGAAACGAGAGTCGGTATCGTCATCTTGGCATGTTCACTCGCAGAGTCTGAGACACCAGGTGCAGGGGCCCTCCTCGGCCCACTTTTGCCCTGCCGTTTTCGTCCGGCTCTCGACTCGAAGGAGCATGCATGAACGCCGTTCACGTCTCTGATCTGCGCAAGGAGTTCGTCCGCCGCGACGGACCCGGCTTCCGGCTGCGCGGACAGCGTGTCCCGGCGCTCCGTGACGTCAGCTTCGACATGGAGCGTGGCGAGTGCGTCGCGATTCTCGGCCAGAACGGGTCCGGGAAGTCGACGCTGGTGCGTCTGCTCGCAACCCTCCTCCTCCACGACGGCGGGAGCGCAGAGGTGTTCGGTCACGACGTCGTTCGCGAGGCCAGGGCCGTGCGCCGGCTCGTCAACCGCGTCTCGGTCGAGGCCTCCTTCTTCAAGCGGATGTCGTCGGCCGAAAATCTGTCCTATGCGGCCCGCTTCTACGGGTTGACCGCCCGCGAGACAAAAAGCCTGATCCCGGAGATCCTCGGTCGGGTCGGATTCCCGGCGGAGCGCCGGGGGGAGCCGATGCAAAACCTTTCGCGCGGCATGCAGCAGAAGGTGGCGCTCGCCCGCGCACTTCTGACCTCGCCGGTCCTCCTGCTCCTCGACGAGCCGACCACCGGCCTGGATCCGCGTTCGAAGCTCGAGGTGCAGAAGTTCATCCGCGAGGTGCGGGCGGAGCACGACGCGACGATCCTGCTCTGCACGCATGACATGGACGAGGCGGAGGCCCTGGCCGATCGCGTCGGCATCCTCGACGAGGGGCGGCTGGTGTGCCTCGCGACCGTCGAGGCGATCCTGGCCAAATACGAGGCCGAAACGCTCGAGCAGGCGTTCTTCGCCGCTACGGGTCGCCCGTTTGAGGACGAGCAGGAAGAGGAGGAGGACTGATGAGCGCCCTGCAAGGTGGGTTTCGCCGTGAGCTGATCGGGCTCGGAGGTGTAGTCGAGCGAAACGCCTATCTGGTCAAGCGCTACGTCTGGTGGGAGATCGCCTGGTTCGTCTGGTCGGTCGCGAACACGCTGACCATCGTGTTCATCGCCAAGGGGATCGAAGCAGCCGGCGGCCGGCTCGACGTGAATCGGCAGACAACCATCCTCCTGATCGGCGCGGTCATCTGGGCGTACCTGTCGGCGGTCTTCGAGATCCTCACCGAGACAGTCGCCTGGGAGCGCTGGGAGGGGACGATCGAGTACACGTTCATGGCCCCGCTGGCACGTCCGACGCATCTCTTCGGGATGGGGATCTTCGCCGTTCTCTATGGGCTCGTCCGGACAATGCTCCTCTTCGGGCTCGTTGCCCTCTTCTTTGATCTGAGCTTTCCAGGAGCCAACTTCATGGGCGCGTTTCTGATCCTGCTCGTCGCGTCGATCTCGTTCATTGGGATCGGCATGATGACCGCCGTCCTGCCGCTGATCTCCCCCGAGAAGGGGACGCAGCTCGGGTTCATCGCGCAGGGGACGCTGCTGGTGGTGTCGGGTGTCTACTACAGCGTCGACATCCTCCCCGGCTGGATGCAGGCCCTTTCGACCGTCTCGCCCGCAACGTATGCCCTCGAGGGCATCCGGGCCGCCATCCTCGACGGGGCCAGCGTGTCCGCCCTGTGGGGCGACCTCTGGCCCCTGCTCGTGATCGGCACCGCGTCGATCCCGCTCGGGATCTACGTCTTCCATCGCGGAGAGGTGTACGCCAAGCGGCACGGGAAGCTCAAGCGCTCAGGCTGATCACCAGCCATGGATTGCGCAAAGGCCCTCGGCCAAGTACGATCCGGAGGTCGAGGCGACGTTGCCTCGGGCGTTCGCCGCCCGGGGCTCTTTTCGTTTAAGGAGGCGTGAATGGCGACAGTGGAACGAGAGGATCGAGCGACTAGTGAGCCCGCCAGGCGGCGGGAGATCGTGGAGCGGGTCGCGAAGGAAGACATCAAGTTCGTGCTCCTCTGGTTCACGGACATCGAGGGGCATCTGAAGAGCTTCGCGATCACTCCGAGCGAGCTCGAGGGCGCGCTCGACGACGGCATGGGATTCGACGGCTCGTCGATCTCGGGCTTCAATGCGATCGAGGAGTCCGACATGATCGCGATTCCCGATCCGAAGACCTTCCAGATGATGCCGTGGCGCTCGGGCGAGTCCAAGGTCGCCCGAATGATTTGCGACGTCGTCACACCCGAGGGGGAGCCCTACGAGGGCGACCCTCGCCACGTGCTGCGCCGCGCCCTCGCGCGGATGCGCGAGCTCGGCTTCGACACCTTCAACGTTGGCCCTGAGCTCGAGTACTTCCTTTTCGAGGACAACGGTTCAGACCCGCAGGCCCTCGACGAGGGGGGCTACTTCTCGATGACGACGCTCGACGCTGCGTCCGAGCTTCGCAAGGAGACGATCCTCGCGCTCGAGTCGATGGGAATCCCGGTCGAGTACGCACACCATGAGGTCGGGCCCTCGCAGCACGAGATCGACATTCGCTACCAACCCGCCCTCGACATGGCCGACCACACGCTCACGTACCGCCTCGTCGTCAAGGAGATGGCGCAGAAGTACGGCGTCCACGCCACCTTCATGCCGAAGCCGCTCTTCGGTGAGAACGGCTCCGGCATGCACACGCACCAGTCGCTGTTCTCCGACGGCAAGAATGCGTTTTTTGACGCCGAGGACGAGTGGCACCTGTCCGAGGTCGGCAAGGCTTTCATCGCGGGCCAGCTCCGCCATGCCCGCGAGATCTCGGCCGTGTTCGCGCAGTGGGTGAACTCCTACAAGCGCCTCGTACCTGGCTTCGAGGCGCCCGTCTACTGCGCCTGGTCGCGGCGAAACCGCTCCGCGCTGATCCGGATCCCGCTCTACCACCCCGGAAAGGAGCAGGCGACCCGGGCGGAGATCCGCTGCCCCGATCCCGCCTGCAACCCCTACCTGACCTTCGCCACCCTCCTGCATGCCGGTCTCGAGGGAATCGAGAAGGGCTACGAGCTTCCCGCTCCGATGGAGCAGAACCTCTACCATCTGACGGCCGAGCAGCGGCGCGAGCGCGGCATTGTCGCACTGCCGGAGACGCTCGGCGAGGCGATCGGCGAGCTGGCGGAGTCCGAGCTCGCCCGCAAGGCGCTGGGGCCCCACGTCTTTTCCCGCTACGTCGAGTTGAAGCGCAAGGAATGGGACGATTACCGGGTGCAGCTCACGTCGTGGGAGCTCGAGAAGTACCTCCCGGTCTTGTGAACCGCCGGCCGCCAGGTCGTGCTCATCGCCTCAGAAAACCTAGACCCCCAGAACTTGTGAACTGGAGGGTATCCCGGGCGCCGTAGATGAAAAGGCCTGCTCATGCTGTCCTTTCGTCTTCTAATTCGGCAACCCGTAGCCGGATTTGGTACCCCGTTCTGGTACCCATCCGAGCCGAAAAGACGTTGCTCGAGCAATTCCGCCTCGGCTCGGAACGTCTCGCCGGCCAGGTCGATGTAGAGCTGAGTCGTCTTGAAGTCCGAGTGCCCCGCTCGAGCCATGAGCGCGGCCGGTGAGAGGCCCGCTGCGGCCGAGTTTGTGATCGAGGTGTGCCGCCCATCGTGGAATGGGCGCATCTTCCTCTCGACGCCGCCCTCTCGAGCGCCGCCTTTAGCGTCTTGCCGTAGCGCTTGAGATCGAGGGGCGCCGTCGCCCTGGAATGCGGAGCGGCGGCGATGCTGCCAAAGCTCCTCGGCGAGCTTCGGACCGACCGCGATCGTCCTCTCTCCCGCTTCGGACTTCGGGGTGTCTACTTCTCCCCATACGAACGTCTCCCGAACGCGTAGGAGCGCGCCGGAGGGTCGGCGAGGTCGACGTCGCGCCAGCCCAGGCCGAGGACCTCTCCTCTCCGTAAACCGGCACTCACGACCGTCAGGAAGACGACGCGCGCTTGCTCGAGCCTGGCTTGCCGGGTCGAATGGGTCTCCGCTTCGGCCAACTCAGTGAACGCGCGATCGACACGGCCGACCTCGAGCGGGCTCAGAATCGTCCAACGGCGTCGAGGCTCGCGCGGCCGGTGGATACCCGTCACGGGGTTAACCTTCACGATCTGGCGACTCACGGCGGCCGACATGACGAGGTTGAGCAGGTTCAGCGGCCGATTCAGCGTCCGCGGCTGCAGGCTCTCCCGCCGCTTCGCAGCCAGGTAGCTCTCGACTCGGCCGAAGTCGACTCTCGGCTACGCCACCTTTACGAGCAAGCTGGAGCACAAGAGCGACCTCGTCTTTCGTCGCTGGTTCGGTCCGCTGGGTAGAGACCTCGAAGAGTTAACGTTTTTGCGAGGTGAAAAGCCAGCGCATCAAGGAGATACAGCATGCGCTCCAAGACCTCGTTCGGTTCCTCGACGAAACAGGCATGGCATCGGATTACCCACGGGCGTAGAAGAGCTCGGCTACGCCAGCGGTGCGAACGCTAGCTGTCCGGCTGAGTCGGCCGGAAACATGTGCGTGATGTTGTCGCGGAAGACGGCGACCTCGAGGTCGCCTTTCCCGCCGCCCATGTGGGTGAGCATGGCCGCGGTGCTTTCCGTGAGCTGGCTTGTTACCTCCTTCAACGATTCGCGCACGAGCAGAGAGGACCCTCCGGAGAAGTAGACGAGGGTATGGGTAGGCATGACTTGCACCTCCTCCTGGACGTTGTGGGGCGCGAGTCTATCCGCAGCACAGTCGGTTCTCACTGGTGGATAGGCGGCGCGGCTGCGTTCGTTCGCCACCCGTCTCAAACGGCCATCTTGTTGCCGGACCGACAACGCCCTAGGCTCACTCAGGGCTGGGCAGGGGTGCAGCCGATCGGGTTCAGCTAACCGCCCGGCCCCGTCCTAGGGTCACCTTGCAGCCCGCGCCCCGGCCGCGTCGCGTCGCGCGTCGGGCTCGAGGCGCTCGAGCTCACCCTCCTGATCCTTGCCAAAGATCCGACCAGGTTCCGAGCCGCTGCCCTCCGCTGGCACGCCCGCTACTGCGGGGACAACAAGGTCACGGTGGAGGAGGCGACTGCCGTGCTCGGGCTGCTCGCGATGTTCGAAGGGCGTCGGGATCGGCCAGCGGCCCAGGCTCTTGCGGGCCTGTTTGACAGCCGTACGCTTCTGCCAGCGGCCGAGGTGCTGGTGCGGTGGGCGGACAATCGCTGACCCGGGGGGTCAGGTGGACGTGTGCTGCAGAAGTGGTGAAGTCGTTTCAGTACCCCACGTGGAGACGGCTGGAGTACTTGCAATCGGCCATTTGACGCGTGAGAATCCTTGTCCCAGCTTCGCTACTTTGGAGCATCGCGATTGCGGCCCGTGATCCCGCCCTTGCTCGTCGGCTTGGCCCTTGTCGCAGGCTGTGGTTCGAGTGGATCAACGTCGGCAGGAGAGCAGCCGTCCAACGGCTCGACGACCACGGCCACGATTCCAACGACCGCTGAGATCGAAACCGCCACTCCCGCGCTCGTCGGAAGATGGAAGCACGTCAACAAGTGCCAGGAACTGGTGAAGGCCCTCGAGGACAGCGGCCTCGGAGCGATCGCGCTTTCCGTCGTGGGCGACTATTTCCCCGAGGTTCCCCCGGAGGAGCTGGCCCAAAAAGACGATCTATGTGAAGGAGCCAAGCCCATCGTTCACTACCACTTCTTCGATGAGGACGGCCGGTTCGGTTCCTTGGACGAGAACGAGGAGCAGGTGGATGACGGCACCTACAAGATCATCGACGACCGCACGTTCGTCATCTCGAAGGAGTTCCCCGACACGACGTTTCACTATGAGATTGAGGGCGACGCGCTCACGCTCTCGCCCGTAGTGATGCGAGCAATGAAGAAAGAGGCTTTGGCAAACCCTCAGGAGTTCACGGTCGCCGGGTGGGCTTACTCGGTCAGCTACCCCGGTCAGGAATGGAAGCGGGTTGATTGCCGCGGCTGGTGCCCAAGCCCCTAAGCGCCCTTTGCCGTCCTTGACCTCGTGATGAGTGAGGACGCACCTTCACCGGTCGTCGATCCGTGGCTTCCGGATGAGATCACGGACGTTTGGGCTACGACTCCGGGCTCGACGGGTACCTGTTTTCGCTGGTCACGAACAACCGGATGGCTTTGTTTCGCAAAGCCCCTGAACGAAGAAGGACCAGAGTGAGTCGACAGGGAAGTTGGTACCCCTTTTGGTACCTAACTGAGAGAACCTCAGCGCATCTGGCGTGACCTCAATCCGCTCGAACTTGCGGGTTCGGGCTTCAGAAAACCTAGACCCCCAGAACTTGTGAACTGGAAGGCGTCCAAGTAAAGTGCACCTGTGTCACCGCTTCTCTTGGAAGCGGGGACGTACTGACGGCCGATCGCGAGCCCCCTGCATAGGTGGCTCGTGGTCGTTAAGGCGGTCCGACGGCGTTACGCCGCTTGGGGTCATCCTCGGGCCGACCGCGAACCACCCGCCGCGTTCAGCCTACGCTTCGAGAACGCGCGGATGACCCACGCTTTGTCAGAGAAGACGAGCGCCTTCGCGCCTATCATCGTCGTGCGATGCATGAATCCGCCGCTCCTGTCAGCTCATGACCTTTGACGTCGCGATCGTCGGCGGAGGCTTCGCCGGAGTGACAGCCGCGCGCGACCTCGCCGCCGCCGGGCAGTCCGTCGTCGTTCTCGAGGCACGGAGCCGGCTCGGCGGGCGCACCTGGTACCGGCCTTTTGCCGGCACCGAGCACCGGGTGGAGCTGGGCGGAATGTGGTTCTCCCTCTCGCGGCAGCAGCCCCTTGCCGAGGAGGTCGATCGCTACGGCATTCGCGTGGTCCCGGCCGCGACCAGGCAGAGCTCCCGCTGGCACACGGGCGGGGTGACGCGACACGGCTTTCCTGTCCCACAGAGTGAGGGAGCGTTGCTGGAGCGCACGCTCCGCCGCCTTTCGGTCTCCTCGGGGGACATCGACCTGAAGCGCGACGACGTCTCCGTGCCGGATTGGCTGGGTGACGATCTCCCGGACGCGACCCGGGATTTCCTTTTCGCGTGGGCGTCGTTCATGAGCGGCGCCGATCCGGCGGACGTGTCCATGGTGGAGTTTCTCGGCACCTTCGCGGCGAACGGCGGCGACGTTTGGTCACTCTACGACGAAATTTCCGAGTGCTTCGCCGATGGAACCGAAAGCCTCCTCGACGCGCTTGTGGGGGACGCCGACACCGAAGTCAGGCTTTCGACGCCCGTCACCGGCATCGAGGGGCGCGACGACGAGGTCGTCGTCAGGACGGACGCGGGCGAGGACGTGCGTGCCGGCGCCGTGGTCGTCTCGGTCCCGATGAACACGCTCGAAGCGATCGCATTCGAACCGCCGCTCCCTCCGGGCCTGGCTCGGATGGCGGGAGAGAAGCACGCCGGGCGCTCGCTGAAGGTCTGGGCCCTCGTTGAGGGATTCCCCCAGGGGTTACTGGCGCTGGGGTTCGGGACTTCGCTCCAGTGGCTGTCGGCCGAGCACGTCGTTCCCGAGGGGACACTCGTCGTGGGCTTCGGTCACGAGACCCCCGGGCTGGACCTGAGTGACCTGAACGCCATCGAGGCGGCCATTCAGGTCTACGCGCCGGAGGCCAGCGTGCTCGCGGTCGACAACCACAACTGGGTCGACGATCCATGGTCGAAGGGGACCTGGCTCGCCGCCAGGCCCGGCTGGGTGACCGAGGGACTGTTCGACGGGAGCGAGGGCCGTGGCCGGGTAGTTCTCGCGGGCTCGGATATCGCCGAAGAGCATGGCGGCTGGATCGCAGGCGCGATCGCAAGCGGCCGCGCGGCCGCTTGCCGCATCGTCCAGGCTGAATCGCCGTCCGCCGTGCCGTGAACCAGTCCGAGCGGCACCTCAGGCTCGTCACCGAGACGATCGCGGCCGTCAATTCGACGCTCGACCTCGGAGAGCTCTTCGATCTGGTGGCCGCACGGGTTGCCGAAGCGCTCGAGGCAGACGCTTGCTTCGTCTATTTGTACGACGAGGCTGCCGACGAGCTCGTGCTGCGGGCGTCGTGCGGAACGCGGGTGGACGAGATGACCCGAGTCCCGAAGATGCGACCGGGCGAGGGCATCACGGGCGCCGCCGCCGCGGAGCGAGTCCCGGTGATGATCCCGAGAGACGCGCATCTCGACCCGCGCTTCAAGAGTTTTCCGAACCTGCGGGAGGAGCAGTACCAGTCCATCCTGGCGGTGCCGATCCTCGCCAAGGAGCGACTCGAAGGCGCGCTGAACGTGCGCACGGAGAGGCCCCGTGAGTTCGACGAGGCCGAGATCGACCTTCTGATGGCCATCGCGGGCCAGGTTGCGCAGGCGATCGAGAACGCAAAGCTGTACGAGCACGCCCAGCAACGGGTCGCTGAACTGGAGGCCCTGGCGAAGATCTCCGAGGCGGTCTCCGAGTCGCTTTACCTCGAGGAGTCGCTAAGCGCAATCGTGCAGACGACGATGGCCGCGGTAGCCGCGACCGGCGCGGCGCTGGTGCTCGAGGACGGCAAGATCGCATGGCCGGAGGGCCGGCCCGGCGCTCACGCGATCAGGCTCCCCCTTCGCTGGAAGGGCCGAGAGATCGGGGAGCTTGTTTGCGACCGCGACACGCCGTTCACGGCGGACGAGGCCAAGCTGCTCGGCTCGATCGCGAACCACGCGGCTGTCGCGCTCGAGCACGGCCGGGCCGTCATGCGAGGAGTGATCGCCCAGGAGATCCACCACCGGGTGAAGAACAACCTCCAGACGGTCGCCTCGCTCCTCCGCCTCCAGGCCCGAGCCCCCGGAACCGACGCACGCAAGGCGCTCGAGGACTCGGTCACCCGGATCCTCGCGATCGCCGCGGTGCACGAGGTGCTGACGGAGCAGCGGGACGACGATGTGGATCTCGGGGAGCTGGTCGAGCGGCTGCGCGCCATGCTCGTTCAGGGACTCGGAGCCGAGAAGCACGTCGAGTCGCAGGTCGAGCCGGTCTCGCTCCAGGGTGGACGCGCGACTGCGCTCGCGCTCGTGTTCGCAGAGCTCCTTCAGAACGCGCTCGAGCACGGCGGCGACGAGATCCGTGTCCGCGTCGCGCGGCGGAATGGGAGTGCCCTCCTCAGCGTTTCCGACAATGGTGAGTGGACGCAGCCGAACGGCGACGGCACCGGGCTATCGATCGTCCGCGCGCTCGTCCGCGACGAGCTGGGCGGGACATTGCGGCTCGAAGACCATGGCGGCCTCCGGGCCGAGGTGACCTTTCCCGCTTAGATGCATGCCAACAACCGCTCAACCATCTGATGGCCTACCGGGTTGCCGACGCGAACGAGTTCGAGGGCCGTCGGAAGCCGATCCGCGAGGGCCTCGGCGTGACGGCGTTCGGTATCAACCAGTACGACTCTCCGCCAGGATTCGAGGGCCGCGCCCACGACGAGCTCGACTCAGGCCAAGAGGAGGTCTACGTCCCACTCGCCGGCAATGGGTTCATCGTGATCGAGGACGCGGAAGAGGATCTGGCGCCAGGCCGGTATGTGTTCGTTCCCCCGGAGCAGACGCGCCAGGTGATCGCAGGCGCCGAGGGGCTCTCGTACCTCGTCATCGGGTCGCGCCCCGGGGCCTACATCCCGCGCAGCTGATGGCGCTCAGGATCCTGGTCGCCGAGGACGAGACCATCATCCGACTCGATCTCGAGAAGATCCTCGAGGCGGCGGGGTTCGAAGTGTGCGCGGCGGCGAAAGACGGCGAAGAGGCGGTAGAGCTCGCCCGGAGCGAGTCGCCCGACCTCGCGATCCTGGACGTCAAGATGCCGGGCCTCGACGGCATCGAAGCGGCCCGCCGGATCATCGCGGAGCGCCCGATTCCGATCGTGATGCTGACTGCCTATGGCCAGAACGAGCTCGTCTCCCGCGCCGTCGAGGCGGGCGTCTTCGGCTACCTCGTCAAGCCGTTTCGCGAGACGGACCTCCTGCCGGCCATCGAGGCCGCGCGTGCACGGCACGCTGAGCTCGAGGCACTCCGCGAGGAGGCGGAGTCTCTCGGTGAGGCGCTCGCGACTCGAAAGGTCGTCGAGCGGGCAAAGGGCCTGCTCATGGAGCGCGAGCGGCTGTCGGAGCAGGAGGCCTTCGCCCGGTTGCGCGGTGCAAGTCAGCGCTCGGGCCGGCCCATGCGCGTCGTGGCCGAGGCCCTGATCGCCACCTTCGATCCGCCGCCGAGCGCCTAGATGGCCGAGAGCCGCTCGCCCGCCCGCATCATCGAGTTGCGGGACGAGGAAGCCGGGCTTGACGCCGTCGTCGTCGTCGACCATGAGCTCTTCCCGGTCTCCGCCGGCGGGACGCGGATGATCCCCGACGTCAACGTCGCCGAAGTCGCCCGGCTCGCGCGGGCCATGACCTGGAAGTTCGCGTCCTGCCGCCTGCCCTATGCGGGCGCGAAGGCGGGTGTGCGGTTCGGAGGTGGCGACCGTGCTGCTGTTCTCGCCGCCTACTTCAGGGCGCTCGAGCCACTCAAGGACTCATTCCTGACGGGCCCGGACATGGGCACCCACCCCGCGGACTTCGTCGAAGACCCGGATGCCGAGCTTCCGCTCTGGGCGCAGAGCTATCAGGGAATGGGCATGGACGACCTTGCAACGGGTCACGGTGTCATGGCCGCCGCGGGGGCCGCTCTTGCCCAGCTCGGGCGCAGCCTCGAGGGAGGCGCGGTCGCGATCGAGGGGTTCGGCAAGGTCGGCGCCGGCACCGCTCTGGCCTCCGTGCAGGAAGGAGCCAGGGTCGTCGGCCTCAGCACGGTCGAGGGCTGCATCGTCGACCCGGGTGGCTTCGACGTCGAGGCACTCCTCGAGCTCCGCTCCCGGCATGGGGACGGCTTCGTGCGGCACGCCGCGGTGCCCCTTTGCCCGCGCGAAGCTCTCTTCACGGTGGACTGCGACGTGGTCGTACCGGGCGCGCGGCCGGACTCGGTGACGCCGGGCGTGGTGAAGACCCTTCGCTGCGCGGTCGTCTCTCCGGGAGCGAACGCGCCCTACGCTCCCGGCGCAATCGAGGCCCTGCACACCCGCGGGATTGTGGCGCTGCCCGACTTCGTTGCCAACTCCGGCGGCGTCCACCTCTACGAAAGCCTGCAGCCCGAGGACGACGCTCCGACGGCCCTGGCGCGAATCGAAACGATCGTCGCCGAGACGACGGTTCGGGTTCTAGACGCCGCCCAGGCGGGCGGCGTCACCCCGATGGCCGCGGCGCTCGAGGAGGGACGCCGCTGGCTTCTGGAGGCCGCGCCCTCAGGCGCCGACCTCGTCGAGGAGCTCTTCCCAGCGTCCTAGGAGCTGTCCGAGCTCCTCGCGGGCGTGCCGGTGGGCGGCGATCGTGTCTGCGTCGGCCCAGTCCTCCGCCAGCCGCGTCTCGAGCGAAGCGATCAGGGCTTCCTGTGCCTGGATCCGACTTTCGATCTCGTCGAGAGGCCGAGGGCGGCTCTTCGGGCTGTCAGAGGGCGGCTTCGCCTTCTTCTCCTTGGCCGGGCGCTCGCGCGGAGCCGCTTCTCGCTCCTCGCGTTGGCGGAGGTAGTCGGCCCATCCGCCGTCGTAAACGCGGATCGTCCCCTCTTCGACGGCGGCGGTCCGGTGAGCGATCGCGTCGAGGAGCGCACGATCGTGGGAGACGAGGAGAACAGTCCCCGGGAATCCTTCGAGGGCTTCTTCGAGCGCCTCGCGGCTTTCCAGGTCGAGGTGGTTCGTCGGCTCGTCGAGGACGAGGAAGTTCGCCCCGGAGGCGACGAGGATCGCCAGTGCGAGCCGGCGCCGCTCGCCTCCGGAGAGCGCCGTCACCGGCTTCTGGTGAACCTCCCAGCCCGAGAACAGGAAGCGACCCAGCAGCGTTTGCGCCTTCGCGCGGGAGAGAGTCGTCATCGACTGAACGCAGTCGAGCACGCTCCCGCGCTCGTCCAGCTCCGCCTCGTGCTGAGAGAAGTAGGCGGCCTCCACCCCGTGCCCGAGCCGCGCCTTCCCGTCGATCTCTCCGCGCTGGCCGAGGACGGTCTCGAGGAAGGTCGTCTTCCCGGAGCCGTTCGGGCCCACGAGCGCCACGTGCTCGCCGCGCTCGAGCGCGAGCGAGACCTCGCTGAGAAGGTGCTTGTCCCCCGCCGCCACTCGGAGCCCTTCGACCTCGAGAACGGTGCGGCCGCTCCTCGGCGGCTCCAGGAAGTCGAACCCGAGGCCGCGGCGCCGGCGCGAGAGGAGGGCAACCTCGTCGCTGGCCTCCGTGTGCTCCTTCTCGAGCCTGCCGATCTGGGTCAGCTTGGCCTGCGCCTGCTTGGCCTTCGACTTCTTGTACCGGAACCGCTCCACGAAGCGCTCGAGTCTCTGGATGTCCTGCGCGACCCGCTCGGCGGTCTTCTGCGCGTGGGCGGCTCGCTCGGCCTTCTCGCGGCGCCACGCGTGCCATGGCCCCGGAAAGTACGTCGACCGGCCGGCCTCGAGCTCGAGGGTTGCGTTCGTCGTCGCTTCGAGAAACCAGCGGTCGTGCGCGACGATGATGCACGCGGCGTCGAGGCTAGCCAGCTCGCGTTCGAGCCACTCGAGGCTTGCAATGTCGAGGTGATTCGTCGGCTCGTCGAGGAGCAGGAGGTCGGGGTCCCCGGCGAGCGCCCTGCCGAGCGACGCACGGGTCAGCTCGCCGCCGGAAAACGTGCGGAGGCTTCGGTCCAGATCCTTGTCGTGGAACCCGAGCCCGCGAAGCGTTGAGCTCGCGCGGTCGCGCCAGCCGTAGCCGCCCGCGTGCTCGAGTCGTGCCTGGGCAGCCGAGTACGCGGCCATCGTCTCCTGGTCGTGGGCGCCTCCGGCCATCGCCCCTTCCAGGCGGGCAAGCTCCTGCTCGGTTGTGACGAGGTCGGCCGCGCCAGCAAGCACATACTCCCGCAGCGTCAATGCGCGCTCGAGCGGAGGGCGCTGGTCGTGGAGCGCGACCCGGGCACCCTTCTCAAAGGCCAGCTTGCCCCCCTCGATCGACGTCTCACCCGTGAGCATTCGGAGCAGCGTTGTCTTGCCGGTGCCGTTCGAACCTGAGAGCGCCAGGCGGTCGCGGCGCTCGAGCTTGAATGAGACCCGGTCGAAGAGCGGGTCACCGGAGAGCTCCTTGCGGAGGTTGGATGCGATTAGAACGGCCACGCTCCTATGGTCGCATGCGCGCTCGCTCCCGCCGGCGGAGTCGAGCCCGCGGTCGAGAGAGTCGCAAGTAAGGTTTGGCCCATCTCCCGTCGGGCGAGCTAACGAATTGAGGTGGCAGTGACCGACATCGAGCGGCTTTCGATCGACACGATCCGGACGCTGTCCATGGACGCGGTCCAGCAGGCGAACGCTGGGCATCCGGGGACGGCCATGGCACTCGCGCCGCTCGCCTACCTCCTCTACCGGGAGACGATGCGGGTGAACCCTGCGAATCCCCAGTGGGAGGATCGCGACCGCTTCGTGCTCTCCGCGGGCCACGCCTGCATCCTCCAGTACACGACGCTCCACCTCTGCGGGTACAACCTCTCGCTAGACGAGATCAAGCGCTTCCGCCAGTGGGAGTCCTTGACGCCCGGGCACCCCGAGCACTTCCTGACGCCGGGTATCGAAACCACAACCGGCCCGCTCGGCCAGGGGATCTCGAACGCGGTCGGCATGGCGATGGCTGAGAAGTTCCTCGCGCAGCGCTACAACCGGCCCAAGGAGGAGATCGTCGACCACTGGGTCTATGGCATCGCCTCCGACGGCGACCTGATGGAGGGCGTCTCAGCGGAGGCCTGCTCTCTCGCCGGCGCCTTCGGGCTCGGCAAGCTCGTCTTCTTCTACGACGACAACCGGATCACGATCGACGGCACGACCGCGCTTTCCTTCGACCACGAGGACAAGGGGAAGCGTTTCGAGGCCTACGGGTGGCATGTCGTTCACGTCGACGACGTCAACGACCTGACGAAGCTCCGCAGCGCCATCACGCGCGCGAGAAACGAGGACGAGCGCCCGTCCCTGGTCATCATCCGAAGTCACATCGCCTACCCGGCGCCGCACGCGCAGGACACCGCGAAGGCGCACGGCGCGCCGCTGGGGGAGGACGAGGTGCGCGCGACGAAGGAGGTGCTCGGCTGGGATCCCGACAAGCACTTCTTCATACCGGACGAGGTCGCGGAGCACATGAAGCTCTACGACAAGGGGGATGAGCTCGAGACCGAGTGGCGAAGGCGCTTCGAGAACTGGCGTGCCACCTATCCGGCCCTGGCGGAGGACTGGGATCTTGCCTGGCGCGGCCAACCGAAGCCCGGCTGGGCGGAGTCCCTCCCCTCCTTCGACCCGGCGGAGGAGGACTCGATGGCCACGCGCGCGGCCGGCTCCAAGGTCATGGAGGCCTTCAAAGGCTTCACGCCGACGATGGTCGGCGGCGCCGCCGACCTGGTCGAGTCTACGAAGACCGCCTTTGACGGGGCCGGGGTCTTCTCGCGGTTCTTTGCGGGGCGGAACGTTCCCTTTGGGGTTCGCGAGCACGGCATGGGCTCGATCGTGAACGGGCTTGCGGTCCATGGAGGGATCGTGAAGCCGTACGGATCCACCTTCCTGATCTTCAGCGACTACATGCGGCCCGCGGTCCGGCTCTCGGCCCTGATGCGGCTTCCAGTCCTCTGGGTCTGGACCCACGACTCCGTCGGCCTTGGCGAGGACGGCCCGACGCACCAGCCTGTCGAGCACTATGCAGCGCTCCGCGCGATCCCGAACCTCTGGGTGATCCGCCCAGCTGACGCGAACGAGACGTCGATCGCGTGGAAGGTCGCACTCGCGCGCACGGAGGGGCCCGTCGCGATCCTCCTGAGCCGCCAGAACCTGCCCGTGCTCGAGCCCGAGCAGGCGGCGGGGGCCGACCGCGGCGGGTACGTCGTCTGGGAGGCGGAGAACGGAAACGGGCTCCCCGATCTCCTCATGCTCGCGACCGGATCCGAGGTCTGGGTGACCATCGAGGCGGCGAAGAAGCTGCAGGAGGACGGCGTCTCGGCCCGAGTTGTCTCGATGCCCTGCTGGGAGCTCTTCGAAGAGCAGCCTTCCGACTACCGCGACTCGGTGCTGCCGCCCGAGGTCGACCAGCGAATTGCCGTGGAGGCCGGAGTCTCGCTCGGCTGGCAGCGGTGGGTCGGGATGGACGGCGCGATCGTCTCGATCGAGCACTTCGGCGCCTCGGCGCCAGGTGCGATCGTCCTCGAGAAGTTCGGCTACACGCCGGAGAACATCGCAAGCCGCGCCCGGTCGCTCCTCGAGCGCCGCCAGCGCGTCTAGGAAAGGAGAACCATGGCGAAGTCCAGGCTGCACCAGCTCTCGGAGGCGGGGGTCAGCGTGTGGATCGACAACCTCTCGCGTGACCTGATCCAGAGCGGGGAGCTCGAGCGGATGATGCGCGAGGACGCGGTCGTCGGCATCACCTCGAACCCGACCATCTTCCAGAAGGCGATCTCCTCCGGAGACGCCTACGACGCCCAGCTTCGAGAAGTGCTCGAGGAGGAGAAGGACCCAACCGAAATCTTCATCCGCCTCGCCGCCAAGGACGTGACCGACGCCTGCGATCTCCTCCGCAAGGTGTGGGACGAGGGCGGCGGCAAGGACGGTTACGTCTCGATCGAGGTCGATCCGACGCTGGCCTACGACACCGAGGGAACCGTGGCTCAGGCCATCCGCTTCCACAAGCTGATCAACACGCCGAACCTCTTCGTGAAGATTCCCGCCACCAGGCCGGGTCTTCCGGCGATCGAGGACATGATCGCCAAGGGGAAGTCCATCAACGTGACGCTGATCTTCTCGCTCCGGCGCTACGTGGAGGTCGCCGAGGCCTACATCCGCGGGCTCGAGCGGCTCGTGGCAGGGGGCGGAGATCCGACCGCGGTCGCGTCGGTGGCCAGCTTCTTCGTCTCCCGGGTCGACACGGAGACGGACAAGCGCCTCGGCGAGATCGGTGGACACGACCAGCTGAAGGGGAAACTCGCGATCGCCAATGCCCGGCTCGCCTACGAGCGGTACGAGCAGCTCTTCTCCGGTGAGCGCTGGGAGTTCCTCGCAGGCAAGGGGGCCTCGCCGCAACGGTGCCTCTGGGCCTCGACGTCGACGAAGAACCCCGCGTACCGGGACACGATGTACGTGGAAGAGCTCATTGGCCCGATGACCGTGAACACCATGCCACCCGAGACCATCGCGGCCTTCCAGGACCACGGCAAGGTGGTCCCGAACACGGTCAAGCGCGACCTCGAGGGGGCTCGGAAGCTGCTCGACTCCCTGGCCAAGGCGGGGGTCGACTACGACGACGTCGTCGAGACCCTGGAGCGGGAGGGCGTCGAGAAGTTCGCCGACTCGTTCGCCGAGCTCCTCGAGGGCATCCGACAGTCGAGCCGGGAGCTCGTCCCGGCCTGATGCAGGTCGGCACCTCCGAGCTCGTCGAGCGGATCTGGAATCGCGACGCGACGCTTTGGACCGGGGCCGACGAGAACCGTTGGCTCGGCTGGCTGGACGAGCCCCTGCGCATGCAGGAGCGCATCGAGGAGCTCGAGGCGTTCGCTCTCGGTGTGCACGAAGACGGCCTCACCGACGTCGTCCTCGCGGGCATGGGCGGCTCGAGCCTTGCGCCCGAGGTGCTGCGACGGACCTTCAGGGCGGAGAGCTTCCACGTCCTCGACACGACGCACCCGAAGGCCATCCGGGCCCTCGAGCGAAAACTCGACCTCACCAAGACGCTCTTCCTGGTCTCGTCGAAGTCGGGCTCGACGCTCGAGACGCGCTCACATATGGACTACTTCTGGGAGCAAATGGGCGACGGCAGCCATTTCGCCGCGATCACGGACCCGGGTTCGGATCTGGAGCGGACGGCAGGGGAGCGTGGCTTCCGCGCCACGTTTCCGGGTGAGCCGACGATCGGGGGACGCTACTCGGCCCTCTCGATGTTCGGGCTCGTGCCGGCGGCGCTCATGGGTGTCGACCTCGACCGCCTCCTGCTCAGGACCGCCGAGATGGTGGAGGCTTGCAGGCTGGACGACGGCAATCCTGGGTTGGAGCTCGGCGACCGCCTCGGAACGGGCTGGCGCGAGGGACGTGACAAGCTGCAAATCAACCCGAACCCGGGCGGCTTCGGCCTCTGGGCCGAGCAGCTGATCGCGGAGTCAACGGGCAAGCAAGGGAAGGGCCTCGTGCCCGCGCCGGGCGAGACGGGGGAAGCGCCCGACCGCCAGAATGAGGAGGTCAGGATCGAGAATGAGTACGAGCTCGGCCACGAGTTCTTCCGGTGGGAATTCGGAACAGCAGTCGCCGGGGCCCTGATCGGCATCAACCCGTTCGACCAGCCCAACGTGCAGGAGGCGAAGGACCGGACGAAGGCGATCCTCGACTCGGGCGACGATCCCGAGCTCGAGCCGGAAGGGGAGCCGTTCGCGGCGGCCGGAGCGGGCGACTACGTCGCGATCCTGGCCTTCGTCGAGCCTAGCGAGGAGAACGACCGCCGGATCGAGATGCTCGTGGACCGCGCCAGGAAAGAGACCGGGTGCGTGGTCACGCGCGGGTACGGCCCGCGCTACCTGCACTCGACCGGCCAGCTCCACAAGGGCGGCCCGCCGACAGGCGTCTTCCTGCAGGTCGTGGACGACCTCGGGGAAGAGCTGCCTATCCCGGGCCAGGAGTTCGGGTTCGGCCGGTTGATCAGAGCTCAGGCCGCCGGCGACTATGCGGCGCTCAGGGAGAGAGGGCTTCGGGTTGCGCGCGCGAGCTGGGAGGATCTCGGCGTATGAAGCTTGCCATGATCGGACTTGGCCGCATGGGCGGCAACATGGTGAAGCGGCTCGAGCAGAGCGGGCACGAGCTGGCGACCTATGCGCGGAGTGGCGGCGGCACGGCCTCCTCGCTCGAGGAGCTGGTGGGCCAACTCGAGCCGACGCGGGTGGTGTGGCTCATGATCCCGGCAGGCGATCCGACCGAGGGCGCCTTCCAGGAGCTTCTCGGCCTCCTCGACGAGGGCGACGTGATCGTCGACGGCGGCAACTCGAACTTCCGCGACTCCCAGCGTCGCCACGGGCTGGCCGCCGAGAAGGGCATCAGCTTCGTGGACGCCGGCGTCTCAGGTGGTATCTGGGGGCTCGAGGTCGGCTATTGCCTCATGGTCGGCGGGGACGACGCCGGTGTGCGGGAGGTTGAGCCCGCCTTCCGGACCCTGGCTCCCGAGGACGGTTACGCCCATGTGGGCCCGTCCGGCGCCGGGCACTTCGTGAAGATGGTGCACAACGGGATCGAGTACGGGCTCATGCAGGCGTATGCCGAAGGCTTCGAGGTAATGGAGCGGTCCGAGTTCGATCTCGACCTGCACGAGATCGCCGGCATCTGGCGTTACGGGTCGGTCGTCAGGTCGTGGCTCCTCGAGCTGCTCGTTGCCGCCTTCGAGAAGGAAGGCACCCACCTCGAGAGGATCGAGGGCTACGTGGAGGATTCGGGCGAAGGGCGCTGGACGATCGCCGAGGCGATCGCCGAGGACGTTCCCGTACCGGTGATCAGCTCCGCGCTCTTCGCACGCTTTGCTTCGCGCCAGGAGGAGTCGTTCGCCGCCAAGATCACGGCGGCGCTCCGAAACCAGTTCGGCGGCCATGCGGTCAAGGCCGTCGAGCAAGCCAAACAGAGCCCCGACCCTCGCTGACGTGACCGAGGTCGCCGAGAACACCGAGAACCCTCTGCTCGAAGGGCTTCGCCGCCGCCGGGCCCCTGAGTCGTGCGCGCTCACGATCTTTGGAGCCTCCGGCGACTTGACCAAGAGGAAGCTCTTCCCCGCGCTCTACGCGCTCGCACTCCGCCGGCTCCTCCCCGAGCACTTCGCGATTCTCGGCGTTGCCCGGAGCGAGATGTCGACCGACGACTTCCGGGCGAGCATCGAGCAGGCCGTGAAGGAGCACGGCCGTGACGAGTTCCGGCAAGACACCTGGGACGCGCTGGCAGAGGTTACGCGTTACGTCTCCACGGACTTTGCCGACGACCAGGGTGAAGACAAGGTGATCACGTGCCTGAACGAGCTCGACGAGAAGTACGGAACGGCCGGGAACCGCGTCTACTACCTCGCCGTCCCCCCGGCGGCGATTCAGACCATCGTCACTGAGCTTGGTGAGCGCCGGCATGCGACGGGCTGGACGCGGCTCATTGTCGAAAAGCCGTTCGGCTTCGATCTCGAGAGCGCGAAGCAGCTGAACGCCACGATCCTCGAGCAGTTCGAGGAGAACGAGATCTTCCGGATCGACCACTACCTGGGCAAGGAAACGGTCCAGAACATGCTTGTCCTTCGCTTCGCGAACGGCATCTTCGAGCCGATCTGGAACCGGCAGTTCGTCGATCACGTCCAGATTACCGTCGCCGAGTCCCTCGGGATCGAGGGCCGCGCCGCCTTCTACGAGCAGGCGGGAGCCGTCCGGGACATCGTCCAGAACCACATGCTGCAGCTCCTCTGCATCACCGCCATGGAGCCGCCGATCGACTTCACTGCAGAATCGGTACGAAACGAGAAGGTGAAGGTGCTGAAGGCGCTTCACACCCCCGGCCCCAAGCACGTCGTCCGCGGCCAGTACGGCCCCGGCTACATCGAGGGTGAAGAGGTGTCCGGGTATCGCGAGGAGGAGGGTGTCACCCCCGACTCGATGACGGAGACCTTCGTCGCCGCGAAGCTCTACGTAGACAACTGGCGCTGGGCCGACACGCCCTTCTACATCCGTACGGGGAAGCGGCTGCCGCGTCGCGAGACCACGATCGCGATCCAGTTCAAGCGTGCTCCGCACCCACCCTTCCAGCTCGACTCCGCCGACGAGCTGCGCCCGAACGTGCTGAATGTCCACATCCAGCCCGACGAGGGCGTCTCGCTCGGCATCAGCGCCAAGGTTCCGGGGCAGGGAATGACGATCCGTACCGTCAACATGGACTTCCTCTACGGCGGCGCGTTCCGGACCGGCCTGCCGGAGGCGTACGAGCGCCTGATCCTCGACTGCATGCTCGGCGACCCGACGCTGTTCACCCGGGCGGACGAGGTCGAGGAGCAATGGGCGCTCGTCGACGCGATGGTCGCTCCCTGGAAGCGCGACCGTCCCGGGTTCCCGAATTACGCGGCCGGAACCTGGGGACCGCCTGCCTCCGACGACCTCCTGCACCGCGACGGCCGCTCGTGGCGCCGACATTGAGCGAGCTCTCGTCCATCCGGGAGATCGAACGCACCCTGACGACGCTTCGTCACGAGTCTGACGCGCCGGACGGCGGCCCTACGCAGCGAACCAGCAGCATGACGCACATCGCGTGGGTGCCAGCCCGCTGGGTAGAGGCGGCGACCGGCACCCTGGTCGGCCTCGCCGAGCGGCATCCGTCCCGTTCGATTCTTCTTTTCCCCGAGCCGGACGACGAGCGCAACATCCTCGAGGCCGACGTCGACCTGCGTTGCTACGTGCACCGGGGTGAGCATCGCGAGGTCTGCTCGGAGGTGATCGAGATCCATCTGTGCGGCACCCGGTCGAGCTCTCCCGCCAGCGTGGTCGAGCCGCTGCTCCTGACAGACCTCCCGGTCTTCCTCCGCTGGCGCGGGCCCGTGGGCAGGACCGAAGGCGAGCGGGACCTGATCGGGGTCGTCGACCGGCTCATCGTCGACTCGAGCGAGTGGCCTGACCTCGAGGACGAGTACGGCTACGTTGCCGGTCTCTTCGACGAGGTCGTGGTCTCCGACATCGCCTGGGCGAGGACGCTGCCGTGGCGGGAGTCACTGGCAGCACTCTGGCCGGGCGTCAAAGACGTCTCGGCGCTCAGAGTGGCTGGACCGGAAGCCGATGGGACGCTCCTCGCCCGCTGGCTCTCGACTCGCCTCGGTCGCGAGGTCTCGCTCACGCTCGAGCCTGCGGGTGAGATCGAGCTGGTGGAGGCAAACGGCGTTCCCGTAGCTCCCACGCGCAGGGACAACGAGTCGGCGAGCGACCTGCTCTCGGAGCAGCTCGACCTCTTTGGCCGCGACGCCGTCTACGAGGCGGCGGTCCGGAGCCTCACGCCCGCCTCCGTGTAGGAGCTAGCCGACGCTGAAGCTGCGCGGGGTGATCCTGACCAGCTGTGGGTCACTCCAGGTCATCCCGTAGCGAAGCGTCGTCAGGGTGGTATCGAGGCCGCGCACGCGGTAGAACCAGCGACCGGGCTCGAGGTTGAGCATCGCGGCCGTGGCCGGAGTCTTGAGCGAGCCGGCCGTCTTCCACGGCGACGCACGCAGGCTCCACTGCACTTGGTACCTTCGGGCCCCGAGCGCCGGCTTCCAGGCGACGACGACACGTCCGAAGAAGGACGGGGTCGCCGTCGTGGCGGTGCGAAGCTCGCCGTCGGCGGACATGCCCGAAATGAACGGTACGCTCGACTCCCGCTCGGTCACGGGCTCGCTGGTCTTGCCGAAGGGCAGGACTTCGCCGGCCGCACACATGTCCTCTTCGGTCCGGGACGACGTCCGGCCCAGTGGGCTCGTCCGGGTCGGTCACGACTCCCGCCTCGGTCCCGGCGGCCTTGACTATGTCGCCGCCGGCGGACGGGGGAGGGCGCGTTGACCTGGGGGGCCTGGTTAGATCAGCTGGCGGTACGCGATTGCCACGACGAGCGAGCCGGCGAAGAGGACGAGAACGAGCGCGAGCAAGAGCAGGCCCAGGCGGTAGTTCTTGCGGGCGAGCTCGGGATCCATGACTAGCCGAGCACGATCGGGTCGACGGCGAGAGCGACGAAGAGGAGCGCAAGGTAGGCCAGTGAGTACGTGAAGAGCCTCCGCGCGCGTGCAGGCGTGGTCTTGCGGAGGAGCTCGACCGCCAGGAGCAAGAAGAGCCCTCCCAGGAGGAGTGCCGAGGCGAGGTAGAGCCAGCCGACCGTGTGCGCCACGAACGGCAGGAGCGTCACGCCGATCATGAGGAGGGTGTAGCGGACGATCGAGCGCGCGGTCTCCGGCTCTCCCTTCACGACCGGGAGCATCGGGACGCGGGCTGCCGCGTACTCACGCCGGATGAGCAACGCCAGGGCCCAGAAGTGCGGCGGTGTCCAGAAGAAGACGATCAGGAAGAGCAGGAGCGCCGGCAGAGTCAGGTTCCCCGTCGCAGCTGCCCACCCGACCACGGGCGGGACAGCGCCTGCTGCTCCGCCGATGACGATGTTCTGCGGCGTCGAGCGCTTCAGCCACCGCGTGTAGACGAGGACGTAGAAGAGGTTGCCGAAGACTGCGAGTAGCGCGGCGAGGACGTTCGCGAAGCTCGCAAGGACGACGAATGAAAGTGCGGACAGCGCCAGGCCGAACTCGAGTGCGCGGGCAGGCGGTATCCGTCCCGCCGCCACGGGCCTCCCCCGGGTCCGCTTGCCCATCAGGCGGTCGATGTCCCGGTCGATTACGTGGTTCAGGGTCGACGCGCCGCCGCAGGCGAGCGCCAGGCCACCGAGTGTCGCGGCCAGGAGGCCGGCCGACGGGACGCCTCTCGCGCCTACTAGCATCCCCCCGGCAGCCGTCAGGAGCAGCAGGCTCATGATGCGCGGCTTGGTAAGGGTCACGTAGTCGCGCCAGGACCCGCGCGGAACCGCTGCGCCGCCACGGAAGGACGCGGCTGCGGCGATCGCTGCGATCGCAAGCGAGACGGCACCCAGCCCGACGTGGAACGCGCGCGCCCAGGCGGAGTCGGTCAGTGCCAGCACGCCGCCTAGTCCAATCTGGACGATGAATACGCCGAGAGCCAGGGTCGACGCAAGTGCGAGCTCTGGCCGGTCCGGATGTCCGAAGCGAGCGGCGAGGGCCACACCCGCCAGGAGGGCGAGGGCGACCAATGCAGCGGCGTCGTGCGGAAGCGCGTGCTCGCCCGTCGCTACCACGAGGGCGACGGCGCCGACGGCGCCGAGCGACAGGAGCCGGAGCCAGGGTCCGGGGGCCGGGCTCACAGGGGCCTTTCCCGGAGGCGGAGGCGTAGGTCCCGGAGGGGCCGGTGGCTTGACACGTAGGGCACCCGGTCGAAGTTGTGTGGAGGAGGAGGCGAGGTCGTGTACCACTCGAGGGTATCGGCTCGCCACGGGTCGGATCCCACCCGAGGGCCTGCACGCCAGCTCCTGACCATGTTTGCGAGGAAGATCAGGAGTCCGACCGTCATCACGAGCACCCCGATCGACGAGATGAGGTTGTAGAGCTCGAAAAGCCCGCCGCGCTGGTACGTGTAGATCCGCCGTTGCATGCCCATGAGGCCGAGGAAGTGCTGGGGCAGAAAGGCCATGTTGAAGCCGACCAGGAGCAACCAGAAGTGTGCCTTCGCGAGCCGCTCGTCGTACATCCGGCCAGTGATCTTCGGGAACCAGTAGTACGTCCCGGCGAAGATTCCGAACACCGAGCCGCCGAAGAGTACGTAGTGAAGGTGCGCGACGAGGAAGTAGGAGTCCTGCGCCTGGTAGTCGATCGGGTAGGCGGCCAGCATGATCCCGGAGAGGCCGCCGATGGTGAAGAGTCCGATGAACCCGAGACAGAAGAGGAGCGGCGTCCGCAGGTCGAGATGGCCGCGCCAGAGCGTGGCCAGCCAGTTGAAGAGCTTGATCGAAGTCGGAATCGCGACCGAGAAGGACGACACGAGGAAGAACGCCTGGAGCCAGACCGGAAGTCCGACGGTGAACATATGGTGCGCCCAGACGAGCATGCTCGCGAAGGCGATGCCGATCGTCGAGAACGCCACCGCCTTGTAGCCGAAGATCGGCTTCCGCGAGAAGACCGGAATGATCTCGGAGAGCATCCCCATCGCGGGAAGCACCATGATGTAGACCTCCGGGTGGCCGAAGAACCAGAACATGTGCTGCCAGAGGATCTGGCTGCCGCCCTCGGCCGGCTCGAAGAACGACGTGCCGGCTTGCCGGTCGAGGAGGAGGAGCGTGGCGGCGGCGCTGATCGTCGGCAAGGCGAGGACGAGGAGCACGGAGTAGGCCTCGATCGTCCACACGAAGATCGGGATTCGCATCCAGGTCATCCCGCGCGTCCGCATGTTGTGGATCGTCACGATGAAGTTGATCGCACCTGCGATCGAGCCCAGCGAGGTCAAATGGATGCCGAGGATCCAGAGGTCCTGGCCGAAGTTGGGGCTGTAGTTGTCGCCCGAGAGCGGCGTGTAAGCCGTCCACCCGCTGTTGGCGGCGCCGCCTTCAACGAGGAAGCTTGCAAGCACGATCAGGCCCCCGAGCAGGAAGAGCCAGTACGAAAGCGCGTTCAGCCGGGGGAACGCCATATCGTGTGCCCCGATCATGAGTGGGACGAGGTAGTTCGCGAACCCTGCGAAGAGAGGCACGGCGAAGAGGAAGATCATCGTCGTCCCGTGGATCGTGAAGAGCTCGTTGTAGGAGTTCTTTTCGATCACGTGCTGATCCGCCTGCGCCAGCTGGAGCCGCATGAGGATCGCCATCACACCGCCCGCAAAGAAGAAGACGAAGGAGGTGACGATGTAGAGGATCCCGATGCGCTTGTGGTCGACGGTCGTCAGCCAGCTGGTGACCCGTCCCTGCTTCCAGGTCGGGGCGATGCTCCTCGTCCTATCCGCCACTCTGGCCTCCCTGGGCCGGCGAGGTCGAGAGACGCTGGTTCGACTTCACATAGGCGATGAGCGCGTCGAACTGGCGCTCCTGCCAGCCGGCGCCCACCGGCGGCATGTAGCTCTCGATTGTCGCTTCGTTCTGGCCGTTCAGGAGCAGCCGCTTCAAGCCGCTGCGGTTGAGCAGGGTTCCGTTGCCCTGGATCGATGGGCCGATGTCGCCGGAGCCGTCGAGCCCGTGGCACTTGGCGCAACTGGCGGTCCATTCCTGTTCGCCCAGCGCAACGAGCGCCTCCTCGGACTCGCTGGGGGCGTTGTCCTCGAGCCAGGCCTGGTACTCGCCTTCAGACACGACGCGGACGGTCGTGTCCATGATCGCGTGTTGAATCCCGCAGAACTCGGCGCACTTGCCGTCCTCGTAGGTGCCCGTCCGGCGGGGCTCGAAGTCGAGCGTGTTCGGGTGCCCCGGGATTGCATCGAGCTTGCCGGTCAGCTCAGGCACCCACCAGCTGTGGTTCACGTCCTTCGAGTGGAGCTCGAGCGAGGCTGTCTTCCCGACGGGGAGATACAGGGTGTCGAACGAGATCGCCCCGTTTGGATACGTGTACTGCCAGTAGAATTGGTGACCCTCGACCCGGATCTCGGTCGCGTCGCTCGCCGCCTGTCCGCTCGCATTCGCGAGCACGTCGGGCGTCTTTATGATCGTGAAGATCGCGAGCGCTGCGAGGGCCAGGGCGGGAATCGCGGTCCAGAGAATCTCGAGCCGTGTGTTTCCGTGGATCTGAGGCCCCTCGACGTCCTCGGCGGTGTCCCGCCGACGGCGAAAGCGGATGATGAAGAGAATGAGTGCGGTCTCGATCAGCAGGAACACGACGGCACACGCCGCAGTCACGACCCAGTAGATGAACCGAATCGTGTCGCCGCTTTCGGTCGACGAGTCCGGGGGCGCGAGGCCTCCGTTCCCCGCCAGGGCCGCCGCCGGCCAAACCAGCACGAGGCAAACGAGGGCGAGCAGTGCTCCGCGCTTCCGACCCAAGGCGCCAGGATTCTATGGGCAGCCCGGAGACCCGGCCACATAGAGGCGATTCACTCGAAAGAGGGATTCAGGTCTCACCCCTTCTGTGATTGAGTGCGCGTGAGGGTGAGTACGTCTTTTGGGGTGTTGGACGAGAGAGATTGTGCTCAGCGCGAGGGGGGCAAGACCAGTCTAGGCTTCAGTCCTTTGGTGGCTGAAGCCTGGACTGTTCCATTGCCCGCCTATGTCGCGGAGCCGCTCGAGGTGTACATGAACGGCGTGCCGCAGACACCCGGGACCGACTACGTCGTGCGCGGGCGCGTGCTCGAGTTCACGAAGCCGCTCGCTCAAGAGGGCCGGCTCGGCTTCATCCGCTGGGCCAGCATCTTCCTCGGGATCGCCGGCACGTACCGGAAGCATGACTCGGTCGACGTGATCTACGAGGCGGGCGGCAGAAGGCAGGTAGCGGCCGGGCTGCCGGTCGTCCCTCCGACACGTCCCACCTAGCTGACGGGAAGCACGAGCTCGAACCGGGCGCCGCTTGGGGTCGCCGTTCCGTAAAGAAGGTCGCCTCCGTGCGCACGCGCATATGACTGCGCGATCGAGAGCCCGAGCCCGGACCCGATGGCTCCAAGGCCGGGGGGGCTGCCGCGCGCGAAGCGCTCGAAGAGATGCGGGACGAAATCGCCCGCGACTCCCTCCCCGTGATCCTCGACGGCCAGGCGGAAGTGCCGGTCGGTTTGCCGTGCGTCCACGGAGACCGGAGGCTTCCCGTAACGGAGCGCGTTCGTCAACAGGTTGGAGACGATCCGATCGAACGCCTCGGAATCGGCGACCGTCTCGAGCGACGGATCGATGCGGATCTCGATCTCGAACACGTGATCGGCTGCCAGCATCAGCACGAGCTCCTCGACGCGGCGCCGCACGGGGAAGTTGATGACGGAGATCGAGACCGCGTTCGCCTCGAGACGCGAAAGGTCGAGAAGTTGGTCGACCAGGCGCCGGAGCCGGTCGGTCTGCTGGTAGAGCGTGGCGCGGAGATGGTGGAGCTGCTCCGCATCGAGGAGATCTCCGCGGAGGTGGAGCGTCGAAGCGATGCCGTGCACGACCGCCGCCGGGGTCCGTAGCTCGTGGGATGCCAGCGCGATGAAGTTCCGCGCGACCTCGTTGACGTTCTCGAGCTCGGACGACTCGAGCGCCCGTTGCAGGAGCACGCCGCCGAACGCGCCGATCGTGGTCATGAGATCGAGGGCGCTCTCGTCGAGGTCGAAGGCTCCTCCGCCGCGGTCGGCTGCGAGGAAGCCGAGGCAGTGGCCCTCCGCGAGCAGGGGTACCGCCAGAACCGTCACGACACCGAATTGCTCCGTCAAGGCAGAGGAAAGGCCCTCGGAGCCCCGGGCGTCCGCGAGGACTGCCTCTCCCCGCTCGAGGGCCCGCTGTAGGAGCGGCTGCTCGTCGAGGTTGACAGTCGGCACCTCCTCCCGGGGCACGCCATGGGAGACGACCGGGGTGATCACCCCCGTCTCCGGATCGAGGCGGCCGACGCCGCAGCGCTCGAAGCCGAGGCTGTCGACCACCGACACGCAGACACGCTCGAGCAACTCGTCCACGCCGATCCCTCCCTGGGCGGCGCCGCGTGCGAGGTCGTATAAAGCGCGTAGCTCCGGCGTCAGCTCGCGCACCGGGGAAGATTAGCGCCGGTTCCGGCCGGGCGAGGTGGATTTTTGGCACTGAGAGTTTTCCTCACACGACGAGTTCCCGGCCCCGTGCATTCCGAACTGGACCGGCTTTTCGACCTCCGCGTCCACGATTCGGAACGTCCGCCGGACCGCTCGGAGCTCCTGGCGGGCGCGAGAGGCTGTTCGGGTCTCGTGACGATGCTGAGCGACCAGGTCGACGAGGAGCTGCTCGCCGCCGCAGGCGACGGCCTCCGGGTCGTCGCCAACTACGCCGTCGGTTATGACAACGTCGACGTGGACGCCGCGACGCGGCGTGGGGTTCTCGTCGCGCACACGCCCGACGTGCTCACCGAAGCGACGGCCGAGCTCGCAATCGCACTCATGCTCGACCTCGCCCGGCGCGTGAGCGAGGGCGATCGGCTTCTGCGCTCCGGCGAGAGATGGGACTGGGCACCCACCTTCATGCTCGGCTCCACGCCGCGCGGACGCACACTCGGGATCGTCGGGCTTGGGCGGATCGGCGCCGAGGTCGCCCGGCTCGGCCGGGAGCTCGGGATGCGCGTCGTCTACACCGCGCCCGGCGGGCCGCGCCCCTCCCCGCACGAATGGCTGCCGCTGGCGGAGCTCTTGGGCTGCTCGGATGTCGTCAGCCTTCACTGTCCGCTCCTTCCCGAGACGCGGCACTTGATCGGACGGGAGGAGCTTCGCTCCATGCGGCGAGACGCCTTCCTCGTCAATACGGCCCGGGGGCCGATTGTCCACGAGGACGCTCTGGTCGAGGGGCTCGCCGGAGGGGAGATCGCCGGCGCGGCGCTCGACGTCTTCGAGCATGAGCCGGCAGTGCACGAGGGGCTCCTCGGCCTGGACAACGTCGTGCTGACACCACATCTCGGGAGCGCGACCCACGAGACGCGGACGGCCATGGGGATGCTCTGCGTCTCCGCCCTCAAGAGCGTTCTCCTCGAGGGCCGGGTTCCGGAGAACGCCGTGAACCGGAAGGTGGGGTCCTCGCTATTCTGAACCGACGTGGGGTTTGAGCAGCTCGAAGACCTTAACTCGGGTTTCGTCCGGGAACTTTTCTTCCAGTATCTAAATTCGCCGGAGTCGGTCGATCCGGCCTGGCGTGCGCTCTTCGAAGCGGCTCCACCGGATCTGCTCGACGGCGACCCGCTCGTCCAGCGCATCCGCGAGCTGTATCCAGCGCTTGGTGACAGCGGCAACGGTGCAGCGACCGCGGCCGGCCCCGCGACCGAGACTCACGTCGACGAGACGCTCCTCGGCGCCGTTGCGGCGGCGATGGCGCTCGTGAAGGCACATCGGATGCACGGCCACAATGCCGCCCGCCTCGACCCGCTCGGAACCGACCCTCCCGGAGACCCTGCGCTCGACCCGGAGCGGCTGCAGCCGAAGCTGACGCCGGAGCTCCAGGCGAAAGTGCCGGCGAACGTCCTGCGCCTCTACGTTCCGGGCGATACGCTCGCTGAGGCGCTTCCGCGCCTGCGCGAGACCTATTGCGGGACGATGGCTTACGAGATCGAGCACATCTCGAGCCACGAGGAGCGGGTGTGGCTCCGCCGGGCGATCGAATCGGGCCGCTACCGCCAGGAGTTCTCACCCGACGAGAAGAAGCTCCTGCTGACACGCCTCTCGGAGGTCGAAGGCTTCGAACGCTATCTCAGACGCGCGTTCCTGGGGCAGAAGCAGTTCTCGATCGAGGGCCTGGACGCGATGGTCCCGATGCTAGACGAGGCGATCGAGCTGTCCGCGGGGGACGGCGCCCGGAAGGTCTTTCTCGGCATGGCGCATCGCGGCCGTCTGAGCGTGATCGCGCATACCGTCGGGCGCCCCTACGACGTGATCCTCCGCGAGTTCGAGGGCGAGCGGCTGCTGGAGGCGGTCGCTTCGGACCCAGAGGGCGGGACGGGCGACGTCAAGTACCACTACGGATCGCACGGGACGCGAAAGACGACCAGTGGCGACGTTGAGGTGGAGCTCGCCTCGAATCCAAGCCACCTCGAGTTCGTCGACCCGGTGGTCGAGGGGTCGACGAGGGCCGCGCAGACCAACCATGAGTCTCCCGAGGGGCGGCACGATCCCAGCGTCGCACTCTCGATCCTGATCCACGGCGATGCCGCCTTCCCGGGCGAGGGCGTGGTCGCGGAGACGCTGAACCTCGAGTCGCTGGAAGGGTATTCGACGGGTGGGACTCTGCATCTGATCGCGAACAACCAGCTCGGGTTCACGACCGACCCGTCGGAGGGGCGCTCGACCCGCTACTCGAGCGACCTCGCCAAGGGCTTCGACATCCCGATCGTCCATGTGAACGCCGACGACGCGGAGGGCGCGGTGCACGCAATCAGGCTTGCAATGGCCTTCCGCGCGGAGTTCGGCCATGACGTCGTCGTCGACCTCGTCGGCTACCGGCGCTTCGGGCACAACGAGGGTGACGAGCCCGCCTACACCCAGCCGCTCATGTACGAGAAGATCGAGAGCCATCCAACCGTGCGCGAGCAGTACGCGGCCGCGCTGGTCGAGGCCGGCGTGGTCACCCAGGCGGAGGCCGACGGCCTCGTGGAGGAGGTCCAGGCCAGGATGAAGGCTGCGCATGAGCAGCTGCGCGAAACGCTCGAGGCCGGCGGCGGCGTGCCGCCGAAGGAGCGGCACCTTAGCCGTGTCGGCAGCGAGCAGCCAGAAACGCGCCTTCCACGTGAGACGCTCGAGCTGCTGAACCGCGAGCTTCTCTCCGTCCCGGACGGCTTCACGGTCCATCCCAAACTCGCGAAGCAGCTCGAGCGCCGGCTCGAGACGCTGGGAGAGGCGGGTGGGATCGACTGGGCTCAGGCTGAGGCGTTCGCCATTGGCTCCCTGGCCCGCGAGGGGACACCGGTGCGGCTGACGGGCCAGGACACTGAACGCGGCACGTTCGCGCACCGCCACCTCGTCCTGCACGACGTGAAGACCGGCAACATGTGGACCCCGATCCAGCACCTCTCGGGCGCCGAGGCTCCCATCGAGATCTACAACTCGCCACTCTCCGAGGTGGGCGCGCTCGGATTCGAGTACGGCTATGCGGTCGCGACGCCCAACGCCCTCGTCCTCTGGGAGGCGCAGTTCGGTGACTTCGTGAACGCGGCGCAGGTGATCGTCGACCAGTTCGTCGTCTCCGGCCTCTCGAAATGGGGTCAGACGTCACGGATCACGCTGCTTCTCCCGCACGGTTACGAAGGAAATGGGCCCGAGCACTCGAGCGCGCGGCTCGAGCGTTTCATGCAGATGGCGGCACAGGAGAACATCCGGATCGTGAACGCTACGACGGCTGCGCAGTACTTCCACGTGCTCCGCCGCCAGGCGCTTCATCCCAAGGCCCGTCCGCTGATCCTCTTCACGCCGAAGAGCCTGCTCCGGCTGAAGCAGGCGACGTCGCGGGCCACCGACCTCACCGAGGGATCCTTCCAGCCTCTCCTCGACGACCCGCGGCTGGACGCAGAGGCGCGTCGCCAGACCCAGCGCCTCATCTTCTGCACCGGGAAGATCTACTACGACATCGTCGGTCACGAGGATCTCGAGAGTGCGGAGCGGGTCGCAGTCGCCCGTCTCGAGCAGCTCTATCCGTTCCCGGTCGCGCAGTACGACGAGCTTCTCTCCCGCTACCCGAACCTCCGCGAGGTGCTGTGGGTCCAGGAGGAGCCGCAGAACATGGGCGCCTGGCGCGCCGTTCGCCATCGGCTCGAGGAAGGGCTTCCGGCAGAGGTGGACCTGCGCTACTGCGGCCGGGCCTGGCGGGCCAGCCCCAGCGAGGGCTATCCAACAGCGCACCTGCTCGAACAGGAGCGAATCGTCGGCGAAGCGTTGGATCTCTAGCCCGGGAGGTCAGTAGGCCCAAGGAGGGCGGTCGGGCGGCTCGTACGCGTCCGACTCGACGCGCGCCTGCACGTCTTCGTCCGAGCGGGGCTCGTCCGGGTGGGCCTCGGCAACGTGATCGCGTAGCGCCGCGGCGAGCTGCTCGTCGTCCCCGGCCACGACGAGCTCCTCGCACCAGCAGCGGACGGCACGCATCGCCGGAGCCTACAGTCGCGGGCGCGCGGGCCTAGACGGGCAACGTGACGCCCGGCTCGCAGGACGTCCTTGGACTCGCAGGCGTTGCGCGCGCATGCTCGGGAAGACGCTCCGAGAGCGTGAGTGCGCCCAGCCCGGCGATCGCGACAAGCGCTGCGGCACCTGTCCAGAGCCCGGTGGCCGACGCGGCGAGGAGGAAGCCGCCGATCGCCGGGCCCACGGTCATGCCGAGCTGGAACGACAGTGTGAGGAGGCCCATGTAGCGGCCGAGCATGTGCGGCGGCGCCAGATCGGCCACGAGGGGCCCGATCACCGTCGCGTGGACGCACTCGCCGATTCCGAAGACGACCCCGGCCAGTCCGATCACGACCGCCGCCACGGCCGCCTGGAACCAGAGCCCGCCGCCGAGCACCAGCATGCAGCCGACCGCCCAGCACGCGGCGGCCCCCGCGAGGACGCCGAGTCGCTTGCTGCCTTCGAGCGCTCGCGCGAGCGGAAGCTGCACGATCACGATGAAGAGGGTGTTCGCGAGGAAGATCAGCCCGAGCATGCTCTCGGTGACGTCGGCTTCGCCCTTCGCAAGACTGGCATGACGACGGCGAGGAGGGTGTAGCCGACTGCCACGAACACCGTGTTCACGACCATCAGCCTGAGCAGCACCGGGTTCCGAAGAACGTCCCGATACCTGCCCCGGTCCAGGTGAAACGCTGCTCCTGAGGGGTCCCGTGGAAGCGCGAGTGTCGCGATCGCCGCCGGGAGAATCGAACCGGCCGCGATCAGGAAGACGATGGGGCCTGCCACGGCTCCCGGACGAGCGGGAATGAGGCCAGGGCGGCGGCGGCGAGGACGAGCGATCCGAGGAGCGCCGGGCGCGTCCCCAGCCGGTCGATGAGGGCGCCTGTGACCGGGCCCGAGGCGATTCCCATGCCGGTGAGCAGCGCCGCCACGAGCCCCGCGGCGCCGAGCGAGAAGCCGCGAACGTCGTGCAGGTAGATGACCGAGTAGGGGAGAACACTCCCGTAGCCGACGGCGGTGGCGAGGGAAATGCTCTGGACGAGCCCCACCGATCCGGGCAGCTTTGGGTCCAGTGCCCGAAGGGACCTCGTTGCGGCGAGCACGACTTTAGGCATCGGCACGGGAAGCCGAGAGGATAAGAGCTGAGCCGGGATTGCAACCATCCATAGGGCCGGATCGTCCAACGTTCCGAACCGGTGCTTCCCGGGAAGCGATGGAGCCGAAATGACCCGAGCGCACATGCTTGCGAATCTCGGAGGGGTGGTCGTGCCCTTCCTGGCCTTCCTTGTCGCCGTCGTCCTGCTCTGGAACACGGTGGTCGGCTGGACGGACATCGCCATCCTCACGGTCGGCTACCTCCTGACGGGCCTCGGGATCACCGTCGGGTTCCACCGCCTGCTCACGCACCGCTCCTTCAGGACGTACGGAGGTATCCGCTACGCGCTCGCGGCGCTCGGCTCGATGGCCGTCGAGGGGCCCGTGCTCGCCTGGGTGTCGGACCATCGCAAGCACCACCAGTTCTCCGACCGCGAAGGCGATCCACACTCGCCGCACCTCGCTGAGGGTGCGCGGCCGGTCGCAGTCCTGAAAGGGCTCTTTCATGCGCACGTCGGCTGGCTCTTCGTCGAGGAGGGCCGGGCCAACACTCGCCGCTACGCCCCCGACCTCATGGCCGACCGCGGGATGCGTATCGTCGACCGCACCTTTCCCTGGCTCGTAGTCGCCTCACTGATCGTCCCGTTCGGAGCGGGCTATGCTCTGACCGGGTCGCTCTGGGGAGGGTTCACCGCGCTCCTGTGGGGCGGGTTCGTTCGGATCTTCCTTTTGCATCACGTCACGTTCTCGATCAACTCGATCTGTCATCTCTGGGGCACGCGCCGTTTCCGGTGCGACGATGAGTCCCGGAACGTCTTTTGGCTCTCGATCCTTTCGTTCGGCGAGGCCTGGCACCACAATCACCACGCCTTTCCCACCTCGGCCTTCCACGGACTGAAACGCTGGGAGGTCGACCCGGGCGGGCTCTTCATCGCCACCCTCGAGCGCTTCGGGCTTGCCTGGAACGTCGTGCGGATCACGCCCGAGCGCCAGGAACGGAAGGAAGTCGCCAGCACCACCGCGTAGGGGCCCACCATCGCCGCCCTGACGTTTTAGAGTGGTCCCGTGACGTTGTACGACTGGCTTCTCTTCCTCCACGTCCTGGCGGCCTTTGCAGCTGTGGCCGCCGTCGTCCTTCTCAGCGCAATTCTGGCTGCGACTTGGCGCTCGGCCGGCGTCGTGGATGCGGGGCCGTTCCTCCGGATGTCGAGGCTCGGGAGCAGGCTGTGGGACGTCGGCGGTGCCGGGACGCTGATTTTCGGGATCTGGCTCGCCGTTTACGTCGAGGGCTACGAGCTCTGGGACGGGTGGATCGTCGCCGCGCTCGTCCTGTGGGTGATCGCGGCGGCCGCGGGCACACGGGTGGGTGCCGGCTTTCGCCGCGCCTTCGGCGCCGACGCCGGGCACGGTGAGCTCGGGGGCTCGATCCGAAGCCAGCGCGCCCTCATCGTCCACGCGGTTATGGCACTCGCGGTCGCAGCCCTTCTAGTCGTGATGATCTACAAGCCGGGCGCATGACAATCGCACTCATTAGACCCGACGATTGGAACTTCCCCCTGCTCTTGCACGTCGGTGGCGCGATGCTCCTCGTCGGGTCGCTGGTGACGGTGGCGGCGCTGTTTCTGCTCGCCTGGCGCGGCGATTCACCGGGTCTCATCCGCCTCGGTTTCCGGACACTCCTGCTCGCGGCGTTCCCTTCGTATGTCCTCATGCGCGTCGGCGCCGAGTGGATCAACTCGAAGGAGAACATTCCGGATGAAGCCGACTGGATCGGCATCGGCTACATCACTGCGGACGGGGGCTTCGTCTTCCTTCTTATCTCGGCGATCCTCGCGGGGGTCGCAGCGCGCCGTGCGGGCCGCCGCCCCGGCGGCGGCGGCACGCTCGGGCGGGTCGTAACGGTTCTGACGCTCGTCGTCCTGGCCGCCTACCTCGTCGCCGTCTGGGCGATGACGACGAAGCCCAGCTGACCTTTCGCGGCAGGTGCGCAACACTTAACCGGTGAGCCAGACCATTGCGGCACCCGTCGAGGTCGAAATCCCCTCAGGCGAGGACGAGATCGTCCGCGACAAGCCCTGGATCGTCATTGTCTGGAACGACCCGATCAACCTGATGTCCTACGTGACGTTCGTCTTCCAGAAGCTCTTCGGCTACGGCAAGGAGGAAGCGACCCGGCTGATGCTCGAGGTGCACAACGACGGGAAGTCGGTGGTCTCGAGTGGGACACGTGAGAAGGCCGAGCACGACGTCGCCCGCCTGCACGCTCACGGGCTCTGGGCCACCATGCGGCAGGACTAGATGGTCGACGACGACGGTTGCCGGCCAACCATCTGATGTTCGTCCCTCGTCCCGTCGAGCGGATGGAGGATGGCCGGTTCGAAGTGCGCCTCTCCGCTCGCGAGCGCTCGCTGCTGCGCGGCCTTCCGGCTGCCCTGGACGACCTGCTCGTCGCGGAGCCGGGCGACCCGTCGCTCCGGCGCCTCTTTCCGCCGGCGTACGAGGACGCGGAGCTCGAGGCTGAGTACCAAGGGCTCGTGGGTGACGAGCTGCTCGGCGGCCACCGAGCCTCCCTTCTCGCTCTAGCGGAGACGGTCGACCGCGAGCATGTGAGCGAGGAAGAGCTCCACGCCTGGCTCTCCGCCCTGAACGACCTGCGGCTCGTCCTCGGCACGCGCCTCGGCGTCACGGAAGACGCCTATGAGGAAGGCATCGACGAGACGGATCCCCAAGCCGACGACCTGGCGCTCTATGCGTACCTGACCTGGCTCCAGGACGGGATTCTCAGTGCTCTGGGCTAAGGGTTCGGATCGGTGGGGCTTGGAAGACTCTGGCTAACGTATCCGAAGAGACAGAAAGGGCACCAATGGCCGGAAAGGCAGATTTCACGGAGCAGGATTGGGAGACGTTGCACAAGGGCGTAACAGGTGCGGGGCTGCTCGTGTCGGTAAGCGACCAGGGCTTCTTCGACAGCTTCAAGGAGGCGGGAGCGCTCGCGAAGCACTTGGCGGGCGCGCGCAAGGACAGCTCGAGCCAGCTCGTGCGGGAGCTCGCCGAGACACGAGGGACGGGGTTCGGAGTTACGTCCTCACCGGCGGAGGTCGAGGGCGAGACGCTCGAGGCGCTCCGCGCGGCGGTCGCAACGCTTGAGTCCAACGCCCCTGACGAGGTCGAGGCCTACAAGAGCTTCGTGCTCGACGTGGCGCAATCTGTCGCAGAGGCCGCGGAAGGCGGCAGCGAGGCCGAGGGTGCCGTGGTTGAGAAGATCAGGTCGGTGCTGGCGGCCCAGTAGTCGCCTAGCGGAGCTGAATTCAGAGAGCGGTGGCTGTAGGTCTTCTCATCCGCCGGGCGAGGTAGGCGGTGGTCACCAGGGGCGCGAGGAGAAGGACCGTCACCGCGATCAGGCTCAGGACGTTGATTCCGCCCGAGCCATCGATGCACGCGGCCGCTTCCCTTGCACCAGCCGCCGGTACCGGAGTGCTGCAGCCTCCTCCTGCTGAGGTCCCGATGGTGAGGAGAGCCAGGGGGAGCAACAGCCCTCCCGGGACGACGAGCGTTCCGATCAGCTTGTCGCGGCTGTCCCAGGCGTCTGACACCCAGAGCAGGACGACTCCGATCAGCCAGCCGATCACCGGGAGGACGACTCCGCCAACGAGGAGGAGGAGGAGCGTCGCAATCTCGAGTGTGCGGGACTTCCTGGGCTGCACCCCGAACCGCTCCCTCGCTTCGCCGGCGATCTCGGCGGGGTCGCCGAGCCGATCGAGTAGCGTTCGAATCTCCGCCACGCCCTGCGATGGAGACGCGGCCCGTGCCTCGGCGATGTGCTCCGAGATCTCCTCGACGATCTCCTTCCGGCGCAGCCGGGGAAGGTCGGCGAGTTCCGAGTCCAGCTGCTTCAGATAGTCGTCGACGAGACTTTCGGTCGTGGGCTTCATGATCATGCATTCCTCTCGACGAAATGATCCACCGCCTCACGGAATCGGCGCCATTCGAGCCTGAAACCCTCGAGCGCCGTCCGACCCGCGTCGGTTAGCCGGTAGTAACGCCGGGGCGGTCCTGCTGTCGACTCCTGCCAGCTCGACTCCACGAGCCCGTCCCGCCTCAGGCGGCTGAGCAGGGGGTAGATCGTCCCCTCGCTCGTGACCATCCCGTCCACTTCCGCCAAACCTCGGACCAGGTCGAACCCATAGCGCTCTTCCTTGGCGAGCAAGGACAGCACGCAGTACTGGAGCGTTCCCCTTCGCATCTGCGAGAGGAGGGCGTCCTGAACGGCTACCATGCTCCGCAAGGTACCTTGGAAGGCACCTTATGTCAACGACCTGGTTCGAGCGCCGACCTGAGAGGGTTCGAAGGGTTATGTCTCCCCGGCTGGCAGAGCTCGGGCGCGTCGGCGTCTCGATCTTCGACCTCTGCCACTATCCGTACGAGAACGACCCGGCAGCGTTCGACCCTGCGCTCGCGCGACAGGTGTATCGGGAGCATTTCGAGGAGTGGCTCGCCGCTGAACGGCTGGGCTTCGACGCGGTCTTCCTCTCGGAGCACCACTTCACGGCGTACAACCTGCTCCCTTCTCCGAACCTGATGGTCGCGGCCCTCGCCTCGCACACGAAGCGAATCCGGGTCGGAGCCATGATCAACGTCGTCCCGTTCCACCAGCCGCTCCGACTCGCGGAGGAGAGCGCGATGCTGGATGTTCTCTCGGACGGGCGGCTCGAAGTCGGTGTCGGCCGCGGCATCGACTTCCAGGAGGTCAAGAAGCTCGGGATGGACTTCGACGAGCTCCGACCTCGGTTCCAGGAGGGCCTCGATCTGATGCGCAAGGCGTGGACGAACGTCGAGTTCGAACACCACGGCGATTTCTACTCGGTCGCCCGCGCCGCGATCTACCCGCGCCCGCTCCAGCACCCGCACCCACCGATCTGGGCTGCGGCAGAGAGCCCGGCGACGATCGAGTGGGTCGCCTCGCAGGGCTTCGGTATGTCCACGATTTTCCTGCCTCCCGAGATGGTGGCCGAGAAGCTCGAGCACTACCTGGACGCCGCGAAGCGATTCGAGCAGCCGCTAAGCGCCGCGAATTTCATGCTCTTTCGGAACGTCTACGTGGCGCCCACGGACGAGGAGGCGATCGCCGACTGCGATCCGGCCCTCTCGCACATGATGTTTCTCTTCCAAGACGCTGCCCTGCCGCCCGACCCGGCGCTCCTCCCGGATAGCTACGCCTTTCACCGCGAGATCTTCGCCCGTTTCATGGACGCGCCCGACTCGTTTGAAGACATTCTGGAAGCGGGCGTCGTGCTGTGCGGCTCGCCCGAGGCGGTTCGCGAGCAGCTTCTCGCCCAGATCGATCCGCTCGGACTGCGCCAGATCTGCCTCATCTTCGCCTTTGGAAACCTGCCCCACGAGAAGGTCATGCGCTCGCTGGAGCTCTTCGCGGAGCAGGTTCTCCCGGCTCTCCGTCCGTAGAGCACAACCCGGGCGGTCCCGGTCTTGGCATGCTGGTCGCATGGCGGACGAGCTTGCAATCCGACTCCGGGGCGTCACCAAGCGCTACGGGCCGATCACGGCGGTAACGAACCTCGACCTCGACGTTCCCGAGGGCACGTGCGTCGGCTTGCTCGGGCCGAACGGTGCCGGGAAGTCGACGACGATGCGGCTCCTGACCGCTCAGGCGATCGCCGACGAGGGCGAGCTCGAGGTTCTTGGCTTCCGGCTTCCTGGGGAGTCGAAGGTGGCCCGTGCGCAGTGCGGCGTCGTGCCTCAGCTCGACAACCTCGACGTAACGCTTACCGTCGAGCAGAACCTTCTCGTCTTCACGCACCTCTACCGGATCGGCCGGGCTGATCGCCACGAGGCGATCGAGCGGGCGCTCCGGATCGCGAACCTTCCCGACCGGCGTCACGACCGGGTGAGCAAGCTCTCGGGTGGCATGCGCCGGCGCCTGCTGATCGCGCGGGCGCTCGTCCACCGACCGCGGCTCCTACTGCTCGACGAACCGACCGTCGGCCTCGACCCGCAGGTGCGGCAGGAGCTCTGGGCCCTGATCGACGCCATGCGCGCCGAAGGGACCACGATCCTCATGTCCACGCACTACATCGAAGAGGCCCAGCGTCTCGCTGACACTGTGATGATCATGTCTCACGGAAGCGCTGTCGCCGCCGGCCCGCCGGCTGAGCTCGTCGCCACGCACGCGGGCTTCGAGGCTGTCGAGGTCTACGGCCCGCCCGCGAAGCTTGCCGAGGCGGAGGCCGCAGCCGCGGCAACCGGACTGCGGACGCGCCGAACCGGAACGAGCATCTCGGTGCTCGGGATCGAGGGGGCCGACGGGCGCGCGCCCGAGGGCGAGCGCCGGCCGACGAATCTCGAGGACGTGTTTGTGCTGCTCACCGGCGAGGAGATCGACTGATGGCCGATGCCTCGGCCCCCCGAGTCGCGCGGCTGCGGCGGCTCGAGCGCCCCGCCCTGACGGGCGTGCTCGTGCGCGAGGTCGTCAACTTCTCCTCCTACTGGCGCTCGTCAACGTTCTCGTCGACGGTCGAACCCACCATCTATCTGCTCGCCTTCGGCTTCGGCTTCGGCGCCCTCGTCGGGACGGTTGGTGGATACGACTACGTGGAGTTCGTCGGAACCGGCACGGTCGCCACCGCGGTGCTCTTCTCGAGCGCCTTCCCCGCCATGTTCGGGACGTTCGTCAAGTACCAGTTCCAGCGGACCTACGACGCGATCCTCGCCGCGCCCGTCGACACCGAGGAGCTCGTGACCGCCGAGGCCATCTGGATCGCGACTCGCGCCGGTGTCTACGGCTGCGTACCCATGCTGGTCGCCATGGTCTTCGGGCTCGACCCGGCCTGGGGGATGCTCACGGTCCCCGGGATCGCCTTCGTCGCCGGCTACGGCTGGGCCTGCTTCGGGATCTCGATCGCGGGCTTCGCGTCGTCGTTCGAGAACTTCAACTACGTCGTCAGCGCGGTCTTGACGCCGCTCTTCCTCGTGGCGGGCACCTTCTTCCCGATCGACCAGCTTCCGGAGTGGGCGCAGGTCCTTGCGAACCTCAACCCGCTCTACCACCTGGTCGAGCTCGTTCGCCACGCCGTGTTCGGGTTCGAAGGGTGGACGGACGTCGCTCGGCTGGGCTTCCTCGTCGCCTTCGGGCTGATCATGTGGCGGATCGCGATCTACGCGATGATGCGCAAGCTCGTGGACTAGCTCTCCGACTGCTACAGCCGGCTCTCGTCGATGGCCAGGACGACCTTGCCGAAGCGGTCGGCCGCGTCCAGGCGTTCGTGCGCCGCCGCCGCCTCGCGGAGCGGGAAGACGCTGTCCACCACGGGACGCCAGCGCGCCTCGGCGACGTGCCGGAGGAGCGCGTCGAACTCACGTGGGCTGCCCATGGTCGTGCCCTGGATCCGAATCCACGAGAGGAAGACCTGCGCCAGCTCGACCTCGGCCACTTCCCCTGCCGTGTCGCCGAAGCTGACGAGCCGTCCGCCGGGACGAAGCGCGCGGAGCGCTCCTGGCCAGCTCGCGCCACCCACGCTGTCGACGACTGCGTCAACCGGGCCGAGCCGTTCCGGCCAGTCCTCTTCGCGGTAGTCGGCGCCGCCGTCGGCGCCCAGACCGCGAGCCCGCTCGAGCTTCTCTGCACTTGACGACGTCACGAGTACGCGGGCGCCAACCGCCGCGGCAATCTGGATGACGAAAGTGGCGACGCCTCCGCCCGCGCCCGGGACGAGGAGCGTTCGGTCGACCCGAGCCTTCGCGTGAGTCACGACAGCGCGCCAGGCAGTTAGTCCTCCGAGCGGCAGCGCCGCGGACTCGACCCAGGTGTAGCCCCGAGGGCGCGGCCGGAGCTGGGAGGCCTCCACGAGGATTCGCTCTGCATACGTGCCCTGGTCGGGGACGCCGAGGATGCGGAAGTCTGGTCCGGGCGCGTACTCGTGGTCGCCCCAGCCGAGCGATGGATTGATCAAGACCTCGTCGCCGACCTCGACGTCCTGGACGCCCGCTCCCACCGCCGAGACGACCCCGGCCCCGTCGGATCCGAGCACGACCGGAAGGGCTGCACTCCCGCCCCGCCGGATCCACCAATCACGTCGGTTGACGGCGGCCGCGACGAGATCCACGCGCGCCTCTCCGGGGCCGGGCTCCGGATCGGGGAGCTCGACCGGGACCAGACCTTCGGGGCCGCCGAAGCGCTGCAGCTCGACGGCTAGCACGCCACGAGGAAGAGGACGGCAGCCCGCAAGCGCACGACGATCGTGCTCGCGGTCATGGCCAGCGATGATACTTCGCCCGTGAGCGTGGAATCGGCCGATGTGGTCGTGGTAGGCGCCGGGCTCTTCGGGACGAGCATCGCCTTCCAGCTCGCCTCGCGGGGCGCAGGCTCGATCGTGCTTCTGGAGCGGGACACGGTCGGAGCTGGAGACTCGGGGCTCTCCTTCTCGATGGTCCGCCGCCACTACTCGAACGAGGCTCCGGCACGGCTGGCGATGCGCGGTGTCGAGCTGATCAAGCGGTGGCCGCAAGAGGTGGGAGCGGGAGACGCCGGCTACGTCGCCACCGGGTACTTGCTGACGTGCGACCCCGAGCGGCTCGAGCGCCTTGCGGAGAACGTCGAGCGCCTCGTGTCCTGGGGCGTCGACACCCGGGTGGTAGATCCGGACGAGATCGCGGAGCTCGAGCCGCTGCTTTCCCTCGACGGTATCGCCGGCGCCGCCTACGAGCCGGACGGCGGTTATGCGGATGCGCAGAAGATGGCGCTCGGTTGGTTCGCGGCAGGAGTCCGGCTCGGCGTCCGGCCGCTCCTCGCGCGGTCGGCGACCGCGATCAGGATCGAAGCGGGGCGGGTGACGGGCGTCGAGACGGAAGCGGGGTTCGTGTCCACGGGCACGGTCGTGAACGCAGCCGGAGGCTGGGGGCCCGAGCTGGCCCGCACGGCGGGTGTCGAGCTGCCGGTCTCGCTCCGCCGCGTTCAGGTAGCGCTCGTCCGCCAGCCGCTGGGTCGGCCGCAGGCCCGGCGGACCTTCTCGGACCTGGCGACGAACCTCGTTCTTCGGCCCGACCGGGCAGGAACGGCGCTCGTCGTCGCCTACCAGCCGGAGGAGCTGCTCGCGTCAAGAGACGAATGCCGTCAGGTCGTCGACGAGGAATACGAGGCGGCCGTGCGTGCAGCATTGCGGGCCCGCGTCCCTGCGTATGCAAAGGCGGAGTGGCTTGGAGGATTTGCGGGCGCTTACGACTACACGCCCGACTGGAACCCAATTCTCGGCTGGGCTCCCGGTGTCGAAGGGCTCTACCTCGCCCTCGGATGGTCGGGGCACGGCTTCAAGCTTGCGCCCTCGGTCGGCGAGGTGGCGGCAGCGCACGTGCTCGGTGAGAGTCACGAAATCGACGTCGAGAGCCTGGCGCCGGGACGTTTCGAGCACGGCAACCTCCTCGCGCTGGCCTACGGGCCGGGCGCTCGCGCCTAGCGAAGAGTCAGTACTCGTCGTGGCGGCGCGGCCAGTCCTCGAAGTTCTCGCCGCGTCCCTTCGGCGCGCGGTCGAGTAGCTGCCAGGTGCCGTGCAGAACGTCTGTGCCGCGGTCGTAGCACGAGTAGGTGTGGTAGACGACCCCGTCCTCGAGCGCGAAGGCACTGAGGCCGTGCAGCTCGTCTCTCCGCACGTTGAGGTCGGTTCTCCGGGGCGTACCGAAGTTGAACCCGGTGCCGGTTCGTCGCTCCTCGTCGGTGAACACGGCGAAATCCAGGTTGAAGTCGTTTCCCAGCGACGATACCCAGGGGAAACTCCAGCCCAGGCGCTGCTTGTAGGCGTTCAGCCTCTCGAGCGGCCCGCGGGACGCGGCGACGAACGTCACGTCGCGGTGCTCGAGGTGGGCGACGGCGCCGTCGACGTGATCCGCCATGAACGAACAGCCAGGGCAGCCCTCCGTGTCGTCCGGGCCGAACATGAAGTGGAACACGAGCAATTGCGAGCGCCCGCCGAAGAGCTCGGGCAGCGTCTTCGTGCCTTCGTCGGTTTCGAAGGCGTACTCCTTGTCAACGCGCACCCACGGAAGCTCGCGTCGCTGCCGCGCGAGCTCGTCGCTACGCCGAGTCAGCTCCTTCTCCCGCCCGAGCAGCTCCACGCGTGCGGCAAGCCACTCCTCGCGCGTTCCGACCTCATGCTTCGCCACCGGAACCTCCTCACTTGGTCGTGCGGTTCTATTGAGACTGGCGTAAGGCCCCAAAACTCATCGGCCGCTTAGTAACCTCCCCAACCAGCGAATGGCGACTGACGCGGGGAAAATCCTGGACGGCTGGAGCTCGAAGGGGATCGAGTTCGTCCGGTTCGAGCTCCCTGACATGCACGGCACGAGCCGCTCCAAGCTGATCCCGATCGAGCATGCGGCCGAGTATGCCGAGGGAGGCCTGAATATGTACGGCGGTGCCGGAGTGCTCGACAGCCGCTCCGACGTCGTGCCGGGCACGCTCTACAACGAGGAGGTCGGGTACGGCGACCAGCGTCTGATCCCGGACGTCGAGACGGCGAGCGTCGTCCCCTGGGTCGAAGGCACGGCGCGCTTCATCTGCGACTCGGTGTGGGACGACGGCCGTCCCCTCGCCGCGCTGCCGCGTCATGTTTTCCGGCGCGTTCTCGACCACTGTCACGACCTCGGCTACGAGCCGATGATGGGCTCCGAGCCGGAGTTCTACCTGCTCGATCCGACTACGAACGGGCTCCTCTTCGAGGGGTACCACATCTTCAACACCCTCAGGAACACCTACGTCCCCTTCGTGCAGGAGCTGGTCGGCCACCTGAACGAGATCGGGCTCGGGATCATCACCGCGAACTGCGAATACGCAGGCTCGCAATGGGAGGTCAACTTCGTTCCGGCCACCGGCATGGCGGGCCCCGACGGTGCCTTCACCTTCAAGAACGCGGTCAAGGAGCTCGCGCACCTGAACGGATATCGGGCGACCTTCATGTCGAAGCCGTTCGCGGACTCGGCCGGGTCCGGCTGTCACACGCATTTCAGCTTGCTCGACCAAGAGAGCGGCGAGAACCTCTTTGCGGACGAGAGCGCCGAGGCCGGAATCTCCGGCCTCTGCCGCCAGTTCGTGGCGGGGCAGCTTCGGCATGCCCGCTCGATCTACGCGCTGCTCGCGCCGACCGTGAACTGCATGAAGCGGCGGCGGACGCACACGTTCAGCCCCACGAACGTCTCCTGGGGCTTCGAGGACCGCTCGGCCTTCGTTCGGATCAAGGGGGGCTCCGCCAAGTCGCGCCACGTCGAGAATCGGGCGCCCACCGGTCTCTCGAACCCGTACCTGGCGGGCGCAGCCGTGCTCGCAGCCGGCCTGCTGGGGATCGAGGACGAGCTCGAGCTCGAGCCGCCGGCCAGGGCACCCGCTGAAGAAGATCCGTCGAAGCCGCCGCTCCCGGAAAGTGTTCGGGAGTCACTCGAGGCGCTCGAGTCGGACGAGAAGATCGTCGCCCTCCTCGGCGACGAGTTCGTCAAGGCCTACGGCGTCATGCGCCGGCACGAGCTCCAGCGCTTCGACGACCAGGTGACCGACTGGGAACGCGACGAGTACCTGGAGATCTACTAGGAGGTGTCGGTGTGGTCTGAGTGGCTCGTGGCGCCGGAAGTCTCAGCACGCGGAACGGCCCGCTCCGTCCACCCAAGAGGCTGGCCCCGCAACAGGATTCCGTTTGCCTAGAAGCTCCTCGCCTTGCGCGCAGTGCGCGTTGGTGTAATGCGGGCTTCAGGCCAGACTCTGGATGCGAGGCCAGTCAAGTGAGAATTGTATCTTGTTTTCCTCGCGCCCGCGTTGGCGGCGGCTCCGGCAGGACTCGAACCTGCGGCCTCTCCCTACGAGTGAAGTGTGTAGACGCGGGCTAGCGTTTCGGCCCGCGAACCGCGCCGCCACGCGTATTATCCAGGGCGAAAGGAGGGACGATGCGCGATTGGATCATCATCGCTGTCCTCTACGCCCTGGTTTTAGCTTCCTTCCGCTTCCTTGGTGGGCTCGGCGCGGCCGGCGATGCGCTCAGGCGGTGGGGCAAAGCAAGCGCGTCTATTCGAACCAACCCCGGTTCGAGTAGCTAGGAGGATTTGACCTAACGGTGCTCGGCGGGCCATTCACCGGGCCCGTAATCTCTTGCGCCCGACGGAGCGCCTGGGTGAGTCGCGAGCACGCTGGCGTCCGCGTGAGGCGTGATCCTCTCTAGGCGTCTGAACTCAGAGCACGCGCAGTGGCCTCGGTCGAGTCGATTAGAGGGATGACCTCGAACCTGACGAGGTCGCTCCACTCTGCCATCCACCTGTCCAGCAGCTTTGGATCGTCGGTTTCCATGAGCTGAAAACATCGCTGGAGCCGCTCGTCGATCCAGCTATCCAGGTAGAGGAGGCCGGGCGGCAGCATCCGACCCTTCGCAGCGGCACGCTCGTATACAGGGCGCGCACCCTGAACGAAGTCTTCAACGACCATGTACCGCACGGCGACATGCTAGGCCGTTTCGCCAAGCCCTCCTGGTGGGAAGATCTGTCTAGCCGGCGTGCTCTGCGGCGGCATAGGAAGGACCACCTCAGACGGCTCGCTCATAGCGTTCGCGTTCCCAGTCGGTAACGCTCTCCCGCCAGGCCTTGAGCTCCCAGGCCCGTGACGTCGCGTAGTAGTCGCTGAAGGGCTCGCCGAGTCGACGGCGCAGTTCGCCGTCAGCACGAAACGCTGCGAGGGCGCTTTCCAGCGACCCGGGCAGCTCGGGGAGATCGTCGCGCGCATACGCGTCGCCCTCGACTGCGGGTGGGGGTTTCAGGTCGCCGCGAATGCCGTTCGCGGCCGAGACCACGAGTGCGGCGAGGACCAGGTAGGGGTTCGCGTCGGCCCCCGGGCGCCGGCACTCGATTCGGCAGCGCTCCCGCTTCGACGAGCCGATCACGCGCACCGCTGCGGAGCGGTTCTCCACGCCCCAGCTCCTGTTCACCGGGGCGAACCAGCCCGGCACGAGCCGTTTGTACGAGTTGATGGTCGGATTCAGGAGGAGCGAGGAGCCGGCGAGGTGCTCGAGCATCCCGGCCACGGCCGACGTGCAGGCCGGAGGCAGCTCGCCTCCCGGCTCGGCCGGGGCAAAGGCATTCTCTTCGTCGTTCCAACAGGAGATGTGGACGTGCCCGCTCGACCCCTCCTCGCCGGGGGCGGTCTTGGCCAGGAAGCTGGCGCGCATGTCGAGCGAGGCCGCCACCTCCTTCACCGCGAACTTGACGAGCGCTGCACTGTCCGCCGCCTCGAGTCCTAGGCCCGCGGCGAGGTTCAGCTCGAGGAGTCCCGGGCCGGCTTCGGTGTGGACCGCGGTGAGCTCGATCCCCAGCCCCTCGAAAGCTTCACCGAGCCGTCCGACGAACTCGTGGTAGCGGGCGATCTCGACCAGGCTGTAGCTGATCCCGCCCGAAAGGGGCTGCCCCTCCGAAGTCCAGAGCCTGACCTCGTACTCGAAAGCCGCCATGACGTCGTAGCCGAGCTCGCCCATCGCCGCGAGCGCACGGCGCAAGACCTCCCGGGAAGCGAGCTCGCAGCGGCTTCCGTCCCGCCAGCTCGGCGTGCTGAGGCAGATGCTCCACCCCGGCCGCCAGGCGAGTGGGCGCAGAGTGTCGGCGTCCGGGTGGACGATCAGGTCACCGGCACCCGAGCGGATTCCGAACTCTTCGTAATCAGTGATGGGCGTGTCGACCGGATCGAGCCCCAGCAGAAGGTCGGTCGTGACCGTCCCGTCGCGGGCCGCAGCCTCGAACGCGTCACGGCTCAAGGCCTTTCCTCGCAGGGAGCCGTTCACATCCGGCATTCCAAGAAGCACGAACTCGCCGCCGGCGTCGCCGTTGCTCATCCCGCGAGCTGCTTCTTCACCCGGCGCTCGACCTCGGCCATTGTCCCGGCCAGGAGCTCGACCATGGTCGCCAGCTCCTCGTCCGTGCTCGTGTATGCGGGGGCGAGCAGCGTCTGGTCGCCGACGTAGCCGTCAGGCGTGGAGTGGGATGACGTGACGAGGAGCCCTTCCGCTAGGGCTGTCGTGTCGACGAGAAAGGCGGCGTTCAGAGCGTCAGGGAGGAAGGACGTTCCGTCCCTCGGGTCGACGAGCTCGGCGCCGAGCAGGTAGCCGCGGCCGCGGACCTCGCCGACGATCTCGCACGCGTCCAGGGCCGCAGCAAGCTCCTCCCGCAAGCGCGGGCCTCGCGCTGCAACCCGGTCGACGAGGCCTTCCGCCACGAGCTCGTCCAGGACGGCCAGGGCAACGGCGCAAATGAGGGGAGCACCGTCCCACGTGTGCCCGTGCTCGAAGTTCTGGGAGCCGGCGGCCACCGCCTCGTAGACGTGTTCGCGGCAGAGGATTCCGGCGAGCGGGGCGTAGCCTGCCGCAAGTCCCTTGCCGAACGCGACGATGTCCGGCTCGAGCGGCAACGGGTCGCCCGCGAACCATGTGCCGGTTCGGCCGAATCCGGTCACGATCTCGTCGAAGCAGACCAGGAAGCCGTGCTGCTCCCGCCGCTCAGCGAGTCCCTTCCAGAACGCAGCCGGAGGCGAGTAGCCGGGCAGCGCGGCGGCGCTCACGGGCTCGCAGAAGAAGGCGGCGATCGTTTCCGGCCCCGCTTCCTCGAGCACGCGGTCCAGCTCCGCAAGCGCGGCCTCGCCCGTCTCGTCGAAACGCCGCGTGCTGGGTGGGATGTGGAGATGCTCGGCCAGATATGGCTCATAGGGATGCTTCAGCGAGCGGCGGCCGGTCAGGGCGAGCGTCCCGAAGGTCGCTCCGTGGTAGGCCTGGGCCTGGGAGATGACCCGCCACCGGCCGCTGTCGCCGCGCTCCTCGTGGTAGCCGCGGGCCAGACGCAGCGCCATCTCGTTCGCCTCCGAGCCGCCGGTCACGAAGCGCGCACGTGCCATCGCCGGGGCGGCCACTTCGAGGACCTGGCGCGCGAGCCGTTCCTGCTGGTCGTTCGTGAAGTGGTGGTAGTAGACATAGGCGAGCCGCTCGGCCTGGGCAGCGGCCGCTTCGACGATGTCCGCCCGCCCGTGCCCGAGGCACGCCACCATGGCGCCCCCGCCGCAGGCATCGAGGATGCGGCGGCCGTCGACCCCATAGAGCCAGACGCCCTCTCCTCGCTCGACGTTCGGGTAGGCAAAGTCCAGGAGCCGCGGAAAGACGCTCGTCTCCTCGGCGCGGACCTCGGCTTGCGCGGACACGGTCAAGCCCGTTCGCGTGGCCTCGCGACGCGCTCGAGGAAGCGGTCGAAGAGGTTCAGGCTCGTCGTCCGGGCGCTCTCACTCCGCTCGTGCGTCTCCTCGAGCAGGCGATCCGGGTCGACGCCGTGCTCGTCGAGCTCGTGGCGATAGGCGAGCACCCAGGCGTCCATGATCTCGGGCGTCACCTCGGGATGGAACTGGACTCCGAGACTCCGGCCGATCGAAAACGCCTGTGGGCCGACGCTCGTCGTCGGCGAGAACCCGTGCTCCATGGGGAACCGTGAACGTATCGAAGTGCCACTGGAACCAGGGTCCGTCGGAGACGAGGTCTGCGTCGTTCGTCTCGACCGGGAGCCACCCGATCTCCTCCTTCTCCGACCGGAAGACTTCGCCGCCGAGTGTCCGGGCGAGCAGCTGGCCGCCGAAGCAGACCCCGAGGATCGGCACATCCGCGTCAGTGGCCGCCTGCAGCAGGTCGATCTCGTGGGAGATCCACCTGATGCTGTCCTCGTAGGCGGGGAACTCCGACCCCAGCGAGACGATCAGGCCGTAGTCCTGCGGGTTCAGGTCGTGCGGATCTTCCTCGTCGATCCGCAGTATCTCAACCTCGGCCCCCCGCTCTCGGAGCCATGGCTCGATCAGGCCCGGCGGTGTCGGCCGCTCGTGCTGGATCACGAGCGCACGCCAGTCAGGCCCGGTCGTCGTTGCGTCGCTCATCGGCCCTTCGCGCCGACGGCAGGGACGGCCTGGAGCTTTCCTTCGACCGCGCCCCACACCTCGCGCGCGACCGCCGCGAACCGCTCGACCATCTCTGCCAGCTCCTCGTCGGTCGCGGTGAACGCCGGCGCGAAGAGCGTCTGGTCGCCTGCGTAGCCGTCCCGGGTCGGCTGCGTCGAAAGGACGATCAGGCCGTGCTCGAGCGCAGTCGCGTCGATCTTCCCCGCGACGCCCAGCTCCGGGGGTAGGAAGGACTCGCCGTCCCGGGGGTCGGCGTACTCGATCCCGAGCAGGAAGCCGTGCCCGCGCACCTCGCGCACGAGCGGTACGTCACGCAACGCGTCCTCGAGCTCTTCACGCAGGCGCGGGCCGCGTTCGCGCACCCGCTCGACGAGTTGCTCGCGCTTCAGCACTTCGAGGACGGCGACTCCGACTGCGCAGGAGAGCGGGGCACCATTCCATGTGTGGCCGAGCGGGAACGTGCGAGATCCCGCTGCGATCGCGCCGTAGACGTGCTCGCGACAGAGGGCGGCGCCGATTGCCGTGTAGCCGGCGCCGAGCCCCTTGGCCGTGGCGATGACGTCCGGGACGAACGGGAGGTCGTTGGCGGCGAACCAGCTTCCCGTGCGCCCGAGGCCCGTGACGATCTCGTCGAAGCAGATCAGGAACCCGTGGCGCTCACGCCGCTCAGCCAGGCCCTCCCAGAAGCGGTCCGGAGGCTTGTGGGCGGGAAGCGCGGCGCCGCTGATCGGCTCACAGAAGAAGGCCGAGACGGTTTCAGGGCCGGCTTCCTCCAGGGCGCGGTCGAGAGCCTCGAGTGTCGTCTCCCCGGTCGGGTCGAAGCGCTCGGTGGTCGGTGGGATGTGGAGGAACGCCTGCGTGAAGTACGGGGTGAGCGGGCCCTGGAGCCCGGGCCGGCCCGTCAGCGCCAGGGTTGCGATCGTCGGCCCGTGGTAGCTCTGCGCGGGCGAGATCACACGCCAGCGCTCCGGTTCCCCACGATTGACGTGGTAGTGGCGCGCGAGCCGGAGCGCCGCCTCGTTTGCCTCGGCCCCGCCGGTGACGAAGTGCGCGCGCGTGAAGCCCTCGGGCGCGACCTCGACGAGGTCGCGGGCCAGCCGCTCCTGCGCGGGATTGGTCAAGAGCTCGTTGTGGACGTAGGCGAGGCGGGCACCCTGCTCGCGGGCCGCCGCGATCAGGTCGGCGCGCCCGTAGCCGAGCGTCGCCGCCATCGAGCCACCGCTCATGGCATCGAGATAGCGGTTGCCGTCGACGTCTTCGAGCCAAACGCCTTCGCCCCGAACTGCGACCGGATAAGCGTGGTCGAGCTCGGGCGGGAAAAGCCTCGTCTGACTGCTTCCGACGGCTCCGTGGGTCACGTCGGCCGCATCCTTCCTAATAGGTATCGAACGAGGTCCATTGTCTAGACTAACCCTCCGGTTGCGCTTGCGGCCAGGACATTATCGAGGGGTGACCCATGAGCGTGAGCACTGAGACAACGCAGGTGCTGGAGCCGGCGACCGAGGAGGTGCTGGCCGAGCTGCCGCGCGCGGGCGTGGACGAGGTCGACGAAGCGATCGCGAGGGCGAAAGAGGCCTTCCCGGCCTGGCGCGACCTGGCCCCGGACGAGCGGGCCAAGCTGCTGCTCGGGCTCTCGCAGGGGATCGAGGAGGCCGCGGAGGACCTCGCGACGCTCGAGGCGCGCAACGTCGGCAAGCCGATCGGCGACGCCCGGGGCGAGGTCGGCATGGTCGCCCATGTGTTCCGCTACTACTCGGGGGCGCCAGAGCGGCTGCTCGGCGACACGATCCCCGTCGCCGGCGGCGTCGACATGACGTTCCGGGAACCCCTCGGCGTCGTCGGCCTGATCACTCCGTGGAACTTCCCGCTCCCGATCGCCTCCTGGAAGGTGGCGCCGGCTCTCGCCGCCGGCAACACGATCATCCTGAAGCCGGCGGAGCTCACGCCCCTAACCGCGCTCGAGCTGGGTCGCCTGGCGCTCGAGGCCGGGATCCCGGAAGGCGTGCTGAATGTCGTCAACGGCCCCGGCCGCGTGGTCGGCGAGCGCATCGTGGAGCACCCCGACGTCGCAAAGGTTGCCTTCACCGGGTCGACCGCCGTCGGGAAGCGGGTGGCGGAGATCGCGGCGCAGACGATCAAGCGCGTGACACTCGAGCTGGGCGGGAAGTCCGCGAACATCGTCTTCGCCGATGCGGACCTCGGGAAGGCGGCCGCGGCGGCGCCCGGGGCGGTGTTCGGGAACGCGGGCCAGGACTGCTGCGCCCGCTCGCGGATCCTGGTCGAAGAGTCTGCACTCGACGAGTTCATGGCTGCGCTCGAGCAGGCGGTCGGCTCGTTGCGGGTGGGAGACCCGCTCGACGAGTCGACGCAGATGGGCCCACTGATCTCGGCCGACCAGCGCGAGAAGGTCGCGTCTTACGTGAACGGCGGTGCGACGGTGGCAATCCGCGGCGATGCGCCCGAGGGGCCGGGGTTCTGGTTCCCGCCGACCGTGCTCTGCCCTGTTTCGAACGATGATCGGGTGGCCCGCGAGGAGATCTTCGGGCCGGTGGCGAGCGTGATCCCCTTCCGTGACGAGGCGGAGGCGATTCGGCTCGCCAACGACACGATCTACGGCCTCTCGGGCTCGATCTGGACGCGTGACGGCGCCAGGGCGCTGCGTGTCGCACGCGGGGTCCAGGCGGGGACGCTCTCGATCAACTCGAACAACTCGGTCCGCGTCACGACGCCGTTCGGCGGGTTCAAGCAGTCCGGCGTCGGTCGCGAGCTCGGCCCGCATGCGCTCGACTACTACACCGAGCTCAAGAACGTCTTCATGGCGACCGCGTAGCGGCACTGGCGGAGCTAATGAGCTCGCGGGCGCTGTTCGGAGCCCGCACCAGCCGCCGCCGCGGGCAGGTCTACATCGTGCTCGCCGCGCTCGCGTGGTCGACGGCGGGCGTGCTCCAGCGCGAGCTGGAGGTCAACACGGCCACCCAGATCGCGGGCCGCGCGGTCTTCGCCGCTCTCGCGCTCGTGGTCTTCGTCGCCGCCGTGGAGCGCGGACATGTCGTTTCCGCCTTCACGTCGATGCGCGCTGCCTCGCTCGCCGTCGCGGCCCTGACGGCCCTCGCCTCGGGCTGCTTCATCGTCGCGCTCAACCACACGACCGTCGCCAACGTGCTCTTCATGCAGGCTGCATCGCCGATCGCGGCCGCGCTGATCGCCTGGGTTGTGCTTCGCGAGTCGATCTCCCGTCGCACGGTCGTGGCGATGGCGGTGGCGCTGGTAGGAGTCGGTCTCATGGTCGGGGGGCCGGGCGGCGCGCAGGGGCTCGGTCTCGTTCTCTCCGTAGTCATGATGTTCGCGTTCGCGCTCGGAGTCGTGATCACGCGCCACCGGCGCGACATCTCGATGGCTCCGGCCATCTGCCTCTCGCAGATCTTCCTCATTGTCGCCGCGGCTCCGTTCACCGAGCCGGGGACGATCGGGTCGAGGGATCTGCTGTTCATGGTCATCCTGGGAGTGGGGCAGATGGGCCTCGGGCTCGCCTTCCTGACCCTCGGCGCCCGGCTCATCCCGGCGGCGGAGGTGGCGCTGATCACGCTGCTCGAGATCGTGTTGGCACCGCTCTGGGTCTGGCTCACGATCTCGGAGACCCCGGCCACAGCCACACTTGTCGGCGGCGTCGTCCTGATTGCGGCCGTCATCCTCCAGGTAGGCGGCGAGGAGAGCTCCGACCAGCGCCCGGCCCGCGGAGATCCGGCCGCGGCGTTGCCGCCGCGCGGACGCTAGCTACAGCTGCGCCAGGATCTCGTCGGTCTCCGGAAAGCGGCCCTCACGTTGCTTCGAGAAGACCACGGAACCGTCGACTACAACGTCGAACTGACTGTGGGCGCCGGCCTCGGCAACGGCCGTGTGCGCCGTCGCCCGGTTGATCTCGGCCGCGAGACTCGCGGCCCGTTCGTCATAGCCGCTTCAGACGGGGCAGTAGAGAACATGCACGGTGCTCATTGCTGCGCGAAAGCTAGCAGCGCCGACCGCAGCCTCTCCGCACAAGCGCGAAGGAGCCCGGCAGTGCCGGGCTCCTTCATCCCCTGGCGAGGACGCTAGCGTCCGGTTTCCACGCCGACGACGTTGAAGCTCTTGTCGACGTAGACCGTAGCCCTGCTACCGTCCGCCTTTGTCACGTGGGCTTCGTACGCGGCGTTGCCCTCGGCGTCGGTCTCGAGCCGGTCGACCGTTGCGCCGTCAATCTCTCCGAGCGCCGCTTCCTTCACCTTCGCGGCCGTGTCGCCCGTCAGCGCTTTCTCAGCGCCTCGAGCATGGCCGAGGCCACCAGGCCCACGACCCTCTTGGGTACCGACCACGTCGAAGTTCTTGTCGACGTAGACAGTCACGCGGGTTCCGTCGGGCTTCAGCACATGAGCCTCGTACGCGGCGCTGCCGTCGCCGTCGGTCTCGACCGCCTCGACCGTGCCGCCGCCCGTCTTCGCGAGCGCCGCCTCCTTGACCTTCGCGGCCGTGTCGCCGGTCAGCGCCGTCTCATCCGTCCGCTGGCCGGACCCGGACGACCGCGTCTCGTCGTTGCCGTTGCCGTTCGAGACGGCGTTGGCGACTGCGGAGCCGCCGAGCGCGAACGCGGCGATTGCCGCAAGCCCCATGAGCCCCTTCCTGAATCTGCCTCTCATTGGCCTTCCTTTCTTTCGTTATCGCTGGACGTCCCCAGAAGACCAGGCGAGTCTCGGAGTTCACTCGGGACTGCCTGAGAGTTACCTGTGAGCGCGTTTCACAGGCGATTCACAGCCGGTCGTGCCACCATCCAACCGTGGCAGCCACAGCCCCCACCGCCGGCGCCCGCGTGTCCGGACAGCGCATCCTCGTTGTCGACGACGAGCCGTCGATCGTCGACGCGGTCGCGACCGCGCTCCGGTACGAGGGTTATGACGTCGAGGAAGCGTGCACCGGTCGCGCGGCACTCGAGGCAGTCACGCGCGAGGAGCCCGACCTCATCGTCCTCGATTGGATGCTCCCCGACATCGCCGGCATCGACGTGGGGCGGCGCGTGCGAGAGCGCGGCTTCAAGTCGGCCATCCTTTTCCTGACTGCGAAGGATGCGACCGAGAACAAGGTCGAAGCGCTCCGTGCGGGCGGCGACGACTACGTCACGAAGCCGTTTAGCCTCGCCGAGCTCGTCGCCAGGACGCAGGCGATCCTGCGGCGGACTGCGGGAGATCTCCCGGGCGACGTCCTCAGCTTCGCCGATCTCGTCCTCGACGAGAGCCGGCACGAGGTCCGCCGCGGCGAAACCCCGATCGAGCTGACCGCGACCGAGTTCAGCCTCCTCCGCTACTTCATGTTGAACCCCCGCCGCGTCGTCTCGAAGGGGCAGATCCTGCAGAATGTCTGGCGCTACGACTTCGGCGGGAACGCGAATGTCGTCGAGACGTACGTGAGCTACTTGCGCCGGAAGCTCGACGGCGCGGGACCTCCGCTCATCAAGACCGTGCGCCAGGCCGGGTACATGCTCGAAGCCACGCGCGACTGAAGGCATGTTCGCTCGCCTCTCGCTTCGCGCCCGACTCGTCCTCGGCGCTGTCCTCCTTTGCGCGATCGGTCTCGCCATCGCGAACGTGGCCACCTACGCATCGCTCCGCTCGTTTGTCTTCGATCGAACGGATCGGTCGCTCGAGGAGTCGCACTTCGGGATCGAGCGATCGGTCCGCGAGCACGGGTGCAGCTCCGGCGGCGATCGCCCGCTCGAGGGCGCCTCGCCAGGTGACTTCATCCAGGTCCAGGGCGCGGGCGGCGAGGTCCAGTGCAGCGTGCAGGTGCCGGGGTTCGGCGCGGCCGAGGTATCCCCACCGAACCTCCCGGCAACGATCGCGCTTTCGGCCGGAGACGGTCCGGACCGCGCCCGGTACTTCACGGCTGACGCCGACGACGGCGGCCATCGCTATCGCGTGCGGGCATCAGCCGAACTGGGGTCAGACTCGATCCTCGTCATCGCAACCTCGCTCGCCGACGTCGACGCGACGCTCCGCCGCCTCCTGCTGATCGAGCTGCTTGTGACGGCGGCCGTGCTCGCCGCCCTCGCCGTGCTCGGCCTTTGGGTCGTCCGACTCGGCCTGCGCCCGCTCGGCGAGATCGAGACGACCGCAGCCGCGATCGCCGGCGGGGATCTTTCGCGTCGGGTCGGGCGTGCGGAGCCCCTGACGGAGGTTGGGCGCCTGGGGATGGCGCTAAATGCGATGCTTGCTCAGATCGAGGCAGCATTCAAAGCGCAGGCCGCCTCCGAGCAGAAGCTTCGGCGCTTCGTCGCCGACGCGTCGCACGAGCTTCGGACGCCGCTCTCCGCCGTCCGCGCGTACGCCGAGCTCTTCGAGCGGGGCGCCGACGAGCGTCCGGAAGACCTCGCCCGCTCGATGGCGGGAATCGAGCGCGAATCGGAACGCATGAGCCTGCTCGTCGACGACCTCCTGCTTCTTGCCCGCCTCGACGAAGGACGTCCACTCGCGTCGGAAACAATTGAGCTCGAGGACGTGGTGAGGGAGGCCGTCGAGACCGCGCGGGCCGTGGAGCCGGACAGGCCGATCGAGGCCGACATCGAGCCGGCAACCGTCGTCGGTGACCGCGATCGTCTGCGCCAGATCGTGGACAACCTCCTCGCGAACGTCCGCGCGCATACCCCGGCCGGTGCGCCCGTGCGCGTTCGCCTCGGACGGGAGGATGGATCGGCCGTCCTCGACGTGGAGGACGCGGGCCCCGGTCTCACAACCGGGGAGCGGGAGCGCATCTTCGAGCGGTTCTACCGCGCCGACGAGTCGCGTTCGCGCGAGAGTGGCGGCGTCGGGCTCGGGCTGTCGATCGTCGCGGCTGTGACGAGCGCGCATGGCGGTACGGTCGAGGCATTTTCCGAGCCGGGAACCGGCGCTCTGTTCCGAATCACGCTCCCCCTTACGCAGGACGCGTCCTGAAGGTCGAACGACGCCGGGACGCGTTGGCGCATTTGTTTTTCGAAGCGGAGACGCCTAACCTTGCGCTGTTGCGGCGGCCCGACCGACCAGCTCTGCGAGGGAGGATGAAGTGAGAAGACCGGTTTATAGATCGAGCGGAAGCGGAGCGCGGTGGAGTCTCGTCGCCCTGTTCCTGGCCCTTGTCTTTGCGCTGGCCGCGATCGCGGCCGGATGCGGCGGCGACGATGAAAGCGCTAGCGGCGATACGAGTGCCGCCACCGATACGGGCGGTGGGGGCGGCGGCGCATGCGATAAGCCGATCTGGGTCCTCCTGCCGGACAGTGCGAGCTCACCCCGGTGGGAGAGCGACGATCGCCCCTATTTCGACAAGGCGTTCAACGACGCCGGAGTCGAGCACACCATCGTCAACGCCGAGGGTGATGCGGCGACACAGCAGTCGCAGGCCGAGCAGGCGATTGCGGCCGACGCCGGCGTCATCGTGGTCACGAGCATCGACACGGGATCGGGCGGCGCGATCATCGACCTGGCGAAAGAGGCCGACGTCCAGGTGATCGAGTACGACCGCTTCAACACCGGCAGCTCGGGCGGATCCGCGTACGTGAGCTTCGACAACGTCCAGGTCGGCGCCACGATGGCCGAGGTCCTGGAGCCGGCCATCGAGGCGCTCGGCAAGAACCCGGCGAACGTCGTGGAGTTGAACGGCGGCGAGGAGGACAACAACGCCTTCCTCTTCAAGGACGGCTACGACGCCGTTGTCCAGAAGCACGTCGACGACGGCAGCTGGAAGCTTGTTGCCGACCAGTTTGTGCCCGGGTGGGGCGCCAACGGCGAGGGTCAGGGGATCATGGAGCAGATCCTGACCGACGCCAACAACAAGGTCGATGCAGTGTTCGCCGCCAACGACAACCTCGCGCAGCAGGCGATCAACGCGCTCGAGGCGGCCGGCGTGGGGCCGATCCCCCTGAGCGGTCAGGACGCGTCCGCGGCTGGCATCCAGAACATCCTGCTCGGCAAGCAGACGATGACCGTCTACAAGCCGATCCAGGCGGAGGCCGAGACCGCGGTGCAGGCGGCGTTGGCTCTGTGCAGCGGGCAGGATCCGTCCGCGGTGGAGCCGGACTTCGCAGGATCGCTCTCCGAAGGGACGGTCGGGCTCTTGGACCTGCAGACGGTCGGCATCAAGGCGGCCGACGGCAAGCCGGCGGATTCTCCGACCGGCGAGGGCATCGTCCCGTACCTGGCGCTGACCCCGATCGGCGTGACGGTCGACAACATCGCCGACACGGTCATCGCGGACAAGTTCAGGACGATCAAGGAGGTCTGCACCGGCGACACCGCGGACACGGATTTCTGCAAGGAGAACAGCTGAGGACGACAGCGGGTAAGGCGGGGACGCCCTGGGCGTCCCCGCCCCGCTACACCAATTACCGACCAACCAGCTGAGATGGGAACTCCTGAAGAGCCCCTGTTAGAGCTCAGGGGCGTCTCGAAAGCATTCGGCGCCGTTCAGGCCCTCTACCGAGTCGATTTCGAGGTTCGCCGTGGCGAGGTCATGGCTCTGGTCGGCGACAACGGTGCCGGCAAGTCGACGCTGATCAAGAGCGTCGTCGGCATCTACCCGTTCGATGAGGGCGAAGTGCGTTACGAGGGCGAGCACGTAAACATCCACGGCCCGCGTGACGCGGCCAAGCTCGGCATCGAGGTCGTCTACCAGGACCTCGCGCTCGCCGACAACCTCGACGTCGTGGCCAACATGTTCCTGGGCCGGGAGCGGATTCGTGCCGGTGTCGTGCTCGACGAGTCGAGCATGGAGCGTTCCTCGCGCGAGACACTGGATAGCCTTTCGGTCACGACGCTCAAGTCGGTTCGCCAGACGGTTGCCGGCCTGTCCGGCGGGCAGCGGCAGGCAGTCGCCGTCGCAAAGTCGGTCATGTGGGACTCGAGGCTGGTGATCCTCGACGAGCCAACCGCAGCCCTCGGGGTGGCCCAGACCCGCCAGGTGCTGGATCTCGTCCGCCGCCTGGCCGAGCGAGGGTTGGGAGTCGTGATGATCACGCACAACCTGCACGACGTGTTCGAGTCCGCCGACCGGATCACGGTGCTCCGTCTCGGACAGCGTGTGGCAGAGCTGAAGGTAGCGGAGACATCCCAACAAGAGGTCGTGCACGCCATCACTGCCGGCACGCTCGACCACGTTCCAGGAATGCAGGACGCAGAGACGACCGAGGCATGACAACCGAGCCACCGATCGAGGCCGACCCCGGCTCCGACCCGACCGCCGCCCGGGTGGCGCCGGTAGCCGCCGACGCGCTCGCGGACGACGTGTCGGGCGCGAGCCTGTCCGGATACGTTCGCCTCTGGTGGCAAGGAATCCGGGCCGGCGAGCTAGGCTCACTCCCGATCATCCTCGGGCTCGGGATCATCGTGGTGGTCTTCGGCCTCCTCGACGACACGTTCCTCACCGAGCGCAACTTCACGAACCTGCTGCTGCAGATGGCTGCGATCGCGACGATCGCGATCGGCGTTGTGTTCGTCCTTCTGATCGGCGAGATCGACCTGTCGGTGGCCTTCGTGAGCGCGGTCGGCGGCGTCGTAATGACGCTTCTCCTGCGGCCGGAGGACCCCGGGTGGCCCTGGTGGGCCGCGATTATCGCCGCCCTCCTCGTCACGACTGCGATCGGCTTCGTGCAGGCACTCGTGATCACGAAGGCCGGAGTGCCGTCGTTCGTCGTCACGCTCGCCGGGCTGCTGATCTGGTCGGGAGTCGTCCTGATCCTCACCACCCAGGCCTCGTCGGTCGGGACGATCAGGATCCAGGACGAGACGGCCGTGGGAATCGCAAACGACTTCCTGAGCGTCACTGCGGGCTGGGTGGTCGCCGTCGTGATCGTGGCCGCGTACGCGCTCGCACAGCTTCAGAACGCTCGGACACGACGTGCGAGCGGGCTGTACGCGAAGCCGGTCGTGGTGACGGTGCTGCAGACCGTCGGGCTCGC
>CAVTTI010000024.1:0-17724 GCA_963737615.1 uncultured Actinomycetes bacterium | reverse complement strand
AGGCCGATCGCTCGTCCGGCGTTCTCGGCGTAGACGGCGCGCAGGAGGGCCAAGGAGTTCGTGGTCAGGAAGGCGCCCGCGACACCCTGGAGGATGCGAGCGACGATCAGTGTGGCCCCGTTGGGCGCGGCCCCGGCAAGCACCGAGGCGGCCGCAAAGCCGATCACACCCCAGAAGAAGACCCGCCGGCGTCCGAAGCGGTCGCCCAGGGCGCCACCGACGAGATAGAGCGCGGCGAGAGCGAGAGGGAGTAGGAGAGGAAGATCCGCTGCTTCTCCGGTCAGGCCGAGATCGAGATCCTGTTCGATCGTGGGCATCGCCACGATGACGACGCTCGCGTCGATGAACGCGAGCGATGACCCGAGAACCGTCGCCACGAGGGTCAGGCGCCGGCGTGTCTCGAGGCTCAGCGTGGCCACCTGTCGAGCATAATGTGGTGCGATGCGGCGAGGGATGGTTCCAGGCATCGCCGCGGCCGCTGTCTGGGCCGCGGCTGAGGCGCTTGTTGGCCGCGCGCTTGGCGTTGCCTGGTATTCGGATGCGAGGCTCCTCGGCCGGACGCTCACGGAAGGGCCGCTCTGGCGCCCGCTCGGGATCGCCGTCCACCTGGCGAACGGCGGTACGTTCGGAGCCGTCTTCGCGAGGCTGGGAGGGCGGGGCTGGAAGCAGGGCGTGCTCGCCGCGGGGGCCGAGAGCGCCCTCCTCTGGCCGGCCATGGCCGTGATCGCGGATCCATCCCGACCGGCGAAGTGCTGAGTGGCCGCCCCTGCTCTTCAACGGCCGCGTGTTCGCTTACGAGGTGGTCGTGCACGCCATCTTCGGACCTGTACTGGGCACGCTTCTGTCCGAGGCCGACTAGCCGACGGATCCTGCGCGGGCGATGCCTGGCGGCCGCGTGCGTCAAGACGCTGCCGGCATGGGTCCCTCGACCTGTTGCAGCAGTCGGGTGTGCATGCTTGACTCTTTGCATAGTGCCGAGCTTCGGGGTCGGATTCGAAGCTGCCAGTCTGCCGCGATCAGGAGGGGCCGGTTGAGTCCGAGAAGGAACTTTGGTCCGAAGGTGCGACCCGGCATGCGCCTCATCGTCTTCGGGGGTCTCATGACGGGCATCGCTTTCCTCCTCGCGACCACGGCCGGAGCGCAGACAGAGGACAGCCCTGTCAAGGAGCGCGATGAGGAGGCGCACGAGACGCCCTTAGAGCAGGCACGCGAGGAAGCTGGGGCGGAGGAGGATCGTCTGCGCACTCGCTTCGAGGTCTCGGGCGGGGAGCTCCGGCTGTCCGCCTCCGAGCTCGTGGCGACGACTTGGAGCCGCTCGCGCTCTCCATGACGCTCAGCCGCAATGTGCGCAGCGCGACCCTCACGATCACGCTCCCCGAGCGCTGGATTGAACGATCGAAGATCAGCGGGCTGCGCTTCGCACACGTGCCTGAGACCGGTCGCGGTACTCCAGGACGCGCGGCCGCGAGTCGGCAGGACAGGAGCGTCAAGTTGTCGTTCTCGAACGCGAGCGCCGGCGACTCGGCGAGCTACGCGATCCGCGACATCGGCCTGCCCGCGGGCACGTACGAGCTGCCCTACAGCTGGCGAGAGGACGGGACCGCCAAGGAGAAAGGCATCGCCAAGGTGGTCTTCTATGCCCCGGTCCAGAAGGCGGCGAGGCCGTCTCGGCTTTGTCCAGGCTGGCCGATCCCGGGATCGAGTTCAACGTCACCAACGACGCCTCCACCGAGTCGGAGACGTTCGTCAGCATGGTCCCGGGCGACAAGAACCGCTACCTCGTCGGCGCCAACGGCGGCGGAGGCTTCAATGCCTGGGTCACGAACAACGGCGGCGTATCCTTCACGAAGGCGTCGATGCCCTCGACTCTCGACGCTCCGGGCGAAGCCGCGCCAGAGTCAGCCGCTCTGTGCTGCGACCCGATGTCCGTCGCGGACACCGCGGGGAACATCTGGTACGGGGGCTCTCGACTTCGAACGGGCCGGGGAATCCCAGCCGGATCGTGGTCAACCACATCGCACCCGGGCTAACGACGTTCCACCTCAGACCGTCGGGCTGCGGCAGCGGACGACGGGAACGCAGGACAAGCCGATGATGACCATCGATAACGCGCCGGGCAGCGCGACGTTCGGGCGCCTCTACGTCATCTGGGACGAGCCCGCCGGCGGCGGCATCAACATCGTGATCTCGCAATGCGACACCCGCCCGGGCGGCGTTCTCAACGCGGCGAATTGCGACAACGCCGACAACTGGACGGCTCCGGTGTCTGTAACCCCCTCCACGGGCAGCTACATCTACGCCGACGTCGCCGTCGGTCCCGACGGAAGGGTCTACGCGGTCTGGTGGGACTACTCGGCCGCGAACGCGATTCGCGGCGACGTGTGCGCGCCTGCTACCCAGAACTGCGCGACTGCGGCAGGCTGGGGGACACCCCAGACCATCGCAACGCTCGATGCCACCGGTGGCCTGGCGGTCCCGTTCGCCTGCCCCATTCTGGCCCAGCCCGGTGGACGCGCCTCGACTTCGCCACAGGTCGACGTCGACCGTTCGCTCGGCCCCCAAAACGGGCGCGTCTACGTGACCTGGAGCGATCTGAAGACCGGAAGCGGAACCAGTCGGTGCGCAGATGGCCTGAGTCCCATGGCCTCGCACCTGACCTGGGACAGCTTCGTCGCCTCCGCGGCGAGCGCGCTTCCTGGGAGCGCGAGCCCGTCGCCGAACGTGGGGACGCGACTCATGACCGACGGCGAGGGCGGCGGACAGGCCAACTCCGACGACTGGTTCGCCTGGCTCGCCGTGGATCAGACGATCGGACAGGCATGGGCGGACTTCTACTCCACCCGTGACGATGCGACTCGCGACACGACGAACTTCTACGTGCGAACGGTCACTCCCGCCGTGAGCGGCCACACGCTCGGGGCCCTGAACAAGGTGTCCAGCCTGCCGTCCGACTACAGCAACAACCCGTGTTGCGGCTTCGGCAACGACTACGGCGACTACACGGGAATCGATGCCACGGAGGGTGTTGCGATCCCCGTTTGGTCGGACAAGCGTGACCCGGGAGACGGCGAGGCCTACGCGTTCGTGGAGGCACACCCCGCGACCACGACCCGGATCCTCACCGTCGCAAAAGCTGGCTCGGGGTCAGGAACGGTGACGGGACCCGGAATCTCCTGCGGCTCCGACTGCAGCGAGCCGTACGCCGACGGCACCTCCGTGACACTGACAGCAACACGCGCGGCCAACTCGACCTTCGCGGGCTGGTCGGGAGCGTGCAGCGGGACTGGCTCGTGTGTCGTGACGATGAGCGCCGACACGTTTGTCACAGCCACGTTCAGGCTCCGGCCGGCGCTCCGCGTGAGCAACGTTGCCGTCACCGAGGGCAACTCCGGATCGAAGCTCGCTGTCTTCAAGGTCAGGCTCAACCGCGTGAGCGGCAAGAGGATCACGGTTCGCTACGCGACTGCGAGGCGTACTGCGCGGGCGCCGTCAGACTACGCGGCCAAGAGCGGCACGCTCACGTTCCTTCCTGGTCAGGTGCTGAAGAAGGTCTCCGTCATCGTCAAGGGTGACCGGCGAGACGAGGCGAACGAGACCTTCTTCCTGCGGCTCTCGAGGGCTGTGAATGCGGCAATCGCCGACGCGAGGGGCAAGGGAACGATTGTCGACAACGACTAGCCGCCGATTTTCTCCGGCGGCCTGGCGCTAGAAGAGACGGCGCGCGAGGCGGCGCAGGCCAAGAGCGAAGCCGCCCGCACTCGCGAAGAGCAACCCGACGATGTTCGAGGTGGTGCAGGTTCGGCATACGTTGCAGCACGCCGTCGCCATCGGTGCATGTTCCACCGCCCGGTTCACCACCGGAAGCACGCGGATGGCCGTTCGTTCCAGCACAACCCCAGTGTAAGGAGAAAGCCTGGCCCTAGCAGGGCCTTTTTCGCACCGTCGCCGGGCCGAACCCAGAGGATAGCCGCCGCCGTTTCGGCGCGCCCGGGCCGACCGCGTACCATGGTCGGGAATGCAGGATTCGTCGCTCAGCGTCAAGCCCGGCGAGGTCGAGCAGCGGCTCGAGCAGCATCGCGGTGAGCTCACCGCCTACTGCTACCGAATGCTCGGCTCGCCGTTCGAGGCCGAGGACGCGGTGCAGGACACGCTCGTCCGCGCCTGGCGAAGCTTCGACCGCTTCGAGGGCCGCGCGGCGATCCGCTCGTGGCTCTACCGCATCGCGACCAACGTCTGCTTCGACATGCTGAACGGGAGGGAGCGTCGCGCACGTCCGATGGATCTCGGGCCCGCGTGGAATCCCGACGGCCCGATCGGCCGCACGCTCCCAGAGGTGACGTGGATCGAGCCCGTGCCGGACGGTCTGGTCGTGCCGGCGGAAGGCGATCCGGCAGAGGTGGCCGTCTCGCGCGAGACGATCCGCCTCGCGTTCGTCGCCGCCCTCCAGCACCTCCCGCCAAGGCAGCGCGCCGTCCTGATCCTCTGCGAGGTCCTACGCTGGAAGGCGACGGAGGTCGCCGAGCTCCTCGACACGACGGTGGCGTCCGTGAACAGCGCCCTCCAGCGCGCACGAGCCACGCTCGAGGCGAGCGACGTCAGCTCGACCGATCCGGCGCCCGCGATGGACGAATCCCAGCGGGAGCTCCTCATGCGCTACGTCGAGGCGTTCGAGCGCTACGACATGGACGCGCTCACCTCGCTCATCCAGGAGGACGCGACGCAGTCGATGCCTCCGTACGAGTTGTGGCTGAGCGGGCGCGAGAACATCCTCCGCTGGTGGGTTGGGCCTGGTGCCGGCTGTCGCGGCTCGCGCGTCATCCCGACGGTGGCCGCGAACGGGTCGCCGGCGTTCGGGCAGTACAAGCCGAGCGCCTCGGGCAGCGGCTACGACCCGTGGGCGCTGCAGGTGCTCGAGATCGCCGACGGCCGGATCGTCGAGCTCACGTTCTTCCTCGACACGGAGCGAGTATTCCCGCTCTTCGGCCTGCCCGCCCGGGTCGAGTCGTAGCATCGCGCCCAGGCGGCGGAACCGTCGAGCTCCGCCGCCTGGGGCGATTCGTCAGTGCCGGCCGACCGGCTCGGCGGTGCGCTCGGCGTCGATCGTGATCGGGCTCTCGCGCTCGTGCGGCGACTCGATCGTGATGTTCGGGAGCAGGCGGTCGAGCCAGCGCGGGATGTACCACGACTTCTCGCCCAGGAGCGTGAGGAACGCGGGCACGAGCGTCATCCGCACGATCAGTGCGTCGGTGAGAATCGCCACCGCAAGCAGCAGCCCGAACTCCTTCGGGATGCGATCGGCGCTCAGGATGAACGCTGCGAAGACCGTGCCCATGATCAGAGCTGCAGCGACGACCACCCGGCCGATCGCCGAGATGCCGTGCTCGACCGCGGCTCGCGTCTGCAGACCGTGGACGTGCTCTTCCCTGATGCGGCTCATGAGGAAGACCATGTAGTCCATCGAGAGCCCGAACAGGATCGCGAAGGCAATCGGTGGGACGAAGGTCTCGATCGGACCCGTCTGATCCAACCCGGTTAGGCCGAGCAGATGCCCCTCCTGCACGACCAGCCCGAGCACGCCGAAGCCGACGAAGGCTGAGAGCAGCGTCGTGACCGCCGCCGTCGCGGAGACCACGATCGATCTGAATGCCATCGCCAGCACGATCAACGTGACGCCGATGATGTAGAGCAGGAAGTAAGGCATCCGCTCGATGATCTGATCGGCGATGTCCTTGAACGCCGCCGTCTGACCCGAGACGTACGCGACCGCATCGCCGCCCGCCGTCGCCGCCGGCACGACGTCGTTTCGCAACCGGTCGACGAGCCTGTCGGTCTCCTCGTCCTGCGGCGCGGACTCCGGGGTCACGAAAACGATCGCAACGGTGCGCTCGTCGTTGAACTGCGGCTTGCCCACGGACGCCACGCCCGGAAGGCGTTGAACGCCGTTCCGGATCTTCTGCGGCGCTCGCTGGTCCCCGTTCACGTCTACGACGATGGGAATGGGACCGTTGAAACCGGGCCCAAAGCCCTCAGCCAGCAGGTCATAGGCCCTCCGGCTCGTCTGCTCCTCGGGCTGCGTGCCCTGGTCAGCAGCGCCGAGGCGCACCAGCGTCGTGGTCGATGCCAGGACCACGATCACCAGCAGCACGACCGGAAACACGATCTTCGCGTTCGCGGTCACGAACCGACCCCAGCGGGCGATGAGGGTGTTCTCTCGGCCCACATCCGAATCGTCCACCCGGCGAAGGAACGGCACTTTCAACCGGTCGATCTTGTGGCCGAGGAGCGCCAGCACTGCCAACAGCAGCGAGTTCGCGATCAGCACCGTGGTCAGCACGCCGAGGGCGCTGCCGATTCCGAGTTTGGTCACGAAGTCCAGGCCGATGAAGGCCAGGCCACTCACCGAGATGGCCACCGTCAGGCCGGCGAAGAGCACGGCACGCCCGGCGGAAGCCCCGGCCTCGGAAGCGGCGTCCTGCGGGGAGAGCCCTTCGTGGAGCAGCTGTCTGAAGCGGGTGACGATGAACAGCGAGTAGTCAATGCCGACACCCAGTCCGATCATCGAGACGAGGATTGGCGTGATCGTGTTGATGTCGGTCAAGCCGGCGAGGATGAACAACAGCAGGAAGGCCGTCGCCAACGCCGTGATCGCCAGCATGATCGGGATGATCATCGCCACGAAAGTGCGGAACACGAGCAGCAGGACGATGATCGCCGCGAGCAGGCCGAGTGCCTCCGACGTACCCTGCTCGACCGGCGGGAATTCGGCTTCGCCGTTGAACTCGACCGTCACCCCGGCCGGCTCGACGGTCTCGCGGACGGCATCCTCCACGGCGACAACCTCGTCACGGTCCTCTGTCTCGATCGTCTGATCGAACTGCGCCTCGGTGTAAGCGATGCGGCCGTCGTCGGAGACGGTGTCCTCGCTGAACGGATCCCCGACGCTCTCCACGCCCGCCTTGTCGCCCTTGGGCTTGAACTCCGGCGACTTGAGGAGCGCGATCGCCTTGTCGATCGCCGCTTCACGCTCGGGCGTGTCGAGCCGTTCGCCCGCCGGCGCCGCGAAGACGATGTTCAGCACGGCGCCCTGCTCGGACGCGAACTCGGACTTGATCAGGTCGGTCGCCTTTTGCGTCTCCGACCCTGGAATCTCGAACTCGTCCCGCAGCGAACCACCGATTGTCGCGACCAGAACGACCAGAAGGATGACGAGGCCGATCCAACCGAAGACAACGCGCCATGGATGCGTGGCGCAGGCTCGCGTCCAGCGTGCCTGGGCGCCGGTGGAGAGACGCTCGTGGGCTGCGCGCCGCTGGGCTGCAGGGCGTGCCGCTGAAGGCGCGTCCCCGGGTTTTCGATCCCTGTCAGGTCCTCCGTCGTGCTCCGTCATCGTTTGCCCCTTCTGTCGCTTCGGGTTTTCACTAGAGACCGGCCGAGGTCCCGGAACTCATCGGTCGCCGATCGGTTGGGACTGCGGCTCGGACCCTACTTGTCTGCCCGCGGACGGCGGGAAGTCAGGGAGGACGTCACGCAGACCCATGAAGCCTAGTAGCTCGAGGAGCTCGCTCGACGCATGATGTAGCCGGACCTGGCAGCCGTAGCGCTGGGCCGCGAGCTGGAGCCGGGCGAGTGCATCGACCGTCACCGCGTCGGGCTCGACCCCGGCCACGTCGCATAGAGCGACGTTCGGGCGGCTGCTATCCAGCAACCTGCAGACTCGCTCGCAAAGCCCCGGCAGATCGGACCGCGCGATCGGGCCCGTGACCGCGAAGGAGAGCGTCTGCGGCGCAGGGGAGGCCATCTGGAGATAGACCGTCGGGACGGCAAAAAGTCATCGGTGCGGCGACCGATGAATTCGTGCGCGCTGTGCGGTCTAAGCCCTCGAAACGATCTCGAAGACTGAAAGGAACTCGCCCATGACCATCACCGACAACCGCACCCGCTGGCTCGCACTGATCGTCCTCTGCCTGGGCGACCTCATGATCGTCCTCGATACGACGATCGTGAACGTCGCTCTGCCGTCGATCCGGGCCGATCTCGGCTTCTCCGAGACTTCGCTCGCCTGGGTCGTGAACGCGTATCTGCTCACCTTCGGCGGCTTCCTGTTGCTCGGCGGGCGGCTGGGCGATCTCTTTGGTCACCGCCGGCTCTTCCTGATCGGGATCGGGCTCTTCACGGCTGCCTCGCTCGCCTGCGGCCTGGCGAGCTCGCAGGCTTTCCTGGTTGGGGCGCGGGCCGTGCAGGGCCTCGGTGGCGCCGTTGTGGCGGTGGTCGCTCTCTCGCTGATCATGACCCTGTTCACCGAGCCGGCCGAGCGGGCGAAGGCGATGGGGGTGATCGGCTTTGTCGCCGCCGGCGGCGGGAGCATCGGGGTGCTGCTCGGCGGCGTTCTCACTGACGTGCTCAGCTGGCACTGGATCTTCCTCGTCAACCTGCCGGTTGGTGTTGTGGTCTTCGCGCTCTGCCTCGCCCTCCTTCCCGGAGGCGGCCGCCAGGCAGCCGCGGGGCGTCTCGACGTAGCCGGCGCCGTGACTGTGACGACGTCGTTGATGCTCGCCGTCTACGCGATCGTGAACGGCAACCAGACAGGCTGGACCTCCGTTCAGACCCTTGGCATGCTTGGTGCGGCGGCTGTGCTGCTTGCGCTCTTCCTCTGGATCGAGACCAGGGCTCGATCCCCGCTGATGCCGCTCGGGCTCTTCCGCCTCCGCAATGTCGCGACTGCCAACGTGGTCGGCGTCCTGTGGGCAGCGGCCATGTTCGCCTGGTTCTTTCTCTCCGCTCTTTATCTCCAGCTGGTGCTCGGGTACAGCCCACTGCAGGTCGGCCTCGGCTTTCTGCCGGCGAATCTGATCATGGCGGCGTTCTCACTCGGCCTCTCCGCCAAGCTCGTGATGCGGTTCGGCTTCAGGACACCGTTGGCGACCGGACTGCTCTTGTCAGCAGCCGGGCTCGTCCTCTTCGCGCGGGCTCCGGTCGACGGGAGCTTCGCGGTCGACGTTCTCCCGAGCATGATCCTGCTCGGCTTCGGCGCCGGCATGGCGTTCAACCCGATGCTGCTTGCGGCGATGAGCGGGGTCGAACAGAGCGAAGCCGGGCTCGCCTCGGGGATCGTCAACACCGCGTTCATGATGGGCGGGGCGCTCGGGCTCGCGGTCCTCGCCAGCCTCGCCGCCTCCCGCTCGGACAGCCTGCTCGCCTCGGGCGACAACGCACTCGTCGCGCTGAACGGCGGTTACCACGCCGCCTTCCTCGTCGCCGCTGTCTTCGCCGTTGCGGCGGCCTTGGTGAGCGCCGTGTTTCTCCGCACCGCGGCCTCCGCCCCGGCGCACGAAAGCGAGCAAGCGGTGGGCAACCCAGCGGCCGCGGAGGCATGCTAGCGCCATGTTCCACGTCATCCGGCAAAAGGATCTCCCGCCAAGCCCCAATCGGACTGTCGAGTTCGAGGGCGAGGCGCACGGCGCCGGGATCTCGTTCTTGCTCGTCGACAGCGAGCCCGGCCAAGGCCCGGGCTTGCACCTGCACTCCTATCCGGAGACCTGGATTGTTCGCGCCGGCCGAGCGCTCGTCACGGCCGATGAGGAAGAGATCGAGGCCGGTCCGGGCGACGTCGTCGTCGTCGAGCCCAATACTCCGCACTGCTTCCGGAACCTAGGCCCGGGGCGCCTTGAGATCATCTGCATCCACGCCGCTGGTCGCATGGTCACCGAGTGGCTGGACGACTCGCGAACCGCCTGAGCACGAGAGCCCGCGTGAACGGGCTCTCGCAACACCGGGGTTCGAGTGGGCTCAGTCGTTCACGCGAACCTGGCCCCGAATTTCCCCCTCCGGGTAGCTCGGAGACGAGTGAACATTCACGTACACCGCGCCCGCGCGAAGCGCTCGGACGAACTCCTCAAAAGAGCCGGCCTCGACTCCCTGATCCGCGGGACCGAGGACATCCGACGCGAGGATCGCGCCTGTAACCGTGCCTCCGGGCGTCGGGCAGGCTGGCTTAGGCCCGCCGCAGAAGAAGGCAATGACGCCGCCGCCCACGTGCTGCTGGGCAAAGTGGGGATGCGCCTGCGTGACGGTGCCGCCCTCCATGCCCGAGTAGGTCAGCGTGAACTCGAGCCGGGTCGGGTTGCTCCGGAGTTTCGCGCGGAAGGTTCCGCGCGCCCGGGTCGAGACTGAGCCCGTGCTCGCCCCGGGTCCCCCTACCACCTCGTTGTACCCGTTGAGCTGAGCGCTGAAGCTGTTTCGATCTCCGTCGCCTTTCGCCAAGGCGACGGAGGTGACTACAACCGCTACCGCCGCCACCCCTAGCAACAGCGCAAACAACCTCCTCCTCATGTCCGCTCCTTTCGTCTCGTTACGAAAGTCGTACGATCGGAGGGCGGGAGCGGATTCGGCTCCTACGGGATCGGGCGCTCGAAACCTATGCTCACAGGCTGCCCCCTTCTACGGCGTCGTCAGCGCCCAGACCGAGAAGGTCGTCGAGTTCTTCCTCGAGCGCGAGGCAGCCGAGGCGATGATCCGCGAGGTTCGGGAGGACGAGCCGGAGCTGGAGGGATCTGCGGATCGAGGGGGTCGAGCTCGGGTAACTGTAGGGCTGGGCCGCCTAAAGCTTCACGGCTGGCTCCTGGGTGGCCAGAGCAGCTCCCGCCAGGTTTCTCCGGAACGGCAAGGACGTAGGATCGGATTTGTGCCCACTTTGCTGATTTTCGGCGCCCGGAATTTGGGCCGGGCGATCGCAGGGCACATGGCGGAGCTCGGCTGGAGCGTCGCCGCCGTCGCGCGGAGCGAAGAGACGGTCGGGCGCCTGCGGGACGAGCTCCCGGACGCTCTCGGGATCGCCGGCGATGCGGCGAGCGAGGACGACGTCGAGCGTGCGTTCGACGCGGCGCGCGAACGGTTCGGCTCGGTCGACCTCGTCGTCGTCGCGATCAGCCCGACCTTCCGAGGAAGGCAGGTCGGCGGCGGGAAGCTTGCGGAGGCGGACGGTAATGCCCTGAGTCCGTACACGGAGGAGCTTCTGCCCGCGCTCTTCACGGTCCTCCGTGTGGGGGCGAGGCGTCTGAAGGAGCAGGGCGTCGGCACCTTCGTCCAGATCACGGGCGGGTCGGCCCGGCGCGGGATGCCCGGCCGAGGCCCCTGGGCTGCCGCCGCGTTTGCGACCCGCGCCCTCGTCCAGTCGGCCGCGAGCGAGCTTCGGGAGCACGGAGTCCACGTCGCCCTCTTGATCGTCGATGCCACGATCGAGAGCGAGAAGAGCGCCGACCGGCTCGCCGGTCGCGCGCCCGAGGAGAGCGCGTCACAAGAGGACGTCGCGGGGGCGATCGCGTACCTCGCGGGCCAGTCGCCGCGGGCGTGGACGCACGAGCTCCAGCTGACGCCGTCCGGCGACCGCTGGCTCCCCTAGGAGTTCAAGCCCGCCTTGCTACCGCTCCCGGCGCGCGGGGCGCGATGGCAGAGTGGTTACTGAACCGGCGGAAGTCTTCTTCACCCCGGATACGAGAAGCTTGAAGAAATGGGCGCGACCGGGTCGCGTCAGTTCGTGGGCTCATACCTCGCTCAGGCTGTCTGCATGCAGGGGCGCTTCGAGGAGACGGAGCACCTCGCGCTGTCGGTCGAACAGTTGGATCCGAGCTTCGCCGTCGAGGTCGCGTTTACGCGCTGTGCGCGAGCAAAGGCAATCGCGGAGCTGGGGCGTGTTGAAGAAGGGGAGCGGCTGGCGTGCGAGGCCGTAGCACTCTTGGACCGGACCGACTTCCTCATCGACCGTGCGCACGCGAGGATGGGGCTGGCCGAAGTGCTCCGCCTCGCCGGTCGCCCCAAGGAAGCCACGCAGGTAGTGCGGGAGGCTCTGCAGCTACACGAACAGAAGGGCAACATCGTCTCCGCCAAGAGAGTGTCCTCCTCACCGAACTCGAGAGCTAACGGGCCCTGTTCAGGTCCGGTACCAACGAGCTGTACCAACTCCTGTTTTGGTTGCCAGCTTGAGAACAAAAGCCCCGTTTGAGCGGGGCTTTCTCTTACAGGGCCGGAGAGACTCGAACTCTCAACCCCCGGTTTTGGAGGTCTGTGAATCCGAGAAGGCCGAGGCACGAACCCGCATATTCAGGCGGTTTCGGTGTTGCCCGAAGCGCTGAGGTTCGCTCAGGTCGGTAGAAAAATCGGTAGAGAATTTGTGGCACGCGGCCCAGACGGCCCACCCCTTTGGATCCGTCTTGGTAGTTAACGACTAGCCGTTGCCGCTGATGTTCGGGATGAATGTGGTGAGGTTGGAGACAATGTTGCGGCCAGCCTCGCCAACGTCTCCAACGTAGATCTGCTGGATGATTCCCACTAGCGCAAGCAGTGCGGGGGCGGCGTAGCCGGCTGCCACCCGCAAGTCCTTTAGACGGTAGTTGTCAACGAGTTCGCGTAATCCCTTAGATTCCCCGCGAAGCTCAGCAAGGTCAATACGGATACCGAGGCCGATGTAGAAAAGCACGAGCACGAAGGCGCGGAACGTCCAGTGCTCGTCGTACCCGCCGACAACGAGTTCGCCGAGAGCAATTGCGCCGGCGTAGGTGGCCGCTAGCAAGAGACCCTTGAGAACGGTGTTCCGCCCAGGCAGGTACGCGAGCAGCCAACCGAGAGTAAGCGCGGCAGCCAGCCAGAAAATTGCCTCATTGACGATCCAGGTCATGAGAAAAGGCAAGTCCGGGCCAGAGTCCAGCGCGAACGATGGTCCGAGCCGCGTGTTGAGGAGAACGTAGAGGTAGAAGAGGAAGGGCACGAGCGCGAGTGGTAGGCCAAGCCGCATCGCGATTAGCCCATTCTCCCACCAGCCGTTGACGGGGTCCGTCCCGACGTCGACCTCGCCCTGCTCGCTGGCGGGATGATGCGCGAACCATGTCAGGGCGATCAGAGCGGCAACGAACGCGATCGGTAGGGGGAGCGCCAGAGGATCGATCCATCCGCCCCTCCCGACGACGAAGGCTGCGAACACGAGGGCGATCAAGGGTGCGACCCACGGCGAGGCGGTTCCGAATGAAAGAGATGGTGGCTTTGCCGCGGAGGCACGAAGCGCGAGGAGGATCGCCAGAAAGAGCGGTATTTGTAGCGTGTACAGAACTGCGGTTAGAAACGAGAGCCCGGAGTAAACCGCCATGTAGGAGAGCAACGCCTCTATGTAGCCCCTGCCTGGTGGTCTACTGGCCCAGTCCGAGTGAGTGCCGAGGAGCCAATGACCTCCAAGTAGCATCGCGAGCAATGCAGCCCCCGCGCCGAACCAAAGCGGCCGAGGAGAATTTTCCGGCTCGGCCCTCGTAATTTCCGGCTCGGCCCTCGTAATTTCCGGCTCGGCCGTAATCAAGCGGGTCCCGAGCGTGACGATCTTGATCGCTAGCGCCGCGAAGGCTATTGCGAATGAGCTGATCACTACGACAATCGCGCCGATCGCAATCCAGGTGTGATACCAGGCAGTACCACTGCCCAAGGGTGTAAGCACAAGCGGCTCAAAGGTCGCGGCATCGGCGGCCAGCAAACCGATCGCAATGGCCGCCCCCCACAACAGAAGCACGGTTGCCCAGAGGAGACGGCGGTTCGGTCTCGCAATCTTCACTGCGCCCCAGGCGACGATCAAGGCGCCTAGGGGTAGAAGTCCGATCGCCACCGCGTCTGCGCCGGCGCGCAAGCGATCGGCTGCACGAAACCAAGGGGTCGCACGACTCAGGTCTGTGATTCGGTCCGCATGATCGCGCGCGAGCTCAGCAGGGACGCGCGACCACCAGGCTACGATCAGCACCGCCGCAAGGAGCAGCCCCGCCCGTGAGATCGCCCTGACCTCCTTCATCTCCGTCGAGGCGCAATGCCGGCGCGCACGACGGGCAATTGTTGCAGCCACCATGAAGGGGAGGAGATAAGGCAAGAAGTCGGCGAGCGGGTAGAGGAAGCGCCACCAACCGGCTCGCGTCCTCACGGATGTCATCAAGCTCACCTTGAGCGGAGCGACGCATACCTCGAAATTCTTTGGCGCTCGGTCGCGAAGCTTCCAGACGAACGTTCCTCTTCCGTCGTCGCTGCTGGGCAACGGCCGAACCGACTCTACGCGGAAGCCCCGCAAGCTCAGTTTGACCTCGCCGGGCACCGAAACGTCCGAGGACGGGCGGTTGAGCCTGAAGCAGGGCCCCCGGTCATCGGTAGCCTGGCGCCATCGCTGAGTCACGGTCATCCAGATCACCGCGATGTCGTCAGCAATCGTAATCTGAGGAAGCTCCAGGTAGCCCTCGCGATACTCGTAAGGGCCCTCGTAGGAAGTGAACAATCCCGTTGATGTCAAGAGCGAACCAAGGGCTTTGTAATAGCTTTCACGGTTCGGACGCGCACCTCGCAGGTCTTTCACCGATGTGTCAGAGGTGGGCATCCTCAGCTCAAGGGTCTCTCGATATTCCGTCCTCGGCCCGCCGTACCTACGTATGTTTGAATCACGAGTGATTTCGGCGCTGTACTTGTACGATGGCACCTCGGGCGTGGTGGTTGCCGCCATGGCGTGGGTGGTTACAGACAACCCCATACTCGCTACCCCCGTAGCAAGAGCCAGTCTTACTACCAAATGATCGCGGGCCAGAGGATCGCTCTCAGGGTTTGAGTCGGCTCGAGTCCACGGCCGCCTCCGCTCATCCAATAGCTAGGCTCACGCCGCGGTTCCACGCATCGCGAGACCGACTTCTCAGTGCCACTCCCAGTGCCCAAAGACGGCAACCTCCTCGCCTATATGCGCGCTCATTTATTACATAAGTCCCGAGACGCAGAGACAACTCGAGTGAAGCCTCAGGGATTACCTAGCCGCTCGAGCTGATGCATGTCCGCCTTGAGTCCTTGACACCTGGTGCCCGCATCCGCGGTGTTCCTCCGATCATGCGGTCGGTTCGACCCGCTCCGGCTCTGCACAGGAGCGGCGGCCGTTTCAGCACGGCTCAGCTCGTAACCGCGCGGAGAACCGTTAGCGACCGCCTACTCGGCCGCCGCCCTGTCGCGCTGAATCATCGCTTTCGTCCGATAGTCGGCCGGGTAGGTGGTGTGCCCGAAGCCGATGAGCAGATCGAGAAGTAGATCCGACCGCTGGTCATACGCAACGGTCGCCATCTCCGTGATGTTGCAACTTTCGATCGCGTTCAACTCCGAGTCGATCATCATTACGTAGGCAAATGGCGGGAAAGCCACTTCGACAAGCGTGTCCTGGCGCTTCCGCTCGAAATCTAAAACTTCTACAACGCCCGTCGAGCGGGCGAGGGGCCCAGCAAAAAGGGCGAGGTAAAACTGGTATCGGTCGGGCAATCCGGTGCGCGTTCGGTCTGCGACAAAGTCGCCAAGGTCGGGGTGTTCGAGCGCCAATTCGCTGGGGCTAGTGGCGAGCAGCATCGTCACGATCTGCTTGATGACGCGCAAAGGGTGGGGGTGTCGCCGGTCTGAGGCGTGGAGAAATCCTCGGCCTCCGTTGGCGCGATGTCGACCTCGTCGACCCGTCTGGCGCGCTCCTGCGCGTCCGGGAGACGTTCGTACACGGCGCTGTCGATACGCCGAAGTCCGAGGCGGGGGAGAGGACGATCGCTCTCGGGCCCATCCTGGCTGAGGAGCTCTGGCAACACCGCCGGCGCTCGGCTTTCCAAGGCGACGGTGAACGGGTCTTCTGCCATCCGCTGAAGGGATCGCCCCTCGATCACAAACGCTATGCGGTGACGCTTCGACTTGCGCTGAAACGGGCGAAGATCGAACGGTCGATGCGCCCGTTTCATGACGGTCGACACACCGCGATCACGAACGACGCGGCCTCCGGAAACTCGCCGATGGCAATTATGAAGCGAGCGGGACATTCGGACTTCAAGACAACGCAGGGATACATCGACCTGGCCGGCGAGACGTTCCGTGAGGAAGCCGAGCGGCTCGAACGGCGCCTACTCGGTGCCAAGGACATCTAACGGGAACAGGGCATCAGGGGATCAGCGGTCCAGTAGTCCGGTCGCCAAATACTTCGTGCTCCAAGCCTCGTACCGCGAGTCTTTCCGCCAGCGTCTCGTTGAGTCCGATGAACAGATAGCGATCAGACGCCATTTCCCGTCGAGCAGTCGCTCACAGAGAGCATGTTGATCGACGGCAATCGAAGGTGGCACACAACACCGGGCCCCGGCTGAACCCATGGCGGATCAGCCGGGGCCGGTAGCAGAAGCCGTGGGCTTTAGGCTTCGACGGGCTGGCCGACGAGCCAACTGGGCTGCGTCAGGGCCCACCCGACGACCGTGTCGTTCAGCGTGCGCAGGTCTTGCCGACGCGCCTTCGGGGCTGAGGCGTTCTCCGAGAAGATCTCGTTCGGCACCTCCGTCACCCAAGGGCTGTCCGCGTTGACTGGAGCGTCCATGGACGGGCTGAGCTTCCGGAAGAACTCGGCGATGTCCTCGTCCTCCCAGCTCGTCGAGTGCAGGTCGTGGTAGACGCCTGCCAGGACCCGCAGAAATGACGTCGATCCCAGGAGACTTTCCTTTCTGAGTTCGTCCGGTGTCACCTCGCCATCTGCGACCCGGGCGAGTACCGGGAAGCCCTCCAGAAGAGCGTCGAGGAAGGCATTTGTTTCCTCCACGAGAACGTCCTCGCGAAGCTCGCCTTCGAGCCGACGTCCGACGCGCCCGTCCACGCCAACTGCGACGCCCCGCACGATGTCCGCGACATGCTTGGCTCCGACGAGGTTGGGGTTGTTCGCGCCGATCCGATCCTGTTCGAGGTCGACACGCCCTGCGAGAAGACCATGCTTCATAACGTCTTCTAGCGCGCGGTTGACGACCTTCCGGTTATCGAACCGGGCCCTCACGGACGACGTGATTCCCAGCGCGTTGTCTGCGATGTCGAAGAACATCTGCTTGTATGCCGACGAGTCGTCTTCGACCATAATCTGGATCGAGATCCGCTCGCCGTTCAGCCGCGTGCGCTGATAGTCGAGTTCTTTGATCTTCTTCGTCAGCTCCTTGATCACGACTTCGGTCTCGCCGTTACGCTTCGCACGGGCAACCAGATCCCGCTGCTTCTCGAGCTCGCGCGAGATCCCCTGGATCGCGCGATGGATACCGAGGATGCGATGCTGGCCGTCGAGGATCCGCAGGTCGCTCCGGGCAAGCCGGGGGATCGAGAGGATGCCGAACTGGGTGCCGGCGATCTCCTCCTTCTTCGTGAACTTGAAGATGTCGGGTCCGCGAAGCAGTAACGACGGCGACACCCAGTCCTCCTGTTCGCGCACGTACTGAGCGAAGCCGTTTGCGTGGCTCTCGCGAACGCGCCTATTGCCCTCGGTTGGATTGTTGGGGTCGGGCTCTGGCAGATATGCGGCAACCTGCATCGGGGACAAGTCGATGTTGAAGACCGTCCGCCCTCCCTGTGAGTACTTCGTCGCGTAGAAGCGATCCTCCGTGTCGTAGCCTGTTACGTTCGTGTCGGACATGTTAGGTTTCTCCCTCTTCAGTGTGGATGTTCTTTCCATATTTAAGATCTTATTCTCCGATCAGCTGCTTGTCAAGATGTGATGTAGAGCTCCATCTCTGCTGACCGCCATCACGCCGTCGAGCTCTTGATGCCACCATCAATCCGGTCCGCCATGCGCTCCGAGGCACACGCACGGCGGACCATTCGGTAGAAACTTTCGGTAGAAGCAGATCTAATTGTCGTCTACTGAGGAAACAAAAGCCCCGTTTGAGCGGGGCTTTCTCTTACAGG
>CAVTTI010000023.1:0-162349 GCA_963737615.1 uncultured Actinomycetes bacterium | reverse complement strand
GGGGAGAACGAGGGAAGTGGAACCGGCGTTCTGCTGGGGACGCTGCTGGCGGCGCTGGGCGCGCTCCTCGTCCTCGCCTTCGTCTTCCGTTCGTTCATGGCCCTGGTGCCGCTCTTGATGGCAATCGTCGCGATCCCGACGACGTTCCTGCTGGTCTGGCCGCTCGCGACTGTGACCGACGTCTCGGTGATCGTCCAGTTCCTGGTCGCCTTGATCGGTCTCGGGATCGCGATCGACTACGCGCTCCTGGTCGTCGTCCGCTGGCGTGAGGAACTGCAGCGGCCGGATGTCACGAACGAGACGGCGGTCCGAAACGCGATGCAGCACGCCGGCACCGCCGTCGTCTTCAGCGGCACCACGTGGCGATCTCGTTGCTCGCGCTGCTCGTGCTGCCGGTGCCGTTCATGCGCAGCATCGGCATCGCCGGACTCATGATCGCGCTCGTCAGCGTCGCCGTGGCCGTCACGTTGCTGCCCGTCGTGCTGGCAACGATCGGGCCGAGGTTCGACTGGCCGCGCAACCGACGCGACGCACAGGCCAGCCGCGGCTGGTCGACCTGGGCGCGGCTGATCGTGCGCCACCGCTGGCCCGCAGCAATTGCCTCGACCGCCGTGCTGGTCGCCCTGGTGGTGGCGGCCGCGAACATCCAGCTCGGGAACCCGCTCGCCGCCTCGCTCTCGAAGGAAGGGCCGGCACGCTCCGGCCTCGAGAACCTGGAGGACTCCGGCATCGGCACCGGCCCGCTCTCCCCGTTCGATGCGCTCGTTCGCTCGGGCGACCCCGGCGACGTGGCGCAGGCGCTCGCGCAAGTCGACGGTGTCCACAGCGCCGCAGCACCCGCCGACTGGCGCCGCGACGGGACGGCGATCGTCGTCGTGATCCCGACCGAGGACGGGAACTCGCCGGCCGGCCGAGAAACGCTCGACCGCCTCCGCGCCGGCGCGCAGGCGCTGCCGGCCGAGGTGACGATCGGTGGCGAGGCAGCGCAGGGCGCCGACTTCCTCGAGGTCGTCTACGGCAACTTCCCGCTGATGGTCGCCCTGATCTCGATCCTCACGTTCATCCTGCTCGCGCGCGCGTTCCGCTCGCTGATCCTGCCGCTGAAGGCGGTGCTCCTGAACCTGCTCTCGGTCGCAGCGGCCTGGGGGCTGATCGTGCTCGTCTACCAGAAGGGCTTCGGCTCGGAGGCGATCTGGGGCATCGAGGCGACGCAGGCGATCAACGTCGAGCTGCCGGTCGTCATCTTCGCCTTCCTCTTCGGCATCTCGATGGACTATCAGGTCTTCATCATCAGCCGGATGCGAGAGGCGTACGACCGCACCGGCTCGACCGAGGACGCCGTGGTCGAGGGAATCGGCCGCACCGGCCGGCTCGTCACGAGCGCGGCGCTGATCCTCTTCCTCGCCTTCGTCGCCTTCGCACTCCAGCCGGGCACCGAGGCGAAGCTCTTCGCCACCGCGCTCGGCGGCGGGATCCTGATCGACGCCACGATCATCCGCGGCGTCCTCGCGCCCGCCGCCGTCGCCCTCTTCGGCCGCTGGAACTGGTGGCTCCCGGTCTGGGCCGCACGAATCCTCCGCGTCGAACCGTCACCTCTCGAGCCCGAGGCGCCCTCCCAACCCGAGGCACCCTCCCAACCGACCCCGCAGGTCGGGTAGCACATGTCGCCGGCAGGACGTACGACCGGCAAGGGAGTGAAGCTGCACCGCTGCGGAACGCCGTGGAAGTTCGGCCCCTGCTGGAGAGTCCAGAAAGCGCTCGACGACCAAGGCATCCACTACGAGGTAATCAAGGGGCCGTGGCGTCCCAAGAACCGCACCGCCGTGATCGAGGGAACTGGACAGCCGCTCTACCCGGCGGTCCAGTTCGAGGACGGCCGCTGGTATCGGGAGGAATCGAAAGACATGGCCCGGACGATCTGTGAGGGGCAGTTGCTGGGGAGGCGCTAGACAGAAAGTGGCTGCAAAAGCCGCATTTCTGCGATTCGGTAGCTGGTCGCAGGAGACCGGTGGTAACCCGCCCCCGCTCTAGAAAAAGCCTGCATTGGCAGGCTTTTTCCGTTTGGAAGTAGCCTGGCTGGCGCTAGCGATCGATCATGCGCTGGTTGGCTTCCGAGTATCGGGCGCCCTGGGCCTCGATCTGTGCGTCCTCGACCTCGCGGAGATCTTCGGGTGTGAGCTCGACATCGCCGGCGGCGATGTTCTCCTCGAGCCGGTGCAGCTTGGTGGTGCCTGGGATCGGGACGATCCACGGCTTTTGGGCGAGCAGCCAGGCGAGCGCGATCTGTGCCGGCGTCGCGCTCTTCTGCTCGGCGAGGCGACTGAGCACCTCGACGAAGGCGAGGTTCGCCGTGCGAGCTTCCAAATCAACGAAGCGCGGGACGGTGTTGCGGAAGTCTCCGGCGGCGAACTCGGTGGTCTCGTCGATCTTCCCTGTCAGGAAGCCCTTGCCGAGCGGGCTGAAGGGGACGAAGCCGATGCCGAGATCTTCCAGCGTCGGCAGGATCGCTCCTCCGGCTCACGCCACCAGAGCGAGTATTCGCTCTGGAGCGCCGTGACGGGCTGGACGGCGTGGGCGCGTCGGATCGTCTGCACTCCCGCCTCGGAGAGCCCGAAGTGCCGGACCTTCCCTGCGGAGACCAGGTCCTTCACCGTGCCGGCGACCTCCTCGATCGGGACGTCAGGGTCGACTCGGTGCTGGTAGAGCAGGTCGATCGTGTCCGTCCGGAGCCGCCTCAGCGAGGCGTCGACGCTCGCTTGATCGTCTCCGGGCGGCTGTCGGTCCCGTGGCTCCTGCCGTCCTCCAGGTCGAAGCCGAACTTCGTCGCGATCACGACCTGGTCACGGAGGGGCTCGAGCGCCTCGCCGACGAGCTCCTCGTTGGTGAACGGCCCGTACACCTGCGCGGTGTCGAAGAACGTCACCCCGCGTTCGACCGCGGTGCGGATCAGCCCGATCATCTCGTCCCGGTCAGGGAAGGGCGGGTAACTCTGGCTCATCCCCATACAGCCGAGCCCCACCGCTGACACTTCGAGCTGACTTCCTCCGAGTGTGCGCTTCTCCATTGCTCTTATCGATCTACTCGGAGTCGTCGATCTCGGCCACGATGGCGGCGGCGGCCTCGGCGGAGACCACGTGCTTGGCGATCTTCTCGTAGCCGCCGAGCGCGCGCTCCAACTGCTCGACCATCCGGTCCTCAGCGACCGCGATGATCGCCGACGAACCAGGCGGAAGGCTGTTGCCGATCTCCTTCAGATCCTCATCCTTGAAACCCTTGTCCCGAACCTTGCCCCACACGCCACCGGCGCCGCCGCCCACGGCGGCGGAAACGATGATGCTGGGAGGGAAGATCAACCCGACGACACCACCCGCGATAGCCCCTCGCTTCGCCCACCTCTTCCCGCTCGGATCAGCGGTCTCCTCGGCCTTGACCTTGCCGTCTGCGGTGTGGACGATCACTGCCGCATCGAGCAGGTCGATCGCACCGTCCCGCTCGGCCGCCTGGAAGTCCTTGGCTGCCGCGGCAGCCCCATCCTCGCTGCCATACATCGCAACGAATACCTCGAGCGTGCTGGTACCCATTCGCCTCTCCTCTGTCTTTGTGTGCCCGATCCCGGAAAACCCTATCCGGATGCTGACCGAACGAGGCCGAGCTCGCAGCGGCACGAACGGCGGTTAGGGTTCTGGCTGTGGACGTTGCCGACATCGACTGGATCCCAGAGGGCACCCGCTTCGGAGTCGACGAGATGACGTACTTCGTCGGACGGGGCGAGCGCGACCTCGACGAGAGCCTCGCCGAGGTCGACCTGATCATCACCGGCCCGCACGGCTCCGGTGCCTTCCCGGCCGAGATGCAGCCCTTCGTCGACGTGAGGCTGACCAAGCGGTTGCAGTACGACTTCACGGACATCTCGACGAGCCCGGTCACGCGTCGTTGGGCACAGATCGACCCACGCGTCCTCTACATCGAGGCCCCGCACCCACGAGCGGTGCGCGACGCCAACCGCGCCCGGCCCGACGACCTCATTCCAGGTCTCCGCGAGGCGTTCGCCCGCCTCGATGCCGGCGGGCCCGACGGCCGGCCCTCCCTGGCCGGCGTCGACGCCGTGCGGCCCGTCACCTTCGGCTACCTCCCCGTCTACAAGCGACCGCAGAACGATGACGACTGGGAGCGTCTCGGCGACGCCCTGCGCCGTGCCGGCGCGCTCGGCATCGACGAGTACGAGCGCGTGCGAGACGACCTGGTCGAACGGGTCATCGAGGCCAAGCTCCGCCGCTTGGCGACGATCGACCCAGCATCGTGCAGCGTCTCCGAATGGAACTCCGCCACCCACCTCGACGTCATGTCGATGCACGACACCATGAACTACACCGCCCGACCCGACGGCGCCATCTGCCTCGAACGCCAACCGGAAGACCGGCTCCCGGCGGTCGTCGCGCTGTCCAACCACGGGGACGCCACCGGCGAGCTCGCACCCGGCGACGCCGCCACCTTGCGGGACCCGTCCGCGGTGCCGTCGATGCGGCCCGAGCGGCTCCGGACGATCGGACGCGCCTACCAGATCGCCTTCGACGCGTGGGGCCCTGACGATGTCGCCTTCAACCGCCCGTACCTGGGCGGCCACGAGACCCGCACCCTCGAGCCCGAAGCTCCGGACCCTCGAACCGCTCGCGGTGGTCCGCCCACGCGACGGCATCACCCGCCGCCTCCGCTTCGGCGTCTGGCAGAACGAGTTCCTCCGCGAGTTCTTCCTCGGGCCCGAAGCAGCGGCCAAGCTGGCGCAGCCAGGGACCGACTGGCTCCTGCCACCTGATGACCGTGTCGAGTGGCTCGCAGAGCGCCTGCGCCACGCGCACGACCTCGTCCGCACCTGGGACCAGCGCACTCGTGCGTTGACAGGTTCTGGAGCGACGGCCCGATGAGCGATGTCGAGGTTCTCGGTCGGATCGGGCCAGACTGGTCCCGCCCTGCTCGTCCTGTACACGGGCGGAACCTTCGGCATGGGTCAGGACGCCGATGGCTCGCTCGTGCCGCTCGACCTGCGTGAGCTCCGAGACCATCTGCCGTTCCTTCGTCGGCTGCCGCTCGCGCTGACCGTGGCGACGTTCCGCGACCCGATCGACTCGTCCGCCATGCGCACATCGGACTGGCTCGACATTGCCGACGCGATCGTCGCCCATGCGCCGGGACATGCCGGAGTGGTGGTGCTCCACGGCACCGACACGATGGCGTACACAGCGTCCGCTCTCAGCTTCCTGCTCGAGGGCATCGACATCCCGATCGTGCTTGACCGGTGCGCAGCGGCCGGTCACCGAGCTGCGCTCGGATGGCCGCGAGAACCTGGTGACCGCCCTGGCGATCGCTGCCGGGCACCTCCGCGGCGCAGTGCTCGTGCCAGAGGTGACGATCTTCTTCTCCGACGTCCTCCTCCGCGGCAACCGAGCGGTGAAAGCCCACGCCGACAGCTACCACGGTTTCGCGTCACCGAACCACCCGCCGCTGGCGACCGCAGGCGTCTCGATCGACTTCGAGTCGACCTTGATCCGGGCCCCGACTGCCGGCCCGATCCGGCGCAGCGGAGGCATGAGCGCCGCCGTGACGGGGTTGCGGCTTCATCCCGGTATCGACGGGGACCACCTCGGTGCGGTGCTCGCGCGGCCCGATCTGCGCGGCCTCGTGCTCGAGGCGTACGGAGCGGGGAACGGCCCGACCGACAGTTGGTTCCTCGATCCATTGCGCTCGGCCGTCGATCGCGGCGTCACGGTCGTCGTCACCACTCAATGCCGGGCCGGTGGCGTAGTCGGGGGTCTCTACGCGACGGGTTCTGCACTCCTGGCCACTGGTGCCGTCTCAGGGGGCGACATGACCTTCGAGGCCGCCCTCACCAAGCTCATGGTCCTCGCGGACCGTCACGATCCCGACGAGGTGCGCCGGCTGATGCAGGAGGACCTGGCCGGCGAGCTGAGCGTCTGAACCTGACGACCACTGATGGTGGCGAGCTGGTCGGTGGGTAAAAACCTCAGGTGGACACCGACCGACTGGCGACGCGTTCCTCGAGGAGTTGACAGGGGATCTCCTCCTCGATGATCTTGCCGTCGACGGCGAAGACCTTGAACGCCTGACCACCTGGCTCTGAGGTGACCGCCTCGACGACCTCGCCCACTGGCGTGAACCGGATGGCGACGCGGTTCCCCGATGCGTAGCCCATCTCGAGTGAGCCATCGAGGAGCGCGGCGTGAAAGATCGGGCGGCGTTGATCCTCGGCGTCGTAGTGCGGGCAGTAGCTGCCCTTGATCATGCCGAGGCCCTCTTGGAGCAGCCGCAGGGTGGGGCCGTACCGCTGCTCAGACCCGAGCGGCAGGGGTAGTGTCGGGCCAAGTCCCTCGAGCTGGAGAGGAGATCATCCGGACACGCACCACAACCACGGAGGTTGCTATGAGCACCACTGTCCAGTCCGCCACCGACATCCGTCCATTCCGCGTCGACATTCCTGAAGAGAAGCTCGCCGAGCTGCGCCGTCGGATCGCCGCGATCCGCTGGCCTTCGAAGGAGCTGGTCAGCGATCGGTCGCAGGGCGTGCAGTTGGCGACGCTGCAGGAGCTCGCGCGCTACTGGGAAACCGAGTACGACTGGCGTAAGGCCGAAGCGAAGCTGAACGCGCTGTCGCAGTTCACGACCGAGATCGACGGCGTGGACATCCACTTCATCCACGTCGCGTCGGCGCATGAGAACGCGCTACCGCTGATCATGACCCACGGCTGGCCCGGCTCGATCATCGAGCTGCTCGAGACCGTCGACCCGCTGACCAACCCGACCGCACACGGCGGCACCGCCGAGGATGCCTTCCACCTCGTGCTGCCCTCCCTGCCCGGGTACGGCTTCTCGGGCGAGCCGGTCGAGGTTGGCTGGGACCTGGGCCGGACCGCACGGGCCTGGGACGAGCTGATGCCCCGCCTCGGCTACAGCCGCTACGTCGCCCAGGGCGGTGACGTGGGCGCCGGTGTCACCGACGCGATGGGCCGCCAGGCACCCGAGGGGCTGATCGGCATCCACACGAACCTGCTCGTGGCGGCGCTGAGCGACACGATGCCGACGGAGACCGATGAGGAACGCGCCGCGGCCGCGCAGATCGCCACCTTCGGGCAGTCCGGAAACGGCTACTTCGTCGAGATGGCCACCCGCCCGCAGACGATCGGCTACGCCCTGCTCGACTCCCCGGTCGCCCTGGCCGCCTGGATGGCCGACCACGACACCGACGCCTACTACAAGATCTCCCGCGCGTTTGTCGACGGGCAGCCCTCAGGCAACCTCACGCGCGACCACATCCTCGACAACATCACGCTCTACTGGCTGGCCGGCACCGGCGCCTCCGCGGCCCGATCGTACTGGGAAGCCTACGGGCCGGACGCCCCCGCCGCGGGACGCCAGCCGCTTCCACCGCCGACGATCCCGTTCGGCTTTACGACGTTCCCCGGCGAGATCTGGCGGACGCCGCGCAGCTGGGTCGAGGCGAGCTACCCGAACGTCATCTACTTCCACGAGGTCGACAAGGGCGGCCACTTCGCCGCCTGGGAGGAGCCGGAGCTTTTCTCGTCCGAGCTACGAGCCGCTTTTAGCTCACTGCGTTGACTGAGAGCCGCGGGCGTCGCGCGCAAACGGTGCCCCCCGCCCGCGGCCTAACCGCTGTTTTGCGGGTGCCTTACCCTGGAACCCTCGCCTGCGCGAGTGAGTGCGGGAATGTCCCTTGACGGGTAGGACCTCGCCCGCCGGAGTCAGGGCGTCGGCCTGGGCCATGGGATGTCCCCGGATCAGAAGCGGTAGCTACTGGCCCGTTCCGAAGCTCGCAGCTTGGGCGCGACCATCAGGCGGCCAGGCTAGGTTCGGAGTGACAGGACGATCGCGCCGTCCGCTCCCGCGACTACCTCGCGCAGCGCTTGTGCCGCCTGTTCGAGCGGACGGACGGAGGCGATCGGAACGCTAAGGGTGCCGTGGGCCAGCAGGTCTGCGAGGGCCGAAAGCTGCCGACCATCGGGCCGGACGTAGACGTCGGTTACGGCGACGCGCCGTTCCTCTCGCGGCGGGTCACTCGTGATCGTGGCGAGGCGGCCGCCGTCAGCAACCGCCTTCAACGTGGTGGCCGCCTGGCCGCTGGCAGCGTTGACGGCCTTGGGCGCGCCGCCGCCGGTGATCTCGCGAACGAGCGCAGGCCAGTCCTCGTGGTAGTCGAGCACCTCCGACGCGCCGTAGTCGCGGATGCGCTCGGCCTTCTTCGCGCTCGCGGTCGCGATCACGCGGGCGCCCCGAGCCGCGGCGAGCTGGACGAGCAGGCCACCCGTGACTCCGCCGGCCCCGTTGACGACGACCCAGCCGCCGCTCTCGATCTCGAGAGCCTCGTCGAGTGCCTGAGCCGCAGTGAGCGCCGGAATGGGAAACGCTCCGCTGGCTTCCCAGGACGCCTCTGGCGGCCGGGCCGCGACGGTCGCCGCCGGCGCGAGCACTCTCCCCGCCCACGTCCCGTGGCGCTGGAGCGGCAGCGGATGTGTCATCACCTCGTCGCCCTCGCGCAGCTCGGCCACGCCGGAGCCGGCCGCTGCGACCGTCCCGGCCGCCTCCGTCCCGAGCGCCATCGGAGCCGGGCCGCCGATCTGCCAGCTGCCGATCCTGACAAGCTCGTCCCAGTTACCGATGCCAGCGGCAACGACATTGATGAGGACCTCGCCTGCGGCAGGCGTCGCCAGCTCGTCCACCTCGAAGATCTTGACGGGCTCGCCGAGTGCTGTGATCCCGGCCACTCGCATCCTGTTTGGCGCACGTTATTGGCGTCGGTGATGCGGCGCCGGCCGCTTTGGCACCTTTGCCAGAGGCGTGCGACGCGAGCACGTGCTAGTCGCGGCTTTGACCTCGCCGACGATCGGCACGCCTTCGGCGCTGACGAGCAAGAGGTCGGCGCGCATCCCGGCCTTCTCGGCCGGCTCGCCCTCGACGCGCGCGGCGCTGGTCTTGCGCAGCGGGGTCGGGCTCACGGTCGACGATCTTCGCGATGACCTGCTTGAGGTCGTTGCACCTGGCACGGGGGCGCCGCGCGAAAAGAGTCCAGAAACGCCAAGTCCTGCGAACCCGAAGGCCCACAGGACTTGACGAAGCGACTCTCTCACGCCCCGCGGCGACGTGTCAACTAGGCCGCTGTCTGAGCGTTCCGCGACGTCCGCTTCCGAGCGTTTCCTGACGGTCGCTTCGGGCGGGGCTTCGCCTCTGGTTTCTTCGGCTTGGCAGACGCCGACTCTGCGAGATCGTCGGCAAGCGTGTAAGTGGCCTTCTCTACTCGCTTGAAGGAACCTCCTGGCCTCGACCCGACCGCGAGCATCGCGGCAACTGTCGCTTCGGGAGTCTTGCCCTTCAGGCCTGAGCTGCGACCCGACTCGATCACGCGCTTCGTGATCTCCTTCGTGTTCAGTGGCTCGCCCGCCGCTCGAAGCACGTCGATCGCGACCTGCTTCGCTGACTCGCCTCGCATACGCTTTCCTTGCATCGGAAGCTCCTTTCCGGTGCCCGGGCCAGGGCGTTCCAGCGCCGCTGGCCCATTTCTGAGTGCGCGTCGAACATAGCTCGATCTTCAAGGGCACGCTCCATGAGGCGGCAGCTGGGTAGGCGCTGAAGGACCCGTTTTTCCAAAACGCTTTCCACACCCGAGCGAGCGCGGGACGTGCAGGTCGGCGCGAATACAAAAGACCCCGTTTTGCGGGGCCTTTGCAGAGCTCTCTGACGGACTCGAACCGTCGACCCCCTCCTTACCCATCAAGGTCCGGCGGCAACTGGTCGCAACCGTTGGCAACGGTTTTGGCTTGCTTGAGCGGTTTCTAGCGCCTTCGCATTTGCCACCCGTTGCCACCGGTTGCGACCGCTTGGCTCCATAAACGCTCCATCCTCGCGGGTGCAATCCCTGGTGCGAACAGACAGGGTTTCCGACGCCGAGACGCTCCCGATTCTGTGGTTGACCACTTCGCCTGTAGAGAGGGGGTCGAATTGCTCGTCCCGCTCAGGTCGAAGGCTCGCTCAGGCGAGAGGACGCTCGCGCAGGCATGAGACCTGACGCCTGATCGCACCATCAGGTGCGTTTCTGTGGGTAGATCGTCTCGCCGCGGGCCAGCATTTCGACGAACTGCATGATTCTGCGTTCTCGCGTTTCCGCTCGTTTGGCGGTACTGATCCGATAGAGGATCGCGTAGCGGTTCTGGCGGCTCAGGTTCTCGAACATTGCGAGCGCTTTCGGCTCGGCGGCCAGTGCAGCGGCGAGATCGTCAGGCACCTCGATGCTGGCAGAGCCCGCGTAGGCGGCTTCGCTTCGACCGTCGGCTCTCGCACTCTCCAGCTCGGCGATCCCGGCTGGATGCATGCGACCTGCTGCGATCAACCGCTCCGCGATCTCGATGTTCCGCTTCGACCAGGCGCTGCGCCTGCGGCGGCGACTGAAGCGCTGGTAGTAGGTGTCGGCGTCGCGGCCGCGGAGTTGGCCGTCGATCCAGCCGTGGCACAATGCCTCTTCAAGCGCTTGATCGTGGTTGAGACTGGTCGGTTGGACCGTCTGCTTCTTGGCCAGCACGAGCCATATCCCCGCCGAGGAATCATGGTGCTTCGCCAACCAAGCGCGCCAGTGTGCTGCATCGCGCACCATCAGCTCCGGTGCATCCTCCACGATCCCATTCTGGCGATCGATGGATCCATCAGGAACGCGACTGAGTTCAGGGGGTCCGCGCGAACACTCGCGCAGGTCAGGGATGTGTCGCTTGGGCTGCGATAATCCGGTTCTTGACCGAAGCGCGGCTTGAGGACGCTGGCTCCGGGCTCCCCCGTCACGAGACAGGTGCGCGGGACGCGCAGCCCGTGATCGGCTACTGAGGTCGGGGGCGGGTGGGCACCCACCCTGCTCGCCCTTGGCCTGATCCCCGGCTGTGGTTAGGTGACGACGACGATGGGTAGGGATCGTGTCATCGCGTTTCGCAGGCTGACACTCATCGCTCTCGCCGCGGCGGCGCTGCTCGCCGCTGCCGGCTGCGGCGGGGAGGAGTCCGCCGCTTGCGGGGATCTTGAGAACGTCCAGAGCTCGATCCAAGATGTGGGCGACATCGAGCTGGACGAGGGAGCCCTGGAAGAGCTCCAGCAGACGGCGGCCGACATCGAGGCAGACCTGCAGTCGGCGCAGGAGAACGCCGATGCGGAACTGGGCGACGAGCTCGACGCGCTTCGGACGGCCGTGCAGGCTCTCGTCGCCGAGGCCGAGGCGGCCTCAACCGCAGGGCTCAGCGGCGAATCCGTACAGGCGCTGACCGCCGCTATCTCCGACGTGCGCACCTCCTTCCAGGCCACGCAGGATGCTGCGCCCGACTGCGACCTCTAGCTCCCGCCCACGCCTGATCGCGTCGCTTCGCCGAGGTCGAGGCGACATGAGCAGTCGAGGCCGAGGCGAAGGAGGGGTGAGCCCCTCGGCCGGACGGCTGGTACCCCCGGCGGGGACTGTCTTCGCGGAAAAAACCTTCAGGAAAATCGGCGCCCCGGGACGAGCGGGGCCTCGCGCACGCGCGCGCGAAGCGGCAACGGACTAACAATCCGCTGACGCGTCGTTAGCCCAGCAACCATGCGGCTTTCCGAAGCTCGCGTACCGCGGGCGTACAGTCGGCCCGAAAGTAGCCGGCCAAAAACTTCTACCAAACCTTCTACCAACTTGAGCGGATCTCAGCACACCTTGGCGGATATCAGAGGCTCTTGGAATGCGGGTTCGCGGCGAGCCTGCCCTCTTTAGGTCTGGCTCATAACCGGGAGGTCGCAGGTTCAAATCCTGCCCCCGCTACTGAAAAAGGCCCTGCTAAGCGGGGCCTTTTGTTTCTTAGAAGACGACGAAGAGTGGATTTTGTACCCCTTCTTGTACCCATCGCAGTTTTCAGCGTCCGGTTTCGACTGAAATGACCAAGGCCTTCTGCAAGCACCGGGCTTCCGCGGCAATGTCACCGTGTTCCGCCAGGACGCACATCCGGCCGAGCTAGCGCGATCCAAGCGGGCCCGCGGAAACGGGGGTACTGTCCACACTCCCAGCGCCTTCCCTCGAGGAGGGGATCATGAGCGTCCCACGTGTGGGCGGTTGTGCCTGCGGAGCGGTTCGCTACCGGCTTACGTCCGATCCGCTCTTCACGCATTGCTGTCATTGCCTGAGCTGTCAGCGCCAGACCGGAAGCGCCTTCGTCATCAACCTGCTGATCGAAGCCGACCGCGTGGAGCTGCTCGCGGGCGCCCCGCAGCCGATCGACGTGCCTCGCGAAGACGGCAGCAAACAGCGGATCTACCGATGCCCGACCTGCCAGGTGGCAGTCTTCAGCGAGTACGGACGCCCCGAGGTGCGGTTCGTTCGCGGCGGTACGCTCGATCAGCCCTCGGGAGTCACGCCCGACGTTCATATCTTCACCCAGTCCAAACTGAGCTGGATCATGCTCCCGGACTCAGTGCCAGCGTTCGAGGTCTACTACGACATGAAAGCCTTGTGGCCGGCCGCCAGCCTCGAGCGGCTCGAAGCGATCGTGGCGCCGGCGGAATCCGACGCCTGAGATTCGACGAGAGCGCTGCAAGCGTCTGCAAGCATCGGGCTTCCGTGGCGGTGTCACGGTGTTCCGCCTACATGCACGGTCGCGGCCGAAAACTGGCCCGGAGCCGGCGTTTTGGCGGAACGCGGCGGCATGCGTGTACACATTCGAGGCGGCTCATAACCCGGAGGTCGCAGGTTCAAATCCTGCCCCCGCTACTCCCAAGGGCCTGGCAACAGGGCCCCTTGTTCGCAAGGCGGTGTCGTTGCGGCACAACGCAGTAGTGCCAGGCCATGGGCCGTCCCTACCCCCTGAACTGCGCGACACTACTCCGGTGCAACCCGAAACGCGCTACGCCAAGAGTGGCAACGTCAATATCGCCTACCAGGTAGTCGGTGACGGTCCCCCCGACCTCATCGCGGTCGATGTCATCTCACACCTCGAGCTGGATTGGGAGATTCCTTCCAAGGCTCGATTCTTTACGCGGCTCGCTTCCATCTGTCGCCTGTTGAGGGTCAACCAGCGTGGGACCGGCATGTCAGACCGAGACGTGGGCGTGCCCACGCTGGAGACGCGGATGGACGACATCCGCGCCGTCCTCGACGCGGTCGGGTCGGAGCGGGCAGTGCTCTTCGGTCTCGGTGACGCCTCTCCGCTCTCCGTGTTGTTCGCGGCCACGTATCCCGAGCGGACCGCTGGGCTGATCTTGATGAATGCATCGCCGCGCTTCGTGAAGAGCCCTAGCTTGCCCTGGCTTCCCACCCGAGAGGAGACGCAACGACAGGCCGACGATTCCGAGCGTCGCTGGGGGGATCCCGCCTTCGCCTACGAGTTCATCGGCATGGCCAACCCGAGCGCGCCCGAGGAGGAGCTCCAAGACATTGCCCGTGTCTTTCGGCTCAGTGTCAGCCCCGGTGCGGCCGCCGCCTACATCCGGATGAACATCGACGTGGACGTGTGCGGCGTACTTCCACTGATTCGCGTCCCGACGCTGGTCATGCACCGGAAGGACGAGGGAGCATGGGACACCCGCAGTGGCCGCTACATGGCCGAGCACGTTCCAGGCGCCCGTTTCGTGGAGTTGTCCGGCGCGGACTTTTCGCCCTCACTTGGCGAGCAGGAGCCGCTGTTCGCTGAGCTAGAGAGCTTCCTCGCCGACATCATCGCGGGCACGCATCCCGAGATCGAGCCCGACAGGGTGCTGGCCACGGTCCTTTTCTCGGACATCGTCGGGTCAACCGAGAAGGCGGCAGCTCTCGGCGACAGGGCCTGGCGAGAGCTCCTGCTGCGTCACCACGAACTGGTCCGGCGTCAGCTGGTTCGCTTTCGCGGCCAGGAGGTCGACACGGCCGGCGACGGCTTCTTCGCCTCCTTCGACGGCCCGGCCAGGGCCATCCGCTGCGGGTGTGCCATCGCGGAGACCATGCCAGAGCTGGGACTCGAGGTGCGGGTCGGTTTGCACACGGGCGAGTGCGAGCTCGTTGATGGCAAGGTGGCCGGCATCGCCGTGTACACGGGGGCCAGAGTCGCCGCCAACGCGCAGCCGGGCGAGGTGCTCGTGTCCTCGACCGTCAGAGACCTAGTCGCCGGCTCGGGGCTGATCTTCGAAGACCGCGGCTCGCACGAGCTCAAGGGAATTCCCGGCGAATGGCGACTCTACGCCGTCGCAAAGAGCAGCTAATTCTCACAGGCCCTGCGGGCTCAGCTGCAAGCGTTCTGCAAGCGCCGGGCTTCCGCCGGGATGTCACCGTGTTCCACCTGAATGCAACGGCCGTCGGCTAATCAACCAACCCCTGAGCGACCATTTCTGCGGAACGCAGCGGAACGCGTAGACGCATTCGAGGCGGCTCATAAACCGGAGGTCGCAGGTTCAAATCCTGCCCCCGCTACTCAAGAAGGCCCTGGAAACAGGGCCTTCTCCGTTCAGAACGACCAACACGGCCCTCGCTCTGCAAGCGTTTGGCATGCGCCGGAAGACTCCGGTCCGGATGAGAGCGGATGCCAGCTGCTGGGCCGGCACGCCCGAACGACTTCAGCCGGCTTGCCGCCTCCACCCACACCTAGCGCGTCCCGTGGATACTTGAAGCTCTCTGCGGCGCCGAGTACGTCGTGAGACATGTCCGGCTCGGCTGCGGGATGCGGTAAGTCCATGAACTCGATGCCCCAAAACGTCGGACTAAGAGCCTTGACGTCAAGTGAGCGCCTCGCCGGAGTGAAGGCCCATCCGCACGCGAATCGGCGTCGAAGCGAGGCGTCCTGCGCATCCTGCGCGCACGCGACCGCCTCGCGCGTGAACGTGAAGACACAGAGGGCGTCCCCTTGCGCACCTCGACGCCCCTGCGCGGCGACGGCGTCTCGGACCAGCCGATGATGCTCCTTCAGCGCCTCCGCGTAGCAGTGTACGTCGACGTCGGGGGCCATGCGGGTCGAGCCCTCGACGTCGGTGAAGGGGAGGGTGAGCGTGCCTGTCGGCAGGCCGATCTTCATGCGCCGAGGGTACGACTGCGGTCGTGAAAGCGGAAGATCAGCTCAGCGCGCTGTCGCACGTCGACGAGCTTTTCGGGCAACACGGCATCGAGTACTGGCTCTTCGGCGGTTGGGCGGTGGATTTCCACGCCGGCAAAGTGACGCGCCCGCACGACGATCTCGACGTTGCAGTCTGGTCACACGACGGCGAGCGCGTTCGCGAGCTCCTCACCGCCGCCCGCTGGCGCCACACACCGGAAGAGGGTTACAGCGTGTACGAGCTCGACGACGTTCGTCTCGAGGTCGCGTTTCTGGACCACGGCGAATGGCCTCCGAACTCGTTCGAGCGCGACGTCGCCGAGGTGGCCGGGGTTCGTGCGCGTGTCGTCAGCCTGTCGTCGTTGAAGGCCGACAAGGCGATGCTGCACGACGACGAGAGCGTCGCAGCGAAGGACCGCGCGGATTCCGTGACGCTCGGGCGGCTTCCCGGTTAACGCTCCGTCCGCCCCTTCCGCAGAATCGCGCGGACGTCCGCAACGGGTCCGACGTGCGCGAGCTTGTCGGGGTTCGTGACCCCGCGGATCGTCTGGATCACGCCGTCGGCGATCTCGAGTGACATGACGGCGCCGATGCGCCCTTCGTGGTCGACGAAACTGAGGCCTGGCTGGCCGTTGAGCTGCGTCGGCTGTACCGACGCGCCGAGCCGCAGCGCCTGCGCAAACGTGCCCGCCATCAGCTTCGCGACGCGCTCGCGCCCGTAGATCGGCTGCGGCCACGACGGCGCCTTACCGCCGCCGTCGCCGTACACGACGACGTCCGCAGCGAGCAGCTCGATCAGCGCCTTTGTATCGCCCTGTTGCGCGGCGGCGAGGAACCGTTGCGCGAGCTCGTCGCGCTGCTGCCGTGACGCTTCGAAGCGCGGCCGTCCCTCGTCGATGTGACGGCGGGCGCGGACGTACAGCTGGCGGCAGTTATCCTCGCTCCGCTCGACGATCGTCGCGATCTCGCCGTAGTCGTAGTCGAAGACCTCGCGGAGCAGGAAGACGGCGCGCTCGACCGGCGTCAGGCTCTCCAGCAGGACGAGGAACGCCATCGAGAGCGAGTCGGCGGTCTCGGCCTGCGCGGCGGCGTCGGGCTCGGGGTCGGTCAGGAGCGGTTCGGGCAGCCACTGGCCGACGTACTGCTCGCGGCGGACGCGCGCGGACCTGAGGTGGTCGATGCTGAGGCGTGTCACGACCGCCGAGAGGTACGCCTTCGGCGACTCGATCTTCTCGCCGCTGGCCTCGGCCCGATGGATGCGGAGGAAGGCCTCCTGGACGATGTCCTCGGCCTCGCTGACGGTGCTGAGCATCCGGTAGGCGATCGAGAACAGCAACGGCCTCAGCTTTTCGTATGGCGCTTCGGTGCACATGCCTCTGAGACGAGATAGCACGCGCCGCTGTGACATGTCACAGCGGCGGGGCGGTCTCGTCTTAGAGCACGAACCGAAACGAAAGGAGCAGGTCATGAAGATCTTTGTGGCAGGAGCATCGGGCGCGATCGGCAAGCAGCTCGTCCCGCTCCTGGTCGACGCCGGATACGAGGTCGTCGGTACGACGACCTCGGCGGGGAAAGGGGACGACCTACGCGCGCTCGGCGCGAAGCCGGTCGTACTCGACCTCTTGGACACCGAGGCCGTCGGCCGAGCCGTCTCGGAGGCAGCGCCGGACGTCGTCGTCCACGAGGCGACGGCGCTCGCGCCCGTCGGCGGAAACTTGCGGAAGTTCGACGAGGCATTCGCGCAGACGAACCGGCTGCGGACCGAGGGCACGGACAACCTCCTCGCCGCTGCGAGGGCCGTGGGTGTGCGGAAGTTCATCGCCCAGAGCTATGCCGGCTGGCCGTACGCACGCGAGGGCGCGCCGGTGAAGGACGAAGAGGCGCCACTCGATGACAACCCGGTCGGGAACGCGAAGGAGACGATCGCTGCGATCCGGCATCTCGAGGAGCGCGTCGCCGCGGACGCCATTGTCCTGCGGTACGGCGGGTTCTACGGACCCGGGACGTCCCTCGCCGCCGGTGGCGAGATGCTCGAGGCGATCCGCAAGCGCATGTTCCCGGTGGTGGGGAGCGGCGCCGGGATGGCGTCCTTCATCCACATCGAGGACGCCGCGCGGGCGACGCTCGCGGCGATCGAGCGCGGAGAGCCCGGCCTCTACAACATCGTCGACGACGAGCCGGCGCCGGCGTCCGAGTGGCTGCCGTATCTCGCCGACGCGGTCGGCGCGAAGCCGCCGCGTCACGTGCCGCTGTGGCTCGGCCGGCTCATGGCCGGCGAAGCGCTGGCGACGATGATGACCGAGGGTCGCGGCGCGTCGAACGCGAAGGCGAAGCGGGAGCTCGGCTGGCAGCTGCTGTATCCGAGCTGGCGCGAAGGCTTCGTCAACGGCCTCCGCGAGGGCACGCGGCGCGCCGCGTAGGGGTTCAGCGCGCCTCGAGCAAGCGCAGGACTGCGAGCACGCGCCGGTGTGGTCGGTATCCGCCGGCGCGAGCCGCAGCTTCTGGAAGATGTTCCTCACGCCGCATCACGGGCTGTGCGCAGCGAGACCGCCGCTGATTGCGAGCCGCTGGCCATCCAGAGGTGCGTCGCCGCGAGTGCCCGCCACGGTCGCCATCGTTCGCTGAGGGCGACGAGCGCCCCGGCCGAACGAGGGACATGTCGCGCTAGAGCGCGCCGAAGCCCGAGATCGGTGGTCGGGTAAGCGTCTCGCTCGCCGAGCCGAAGCGCGAGATAGTGCGCGGTCCATGATCCCAGGCCGTCGATCGCGGTCACGGAGTCGATGAACTCGTCGAGGCTCACGCTCCGATCGAGGCGGATCGCCTCGTCGGCGACGGCGCGGGCGAAAGAGCGAATCGCCCGGGCGCGTGTATGCGTGAGTCCCATACCGTCGAGGTCGGCGGTGGCGAGAACGTTTGGCGAGGGAAACGTGTGCGTCAGGCCGATTTGCCCGAGCCCGGGCACTGGGCTCCCAAAACGCTCTACGAGCCGCCCGGCGATCGTGTTGGCAGCGGCGAGGGTCACTTGCTGGCCGATGATCGCCCGCACGCCGGTCTCGAACGGATCCCAGGTCCCCGGCACCCGTAGGCCGGGCCGGGTTTGGAGCAACGGCCCGATGATTGGGTCGTCGGCAAGCTGGTCTGCGGGCTCGTCGAGGTCGAGGTCGAGGTTGGCGATGCGGCGAGCGCAGGACACGATGTGGATCAGCTCTTCCCAGTGCGGTAGATGAGCGAGCAGCAGCAGGTGGTCGTCGCCTCCGGATGACAGCTCGAGTGCGCCCGGATCTCCATCGATGACGATGGTGCGTCTGTAGGTGCTCCCTGAGACGTATTCGACGCCGGGGATCGACCGGGCGGCAAAGTAGGCAACCAGCCTGTCCCAGTCGAGCGGGCCGCGGAAGGGGAGCCGCAGTAAGAGCCCGCCGTCGGCGACCAGACGGTCGGCCGTGCGTCGCCTCGCCCTTAACTGGCGAGGCGGCATGCGGAACACGTGCTGGCAGGCGCGGTTGAGCTGGCGCACGCTCCCGAAGCCCGCTGCGAACGCAATCTCGAGGATGCTGAGGTCGGTGTCGTCGAGGAGGCGGCGCGCGAAGTGGGTCCTCGCCGAGCGGGCCAGCCCGTCCGGCGTCACGCCCAGGTGAGTTGTGAAGAGGCGGCGAAGGTGCCGCGTTGAGACTCCGAGCCGCGCGCCCAGCTGCGCCTCGGTGCGCTCATCGAGCGCGCCGTCGAGGATCAGTCGCACCGCCCGGCAGACCAGCTCCGGACCGGTCCAGACCGCCATTTGTGGGGTCCTGTACGGTCGGCACTGCAGGCAGGCCCGGTACCCCGTGGCCTCTGCGGCAGCGGCGAGTGCGAACTTCCTGACGTTCTCGGACCGCGGCCGCGCGCCACACCCCGGGCGGCAGTAGATACCGGTCGTGACTACCGCGGAGAAGGCTTCCACTCCCCTAGATATAGCGGCTGCTCGCGCTCACGACCGGCCGGATCCGGACACGGCGAAACGTCGCAATGCGTCCGGATCCGGCCAGAGTTCTCTCCAGGCAACCTGTTTCTTTCGGGAAGGGCTGTCATCGAGAAAGGGAGGAGCCGTGGACGACACCCACGCATTGACGAGCCTCAACCTCCAGTTCATCGAAGCATTCCGCCAGGGTTCCTGGGAGCTACTTGTGCCGATCCTCTCCCCCTCCTTTGCATACCTGGACGGCGCCACGGGCGAGCTCTGGGCCCATGAGCGATATGTCGACAACCTGCGAAGCAACCCGTGTCCGTCGCTTTCCATCGACCAGGTAGCCGTGCACGTGGACGGCAACACGGCGGTCGTGTCGGCTCGGACATCGAGGCGACCGGGCAGCTACAGCCGGTACGTCGACACCTACGAGCGGCGTGACGGCGGCTGGCTCTGCGTCCACGCGTGCGTGTGGCCGTTGCAGAACCTCTGACGCCGGGTCAGTCGCGGATCAGCATGTCCGGCACCTACCAGGAGGCAAGGGAGGTAGTCAGCGTGATCACCGGTGCGAGCAAGGTTGTGCTCTACGTCGACGACCAGGACCGAGCCAGGACCTCTGGACGGGGGTGATGAAGTTCGACCTGGTGCAGGACACCCCGTACGGCGACGAGCGGTGGATCGAGGTATTGCCGCCGGACCGGAGCGTACGGATCGTGCTGAGCCCCCGCCATGATGGTCAGCCGAACCGGAACGATGTTTCTCCGGAACTGCCCCATTCGAACCTCATGTTCCACTGCAACGACCTCGAGGAAAACGTACAGAGAACTTAACGAGCGCGGTGTCAAGTTCCCGCAGCCTCCCGTCGAGCAGCCGTGGGGCTGGTGGTCGATGTTCGAGGACACCGACGGAACCCGTTATGCACTCGGCCGCCGCGGCGACTAGGGGTCGAGGATCCACGCAGCCACGTCTGAGATGAGCGAGAGCGACGCCGCGACGCCGACCCGCGGCTGGTCGCCAATTGTCCAACTCCGGCACACGCTTCGTGCCACCCGGCGCGACGTCTTGATCCTGTCCACGGCCTCCACCAGGGCGGCCAGGACGACGCGACGAAATGGCCGTGTACGTCGAGCCGCCCGAGTAACTGATCGGGCCGCCCCGCGCCCGCGGCATCCCTGGCGGGCCTCTACGACTTCGAGCACTACGTCGAGCGAACTCAGCTGGAAGGCGTCCGATCGGGACGGGACCCGACGCCCTCGATCTCGTCGTGCTCCTGTTCGACCCGGAGGAGCTCGTGCAAGTCAAGACCGAGCTGGGCAACGAGCTCCGCGAGCTTAGCGCTGCTTTCCCGGCGAGCCGGGCGCGCGGCTACCTCGGCTACCTGCGCCAAACGATAGAAAGGAGGAGCGATGAGCACGATCAAGACGTTCGGTCCTGTCGATGACCGGAGCCTCGGCCAGCTGAAGCGGTGCATGGAGGCGGGCGACGCTGAGTTCGGCGTCCTCTGCGCCGATCACCACCCTGGCTACAGCCAGCCGATCGGCGGCGGTATCGCCTATGAGGGCTACGTGTCGCCGTCGGGTGTGGGCTACGACATCGGCTGCGGAAACAAGGCGGCTCAGACCGAGCTCACCCGGGCCGATCTCGATGCGCTTGGTGGCGTGGAGGCGATCATGAGCGAGATCACCCGACGGATCTCGTTCGGCATGGGCGTACCGGCCCGGGAGCGGGTCGAGCATCCGGTGCTGGACGAGATCCGCGCGGCGGAGTTTGCCCCGCAGCGCAAGCTCGCGCAGCTGGCGGAGTCGCAGCTGGGCACGGTCGGCTCGGGCAACCACTACGTCAACCTGATGGAGGATGACGAGGGAAAGGTCTGGGTCGGTGTCCACTTTGGCTCGCGTGGGTTCGGCCACAAGACGGCGTCGGGCTTCCTCGCACTCGCGCAGGGCCTGTCGTTCGACGGTAAGGCGACTGGGGGTGAGATGGACTCGCCGCCGGTGCTCTTCGAGGTGGGCTCCGAGCTCGGTGAGTCGTATGTAGCAGCAATGAAGCTGGCGGGCGACTACGCCTACGCGGGCCGGGACGTGGTCGTCTCGAAGGTGCTCGAGATCCTCGGCGCCGTGGCGGTGGACGAGGTACACAACCACCACAACTTCGCCTGGCGGGAGGAGCACTTCGGCCGCACCTACTGGGTGATCCGGAAGGGCTGCACGCCTGCCCGGCCCGGCCAGAAGGGCTTCGTCGGCGGCTCCATGGGCGACGAGTCGGTAATCCTGGAGGGCCTCGAGTCCGCCGAGAACGAGCAGGCGCTCTACTCGACGGTGCATGGCGCCGGCCGGGTAATGAGCCGTTCGCAGGCGGCCGGTCGGATCCGGCGGCGGAAGCGATACGCCTGCCGGAGCCGCGATTGCGACCGTGTCTTCGACATAGACGGCATCAGTTCACACCTCGGCCCGCCGAAGAAGGGCGTGTGCCCTGACCATCCCGAGTCCGGCGTGATGAAGGTCTTGGTGCTTGAACAGGTGAAGGCTGGCGTCATCGATTGGCCGGCCGTCCAGGCGCGCTTGCGTGAGCAGGGGATCGTTCTCGTCGGCGGTGGCGCGGACGAGGCGCCGGAGGTTTACAAGCGTCTCCCGGAGGTCCTCGCCGCACACGGCGACTCGATCCGTGTGAGGCGCACGCTACGCCCGCTCGGCGTCGCAATGGCCGGACGCGATGTGCACGACCCCTACAAGGACTGAGTCCATATCCGCGGGTCCTGGGTCCGAGTCTGCATTGCAACAGGACGTCGAGCCGACCCGCGCCAGCGATGAGGTGAAGCGCACCGCCGGGATGCGCTCGCCGCCGGCACGGGTGGAGCGGGATTTAACGCTGAGCGAGGGAAGATGCGGCCACGCGCGTGCGTTTCCAAGTGCATGACTGCTCCGCGGCTCGTCGGGATCAACCACGTCGCGCTCGAGGTAGACGACATCGAGGCGGCGCTCGCGTTCTGGCGCGAGGTGTTCGGCGAGGTCGAGGTTGAGCACGAGCCCGGCGCTGCGTTCATCGGCCTCGGTGACCAGTTCGTGGCATTGATGGGTCCCGACGCGCCTCTGGAGGATCGTGAGCGGCACTTCGGCCTTGTCGTCGACGACAGGGATGCGACGCTACGCGCGCTCGAGGCGGCTGGCGCCGAGATCCTCCCGGGTCGGCGCCTGGACGCCCACGATCCGTTCGGCAACCGGATCCAAGTCGTGCAGTACGACCAGATTCAGTTCACGAAGAGTCCCGAGGTGCTGCGTGCCATGGCGCTGGAGCTCACGAAGACTGCCGCTGCGCTAGAAGAGCTGCGCGCGAAGGGCGTCGACGCATGACGAGCGTCAAGGCGCGCCGCGTACTCGTCGGTTCCCGAGTCGGCGAGGGTAACAACGTGGGGCTGAAAGGGTGTAAGGCCGGTGAATGCCTCCTTCCCGAGCGGGCGGCTCGCTACCTTCCGACCATGACCACCAGCGACGACGTCTGGGTCCATGAGTCCGATGTGTGGGGGCTCGACCGGCTAGCGTGGGAGGAGGACGACGGGGGCCCTCCGATCGATCTCGACGAATCGCCCGAAACGCTGGAAGACCGGCGCTACTGAGACGCCCGCCCTCGCCTTGCGATTCGGCCGCGCTCAGCGCTGGACGCTGATGATCATCCGGAGTCGCCAGCCCAGCGGAGATCGAGAGGCTGGCACGGGACTCGCTGCTTCCACACGCTGAGGCAAGCGCCGCCCGCGCGTCGCGGGCGGGCGTGCCCGCTGCTCGACGCCCGCTTGGCTGCGCTCGGGAAGCGCGGCGGCAGGTAGGTGCTGCTCGAGGTCGCCGAGCGATGGATCGACGGGCTTGAGCGGATCTCTATTCGAAACACGGCGACTGTACTCGCCGAGGACTCGTTAGGAGGCGGATGTGAGCGCGAGATCGACTGGGATGAGCAGCAAAGCGGCGACGCGATGGGTCCTGGCGCTGACGGGTATCGGCTCGCTTATGGCCGCGCTGGACACGCTGGTGGTGTCGACGGCGCTGAGCACGATCCGGCTGGACCTGGGCGCTTCGGTCGAGCAGCTGGAGTGGACGGTCAATGCCTACAACCTGAGCTTCGCGGTGCTGCTGATCACAGGCGCGGCGGTCGGGGACCGCTACGGGCGCCGCAGGGTCTACGCCCTTGGTCTGGGGCTCTTTGCGGTGGCGTCTGCTGCCTGCGCGTTGGCGCCGGACGTCGGTTGGCTGATTGCTGCGCGCGCGGTTCAGGGTGCAGGTGCCGCGCTGTTGATGCCGCTTGGCCTGGCGCTCTTGAGTGCCGCCTTCCCGCCCGAGCGGCGAGGGGCGGCGATCGGGATCTTCAGCGCGATCACCGGGGTCGCCGTCGCCAGCGGCCCGCTGGTCGGCGGGGCGGTTGTCGAGGGGATCAGCTGGGAGTGGATCTTCTGGCTCAACGTCCCGATCGGGCTGCTCGCCATCCCGTTCGTGCTCAGGCGAATGAAGGAGAGCTTCGGGCCCGACACCAGCCTTGACATCCCCGGCCTCGCACTCGTCTCGGGCGGCGCGCTGGGGATCGTCTGGGGGCTGGTGCGCGGAAACCAGGCTGGCTGGGGCAGCGCCGAAGTCGTCGCCTCGCTTGCAGTCGGGGCACTGCTCGTGGCAGCGTTTGTCGTCTGGGAGCGGCGCGCCCGGCAGCCGATGGTGCCTATGCGCCTCTTCCGCTCCCGCGCCTTCTCGGCGGGCAACACCGCGATCTTCTTCACGTTCGCATCGCTATTCGGCGCAGTGTTCTTCTACGCGCAACTGCTTCAGACCACGATGGGCTACAGCCCGCTCGAAGCGGGGCTGCGGTTGCTTCCCTGGACCGCCACCTTCATCACCATCGCCCCGCTCGCCGGTGCGCTCGCCGACCGGATCGGCGAACGCCCGTTGATGGTCGGCGGGCTGTTCCTGCAGGCGGCTGGAATGGTACGGCTCGCTCTAATCGCCGAGCCCGGCCTCAGCTATTCCGAGCTGCTTGCGCCGTTCATCGTCGCCGGCGTCGGCGTTTCGATGGCGATTCCGGCCGCGCAAAACTCCGTGGTCGGCTCGGTGGCGATGGAGGCGCTTGGCAAGGCGGCCGGCGTCAACAGCATGATGCGCGAGCTGGGCGGCGTGTTCGGGATCGCGGTCGTCGTCGCCGTGTTCGCTGCGGCCGGCAGCTACGCCTCTGCCGCTGCCTTCACCGACGGATTCGCTGCGGCGATCGGCGTCGCGGCAGGCCTCTCGCTTGTCGGGGCAATCGCCGGTCTTGCGCTGCCCGGTCGCCGCTGCGCGCCCCAGTCGAACGTCGAGCGCGCGATCCTCGCGCTCGAGGCGGAAGGCGGGAGCTGAGCATGCTCAGGTTCCGCCACCGAGCAGATGGTCCAACCGACGGAGAAGAGGCAATAAGCGATCCCAAATCAGCTGCGAGTTCAGGAGGTCAGCCAATGAGACGTGTGATGGTTCGCTACAAGGTCAAAGCCGATCACGTAGCCACGAACGAGGAGCTCGTCCGCGCGGTCTACGACGAGCTGCAGCGCACCCAACCTGCCGGGCTTCGCTACGCGACGTACCAGCTGGACGACGGAGTCAGCTTTGTCCACCTCGCCTCGATCGAGACCAAGGACGGGCACAGCCCACTGTCAGACGTGCAGGCGTTCAGGAAGTTCCAGGAGAACATCGGCGCTCGGTGCGACGAGGCTCCCGTCGCCACCGAGCTCCGCGAGATCGGCTCGTTTCGCCTCTTCGGCGACCAGAGCGAGCCGTAAGGGAGGGAGCCCCCGCGATGGATTCGGGGCTCAGCGTGGATCTGAGAGGTAAAGGACATGAATTCACCCCACCTAAATCCTGTCGTCCACTTGGAGCTGCACACCAGCAACCTGTCGCGCGCGAGCGCCTTCTACTCGGGTCTCGTCCGCTGGCGCCCCGAGCGGATCGAGACCGGCTCTGCCTCCTATCTCGCGCTCGAGCTGAGCGGTGGTTTCGGCGGCGGCATCGTCGAGTGCGGCACAGAGCGCCCGCTCTGGCTGCCCTACGTCGAGGTCGATCGGGTCGACGAGTTCACCGAGCGGGCCCGCCAGCTCGGGGCGTCCGTGTTGCTGAAGCCCCGCGAGGGTCCAGCGGGTTGGCGCAGCGTCGTCTCAACGGCCGCGGGCGGGGAGATCGCATTCTGGCAGCCGAAGACCGTTGTGGCCAAAGAGGTGGGCGGTCCCGATGATCTTTAGCCTGCTCACGAAATGACTTCCGTTCTTCGAACTTCGATCGAGAACGAGCGAGAGCTGCTCGAGGCCGCCCGACGCGGTGACGAGCATGCCTACCGCAGGCTCGTGGAGCCTCGCAGGGCTGAGCTCCACGCCCACTGCTACCGGATGCTCGGCTCGGTCCCGGACGCCGAGGACGCGCTCCAGGAGGCGCTGCTGCGTGTCTGGCGCGGCCTGCCTCGGTTCGAGGGCCGAAGCTCGTTTCGGTCCTGGCTCTACAAGATCGCGACCAATGCCTGTCTGAAGGCGATCGAGCAGCGGCACGCACGGGTGCTTCCGATCGACTACGGCGCTCCGGCCGATCCCCACGACGGCCCCGGCGAGCCGCTCGTCGAATCGGTGTGGATCGACCCGTACCCGGACGAGAAGCTCGGTCTCGAAAAAGGCTTCGCCGCGCCCGCGGCTCGCTACGAGCAGCGCGAGAGCATCGAGCTCGCCTTCATCGCCGCGCTCCAACACCTGACGGCCCGCCAGCGCGCCGTGCTCATCCTTCGCGACGTGCTCGGCTTCTCAGGTCGCGAGGTTGCCGACGCGCTCGAGACAACGCCGGCTTCGGTGTACAGCGCCTTGCAACGCGCCCACAAAACAGTGGACGAGCGGCTTCCCGAGCAAAGTCAGCAGGCCACGATTCGCATGCTCGGCGACGATGCGCTGCGTGACGTCGTTGACGGCTATATCGATGCGTGGGAGCGCGGCGACGTCGACGCGGTCGTCGCCATGCTGGCCGAGGACGCCACGATTGCGATGCCGCCGATACCGACCTGGTACGGCGGGCGTGAAGCGGTCGGCGCCTTCCTCAGGGGCTGGCCGCTCGCGGGCAAGTGGCGCTGGCGGCTCGTTCCCGTCTGCGCGAACGGGCAGCTGGCATTTGGCCACTACACCTCGGACGGGCGGAAAGGAAGGTTCATGCCGCACGGCGTCAACGTGCTCGCTGTGCGCGGCGGACGGATCGCAGCGATCACGGCTTTCCTCAACCCCGAGGACTTCGGGCGCTTCGGTCTGCCCGATGAGCTCCAGCCCACCTCGGGCTCTTAGAGCGTTCTGAACCACGGGCGGGACACGACATTGGTTCCGTTGGATTGGAACGGACAAGAGCTATCCGCGCTACGACGCCGAGGATCTGGAGGGGCCACCGCTAGTCGTTCGCCCAGGACGTCTGCGACCAGGCGCCGGAGGACTGCGACGCGACCTAGCGTATGCAGGCGCCGCTTGGCAGATGTGTCCGAAGCGGACAGTACGGTCCGCCGCGGTGCGCCTCATCGTCGCCCGCTGCGAGGTTCGATACACGGGCCGGCTCACGGCCTTCCTGCCGGAGTCGACGCGTCTCGTGATGCTGAAATCCGACGGGTCGGTGCTCATCCACGCGGACGCCGGCGGGTACAAACCGCTGAACTGGATGACTCCGCCGACAGCGATCGAGCAGGAAGGAGATCCGCTCGAACGGCTCGTGGTGCGCAAGCGGGCGGGCAGGGCGGAGGACCAGCTCGACATCCGCGTGTCCGAGGTCTTGAGCGACGTGTCGCACGAGATGGGCGAGGCCGCAGCGCTCGAGAAGGACGGCGTCGAGCGCCACCTCCAGGAGGAGCTCGCGGAGCGGCCGGCTGCGCTCGGCGAAGGGATTCGGCTCGTTCGCCGTGAGTGGCCGACGGACATCGGCCCCGTCGACCTCATGTGCCGCGACCGCGAAGGGGGCTGGCTCGCAGTCGAGGTGAAGCGCATGGGGACGATCGAGGCGGTTGAGCAGCTCTGCCGCTACCTGGAGCGAATCCGGGTCGACCCGGCGACGGCGAGCTGCCGCGGCCTCCTGGTCGCAGAGCGGTTCCGCCCGCAGGCAGTCACGCTCGCAGAGGCGCGCGAGATTCGCTGTGCCGAGGTCGACCTCGAGCTGCTGCGAGGCGAGCGCGAGCCCGAGCTCACGCTCTTCCTCCCCTAGGGTTAGCCTCCGCACGCCGTGAAGATCCGCTGCGAATGGGTGCCCGCGGGCGATCCGCTCTACGCGGCCTACCACGACGAGGAGTGGGGCGTCCCGTCACACGAGGACAGTCACCTTTACGAGATGCTGACGCTGGAAGGCGCGCAAGCGGGCCTTTCCTGGGCGACGATCTTGCGGAAGCGAGACGGCTACCGCACCGCGTTCGCAGGCTTTGACACCACCGCGGTCGCGCGCCTCGGGCCGGCCGACGTCGAGCGGCTACTCGGCGACCCGGGCATCGTCCGCAACCGCCTCAAGGTCGAGTCGGCGATCGTCAACGCCCGGTGCGTCCTCGCCGTTCAGGAGGAGCTCGGGAGCCTGGATGCCTATCTCTGGGGGTTCGTGGGAGGCGAGCCCCTCGTCGGGCGCTGGCGCACGCTTGGCGAGATACCGACGGAGACGGCCGAGTCGCGCGCGATGAGCCGCGACCTGAAGCGGCGCGGCTTCCGCTTCGTCGGGCCGACGGTCTGCTACGCGTTCATGCAGGCCACGGGTCTCGTGAATGACCACGTCGTCTCCTGCTTCCGATTCGGCGAGTCGGGCGCACGGCCTAACCGGTGAGCCGGCAGGACACGCGCGAAGCCGAGCGCCTCACGCCGCGCCTTCTGCTCGACGGTCATGTACGTGCCTAACCGGTATCTGCATGGCGCCGTATCCCGGCCGCACAACGGGCAGGTCGCCGCCGATGCGCGGGCGGCACTGACGACCATGACCTCCGGCTGAGCCGGCGACGGTGGAATTCGCCTTCGCTCCCGTCACGGCTGCCGTGGTCGTCGCGAGGATCTGGCTCTAGAGATAGCTAGGGCGTTCCGGGCTCTCCACTGCTCGCTCCGGCGAAGCTCTGCGGGCTCGGGCGCCGAACGGCGAACAGGCCTTCGCGGCGAGCCGCTCCGATCACCCCGGCGTAGCGGGCCAGCCGCCGGCCTTGGTAGCGCGCGACGGCCAGAGCGTGCTCGTCGGGTCCTGTCACGGTATGCCCGGCGATGAACGAGCTTCCGTACGGGTTGCCTCCTGCCGCGAACACCTCTTGGACCGTGTAGCCCAGGGGAAGGATGACAGCGCCCCAGTGGTACATCGTGTTGTTCAGAGCGAGGATTGTCGTCTCTTGGCCACCATGGGCCGTTTGGGAGGACGTGAAGGCGGTGGCGACCTTGTCGGCCAGCTTGCCGTCCTGCCACAGTCGACCTGCTTGGTCGATGAACTGCTTCAGCTGCGCGGCGACGTTTCCGAAACGCGTGGGGGTTCCGAACGCGACACCGTCTGCCCACTCGAGGTCTTCCAGCTCGGCGACGGGCGCGTCGTCCACCTGTGACCGGTGCAGGCCCCAGTACTGGTTCTGGGAGATCATGAGCTCGGAAGCGAGCTCCTCGACGTGACGAACACGAACTTCTGCGCCCGCCTCCTCGGCACCCTCGCCGAGCACCCGTGCCAATGCATGAACGTTCCCCGTGGCGCTGTAATAGATGACCGCGACGCGCGGTCTCACCGCGACCCGACCGAGTACTCCGAGCGGCGGGTGTTCGGCGTGGAGCTGGGAACGGAACCCGCGTGTCGCACCCTAGGCCGATAGGTTAGCTTCGTCCAAGACTCCGCGATCGAAGTGTCGCGAGGAATCAAATTTCCTTCGGCGGTCGGTCTCTGAGCGTCTCGCCTTCGAACCCGGTGGGATCGAGACCGAAGCGCTCGAACAACTCGACGTCTTGAGCCGTATGAATCCGGTCGGGAAGCTCTCGGTCGGCGCGGATCGCATCCTCGTGGCGACCGAGCTCCCGAAGGTGCCGAACGATCGTCGCCTTCTCGATGTGCACGATACGGGACTTTATGCGCTCGATCCCAGCCTCGCGACACCGGCCACGAGTTCGAAGTCTCGAAGGATGCCCCAAACAGGGGGCACCCTTGTCACGGCGCACGGGTTATGGCAAATGAACGGGTTCTGGTCGCAGCAGGATCGAGGACTTTAGAAGCGTCAGGCGCTCACGAGTTCCGCAAGCTTCGTGACCGTCTTCCAGTTCCGGGTGGTCGCCGCGACGCCCAATCGCTTCTCGAAATAGGCATTGGTGAGCTTCGACTTGCCGTAGCCGTTCGGGCAGTGCAGGTAGATCTCTTGTCCGACGACCTGGAACTCGTCGGGTTCGGCGCGCTCGGGATCGAGCTGGCGGACGCGGGCGAGGTCGGGCTTTGCAGCCAGGAACGTGACATGGAGTTTCGTCGACTCTTTCCCACCCTTGGCGTACGGATTGTCGGCGAGCACCTTGGCCAGCTGCGGCCGCGTGCGTAGCAGGACGGTAACGCTGAGACCTAGGTCGCGGCGGATTCGCTTCTCGATGGTTTCAGTCAGTTTCCCGGGGCCGTCCGCGCTTTTGAAGATGACGTTGCCGCTTTGCACGTGGGTTGCGACATCCTCGGCTCCGAGGCTGGAGAAAAGGGCTCGCAGGTCGGACATCGACACCCTGTTGCGCCCTCCGAGGTTGATCCCGCGTAACAGCGCGACGTACCTCTTCCGGCTGCTTCCTGCTCCCTTGTCGCGCGGCATTGTCAGCGACGAGCGTACCGCCCCGAGCCGCTCTCAGTACCTGTGGCCGACGAGGCTGGCAGCGGCTCAGGGATAGTCCTCGGTCGACGCCTCGGTGTGCAGTTCCCGCTACGGAGGCCCCCAGAGCACCTCCGAGCGCTTGTCCAGTTGTCGCGTGTGGCTCCAAGGTGGGGCCAAGCTGACCCTTGAGGAAATGTGGAAAAGGATGCTGACGGGCGACCTTCCTCGCCTCCAGCGCATGCGGCGAATCTGAGGGGTGCTGCCATCGCCGCCGCGCTGCAAGCTCTGCAACGCCCTTTTCGTCTCGCGTTTGATGGCGCGTTTCTACGGGGCGGCGGCGGGGGTCATCGATGAGAGGGATGGAATCGTCGACAAGTTCCTGGGCGACGGAGCAGTCGCGCTTTTTATCCCCGGCTTCGCCGGGAGCGACCATGCGGCTGACGCGATTGCGGCCGCACGAGGCTTACTCGAGCAAACCGGTAACGACGGGCCAGAGCCGTGGATTCCGGTCGGCGTCGGGGTCCACACCGGCAGATCCTTCGTAGGCACCGTCGGGGAAGGCGATGCCCGAGACTTCACGGCGCTCGGCGACGCGGTCAATACGGCCGCGCGGCTTACGGGTCTCGCCCAGGCGGGTGAAATCCTGATCAGCGCCGAGGCGGCCACCGCTGGCGGCTTCGAGACTACGGGGCTCGAACGGCGGACGCTGGAGTTACGCGGAAGGGAGCAGAGCGTCGACGCCTGGGTTGCCAGCGCTCGGACGTGAGCCCTAGATCCGCCGCGCGAGATGCCAGGAGTTGAGTTGTGATGACCCGCCTCGTGCGCGACGCAGTAAGTCGGCGCTCGTACTACGCCGTGAGGTCGGCCGCCATCTCCTCAAAGGCTGCGACGAACGTGGCGCAGTCCTCGGTCGCGTGGGCGACCGAGAGCGTCCACTCCTCCTCCCGGCCGGGCGTCATGAAGACCCCGCGGTTCATGTTGTAGAGCCAGGCGAGGTCGCAGAGCTCGCCGTCCTGGTGTGCCTTGTAGGTCTCGTAGTCGACGATCCGCGCCGGCGCGAAGGTCACGCAGCCCTTCGCGCCGACCCCGACCGCGTAACCAGGCAGGCGGTAGCGCTCGATCACGGCCTCACAGCCGGTCACGATCGCCTCGTTGAGAGCGTCCAGATGCGCGTAGGCGTTCGGTGTGAGTATCTCGAGCAGGCTCGCCCTAGCAGCCGCCATCGTCAGCGGGTTCCCGTTGTACGTGCCGACCTGGTAGACCCTCTCGCTCTCGACGACCTCGAACACCTCCGCGGTTCCCCCGATCGCGCCGGACGGAAGGCCTCCGCCGAGCGTTTTCGCGAGCGTCACCATGTCCGGCCGAACGCCGAACCGCTCGGTCGCGCCGCCGGAGGCAATGCAGAGGCCCGTCTTCACCTCGTCGAAGATGAGGACGATCCCGTGCTTGCGCGTGAGCTCCCGGACGGCCTCGAGGTAGCCCGGCTCGGGGAGGATGACCCCGAGGTTCATCATCGCCGGCTCCATGATCACGCAGGCCGGCGGTCGTCCCTCCTGGACGAGGCGCTCGATCCGCCGCTCCATCGCCTCGGCGTCGTTGAACGGCACAGGGATCGTCAGGTCTGCGACGGTCTGCGGAACCCCGGCGCCGTAGGGGAGCGACGCGTAGTCCTCGCGGTCGCCGACGTTCTCGTAGGGGACGCCGATCGAGACCATCACGTAGTCGTGGTGGCCGTGGTACGAGCCGAAGATTTTCACGATCGTGTCGCGGCCGGTTGCGCCGCGGGCGATCCGGATCGCGTCCATTGTCGCTTCGGAGCCCGAGTTCGTGTAGCGCCATTTCGGGAGGCCGAAGCGACGGGCGAGCTCCTCCGCGACGACGATCGCGTCCTCAGTCGGCGCTGCGAAGTGCGTTCCCAGCGGCAGCCGCTCACGCACCGCCCGCTCGATTGCCGGGTGCGCATGGCCCTGGACCATCGACCCGAACCCGTTGTGGAAGTCGCGCAGGTCGTTTCCGTCCACGTCCCAGACATGGGCGCCCCTGCCGCGCGCGAGGTAGATCGGCCAGGGGTCGCGAAGCTGGTAGGAAGAGGCGACGCCCCCGGCGAGGGTCGTCCGAGCCCGCTCGTACAAGGCCCGCGATCCGGGCGTCCGATCGTCGAGCGCCTTTTCCTCACGCGCGGTGAGCTCGCGGATGCGTTGACGGTCGATCTCGGCGAGCGCGGTCGTCACTCCGACTCGCCGGCTCGCTTCTCCGCAGGAAGGACGCGCACAGCATCGGGCGGCAGGTGGAGTTGCACCGGTGTCCCCTGCTCCCAGGGGATGCCTTGGCCGGTGTTCTGGACGAGCGCCTGGAGCGACTCCCCGGTGGCGGCGCGCACGATCACCTGCACCGCCGAGCCCACATAGACGAGGCGCTCGACCATTCCGGGGATCCGGTTGGGGCCGGAGGGCGCGCCGTGCTCCTCGAGCCCGACGCGCTCGGGGCGGATGACGATCCTGGCCGCCCCGCGGAGGTCGAGATCGGTACCGCGCGTCTCGAGCTCGTAGCCGTCGACCGCCACCTTGCAGGCGCTCGGCCCCGAGCTCACGACGTGGGCGTCCATGAGATTGGAGACGCCGAGGAAGTCGGCCACGAACAGGGTCTCGGGGTCCTCGTAGACGTCCTGGGGCGCGCCCACCTGCTCGACGTGGCCGCCGTTCATGACCGCGAGCCGGTCGGACATCGTGAGCGCCTCCTCCTGGTCGTGCGTGACGTAGAGGAAGGTGATCCCAATCTCCTGCTGGAGGGCCTTCAACTCGATCTGGAGCGCCTTGCGAAGCTTCGCATCCAGCGCCCCCAGCGGCTCGTCGAGGAGCAGGACGGCTGGGTTCAGGACGAGCGCCCGCGCCAGGGCGACGCGCTGCTGCTGGCCGCCGGAGAGCTGGGAGGACTTGCGCCGCTCGTACCCCGAGAGCTGAACGAGCTCGAGCGCCAGCCCGACGCGCTCTCGGATCTCGTTCTTGGGTCGCTTCGCTCGCCGCAGCCCGAACGCGATGTTGTCGAAGACGTTCAGGTGCGGGAAGAGGGCGTAGTTCTGGAAAACGGTGTTGACGTTGCGATGGTGTGGCGGCGTGTAGGCCACGTCGGAGCCGTCGAGGAGGATCTCGCCGGAGGTCGGCTGCTCGAAGCCCGCGATCATGCGGAGGGTGGTCGTCTTGCCGCAACCGGACGGGCCGAGGAGGGAGAAGAACTCGCCGCCCGGGACATGCAAATCGATCCCGTCCACGGCTGTGACGTCGGCGAACTCCTTCCTCAATTTGTTCAGTTCGATCTCGCCGCGTACCACTGGCCTCCCCGTCCTAGCTCAGGTTGAACGCGCTGCCGAAGTCCTCGGCCGACTTTCCCGTCCGACGCTCGCCGCTGGTCAACACGCGCCAGGCGAAGAAGCCGGCGCTGACGATGAGGAGCGTGGAGACCAACATGATCGTCGCGATCGCATTCACGGAAGGAAGCGGTGCGGCCCTCGTCGCGCTGTAGATCCTGATCGGGACGGTATCGGTCTCGCCTCCCTTCGAGAGCCACTGGCTGATGACGAAGTCGTCCGCCGAGATGGCGAAGACGACCGCCGCCGACGCGACGATCGCCGGGGTCAGGAGCGGCAGGAGGACCCGCGTCAACGCCACGAACGGCGAGGCGCCGAGATCCGCCGCCGCCTCCTCGTACTGCCTCCCGATCGAGAAGAGCCGCCCGCGGACGATGACGACCACGAAAGAGATCGAGAACGTCACGTGGCCGAGGATCTGCGCGGTCGTGCCCGTGTGGATGAAAGTGAAGAGCTCCGTGAAGACGAGGAGGAGCGAAACACCCATGACGATCTCGGGCGTGACGAGCGGGAAGAGCATGATGAAATTCGACGCGCCGGAGCCCCGGCCGCGCCAGCGGGCGAGGCCGAGCGCGAGCATGACGCCGATGGGCACCGCGATGAGGACGTCCGCGCCCGCCAGCTTGAAGGTCTGGACGAGAGCGTGCCGGAGGGTGGGATCGTGCCAGACCGAGTCGACCGGGTCTCCCCAGTACCAGCGCGTCGAGAAGCTGTCCCAGACCGTCCGCGAGCGGGTTGCGTTGAACGAGAACTGCACCGCGATGAGGACGGGGACGATCGACCACAGGATGTAGGCCCACGTGATGACGACCAGAAAGCGCGGCTTGCCCCACGTGTTGCGAAGCCAGCCACGGCCGCGGGCCGCCGCGGAGAAGCGTGTGCCCGGTTGCCGCTCCGCGACGGTCGTCACAGCGCCCCTACCGCTCCCACATCGCGCTGCGCGCGGTGGATGCTCCACATGTAGTAGGCCATGAGCAGGGTCAGAAAGGCGGCGAGTACGATCGTGAGGGCCGCGCCGATCGTCGGCTGCGGGCCGCCGTGGAAGTAGAGGTCGATCTGGTTCCCGACCATCGACGTCGTGGGGGAGGTCGAGACGATGTTCGGGGTGTAGTAGTCGCCGAACATCGGCAGCGTGATGAGGACGGCGCCACCGAGAATCCCGGTCTTCGAGAGCGGCAGGGTGACGTTGCGGAAGGCGCTGAACGGGCTCGCGCCCAGGTCACGGGCGGCTTCGAGGTGGCTACGGTCGATGCGGTCGAGGGAGGCGAAGAGCGGCAGGATCAGATACGGGATGTACCCGTAGACGAGGGCGAGGATGACCGTGGAGGAATTCCCACCGAGCCAGTCGCGGGGCTGGCTGAGGACGTGCGTGAACACGAGAAAGCGGTTCACGTATCCGTCCGCCTGGAGCAGGTTCACCCAGGCGAGCATCCGCATCATGTAGCTGATCCAGAGCGGCAGGATGATCAGGATGAGGATGACGCCCTTCCAGCGGCCGGCGTGGCGGGCCGTGTAGTAGGCGACGGGATAGCCGATCAGGAGGCAGAGGACCAGCGAGACCGTGACGTAGACGATCGTCCGGATCCCGACGTCGAACCAGATGCCTCCGGGCGCGAGACGGTTCAGCACCTCCTGGATCCAGCCGACGTTCCATTCGAGCGGGTTCCAGACCGGAACCGGCTGGAAGAGGATCGGGTCGACCGTCCCGAGTGCGACGCCGAGCACCGCGTAGAACGGCACGACGAAGAGGACGATCAGCCACAGGACGCCCGGAAACGAAAAGCTGGGCCAGAGCCAGCGGCGATACACGGCTTCTGTTTAGCTGCTGCCTCCGGCCAGGAAGTCCGAGTAGCCGTCCTCCCAGAGCTGCTGGCCCTTGGCGGTGAGCGTCATGTACTGGAGCGAGTCGGGCCCGAAGTCGTCATTCGTCAGAATGCTGTTGGCCAGGTTCTCGGGCACGACGCCGTCCTTCACGAGCGACTCCGGCTCGATCTCGTTCAAGGGCGGCTGGTAGCCGTTGAAGTCGACGAAGTTCGAGTAGGCGACGCCGTTGTCGAGCAGGTAGTTGAGGAAGAGGTGCGAAAGCACCGGCTTCTTCGTCGTCGCGGCGACGCAGAAGCAGTCGTTCTGTATGGGCACCTTTCCCTTCTCGGCCTTCCAGTACGAGAGCACGGAGCCGGGCGTCCCCTTGGGCAGGTAGTAGATATAGCCGGCGATCATGTCGCCCGACCAGGCCTGGTTGAGCCAGCTCGAGCCTTCCGGGACGGCCTGGTACTGGACGTCACCGATCTTGATGTTGCAGATGCTGTAGAGCTCCTTCAGGTCGGCCACCGCCTGGTTGACGAGCTTCGGGTCTTCGGTGTTGATGTCGGTGTGCCCCTTGCGGAGGAGCGCGCTGCCGATCGTCTCGCGATTCTCTGAGAGGAGCGCGACTTTGCCCTTGTAGGCCTCCGCCTGCCAGAAGATGTCCCACGGCTGCGGCATCGAGGCGATGTCTTCCGTGACCTTGTCGTTCCGCCATGCGATCCCGGTCGCATAGGTCGTGTAGGGCACGGTGTAGTGTGAGTCGACGTCGTAGAACGGGCTCACGAGCTCCGGCCAGACGTTCTTCTGCAGGTTGGGGATGTAGTCGAGGTTGAGCGGCTTGATCAGCTTTCCGGCCACCACGAGGTCGAGCAGGTCCGGCGTCATGTTCGTGACATCCACTTCGACGCCCCCGGAGGCAAGGCGCTGTACACCCGAATTGATGTTGTCGAAGGCCGTGTACTGAACCTTGACGCCATACTTCTTGCCGAAGTCGTTGAGCAGCTTCTTGTAGAGGTAGTCCGGGTAGTTGAAGACAGTGAAAGTCCCGCCGGTCTCTGGCTCGAGGCCGGAGGCGATCGGATCCTCCCAGAGCGGGAGCGTGACCCGCTTGTCAGGCCGTGCGAGCGGCAGCCCGCCTGGGCCAAGCGGCTCGCCGGTCGTGCCGGTCGTGCCGGTGGGCGCGGCGACCTCGGTCGAGCTCGAGCAGGCTGCGAGAAGGCCGCCTGCACCGGACATCGCGAGGCCGGTTCCCGCGGCACGGGCGAGAAAGTCGCGCCGGCTGAGTCCGCCTGACCGCTCTTTTGGATGCCGCATCAGCTTGTACCCTCCTTACCTGAATCGGGGAGTGACGCCGGGAGGGGCAGTATCTTACGCGTCGCCCGCACCGACGGCCGTGAGGAGCTCCTCCAGTCTCCGGCCGACCTCGAGCGCGGCCCGCTCGATCAAGATGCGGCGCGCCACGGTTACCCGCATGGACCCGGGAAGGCCGCGTGCCTTCTTCGACGAGCTCCGCTCGTCGTCCGGCTCCTCGTCATCGCGTCGTTCGTCCTTCCGGGCTCGCAGGTGCTGCCTACGTCGTGCTCTGGATGCTGATGCCTCGCGACCCCGAAAGCGGCGCGTAGCACGCGCTGCCTCGTCGGCAGATGAATGCCCGCCTGCCTGAGGTAGGCGGGCGGCGCGCGCAGTAGCTGGTCGGGCCTGTGAGTGTTTGTGTTCCGGCTGCACGGGCATAGGTTCTCCACGGGAGAGGCCAACCGAAGCTGGGGAGTTATGCGCTGGGAACGGCTGCGTTGGACGGTCGTCTTCCTGACGATCGCGGCGGCCCTTCTGCTCGTCGCGAGTGCTTCTGCGGACGTCGGATCGGGTTCGGGCCCGCCCACCTCGATCGGGACCGGCGGCGCGGCCGCGAGCGTCGAGGCGATCGCCACACAGGCCGCGATCGACACGCTGAAGGACGGCGGCAACGCCGTGGATGCGGCGGTCGCCGCGGCTGGCGTCCTTGGCGTGACCGAGCCGTTCTCGTGCGGCGTGGGTGGCGGTGGCTTCATGGTCGTCCGCACCGCCGGGGGTCTCGTGACCACGATCGACGGCCGCGAGACCGCACCCAGGGCGATGATGCCGACCTCGTTCTGGGCAGGAAGCCCGCTCGCACCGCTGCCATTCAACGATGCGCGCTTCAGCGGTCTCTCAGTTGGCGTCCCTGGCACCGTCGCCACATGGGCGGAAGCGCTCGAAAGGTACGGGACGATGACGCTTGCGCGGGTACTGCAACCGGGCGTCCACGTCGCCAGCCACGGCTTCGTCGTCGATCAGACCTTCTTCGACCAGACGCAGCAGAACGTCGACTACTTCAACGACGTTCCGGCAACCGCGGCGCTATTCCTCGATTCCGACGGCACCCCGCGCAACGTCGGCAGCGTCTTCACCAACCCGGAGCTCGCGGCGACGTATCAACGGATCGCGCACCTCGGGCCGAAAGGCTTCTACCGTGGGGCGGTGGCGGACGCCATCGTCGACACTGTTCAGGATCCGGTCATCTCGTCCACCGCGAACCACACGTGGCGACCCGGCGTGATGGAGATGCGAGACGTGCAGGCGTACGTCGCGCCGAAGCGGACGCCGACGCACGTCAACTATCGCGGCCTCGACGTGTACTCGATGGGTCCGCCGTCGAGTGGCGGCTCAACGGTCGGCGAGGCGCTGAACATCCTCGAGGGCTATCCGCTCTCGTCGATGCCGCGGGTCGACGCACTGCACTACTACCTCGAGGCATCGCGCTATTCGTTCGCCGACCGTAACGCCTACCTTGCCGATCCCGCCTACTTCGACGTGCCTTTGACCGGGCTGCTGTCGGAGGACTACGCGGATGCGCGCCGTGCGCTGATCACCACGACCGCGGCCCCCGGAGCCGTTCCGCCCGGGAACCCATACCCCTTCAACATGGGCGTAGGGGCGGCGACCGCGTCGCAATCCGAGACGACGACCCACCTGACGACGTCGGACAAGTGGGGCAACGTCGTGTCGTACACGTTCACGATCGAGTCGACTGGCGGCTCAGGCCTCGTCGTGCCCGGCTTCGGGTTCCTGCTCAACAACGAGCTAACCGACTTCAACTTTGACTCGACGACGCACCCGAACCGTGTCGAGGGCGGCAAGCGTCCCCGCAGCTCGATGTCGCCGACAATCGTCCTCGACGACGGCACGCCGTTTCTTGCGCTCGGCTCGCCGGGAGGCTCGACAATCATCACGACCGTCCTCCAGATTCTCGTCGACCGGCTCGACCAAGGACTGACACTGCCGCAGGCGATTCTCGATCCGCGCGCGAGCCAGCGAAACAGCGTTAGCACGAGCGCCGAGCCCGCCTTCCTGGCGAGCCCTGAGCGGGCGGCGCTCGAGGCGCTCGGACATCACTTCGTCGACGGCGGCGAGATCGGCGCTGCGACCGGAATCGAGTTCCTCCCCGGCGGCGGCGTCCTCGCCGCGGCGGAGCCGGTGCGGCGCGGCGGCGGCAGCGCGATGGTCGAGGTTCCTGCGCCCTAGTCTGCGATCTAGCCCTTTCGCAGGACACCTTGGCTACGAGAGGCGAGGGGATCTGTCACCGCGGGGACGATGGATCGTCACCGCCGCGCGGGACTCTTGACCGCCGATCCAACGAATTCGAGTGCTTCGGCGGCGAGTCGATCCCAGCTTTCGGTGCTGTCGAGAGCCACGGTCGCCCACTCCTTCATCAGCCGCCCATGTCCCGGATCGAAGCGCCCGCCCGTCCCTGAGGCAACGAGCTGATCGACGCGAGCCTTCGGGAGTTTCACAACGAGCTCGCTGTTGACGAACATTGCGAAGATCTTCCCTGTAGTCCTGAGCCCCGGCGACGAGCCGAATCCGGTCCCCTGGGTGACTGTCGGATCGGCGAGGAATTGGACGGCAAGCTGTTCGAACCGCTGTTCCGCCCGGGGTCGGGTTGGAGGCGGGTCATCGGCGCTCAACGTTCCAATGATCGGCGGGCCCGGACGACCTCGCGCTCTGCGTTCGTCACATCCGCCTGCCTGCTGCTGAGTACGCGTTCAGCGCGCTCGAGTTCGCGCGTCTGGTTCTTCACAGCTCGCTCAGCATCCTTGACCGCACGGCGAATTTCCCGCAGGCTCTCCTCAGCCTGACGGTGCTTTTCTTGCGCCGCTTCAATTTCGCGAGCCCTACGCGCCTGGGCTTGCTTCTCACGCGCGGCCTCATCCTTCTTCGTCATCTCCCGCTTCTGGCCGCGGGTCGCCGGCTTCGTTTGCGTCGCGGGCTTCGCCTGCGCCGCTCGCTCCGCCGCCGGGGTGGTCGGCGGGTTGCCAAAGCCAAAACCCGTCATCTGCTCCTCTTTGTCCAGCCTTCCTCCGCGCACGCGCCGTCCGATGCCCTCGTCAACGACAGCTGCATGGAGCGTTTCACGGACCCGCTCGAGCGTCGCCTCGCTCGCCGGATGACCAGCCTCCTTGAGCAGCGTCTCAGCAGCACCGACGAGCTCCGCGATCGCTCTTCGCTCGCCGTCTCGCCCTTGTTGCAGCGCCTCGGGTGATCCGCCCACGAGCAGCTCCTCGTGCGCCTTGCGTAGGCGCTCTCCGGCGGTGAGCAGCCCGCGAAGGCGCATCTTCTCGCGGCGAGCAAGCTGGTTGACCGTCCAGGCGGGGAGGGTCGGCTTGCGCAACTTCGCTACCTCATCGGCGTCCCGGCGGTTACCGTCCTTGCGGAGGGAGCGGGCGAACTCGTTGCGGCGCTCGACGAATTCGTCCAGGCGAGCGCTGTAGAGCTGATCGATCTGGTTGTCTCGGTCAACAGGCACGGCCTCGAGCATAAGGCCGAGCCGGGAGTAGCCGATTCGTACCCCTCTTCGTGTGTCCCGCGGCGAGTTGCCAGCTACGGCGATCGCATGCGCCGATGCCGTCCTGCCGCCGTCGTACCGTCTTGCCATGTCGTTCGACTCTCCGGCGTTCGACGTCGCGATCGGCCTGGTCTTTCTCTACATCGTGCTGGCGGTCATCTGCTCGACCGTGAACGAGGCGATCGCGACGGCGGTTGGCCTCCGCGCGCGCTACCTCGAGACAGGCCTGCTGAACCTGCTGAGCGGGGCCGTGTCGGAAACGCCGGCCGGGATCGCGACTACAGAGCAGTTCTATGCGCATCCGCTCGTCCAGGGCCTAACCCGACCAAGGCGGGCGCCGCACCCGGCGGCCGATGCTGCAGCCGCGCGACGGGGGCCATGGAGCCGGCTAAGAAGGCTCCTCGCAAAACCGCCCTATCCATCGTATGTCCCATCGCGGACGTTCGTGATCGCGATCATCGATATCGCAAACGAGGCAGAGAAGACGCTCGAGGACGCAACAGGGGATGAAGCCGACAGAGCCCGCGAACGAGCGAGGCGCGCAGCGGAAGGCTTGGAGCGCTCCCTCGCGTCGATCCCCAATGCGCAGCTTTCGGAGGCGTTGCTCGCGCTCTATCGCTCCGCCGGCGGCGACGCGGTGCAATTCCAGCACGCGGCCGAGGAGTGGTTCGACGACGCGATGGAGCGCGTCTCGGGATGGTACAAGGAACGCGTCCGCATACTGATCGCGGTCATCGCGGCCGTCGTGGTCGTGGTCCTGAATGCCGACACGCTGGCGGCCGGGCGAGTGCTCTGGCGCGACGACGCGGTTCGAACGGCCGTCGTGAGGGAGTCGAGCGAGACCGCAAGGGGGACGCTCGACGAAGTCGCGCTCCAGAACGCGGTGAAGAAGCTCGATCTGCCGCTCGGCTGGACCTTGAGCTTCGGCGACGCGTCCACGCAGCTTCCCGACAACGCGGTTACGTGGGTGCAGAAGTTGGTCGGTCTGCTGCTGACCATCGGAGCCATCCAGCTTGGCGCGCCGTTCTGGTTAGGTCGGTACGCCGCAAACCTGAAAGAGCTGGATCCCGGTGGACTCTTGCTCGGCGATCGTTCGCGTCCGGCGACGGGAGCACCGCCGCCGGCGAGCGACGCCGTCCGCCGCGGCGAGGGAGAGGAGACGCGCCGGGGGCCGGTCGTGAAGCTGGATGAAACGAACCCTGAAACCCCTTAGGCTCGTCAGATGAGGATGAAGTCCATTCCGCTGTAGCCCCGGGTGCGGGCACAGACCTCGAAGCCCTCTGCGGAGCCTTCGTCGTTCGTGTTCCCCTCGATGCTCGCGAAGGTCTCGGCGTCGGCGCGCACGACGATGCCGGTGTGGGCGTACTTGAACGGTTCGCCGTGTGTAGCGAGCTTGAGGAAGAAGCTTCCCGGCTTGATTCGCGCGCGTTGCGACCGCTTCGGCTGGCGGAGAAGCCGGTCCCCCGCCTGACGCGCCATCTCGTCACAGGCGAGGGTTCGTCCGATGGGCAGCGGGCGTCCGCGGGTGTCGGACGCCTGCTTGAGGCAGAAGGTGGCGAAGCCCGCGCACCAAGGGAAGGCGGGGCCCTCCCTCCCGTCGGTGTAAAGCCGTACCCATGGCCCTGCGTTCTGTCCACCGACTTCCAGCGGATGCTGCTTCAGGTGCTGGCGAGCGTAGGCCACCATTAGCGGACCAAGCGTGCGTCGGCCCGAGAGTGGGGAAAGGGCGGCGACCATAGGCCGGACGAGCTCGTTGTACGTCGCTTCGTCGACGACGCCGGTAACCGGAAGCTTCCGCTTGGTCTGGAATTTCCGGACCTGCGACGCCGTCGCCGCCCCGAAATCTCCATCGACGACGACCTTGAAGTCGTGCAGGCAGAGCCATGCCTGCACGAGCTTCACCCGTCCACCCTTCGAGCCTCGCTTCTTCGGCGCATCGAGCCGCAAATCCGCGAGGTCGGGCAGGCGCGGCCGGGAAGGTGCGACTCCCCCGGCGAGCGTGCCGAGCGTCTGCTCGCCGACTTCGCCGTCGACCGTCAGCCCGTTCCGCTGCTGGAAGTCGCGGACGGCTCGGTCGAGCGCGGCGTCGAACGCGGCCCCAGGCGCGACCCTGAAGGTTTCCCAGACCCCGGGCGCATTGCGATCGAACCACGACTGCAGGTCGCGCTTGAGCCGCGTCACCTTCGCTCCACGCGCACCCTTCCGGAGAATGCCGTCTCCGCCCGGTTGCGACGTACCGCCATTGCCATCCTTGATCACAGCGAGGCGCTCGAGCACATCGCGCCCGTAGTCGCGGCCGGTCGTCCGCGCGTCGGAGTCGCCGCCTTGGTGGCCGGCGAGCGCGCCGCCCGCCCCAGCGTTGTAGGCCGAGCAGGCAAACTTGAGCAGGTCCTTCCGCCCGATGCCGTTCTTCTGTCCGAAGCTCCGGTTCGACGCGAGGAGTGCCGCCGCGAACTCGGCCGCGTCGGCAACCGACGGCTTAGTGCCCTTCCCTCCAGCGCCGTGCTGGGAGAGCCAGTCGGTGTGGGCGCGGTCGTCGATCTGGAAAATCCCGCGCCCGTGGCCGTTATCGCCCACGATGTCATTCATGTCCGTCTCGCGCGAGGCGATTGCGATCAGGAGCCCAACCGGCAGCTTGTGGCGTCTCTCGGCTTGGTTCATGATCGGCGCCCAGCCGCGGGTGCTGGCTCTACTGATCTGTCGCTTCAGTTCATCTGGGTTGATCTTCATTATTCCCTCCGACCGACGTCGTGACCATCTAGACGCGATGCCGCAAGGGTTCCTTCCGCCTCGAGGGATGTTAACCCGCTCCTGCCCCAAGCCCAAACCAGGACGACATGCCGCGGGAGCCGAGCGAATGCCGCGTAGTTGTTGATGTCTGATCGTGATACCGCAGTCGTAATCGGCGTCGACGTTGGCGGTACGTTCACTGATGCAGTCGGAGTTTTCCGCGACGGCATCGTCACGGAGAAGGTGGTCACGAGCGAGCGCCAGGAAGACGGAGTCCTTCAGGCGTGTTCCGAGATCCTTGCCCGGCTCGGGCCCGGCGCGCGTGAGAGCACCGTGATCGTCCACGGTTCGACCGTCGCCACGAACGCGCTGCTGGAGCGTCGCGGGGCACGGACGGCATTCGTCACCACCGAGGGTTTTCGAGACCTTCTGTGGCTCGGGCGACAGGCGCGTCCGAGCCTTTACCGGCTCTGCGAGGCTCCGCCCGCTCCGGTTGTCGAGCGGGAGTGGTGCTTCGAGGTTCCCGAGCGCGTCGGACCGGACGGCATGATCCGCCCGCTCGACGAGGCGGCCGTCCGCCGTCTCGGCTCGGAGTTATCCGTTCTCGAGGGCCTCGAGGCCGTCGCGATCTGCCTCCTTTTTTCGTTCGTCGATCCCAGCCACGAGGAGCGAACCGCCGAGATCCTCCGCGAGCTCCTCCCGGAAGCCTTCGTCGTCGCATCCCACGAGCTTCTTCCCGAGGTGAGGGAATACGAGCGCGCCACGACCGTGGCCCTGGACGCCTACGTCGGTCCGCCGACGCGGCGATACCTGGGGAGCCTGGGCGGAGGGCTTCGGGAGAGCGGTCTTTCCGCGCCGCTGATCATGCTCTCGAGCGGCGGGGTCGCACAGCTCGAGCGGGCGTCCGCCCACCCGGCGGGAATGATGCTCTCCGGGCCGGCGGGCGGCGTCGTCGCTGCGCGCTTGATCGCCGAGAAGGGTGGTCACCTTCCGGCGATCGGCCTCGACATGGGCGGTACGAGCTGCGACGTCTTCTTCCTCGGTGACGACGACGCCCAGATCACCGTGGAGCGCAAGATCGCTGGTCTCCCCTTGCGACTGCCGATGCTCGACATCCATACCGTGAGCGCCGGCGGCGGGTCTGTCGCGTGGGTCGACTCCGGTGGCGCGTTGCGCGTTGGTCCTCAGAGCGCCGGAGCATGGCCCGGGCCGGCGTGCTACGGCCGCGGCGGCACCGAAGTCACGGTCACGGACGCTACGCTCGCCCTCGGGTATCTCCCCCGCGAGCGGGAGATTGCGGGCCACATGCGCCTCGACGTCGCGAAGGCCGAGGCCGCACTTGGTCGGCTCGCCGAAGCAGCCGGCTACGACACCCCTCAGGAGGCCGCGGAGGGGGTCTACGAGGTGGCGACGCACGAGGTTGTGAAGGCGCTTCACGTCGTCTCGGTCGAGCGCGGTCACGACCCCGAGCACTGCACCGTGATCGCGTTCGGCGGCGCCGGGCCCGTCCACGCGTGTGCTGTCGCCGACCTCCTGGGTTCGTCTCGCGTCGTCTGTGTTCGCACGGGCGGCGTTCTCTGCGCACTGGGACTGGCTCTGGCCAACCAACGGATCGACCGATCGTTATCAGTGCTCAGACCGCTAGCGACCTTCGACCGAGAGACCCTGGCCGCCGCGATCGGTCGCATCGCGGGAACCGGCGAGGAGAGCGGCATCTCGTGCGCCGCCGACCTCCGCTACAAGGGGCAGTCGTTCGAGCTCACGGTCCCGTTCGCTTTCGGTGCATCACCGGCGAAGGTCGAGGCGGCCTTCCATCAGCTCCACGACCTTCGCTACGGCCACGCGCACCGTGACTGGCCGGTGGAGGTCGTGACGCTTCGCGCCTGGCGCACATCCGAAGGCGCCGGAGCGTCGCTCTCGTCTGACGCCCTCTTTTCGAACGGCGTTCGGCGTGTTCCGGAGGAACGTCCGCCCAGGGAGATCCGCTGGCAAGGCAAGACTGTCCTCGCCACGGTGATCGACGGCGCGCGCGCTCCGGGCGGGATTACTGTCTCGGGACCGGCCGTCGTCGAGTTCGCCGAGTCGACCTGCGTCGTGCCCGAGGGCTGGAGCGGAGCAACCGACGAAAACGGATTCTTCGTGCTGGGTCGGGGCGGATGAACGCAGGAGAGCTCGATGTGGCCTTCGGCATCCTCCATGGAATCGCGGAGGAAATGGGCGCCGCACTCATACGGAGCGCACTGTCGCCGAACATCAAGGAGCGCCGGGATTGCTCAACCGCGCTCTTCGATGCGGACGGGCGACTCACGATCCAGGCGGAGCACATGCCGGTCCATCTCGGTGCAATGCCTGCGTCCGTGGCGGCCGTCCGGCGACACGAGCCGTCTCCAGGAGAGATCTGGTGCCTGAATGATCCGTTCACCGGCGGCTCGCATCTCCCGGACATCACGCTCGTCTCGCCGATCGATGTCGGCGGGGAGCGGATGGGGTACGCGGCGTCCCGTGCTCACCACGCCGACGTTGGCGGGATGGCGCCGGCGAGCATGCCTGCCGAGTCGACCGAGATCTATCAGGAAGGGTTGATCATCCCGCCCTCCTTGATCGCGGATCGCAACGGCGTGAACGCCGCCCTGGTCGAGCTGATCGCGGTGAACAGCCGGGCCTACGACGAACGGATCGGGGACCTCGAGGCCCAGATGGCGGTCCACCGGCTCGCCGAGCGGCGCGCCACAGATGTGTGCGGCCGGCGCGGCCGGTCGTGGTTCCACCAGGCGGGGCAAGAGCTCTTCGACTACTCCGAGCGCAGGGCCAGAGCGGCGATTCGGGATATTCCCGACGGGGCCTACGCGGCAGCGGAGACGGTCGAGACGGCGCGAGGCGATCTGACGATCGCGGCAAGCGTCGTGATTCGAAACGATTCAGTCGAGATCGACTTCGACGGCACCTCGGAGCAGTTCGACGGCAACCTGAACTGCCCCCTTGCGGTCACGCAGGCGGCCTGCTACTTCGTGGTGCAAGTGGTCACGGATCCGGACCTGCCGGCCGCGGGAGGGGCCCATGCGCCGGTCACCGTCCGTGCACCCAAGGGCTCGCTCGTCAACGCGGAACGCCCCGCCGCGGTGGCCGCTGGAAACGTCGAGACCTCCAGTCGCATCGTCGACTGCCTCCTCCTGGCACTCGCCGATGCGGTCGAGGCTCCGGCCCAGGGGCAGGGCACGATGAACAACGTCACGCTCGGAAACTCGCGGTTCACGTACTACGAGACGATCGGCGGCGGACAGGGCGCCTGTGCCTGGGCAGACGGCCCCTCGGGTGTGCACGTCGCAATGTCGAACACGCTCAACACGCCGATCGAGGCACTCGAGCTTGCGTACCCAATCCGTGTCGAGGAATACCGGCTCCGGGACGGGACCGGCGGCCGAGGCCTGCGTCGGGGCGGGGACGGCGTCACGCGGTCCCTTCGGGTCCTCGAGGCATGCGAGCTTTCGATTCTGGCCGACAGGCGGCGACACCAGCCCAAGGGAGCGCGGGGAGGAGAGCCCGGAGCGCGAGGCAGGAACCGCGTAAACGGTGCCGAGCTGCCCTCAAAGGTACGCATGCGCCTGCAGCCGGGAGACGTGGTCGCCATCGACACGCCCGGCGGCGGCGGCTATGGGATCGCCCAGGAGGCGACGCGCGATGCCTAGCACCTCTCTAGCGAAGTCCGCAACGATCCGCCCGCGAGCCTCCACACCGATGCGACGCGCGCAGGCACGAGCAGCGCGCGGTGCCCGCTTCGCGGTCATCTGCAGGCCGACGAGTTCTTTGACCTCAGAACCATGTACGTCACCCTCGTCTCCGAGCGCACGGAGGAAAATGCGTCCCGCCGCTGGCTCGTGCAGCCGCCGCGGGACGCAGTTTTCATGGGCTCAGACGCCGAGACGGCCCCAAGGGCCCCAGATGGCGAACGTCAGCCCGTTGCTCGCCTGGATGTTTACGAACAGCGTGCCGCCGTCTGGGCTAAAGGTTGCGCCGGCGAACTCGTCGTTGAACCGCGGGGTCCCGGTCCGGCTGACCAGTCGATTGAGGGCGATGTCGAAGAGCCGACCCTCCCGCGTGAGCCCTCGCACGAAGTTGTCGTTGACGTTGTCCTCGCAGATGACGATCGTCCCGCGATTGTTGCGGGCCGTGATGTTGTCGGGAAAATCGAGAACGACTGGGCCCGGTGACTGGAACCTGCAGGTCAGAGTCTGGGCCTTGATGTCGTACGACCACACCTGGCCGCTGCCGTTCCCGTAGCCGTCTGCGATCGGCCCGAGGCTCGTTTCGGCCGGCCCGCCCCCCTGAGTGGCAACGAAGTACACCTGCCGGCGGACGAAAGTGGCGCCCTCGAGGCGCGAGAAGTAAGCAGCCCCCTGGGCGCGCCCCTGGTTTCCGACGTAGGTAAGCGCCGTGTCGTTTGTGGTCGGTGCGGTTTGTCCGGGGGTGTACGGAAACGTCGGGGCGGGGTCGGCGATGTTCACCCAGTCGACGGGGTAGGTGGCGCCGTTTGTCTGCTCGGCAGCCAGGTTCGCATTGGGCTGGCCGACGACGCGCAGCATCTGCAGCTGGCCCTCGTTGACGAGGCTGCCCGCGTCTACCGGGTTGGTCGCCGGTATGTACCGATAGAGCCCCGAGGGCCAGCCGAAGTTGTCCTCCGTAAGGTAGAGGATCCCTTCGCCCGGGTCGAAGGCGGCGGCCTCGTGCGCAAAACGACCAGCAGCCGTGATCGGCTCCCGGTTCGACTGCCCTCCGGCCGGAACCTCGTAGATGAAGCCATGGCGCTGCTGGAGCGTCACGTTGGAGACGCCGGTGAAGTCCGGGCCGACGTCAGGCCCGTTGACCGTCTCTTCGCAGGCGATCCAACTCCCCCACGGTGTCACTGCACCCGCGCAGTTCATCTGCGTGCCGTTGAGGGAGGTGAAGGCCTCGACCACCTCACCGAACGGCGTCGCCAGCACGGTGGTCGAACCGCTTCGCGCCTGCGCATCGTACGGAGTCCCGGGACCTAACGGGGCTCCCGGGCCGTTGATCTCGTGGTTCCTGACGAGCCACACGTTGCCGTCGGGGCCCGGGAACGCCCCCATTCCATCGTGGCGCCCCGGAAGAGGCGTGCCGTCATCGAGAGTCTCAGGGAACTCCGAGTCGTGAAACGACCGATACTGGAAGCCCCGAGGAAGGTGAAGTCGCACAATTCCGTCACGCAGGTCGGGTACGGCGCTCAACCCGGACTCAGGCGGAGCAGCCTTCGCAGAGCCAACCACCCCTCGGAACGAACCTCCAATAGCGATGCCGCCAGTAGCAACGACGGCACCTCGCAAAAACGCCCGCCGGTCAAGAGTGGTCATGCCTTCTCCTTTCGGCCTATGCACATGAGCGTAGGTTAAGTCAAAGCTTCAAATCAGTGTCCACGGCCGGTTCCCGGCTTCGAGGACAGCCGAAGTTGACCAATGCAGGGAGGGAGTCGTGACCCTCGGGCACCGGCCTAGACTGCAGAAACCATGGACGCGACGTCGAGATCCACCGACTCCGACGCGCGCACGGCCGCGCGTCGCTGGGCGGACACATGGGCGCGCGCGTGGCCGACGAAGGACGTCGAGGCGATCGCCGCCCTCTACGCGCCCGAGGCCGACTTTCGTTCGCACCCCTTCCGGGAGCCAGAGGATGCACGCGCGTACGTCCGCCGTGTCTTCGCCGAGGAGGAGGCCAAGGCCGAGTGCCGATTCGGCGAGCCACTAGTGGACGCCGATCGCGCCGCGGTCGAGTATCGCGCCGTGCTCGTCTACGAGGGGAAGGAGACGACCCTGGCCGGGACGACCCTGCTGCGGTTCCGCGCTGACGGACTCGTTGTCGAGCACCGCGATTACTGGGCGCTCGAGCAGGGCCGTCACTGATCGTTCATCGGCAGGCCGCAACGGCTTCGCAGCCAGCGAATGCAACGACCGTCCGATCGCTCCGCGATCCTCGGTGGGTGCATGCACATCGTCACCTTCGGCTGGTACTCCGTCGAAATCCGCCGCGTCCGCACCAGGTCCTTCGCAGCCGGTTGAAGGAGGCGATGGTGCTCATCGGGATCGCCGATGTGGCCGGAACGCTACTGATGTGGCTCTTCGATGACGACGCGAAGCGGAGCGAGATCCACAATCTCTGGGACGCGTTCTTCTTCTCCACCGTCCAGCTGCTCACGGTCTCTTCGCAGATGCCGAACCCCGTCACGACGGGGGGGCGGATCGTAGACATCTTCCTCGAGCTCACCGCTCTCTTTCTCGTCACCGGCATCGCGGGGGCGTTCGCATCCTTCTTCCTCCACCTCGGGACCGAGGAGACGGCGAGCCGTGGAGCTCAAGGGCAGTGACGATCTCTACCAGCGATCGTCGCGTGCGCTTCCGGGCTCTTCATGCTCGAGAGCAGGTGTTCGTGATGCCGAACCCGTGGGATGTCGGCTCCGCCCGGCTGCTTGAGTCGTGTGGATTCGAGGCGCTCGCGACGACCAGCGCCGGCTTCGCCTGGTCGATCGGCAAGCCCGACCAGGGCGTATCCCGTGACGAGCTGGTTGCTCATGTAGCAAGCCTGGCGGCAGCGGTCTCGCTGCCGCTGAACGCCGACAGCGAGCGCTGCTACCCGGACGAACCGGGTGGAGTCGCCAGAACCGTGGAGCTCCTCGCGGAGGCCGGGGCGGCGGGGTTGTCGATCGAGGACTACGACCCCGCCACCGGCAGCATCGACGACATCGAGGAGGCGGCGGCGCGAGTGGCCATAGCCGCGGACGCCGCCCATCGCCTGGCCGACCCCGTGGTGCTCACCGGGCGAGCCGAGAATCACATCCGCGGCGTCGACGATCTCGACGACACCATTGCCCGCCTGATCGCGTACCGAGATGCCGGCGCGGACGTCCTGTATGCGCCGGGCTTGTCCGACCTCGACCAGATCGCAGCTGTCATCAGGGCGGTCGGCGTGCCGCTGAACGTTCTCGCGCTTCCGCAGGGGCCAACGGTGGCCGAGCTGGCCTTCATCGGGGTGCGGAGGGTCTCGACTGGGGGCGCGCTGGCGCGCTCGGCCTACGGAGCGTTGCTGGCCGGGGCGCGGGAACTGCTCGCCGACGGCACGTCGAGCTACGCCGAAGGCGCCATCCCGGGCGACGCGCTCGAAGCCGCTTTCGTCAAACGGTAGGCTGTCTGCCATGTGCAGATCCATCCATACGCTCTACAACTTCGAGCCTCTGGCCACCGAGGAAGAGGTGCGCGCCGCTGCGCTCCAGTACGTCCGCAAGATCAGCGGCTTCGCGAAGCCGTCGCGGGCGAACGAGGAAGCCTTCGAGCGCGCAGTCGAGGCCGTGGCTGCCGCTTCGAACCGGCTCCTCGGCGAGCTCGTCACCTCAGCGCCGCCGAAGGACCGTGAGGTCGAAGCGGCGAAGGCGCGCGCCCGCCGGGCCGAGCGTCAGCCCGTCTACTCCGCGTAGCACGAAGCGGCGGTGAACGAGAGGGCCTCCCGGCCGCCCTCTGGCTTCGTCGATTTCCTGCGCACGTGCTTACATAGCGGTATGCGCGTGCTCTTTGCCTCGACGCAGGGAGCGGGCCACTTCAACCCGCTCGTGCCGTTCATCGATGCAGCGCTCCGGCAGGGGCATGAGGTCCTTGTTGCCGGCCCCTCGGGGCTGACGCCCACGGTCGAGAAGGCGGGCTACCCGTTCTGGGAGTGCGCGGACCCACTGGAGGAGGAGATCCGCCCTGTCTGGGACCGTACGCCCACGGTGTCGCCCGAGGAGGCCAACGTCCTCGTCGTCCGCGAGATCTTCGCCCGCTTCGACGCCCGCGCGATGATGCCTCGTCTCCAGGAGGCGTTCGAGGAATGGAAACCTGACCTCGTTCTCCGCGACCCGAACGAGTACAGCTCCGCCGTGGCCGCCGACCTGTACGGGGTCTCCCATGCGCGGGTCGGGATCAATCTTGCCGCCGTCGAGGAAGGCGCACTCGGCATTGCCGCGGGGACGGTAGACGAGCTCCGCACGTCCGCCGGGCTGTCCGGGGATCACGACGGCGAGCGGATCAGGCAGTCGCCGTACCTGACGGTCTTCCCGGAGTCGCTCGAGTACCCGGGCGAGGCCTCGCCGCCGCACGTACTGCGCTTCCGCGACTCAAGCGCCAGCGAGATCTCGGAGCCGCTACCGAATTTGTGGCGGGGGCGCCAGGGTCCGCTTGTCTACATCACGTTCGGGAGCGTTGCCGCCGCGATGCCGCAGGCCGCTCGAGTTTTCCCGATTGCGATCGAGGCTGCCGCCGATCTTCCTGCGCGAGTGCTCTTGACCGTAGGACGGCGAGGTGATCCTTCCGCATTCGACCCGCTGCCGCCGAACGTCCGCGTCGAGCAATGGGTGCCGCACGCCGCCGCCGTCGCAATTGCGGATGTGGTCGTGTGCCACGGGGGATCGGGGACGGTGCTGGGCACGCTGGCTGCCGGCCTGCCCCAGGTGGTCGTGCCGCTCTTTGCCGACCAGCCGTACAACGCAGAGCGAGTCACGGCGATCGGCGCGGGGCTTGCCGTTGCGCCGCGCGCCGACTCGATCCGGGCCGCAGTCACGCATCTTCTGGACCAGGGCTCGTTCCGCGAGGCCGCGCAGCGAGTGGCGCGGGAGATGGCCGGCCTCCCGTCGACGGACGCCGCGTTCGTTGCGCTTGCGGTTTCCGCGGTGTGAGCACGCCTCGCCGCGCGGCCACGATCGGGGTGTACGACTGGACGTTCGAGGAGTGGCTCGGTGCCCTGGGGGGAGCAAGAGCCACCCAGGTGCTCGATATTCGCCAGCGACGCGGGGTTCGGGGCAGCCGGTATGCCTGGGCGAACTCGGCGCGCCTCCAGACGGCGCTGGCGGAGGCTGGAATCGAGTACCGACACCGCAAGGAGCTGGCGCCGACCACCGAGCTTCGAGAGCTCCAGTACCGGGAGGACGACAGGCTCGGGGTCCGCAGGCGCTCGCGCGTCGAGCTCGCCGCCGAGTACCGGCAGCGGTACCTCCGGGAGATTCTCAGCCGGGTCGCCCTCCGGCCGATCGTCGAGTCGATGCCCGTCGATGGCGCAGCGGCGCTCCTGTGCGTCGAGGCCGATCCCGAAGCCTGCCACCGCTCGCTAGTCGCAGAGCGCCTGCAGGCGGAGTTCGGGCTCCCGGTGGAGCACCTGCGGCCTCCGCCCGACTAAGCCAGAATCCGCTCGTTCGACGGGTCGTAGAGGACGTCCGCCGCGACGGTCGCCTCGACGAGGTCGCCGAAGATCTCGACTTTCGCCTCGTCGCCCTCGCAAACCTCTGCGGGGAGATACGCAAACGCCAGGTTTCGCCGCACGGTGAATCCGTACGCCGCGCTCCGGATGCGCCCGGCCACCTCGCCTCGCAAGTGAACCGCCTCGCCGCCGTAGAGGGGCAGGTACTCCACTTCGCCGACGAGCAGGGTGCGGAGCCGGCGCACCGGCACTCGCTTCTCCTCGAGCGCCGCGCGGCCGTTGAACTTGCTCTTGTCGTCCGCGACGCAGAAGCCAAGGCCCGCCTCGAAGGGGGTGTCGCCGCCGGTCAGGTCGGTCCCAAGGTAGCGGTAGCCCTTCTCGATCCTGAGCGACTCGAGGACGCGGTAGCCGCCCGGCGTGATCCCGTGTGGTGCGCCGGCTTCGACGAGCCGATCCCAGAGCTGGACGGCCCACTCGGGCTCCACGTAGAGCTCGAAGCCGAGCTCGCCCACGTAGGTGATCCGCTGGGCGAGGATCTCCGTGCCGCCGGCTCGGATCATCCGGGCGCGACGGAAAGGAATCGCCTCCGCGGAGACGTCGTCCGCCGTCACTGACTGAAGGACCTCGCGTGCCCGCGGGCCCCAGACGCCGACGACCGAGAGCTCTTCCGAGGCTTCGCGCAACCCGACAGTATCGTCCTCGTCGGTCACGTTCAGGCGCAGCCAGCCGAGGTCTGAGTCGACGGTGCCGGCTCCGGTCACCACGCGGAAGCGCTCCTCGCCGAGGCGCGTCACCGTGACGTCCGCGACGATGCCGCCCTGATCGTTCAGAAACTGCGTGTACACCACGCTTCCCACCGGGCGGTCGATCCGGTTGTCCGCGACCCGCTCGAGCAGCCCCAGCGCGCCTGGCCCGGTCACCTCGATCTTCCCGAACGAGGTCATGTCGATGATCCCGACGTGCTCGCGGAAGGCCGTGTGCTCCTCGGCGAGCCGATCGAAATAGGGCGGCTTGCTCCACCCGAAGCGGCGCTGGTCGGCTCCTGCCCGCCTCGAAGGTCGCCCCGGAGCGAAGTAGTCGGCGCGTTCCCAGCCGTTCTTGACGCCGAAGACCGCGCCGAGCTCTTGCAAGCGCCCGTGGAGAGGGCTCACCCGCTTCGGCCTGCCCCACTCGTCGACATCGAGCGGGTAGCGGAGGCGGTAGTAGTACTTGTAGACCTCGCGGGCTGTCTCGGTCGCATAGGTGGTGTCCCGGTACACGCGGCCGAAGCGCCAGGCGCGATACCCGCTCACGTCGAGCTCGGTATCGCCGGCGGTCATCCACTCGGCGATCGTCTTGCCGATCCCACCGGCGCCGCCGAAGCCGTTCAGGGAGAGACCGGCGGCCATCCAGAAGCCCGGCACGCCGGGCATCGGGCCGAGCAGCGGATTCCCATCCGGCGTCATCGCATCCGGGTGGCAGATGAGCGCGACCACGCCGGCGCCGTCGAGGAACGGGAAGCGCCGTACGGCGCCGTCCATGAGCTGGGCGAAGCGCTCCTCATTCGGCGGGACCGTTCGGGCGGCGTGATCCCAAGGAACGCCGTCGGCCCAACGGGCCGCCGGATTGGGCTCGTAGCCGCCAAAGAGGATCCCGCCCGCCTCCGACTTTCCGTAGACGAGGTTGTCCGTGTCCCGGAAGCAGGGCATCTCGCGCGGGAGCTCGTGGCCGGACACGGCCGCGAGCGCGATGTGCTGGTGGTCGACGGGAATGGAGGGCGCGAAGCCACCGACCATCGCCGCGAGCTGCGGTGCCCACATCCCGCAAGCGTTCACGACGTACTCGGTCTCGATCGGGCCCGACTCCGTCTTGACCGCCCTGACGTCGCGCCGCGGGCCGAGATCGAACCCAGTCACGCGCCTGCCGGTCTCGATCCTGACGTCGAGCTCTCGGGCCGCGTTCGCTAGGGCATACGTGGCGATGTGGGGGTCGACCGATCCGTCGTCCGCGATCCAGATCGCGCCGAAAAGATCTTGCGGCGTGGCGGCGGGCAGCAGCCTGACGACCTCTTCGGGCGAGAGCACGTCCACATCGAAGCCGACCCCGCGCGCTCTGCTGGCTCCCCGCTGGAGCTCCTTGAGGCTCTCGGGACTCGAGGCGATGCGCAGGCTTCCGACCGCCTCGAAGACGCCCAGCTCGCGGTAGAGCTCAACGCTGTAGCGGCGAAAGCGCATCATCGTCGGAGACGGGTTGAACTGCGTCACGAGGCCCGCCGCATGGCAGGTGGAGCCGCTCGTTAGCTCGTCCTTCTCCACCAGAAGAACGTCGTTCCACCCCTCCTTCGCAAGGTGGTAAGCGACGCTGCAGCCTGTGATCCCCCCACCGACGACGACGACCTGGGCCCGCTCCACGATCGCGCAACTCCCTTCCCGTGGGCACTTAGGTGAGCCTAGAGGGGCAGAACGGCTTTAGCCTTAGCTTTGCATGGCCTAGAAGCGATTGCGCTGCTCATGAGTTGTCACGTCTTTTCTAGACGCTACTTGCCACGAACTGGCCACGCGGTCTGCCGCGCGGAACGCTCAGTCTAAGAACGGCGGCCGTGTCCGCGGCGGCGGCTGAGACGTTGGAGACTCCGTGCGCCTGGGAGAGGCTGGCCGCTCCCGCCCGCGTAGCCGGTGATCGGCATCGCGTAGCAGGTCTGGTAGCGCGGGACGGCCGACGCTCCGAAGTCGGTCTGGACCTTCTTGTATCCAGCCGCGAGCACGGCGGTGTCGTCAGCGCTTGTAGGCATAGGTGTTCCCCTTTCTTGGTGTTGAACAGGCTCCCTCGATTGGGGGAGATTTCCTACTGAATTCTTGGCAATCCGGATACACATGGGCGTCCATGCGTTGACAACAGTGGCCAGTGCCGCGCACTATGAGTGCTCGGCACGAGACCGAGGCGTCTGCGGCCCGTCTCCAGAGAGGAGCACCGGATGGGGCCAACCAGGAGCCCGGTCAGGGCGAGGGCGAGCGCAGACGAGCGGGAGTGCGTCGATGCCGAGCTCGTCGAACACGTCGAGTTGCTCGAAGCGCAGGTCGCGAGCCTGGACACCGAGCGCGAGCTGCTCAACACCGAACTCTCCATTGCGCGGCGCTGGGTCAAGGAGCTTGCGCTCTGGCTAGACGAAGCCCAGACGCGTACGGGGGGGAACGCGCTCCCTGCGATGTCGGCCGACGACCTGGTCGGGATCCTTTCGCCCCGCACGGTTCGTCTACTACAGGAGGAGAAAACGGCACCGATTGACCGGGGGAGGCTTGCGCTTCTCAGCGGGTTCGTCGTCGCCCCCTGGGCTGTGCTCGGATCGCTTGTCTATGCCGCCTGGATGCTCGCGTCGTAGCGAGCCGCTGGCGAGGCGCGTGTTGGACGAGTTCAACCGCTATACGGTTGTCGAAAAGACGGCGGCATAAGCCGCAAGCCAGGGCCTCGGCGTCTTTCCGTGCGTGCTCCCGCTCACGACTACGTGGCAGGCTCAGCCCGGTTTTCGCGGCTTCCGGTAGCAGCCTCTGTACAGGCTGGGTCTCCACTCACTGGGATAGGTGGGGAGGCTGGGACATCTTGCGCCCGGCGCACCCCTTCACAGCTACCCGCTCGTGGCGGGTACATCGCTCGCGTTCGTTACCGCTCCCCTACAACAGGCCATCCATGCGGTAGTCCTCGAATGCGGTGTAGTAGACGCTCGGCGGTCTCGTCTGTCTTCTTCCGCCCGCGGCTTGCCCCTCTGCCTCGGCTCCTCGCTCGAAGTCGTCTCGCCGGAATGACGCCTCATTGATGCTCGCGGTCACGCCTCCGGTACGACCTCGAACTCCTCGACGCTTACGACGTCTCCACCGACCGAGGAAGCCGCATCGCTGCGCAGGCCGCTCGCTTTCGTTCTGCTCGCCGCCATCGCCTGACGGCTCTCCCAGTAGGTGATTGTGATTCCGCGGTTGCTGTCGCAGCCGAGCAGAAAGTGCGCATTGACGAGTCCCTCGGTCTCGCGGATTTGCGCCACCGCGCTGCTGAAGTTCACCTGCGCCTCGCCTCTCCGGTCCTGCGGTATGTCGTAGATGCTGACTCGGGCGAACATCGCTGACCTCCTCGACCACGGGAAGCTGAGCGGCAAGTATCGCTAATCCGAGGAACTCCGGATGCTTGCGCACCAGCGGATCATCAAGCGGAACTTGTCGCCTTTCAGTGCGAGGATGTCGGGCTCGCCGGCGCGGATAACGTCGAGCGCCTCGATGAATTCGACCGCAGAGATTTCCGATGGCGGCAGCTTGCTTGAGCCGAAATCTAGCGATTTGCAGGGCTTTCGGGTGCCGGCGCGCACGTCCCCGCGCCCTCCCTTCCCGACTGCGATAGAAACGCAGGCGTGAGCGTAGACGGAACACTCGCCGGGATTCTCGAGAACGTGCCGGAGCTGCGGAACCGCCGCGCCGTCTCCGAGCTCGTCGGCGGCTTGACGAACACGAACTACAAGGTCGAGACGGACGATGGCGCCTACGTGGTGCGGGTCTCGTCGAAGGACGCCGGCCTACTTGCGATCGACCGCGAGAACGAGTACCTGAACTCAGTCGCGGCCGCCGAGGCCGGAGTGGGAGCCGCGGTGGTGGCCTACCTGCCCGAGCAGTCGGCGCTCGTGCTCGAGTTCATCGAGGGCACGACGCAGACCGCCGGGGATCTCCAGCGTGGCGACAAGCTCGATCTCGCCGCCGCAGCCTGCCGGCAGCTCCACGGCGCGCGGCGGTTTCGCGACGACTTCAACATGTTCGAGATCCAACGCCGCTACCTCGGGATCGTGCAGGAGCGGGGCTTTCGACTCCCGGAGCGCTACCTCGAGTTCGAGCCGCAGGTGCGGGCGATCGAGGAGGCCATGGCCGTCCGGGAGGAGGGCACGGTTCCCTGCAACAACGACCTCCTCGCCGAGAACTTCATCGACGTCGGCGGTGCCTTCCGCCTGATCGACTACGAGTACTCGGGGAACAACGACGCCTGCTTCGAGCTCGGGAACGTCTGGAGCGAGTCGAACCTCTCGCTGGAGCAGCTCGACGAGCTGATCGCCCACTACTACGGGCGGCACCTCCGCAACAAGGTGGCCCGGGCTCGGCTCTGGGGACTCATGTCGAAGTACGGCTGGACGCTCTGGGCGTCGATCCAGGACGGCGTCTCCGAGATCGACTTCGACTTCTGGGAGTGGGGGATGGAGAAGTACGAGCGGGCCGTCGCCGAGTTCGGAGGCTCTGGGTTCGAGCGCCTGCTCGAAGATGTGCAGCGCACCGACTGAGCGCGGCCCACTCTACGCGCGATGAGACCACGGGCCCGTGCGGCGACGGGCCCGTGGTCGTGGCTGGGCCGCCTACGCCGCGGCGGCGAGCGGCTCCTGCTCTTCTTCGACGGCCGTCAGGTCGTCCCGGCGAAGGAGCACGATCGTCGCGACGAGCGAAACGACTGCGAATGCCGCAGCGACCCAGAAGGCGATGCTGAAGCCCCCGGTCAGGGCCGCCGCCCGGTCGCTTCCGCTGGCCAGCAGACTGTCGGTCCGGGTCGTCGAGACCGTCGCCAGAATCGCGATCCCGAGCGCCCCGCCGATCTGCTGCGAGGTGTTGATCAGCCCTGAAGCGAGGCCGGCCTCGGTGCTCGTGATCCCGGCCAGCGCAGCAATCGAGATCGGGACGAAGGAGAAGCCCATCCCGACGCCGATCAGGAGGAAGCCGGGGAGGAGATCGCTCACGTACGAGCCTCCCACGGAGACCTGGCTGAAGAACGCGAGTCCGAGCCCGAGGAGCACCATGCCGGTCATCAGCACCGGCTTCACGCCGAGCTTCGTCACGAGCGCCTGCGATGCGCCCGCGGCGACGACGGCTGTCAGAGCGACGGCGAGATAGCCGACTCCCGTCTGCATGGCCGAGTAGCCGAGCACCTGCTGCATGTAGAGCGAGAGCATGAAGAACACGCCGAAGATGATCGTCCCGAGGCCGAAGCCGATGATGTTCGCGCCTGTCGGGGTCCGCTTCCGGAAGAAGCTGAGCGGGACGAGCGGCGACCGCGAGCGCGCCTCGACGAAGACGAACGTGGCGATCAGGACGGCGGCGGCGCTGAGCGCGCCGATCGTCTGCCAGGACGTCCACCCGTTGTTCGTCGACTGCGTGAGGCCGTAGACGAGGAACATGAGGCCGGCGGTGACGGTCGTCGCTCCCGCGGCGTCGAAGTGCCGGGTGAGGTTGGTCGCCCGGCTCTCACGGACGTAGCGCGGTACGAAGAAGAGCGTCGCGATCCCGATCGGGACGTTGACCAGGAAGATCCACTCCCAGCCGGCGTACTCGGTGAGCACGCCGCCCGCGAGGACGCCGATCGCGGCACCAGAGCCGGCGATGCCGCCCAGGATGCCGAGTGCCTTGTTCCGCTCGGCCCCCTCCTCGAAGGTGACCAAGGTGATCGAGAACACCGAGGGAGAGAGAATCGCCCCAGCCGCTCCCTGTAGGAGCCGCGCGACGATGAGCATCTCCGACGAGACCGACAGGGCTGCCACGAGCGAGGTGACTGCAAAAAGCCCGAGGCCGATCATGAAGAGCCTCCGGCGTCCGAGTAGGTCACCCATCCGGCCGCCGAGCAAGAGAAGGCCTCCGAAGGTCAGGGCGTAACCGCTGATGACCCACTGAAGGTTCTCCGGTGAGAAGTTCAAGTCTGTCTGGATGGATGGGAGTGCGACGTTCACGATCGAGACGTCGAGCACGACCATCAGGTATGCGATGCCGAGCACGGCGAGCGCCTTCCATCGCTTCGGGTCGGGTGTCATTGGCACGTTCCTCCTCAAGCTTTTTTCGGGTTTCCCGGGTTAACGAGGTAGTGCAGAAAAGATTCCTGCGCGCGGCAACGGCCGCCAGGGGGTTATCCGTACTTTTTTGAGCTGGAGGTGCTAAGCAGCGGCTTCGGTCGCCCGGGGGCGCATCTGCGCCCAGTCGGCGACTGCTCGCACGATCTGGGCGAGGTCGGGCTTCGCAATCCGGTTCGAGAGCCGGATCCACTGCGCGGTCGAAGCGCTCTGCGGCTCGGCCGTCAGCACCTCGATGACCGGGATGGCGCGCTTGACGAGCGCCGGCGCCTGGTTTCGGCCGATCAGGCGGCCACGGAAGACGACCGCGACATCCGCTGCGACCTGCTCGCTGCCTGAGAGCGGGCGCGTTCGCATCTCCACGTCGAATCCCGCGTGCTCAAGAAGCTCGGAGAAGCCGGGCTGTCGTGCGGCGAGTACGAGTACGCGGATTTTGCGGCGTCCCATTGGAGAAAGTCTCCCCCGGGCGCATGGGTTCCATGCGTGCGGGTAGTTTTGCGCGCATGGATGTCAAGACACTCGACCACATCGCGCTCTGGGTGGAGAACCGCGACTTGATCTCTGACTTCGCCACGCGTCATCTCGGGATGCACGTGATCGAGCGGACCGAGAAGTTCACGCTGATCGGATCCGACGCCCGCCGCGGGAAGCTGACGCTCTTCGCGGAAGAGGGCGCGCGCGAGCGCGGCGCTCTCAAACACGTGGCCTTGCGGGTCGCGGACCTCTCGGCGGCTGCCGCGGCGCTCCCCCACGAGGCGGAGACCGCCAAAGACGGCTCGATCTTCGTCGACGTCTCGGAAGGGCTTCGGATCGGGCTCGTGGAGGCCCCGACCGAGGTTGACTACGATTTCGATCACGTGGCGCTCTTTTCCGGGGCGCCGGAGGAGACCGCGCTTGCCTACCAGACGCTCGGCTTCCGTCCTGAGAGCGCGAGCGCGGATGGTGTACCGCGAGTCGAGGCAGGCGGCGCGTTCGTCGAGTTCCATCGCGGCCAGGCCGAGGAGGTCGAACGACCGCTCCTGAACCACCTGGCCGTCCTCGTCGACTCCGCCGAGGCGCATATTCGCGAGGCGAACGAGCTCGGCCTCGAGATCGCCGACATCGTCGATGCCGCGAACACGTACGCCCTCTTCGTCTGGGGCCCCGAGCGCGTGAAGATCGAGTACGTGGAGCACAAGGCGAGCTTCTCGCTCGTCTGACGGACGCGGCGTGGTGCGCCGCTACGACCTCGTGGTAGCCGGGGCCGGCATGGCCGGCCTCGCGGCTGCCGTGCAGGCGACGGAGCAGGGGGCGTCGGTGCTCGTGCTGGAGAAGGGCGACCGCGCCGGGGGCTCGATGCGGCTCTCGAGCGGCTTCGTGTGGCGCTACCGGGAGTGGGAGCGCTTCCGGGCCGAGTGCCCCGCCGGCGACCAGGATCTGCAGGGCCTGGTCTGGGAGCGGCTCGACGAAAATCTCGCCTGGCTCGAGTCGCTCGGTGCGCCCGCGCGCGAACGCGAGACGGCAAACCCGCTTACAACCGGGCTCCGCTTCGATCCCGACGGGCTCACCGACCTCCTGGCTGCACGAGCCGGCGAGGTGCGGCTCGGGGAGCCGCTTCGCGAGCTCCCCGCCGGCACACCGGTAGTGCTCGCGACGGGCGGGTTCCAGGGCGATCGGGAGCTCGTGCGCCGTTACGTGACTCCGGAGGCCGACGCGCTCATCCTTCGCGCGAACCCATGGAGCTCCGGCGACGGGCTCCGGCTCGGTCTGGAGGCCGGGGGCACTCTCTCAGACGGGATGGACGAGTTCTATGGCCGAAACCTCCCGGCGCCTCCGGCCAGGATCGTGCCCGGCGAGTTCGTAGGCCTGGCGCAACTCTACGCCCGCTTCGCGAAGGTCAGGGGCGAGACCGGAGAGGAGTACGAGACCCGCACGTGGTCGGAGACCGACGCCGTTCAGTGGACCGCACGCCAGCCGAATGCACGTGCCACCTATTCGGTGCCGGACGAGGCGCTCCGCCAGCGCGTCCGGGACCGCACGGTCGCCGAGATGATCGCGCGCGCCCAGGCGGTGGGCGGCCCTGTTCGACGCCGGGGCGGTGTGACGGAGGTGGACGTCGTCGCGGGCATCACCACGACGACGGGCGGGCTCAGAGTGGACACGCGCGGTCGCGTCGCCGGGAGCGTCTTCGCCGCGGGCACGGACGCCGGTGGCATCTCCGCGGGCGGCTACTCGAGCGGGCTCGCCGCAGCCCTCGTCCTGGGACGGCGGGCCGCTGACGCAGCGCTGGATTTGGACTAGGTGGTGGGTTGCAGGTAGGCGCAGGGCCGGCTGTCGCCCGGAAGGGGCGACGAGGCGATCTTCACGACCTCGAAGCGGCCCACGTCGTCGAGCTCGATCATCGACCCGGGCGCGGGCGGATCTCCATCCCGTTCGGCCAGCTCGTAGCCGGTCGGCTTCGTGACGAAGAGAAGATGTCCCGTGGCGTCGGCCATCGGGGCAGACTACCCCGTGGCCGCGGCCACGTACGCGGGCAGGTCGACGACGATCCGTGTGCCCCCGTCGTCGCCCTGGTCGACGCTGAGGCGTGCGTTTAGGACGCGGACACGCTCTTCGATGTCCTCGATCGACCCGCGTCGCCGCTCCGCGACGCCGTCGTCGGCGACCTCGAGGCGGTAGCCGCCGCCCTCGACCGCGCCGACGGTCACCGTGATCTCCTTCGGCTTTCGTTGGACGGCGTGGTCGAGGGACTCGCGGATGATCTGGTAAAGCTCGACCTGGGCCTTCTCGGCCAGGCGCTCGCCGTCCCGGACATCCACGGCCACCCGGATTCGCTGCGACGCCTCGATCTGCTCACCGACTGCCTGCACGGCCGCTTCGAACCCCTGGTCGCGGAGGACCAGCGGCTCGAGCGCAAAGGAGAGGTCGCGGAGCGTGCGGATCGTGTCGCGCTCGCGGGCGAGTGCCGTCGTGACGACCTTCGCAGCGTCCTCGTAGCGGCCGTCCTCGATCGCGGCGAGCGCGGCGTCGTGCATGAGCGCCACGCCTGACATCGTCGAAAGCGGACCGTCGTGCAGCCAGATGGAAAGGCGTCGTCGCTCGTCTTGCTCCGCGTTGATCAGGCGCTCGGTCAGACGCAGCCGGTCCGCCTCGCGTTCCTGCGCCTCGGCGACGAGGCGCGCGTTCTCGACGGCATGGGAGGCGAAGTCGGCGAGCATCGATGCGCGGACGACGTCCCAGCGGCGAAACGGCTCGCGCCGCTTAAGCACGAGGACGGCGATTGGCTCGCCGCGGATTGCGAGCCGGACCCGCATTACCCCTGGAGCCGGTGCGTCGGTCTCCTCGCCCTCCTGGGCCAGCCGCACCTCGTCGGCGTCGAAGAGCCGTCGGGCCTCGTCTGCCGTCCGTTCGAGGATCTCGCCCGGCTCGTGCGAGCTAGACACGGCTGCAATCGAGTCGACCAGCGACTCGAGGAAGCTCGCCTGCGCCTGAAGCTCGTCCTCGGCGACGCCGTGGCGGCGCCGCTCCTGGACTATGAGAGTCGCCGCGAACGCGCCTGCGAACGACAGCCCGACCACGAGCCCCACCCCCGTGAGCGCCGCGCGGTCGAGTGCGAGCCCGAGGGCGCCCGCAACGGCACCAAGGATGGTTACGACGACGAACGCGGGCGCGAGGGACCGCGACCCGGCGCTAATCGATGATCGCTTCGCGAAGCGCAATCGCGACTGCATGGGTGCGGGTGTCGGCCTCGAGCTTGGCAAGGATGTGGCGTACGTGGCTCTTCACGGTCTCCTGGCTGATGAAGAGCTTCGCCGCAACGTCGGCATTCGACATCCCGTCGGCCAGAAGCTGCAGGATCTCCCGCTCGCGCACCGTCAGCATCTCCTCGCGCTCGCGCGTCAGGAAGTCGGGCATCAGCGCCGGATCGACGTAACCCTCGCCACTTGCGACTTTCTCGATCGCGCGGAGGAGCGTCGAGTGCGGCGCCTCCTTCAGGATGTAGCCCTTCGCGCCCGACTCGAGGCCACGGCCGAGGAGGCTCCGCTCACCGTAGGCCGTGAAGATGAGGACGTTCGTGGCCGGGAGCCGTTCGCTCAGGATCTTGGTCGCCTCGAGCCCGTCCATGCCCGGCATGCGGACGTCCATGATCACGACGTTCGGCTTGCGGCGTTCCGCGATCGCGATTGCGCTCGCACCGTCGGAGGCTTCCCCGATCACGCGGATGTGCGCCGACCGGGAGAGTGAAAGGCGCAGGCCTTCACGGACCACCTCATGGTCGTCGGCGATCAAGCACGTGATCTCGTCAGGCACCGGCAACAGCTCCCGGGTTCCATAGTCGGTCGAAAGCGGGGCGAACTTTACAGTTGCCAGGGTGCGAGCGGTTTCCGGGCTCCTGGTCGACCCCCTCGACGGCGCGTACCCCGGCGTCGTCCGGATCGAGGCGGATCGCATCGTCTCGGTCGAGCGAACGGCGGAGCCGGAAGGGGAACTACACATCTTTCCGGGCTTCGTCGACCTCCAGGTCTACGATCCGGAACCGCTTGTTCGGAGCGGCGTAACGGGCTACCTCCTGGCGACGCGGGCTTCGATTGACTTGCCTGACGAGCGCTGCATCGGCCTCCACCTCGAGGGCCCGTTTCTCAATCCCGAGGCCGCGGGCGCGATCCCGGTCGACGAGCTCCGTCCAGTCGACCTTTCCGCCCTCGACGGCTGGCTTGCGGATGGCCGGATTCGTCTCGTGACCCTCTCGCCGGAGCTTCCGCACGCTCTGCAGGCGATCGTGCGAATAGCGTCTGCCGGCGTGGTGGCCGCAATCGGCCACACACTCGCGAACGCCGCGACGACCCGGGCTGCCGTCCAAGCCGGAGCCCGCTTTGCGACGCACATCTGGAACGCGTTCGGTCCCGTCAGAGCCCGCTCGACAGGAGCGATTCCAGAGCTCCTCCTCGACCCCCGGGTCGTCCTCGGCCTGATCGTCGACGGGCGGCATCTGCATCCGAGAATCGAGGAGCTGACCGTCCGTGCCGCCGGCCACGAGAGGATCGCGCTGACGAGCGATCTGGTGGCGCCCCCAGCGCAGACCGAGGCAGGCAGGCTCCTCGGCGGCAACCGGGCCGGGGCCGCGCTGGTGGCCCGCATGGCCCGGTTCGGGCTGCCCGCGGCGGCAGGCATGGCCAGCCTGGTGCCTGCGCGCCTGCTCGGGCTGGAGGATCGAGGCCGACTGGCCCTCGGCTTCCGCGCCGACCTTGCTGTACTGGACGGCAAGTTTCGCCCGGTTGAGACCCTGTGGAATGGGCAGACCGTCTGGGCCGGTGCGCTATCCTCAAGCCAGATTCGTGGACGAGATTCCGCCTAGTACCTGCGCCCGGGAAGGCCGGGCGTGACTCTTAACCACCAGATCGTCGCCGTACTCCTGCTGGCTGTTGCCAACAGGTTGTTCGTCGCGACCGAGTTCTCCGCGGCGCGAATCCGGGTCGCCCAGGCGGTTGAGATCGACGCGCGCCTCGCGGAGGAGTTCCAGTTCGAAGCGCCGGCCGGCGCAACGGAGACCACGTGACTTTGTTCCTCCAGCTTCTCGCGGTGCTTCTGATCGTGCTCGGGAACGCATTCTTCGTCGCAGCCGAGTACGCGCTCGTCACGGCCAGGCGAACCCGGCTCCATGAGCTCGCTCACAACGGGAGCCGCCGCGCCAGGATCGCGCTTCGGATCATGGACAGCCCCGTGCGGTTCATCGGAACGGTCCAGCTCGGGATCACCCTCTTCTCCATCCTTCTCGGCGCAGTCGGCGAGCCGCTCCTCGAACATTTTCTCGACCCCTTCCTCGCGACGACGCTCGCCTTCATCCTCGCGTTTGCGGTCGTCACGTACCTTCACGTGACGCTCGGCGAGCTCGTACCGAAGGCGATCGCCCTGACGAAGAACGAGTCGACGGCGCTCTGGGTTGCTCTGCCCGTCGAGGCGTTCTACATCGTCACGTACCCGCTCGTCTGGTTCCTCCAGTTCTCGGCGAATGCGTTCACGCGGCTCTTCGGAATCCAGCCTGCGCCCGCTGGCATCGTCGCGCACACGGAGCAGGACATCCGCATGATCGTCGGCGCCGCCGAGGACACAGGCGTGATCCAGGAGACGGAGGAGGAGATGCTCTACAAGGTCTTCGACTTCGCGGACAAGGAGGCGCACGAGGTGATGGTGCCCCGGCCCGAGGTCGTCGCCCTCTCGGTCGACCTTCCCACGCAGGAATGCCTTGCGTCGTTAGTCGACTCGCCCTACACGCGCTATCCGGTGTATCGAGGATCGCTCGACGACGTCCTCGGCATTCTCCACGTCCGGGATCTCTTCTCGGCTCTCTACGACCGCGGCATCGAGAACGTGAACGTGGCCGAGCTCATCCGGCCCGTGCCCTTCGTTCCGGAGACCAAGGACCTCGCCGCGCTGCTCGCTGACTTTCGCCGCACGAACCAGCACATGGCGGTCGTGGTCGACGAGTACGGCGCCTTCGAGGGGATTGTGACTCTCGAGGACTTGCTGGAGGAAATCGTGGGCGAGATCGAGGACGAGTACGACCTGCCCGACGAATCGGTCGAACGCCTGGACAACGGCCGGGTCCGGATCGACGGCACGTTCCCGATCGACGACTTCAACGAGCAGTTCGGCCAGGCGCTCCCGCAGGAGGACTACCACACCGTCGCCGGCTACGTCTTCGGCGCGCTGGGGCGCGTAGCCGAGCCTGGCGACGAGGTCGTGTACGACGGCCTGCGCTTCCAGGTGCTGGATGTCGACGGCGCACGCATCGAGCGGCTCGAGGTCGAGTTCCGGCACGAGGACGAGGCTCCGCAGGAGGCGGCCGCCCCCGGGGAATGAAGCTCGTTGCGGTAGACCGGTCGAAGGCGAAACCCGTCGAAGCGGGCGGGCACTTCGACGGCGGCGTCGCGATGCAGGATCTGAACCTCGACGCGCCCACGGACGGCGTTGAGCTCGTGGCGGTGTTCTTCGACGCGGGCGCGCGGACGCTTCCGCATACGCATCCTGTCGAGCAGACGCTCATCGTCCTCGAAGGCGAGGGCGTCGTCGCAGACGAGAGCGGCCGGAGGGGGTTCCGCGCAGGCGAGGTGGTGGTCGTCCCCGCGGGGATCTGGCACTGGCACGGGGCGACTCCCGACTCGGCCATGTGCCATCTCTCGGCGAAGCATCCGAGCGACACCGCCTGGGAAGGCGTACCGCTCAAGGACTGGGACGCCTACATGGGCCCAGATGGTTCTAGGTCTGCAGGTGCTCGTCTTCACGACCACGAAATCGGATCCGTGAACGCGGCGCAGCGTGTGGAGCTGGTCGTTCGACCACCGCGGGTCGGGCGCGCCCGAGACGTACCAGCTCGAGCCGTTGTCGGCCACGATCATGCCGTAGCGCTTCAGCGCCGTCAGGACGATCCGGGCCTGCCGCGGGAAGCCTGCGACCGGGAAGCCCGCGCGTAGCCGAAGCCGGAGCCCCATCGGTGGCAGATCCGGGTCGGTAAGGCTCGAGGCAAAGTGGCGGGCAGGATAGACGTATGCCCGCCGCGACCGCTCGACCGTGAAGCGAAGTGCATGGTTGATCCGCCCGCGCGCCACCTCGTCGTAGCGGGCTAGCCCCGGGAGGATCGGAAGCCCGGCAGCGTCGGCGGACGTCCAACCGGCAGGGCGGAGCCGGTTCGAACGCAGGTTCCAGATGGCGCCCGAGCCTGCGCGCCAGCGAGGCTACCGCTTCGTGGATAGAGGGCGAAAAGCTCGTAGAGCCTGCAGCTGGAGCGGTCGACGAGGATTGCGTGCCGGTCGCCGTCCGCCTGTCTCCCGCCCTCGATCTTGACGCCGCTCGGGATTGGATACGGGCCTCGATCGCTTTCTTCGGCGTAGTCGAACCGAACGATTCTCTTCGGTGTCGAGGAGCCGACGACGGTGATCGGGATGCCGATCGGCCCGCCGTTCCAGAGGCCCGATCCGAAGTCGGCATGGACGTTGAGCGTGGCGCCGATCGATCCGACGATCGCCGACGAGTTCCCTGCGACGGGCAGTGCGTCCACGCGCTTGTTCCAGACGCTCGAAGCGGGAAAGACCGGGCACTGCCGCGCGCCGGGCAGCGGGTAGGCCCCGGCCGACCCCGCCGTGAGGGCGAACGCGAGTGTGGTGAGAAGAGCTATGCGGCGCATATACACGGTCTCGGCGCCGACGGGCGCCGCCTTCATCCCTCAGCCGGTGGCGGTGGCGAGCTCGTTGGTGCGCCGGGCGAGCTCCATGTCCCGCTCGGTGATCGCCCGCTTCGTGTGCGTGGACCAGCGCACTGTGACGGCGTTCCAACTCACGTGGAGGTCCGGGTGGTGATTTGCAGCCTCGGCCGCTTCGGCGAGGCGATTGACAAACGCGATCGCCTCGCGGAAGTCGGCGAAGCGAAAGCCGCGCTGGAGCGCGCCACGCACCTCGTTCCAACCCTCTGGGTAATCAGCGTCGGTCAAATCCGATCCCGATCGGGATTCGTATCACGTTGCGGATCGACCCGACTCCAACCCGGGAGTAGGCAGATGACCCGAGCGCTCGTCCTGTTAGCCGCAACCGTGTTTGTATCGCTCGTCGTCACCGGGACGGCGGGAGCGAGGACCTGCTACGGGAAGGTCGGTCCAGGGATGACCATCACGCTCAAGAACGCCCGCGGCGTCAAGGTGTCGCGGATCCCTCGCGGAACGCACACCATTCGCGTCAGAGACACCTCGGTGCTTCACAACTTCCACCTCCTCGGCCCCTACCTCAACAGGCGGACGACTGTGGCGTTCACCGGCCTCAAGATCTGGACGATCAGGTTCATCCCGGGCGCATACCGGTATCGGTGCGACCCGCATCGCCTCGACATGCACGGCCGCTTCACTGTTGTCTAGCTGAGGACAGACTCGACCGTGAGGACGCCGTTCTCCACGGTTCCACGTATCCGGACGGGGCCATCCGACCAGCGCGCGGGCGACACGGACGAGTCGCCCGCACTGGTCTCGAGCTCCAGGGCATCGAGGTCGAGGCCCCGGAGCTCGAGCGCCGGCTCCCCGCACTGCGGCGGGTAAGACTCCATGAGGGCGGAGCAGAGGTGTACGGGACCGCCGTCCATCGCCACGATGCCGCCTTCGACGACCACCGTCTGCCCGTCGGCGCGAAGGGCCTTTTCGATGGACATCGGGCCGTCGTCGCCGCCGTCACCGCAAGCGGCGAGAGCGAGAACCACGAGAGTGAGGAGTGTAAGCCTCATGTCGGTTCGACGATCTCAGCCGGTGGAAAGTTCCAGCGGCTCGACGGTGCCGTCTTCGATGCGCCACGCAGCCAGCTCGCCCGTCCGGGCGTTCAGGATCACGTACGGATACCCCGTCCACTGCCCGATGTTCTCGACATCGGTCCTCGACGGACTCGGCGGGCTCGAGGGATGGGAGTGGAAGATCGCGATCTCGTACCCCTCGTCCCAGAGATCCATCCACTCCTCCGGCGGAAACTCGAGCTCGAAGCGGTACGGGCTGGCTGCTGCGTTCGTCCCCGGGAGGTAGCGCTCTGCGACGGAATCGCGGAGCGCGAGGAGGCCACAGGCTTCGTTTGGAGACTCCGTCTCGGCATGCTCGACGAGTGCCGAGCGCACCTCGGGCGGGATCACCACCAGAGGCGGGTCTCCATCGACTCCTCGACGCTCTCGTCGGGCTCAGTCCAGAAGTCCGCAGAGAGGTACTTCCAGCCGCCGTCGGCGAGGACGGCGACCACGACTCCCTCGTCCAGCTCCGAGGCGAGCTGCCGGGCGACGTGGATGACCGCACCGGACGAGACGCCCGCGAAGACGCCTTCCTGCTCGAGCAGCATCCTGAGTCCGCGGACCGACTCCGCGTTCGAGACAAGGATCTTTCGGTCGAGCTTCGAGACGTCGAGGATCGGCGGCACGTAGCCGTCGGCGAGCGAGCGCAGCCCGTAGACCAGATCCCCCTGGAGCGGCTCGGCTGCCGCGACGACGACCTCAGGAAAGGCCTCGCGCACCCGGTCGCCGGCGCCCATCAGCGTTCCGCCGGTCCCGAGCCCGGCGACGAGCCCGTCGACACGCGGGAGTGCTTCGACGATCTCCGCGCCGGTGCCCTCATAGTGGGCGCGGGGGTTGGCGTCGTTCGCGTACTGGAACGGCATGAAGTACCGCGGTTCCCGCTCGGCCATCCTGAGCGCCAGCCGGACGGCGCCGTTCGACCCCTCGTCTGCCGACGAGAAGACGACGTTCGCTCCGTAGAGCTCGAGCAGCCGTACGCGTTCCGCCGTCGCGTTGGCAGGGATGACGCAGGTGAGGGGGTAGCCCTTGAGCTTGGCGACCATGGCCAGCGAGATGCCGGTGTTTCCGCTCGTCGGTTCGAGGAGCTCGCGGCCAGGCTCGAGCTCACCGGAGCCTTCGGCGGCCTCGATCATCGCTTTCGCGACACGGTCCTTCGTAGAGCCGGTGGGATTCTGCCCCTCGAGCTTCGCGTAGAGAGTGACGCCCTCGTGCGGCGCGAGGCGCGGCAGCTCGATCAGCGGCGTCGACCCGATCAGGTCGAGCATCGAAGGAGCGAGGACTCGCTCGCCGCCTGCCATCGCCGGCAAGAGGATGACGGTGGATCCTTCGCCGACCGGCGTGTCGAGGCCCTGCAGGGTGCGGGCGTCCTCGTTGTCGACGTAGACGTTCACGAAGGGCGCAATGTCGCTTCCATCCTGGAGCACCTGGCTTCCGAGCCCCGGGAAGCGGCCGGCCAGATCCCCGAGCACATCGCGCAGGGTTTGGCCGTTGGCCTCGACCTCGCGGACGCCTCCGACCTCGGCGCGTAGCGTGGGTGGGATCCTGACGCGGGTCACGCGGTCACGTGTGTCCTGCCGCCCTGGCAAAACTCGACGTAGTCGACGTAGTCGGTGATGGTCGGGCTCTCACCGCAGACCGGACACTCGGGGTCGCGGCGCAAAGAGACCTCGGTGAACGTCGTCTCGAGCGCGTCGAAGAGGAGGAGCCTGCCGATGAGCGGCTCTCCGATTCCAAGCGCGAGCTTGAGCGCCTCGCTCGCCTGGAGGGAGCCGACGATGCCGGGCAGCACCCCGAGCACTCCGCCCTCGGCGCAGCTCGGGGCGAGTTCGGGCGGAGGTGGTTGCGGGAAGAGGCAGCGGTAGCAGGGGCCCTCGAAGGGCTTGAACACTGTCGTCTGGCCCTCGAAGCGGTAGATCGAACCATGGACGACCGGGATCTTGTGCCAGACGGAGGCGTCGTTCAGGAGGTAGCGGGTGGGGAAGTTGTCGGCCCCGTCGACGATCACGTCCCAGGCCTCGCCGAGGATCCGGTCGACGTTCTCGGAGGTGAGCCGCTCCTTGAAGACCTCGACCGTCACGTCGCGGTTCAGCGCCTCGATGGTGCGCTTGGCCGACTCTGCCTTCGAATCGCCCAGGCGCTCCTGGGAATGGACGATCTGGCGCTGCAAGTTGGTCTCGTCGACGACGTCGTCGTCGACGATCCCCAGCGTTCCGACCCCGGCCGCGGCCAGGTAGAGTGCCGCCGGCGACCCGAGCCCGCCGGCTCCGATCAGGAGCATTCGCGAGTCCAAAAGCTTCTGCTGGCCCTCCTCGCCCACCTCCGGGATCAGGAGATGCCGGCTGTACCGCCGGCGCTGCTCTTCGCCGAGCGCGCGCGGCAGCTCGAAGGGAAAGCCGTTTCGCTTCCAGTCGGTGAACCCACCTGTCAGTGACAGGACGTTCTCGTAGCCGAGTTCCTCGAGCGACTTCGCGGCGAAAGCCGAGCGGCTCCCGCTGGCGCAGTAGACGACCAGCGGCCGCGCACGGTCGGGCGCTACGGCCTCGATGCGGGACTCCAGGGACCCGCGAGGGACGTGGACCGCGCTGGGAATGTGTCCTTCCTCCCACTCGTCGCGCTCCCGGACGTCGACAAGGACCGGGTTCTCCGACTCGAAGAGAGCGCGCGCAGAAGGCGCGTCGATCTCGTCGATCTCCGCCTTCACCTGCTGGAGAAGCTCGCGGTACGAAGCCATTGCTTCACTGAGTATAGCGAGATGAAGGCAGCACAAGTCGGGGTGCGGGGTACGCTCGAACGGTGTCTCCGCGGGCCCGAGTCCTGGCTTTAGTGACAGCCGCGGCCGTCCTCGTCGTGGCTGCTGTGGTCGCCGGCGCGCTCCTCCAGAGCGACGGCAGGGGGGCCGATTCCTCGTCCCCTGCACCGCCCCTCCACCTGGGCCTCCTCCCGGGCGAGTCCCACGCGCGCGAGCTCATTTCCGCAGAGCGGGACTACGAGCGCGGCGAGCGCCAGACTGCCCTGCGAGAGTTCCAAGCGGTCCTCCGCGCGGACCCGGCGTCCGTCGAGGCGGCCGTCGGAGCAGCTCTCGCTGCCTGGCCGGAAGGGAGCCTTGGCCGCTTGCGGGCTCTCGTCGAGTCGCATCCCGGAAGCGGGGTGGCACGGCTCCACCTCGGGCTCGCGCTCGGCGCGGCCGGCGACCCGAGGGAAGCCGAGCGCGAGTGGCGGGAGGCCGAAGCGCGGGATCCTGATACCCCCGCAGCGCTCGAGGCGGAATCCCTCCTCCATCCGAACATGGCGCCGGGCCGGCCCTTCTTCATCACGGCGGCGCAGCCGCCGGCGTCCATCCGGAAGCTCGGAGCCGTTGCGCAGGAGGCGGCCCTCAGGCGGAGAGCCGAGCGCGGAGGGGCCGCCGACTGGCTCGTCCTGGGCACCTTCCTCCAGAGGATCGAGAGGCCGGTCTCCGCCCGTCGGGCCTACGATCGCGCTCTCGAGCTGGCCCCCCAGAGCCTCGAAGCCCGGACGGCGGTGGCGGTCGTTCGCTTCGACAAGGACGACCCGGCGGATGCGTTCTCGCGCCTCGGGCCCCTCGCTCGCGGCAACCCGCGGTCATCGCTGGTACGGTTCCATCTGGGGGTCTTGTTGCTTTGGATACAAGCTTTAGACGAGGCAACGAAACAACTCAAGCTGGCAACGCAAGGAAATGGCCCGTTTTATGCTCTCCAGGCCGAAGATCTTCTCTCGCGCCTGTCTCAAATTTAGGACTTGCAAGCTACCAAGATAGGCCGCACGGCCTATGCGACCGTCGGGGAACCGTGCAAAAGTGCCGCCACCCGCGGCTGAAGTCTTGACAGTTCGGCCGTTGACGTAGCCCGGGGGGGCGCCTACGGTCAGGAGGGGGTCTCAGTGGGAGCAGGTCGGGGGAATGAGGGGGGAGTAGCGACGGTGATCGTCGAGCACGAGGAAGCGAAGGCGCTCGTCAAGCATGGTCAGGAGGCCGGATTTCTGACCCACGATGAGGTGGCGCTGGCGCTGGACGAGCTCGACCTCGACGTCGCCGAGATCGAGGATTTCTACTCGACTCTCGACGAGCTGCAGATCGAGGTCCTCGAAGAGGCCCCGGTCGACCTGGCTCCCGAGAGGGTTCAGGAGGCGCGAGAAGTATCGACGGACGCGCTGCAGGTTTTCTTGAAGGACATCGGACGCGTACCGCTCCTGACGGCGCCGCAGGAGGTCGAGCTCGCGAAGCGCATCGAGCGCGGCGACCATCGGGCGAAGCAGAAGATGGTGGAGTCGAACCTCCGCCTGGTCGTCTCGATCGCGAAGAACTATCGAAACCAGGGCCTGCCGTTCCTCGATCTGATTCAGGAGGGGACGATCGGTCTGGTGCGCGCGGCAGAGAAGTTCGACCACCGCAAGGGCTTCAAGTTCTCCACGTACGCAACGTGGTGGATCAGGCAAGCGGTCGCGCGGGCCCTTGCCGACAAGGCGCGCACGATCCGGATGCCCGTGCATGTGGTCGAGAAGCTGAACAAGATCGGCCGCGCTGAGCGGAAGCTCCTTTCGGAACTGGGACGCGATCCAACCGCAGCGGAGGTCGCCGAGGAGCTCGATCTCGAGGCCGACGAAGTCGAGCAGATCCGAAAGAGCGCTCAGACGCCCATTTCGCTCGAGAAGCCCGTAGGCGACGAAGAAGAGTCCGAGTTCGGCCATTTCCTCGCCGATGAAAACGCGATCGCGCCCGACGGAGCGGCCGAGGAGACCCTCAGGAAGGAAATCCTGAAGCGTGTCCTCACGGGCCTCTCGCACCGTGAGCGCCGCGTCCTCGAGCTTCGGTACGGCCTGGACGGCGAGCACCCGAGGACGCTCGACGAGGTCGGGCGCACGTTCAATGTCACGCGTGAGCGCGTGCGACAGATCGAGAACCAGAGCCTGAAGAAGCTGCAGGCCATGGCCGAGTCCCAGAAGCTGAAGGACGTCGCCGCATAGATCCTGCTTGGCTCGAAGAGCTGTTTGAGTGGATTCGGATTCCTAGCATCAGTGCCGATCCGGCTCACGCTGCCGACGTTCGAGCTGCCGGGGAGTGGCTCTGCGACTTCGTGCGGGCGGCGGGGGGTGAAGCGTCGCTCGTCGACACGGACCAGCAGCCTCTTGCCATCGGTGAGATCCCCGCCTCGAGTGGCGGATCGGATGCGCCGACAGTGCTCCTCTATGGCCACTTCGACGTCCAGCCGCCTGATCCGCTCGAGCTCTGGGAGTCGGCGCCGTTCGAGCCGGTCGTGCGAGACGGCTGGATCTACGCTCGCGGGGCGGTCGACGACAAGGGGAATTCCTATCTCCTCCTGAAGGCCGCCCAGCAGCTTGCGAACGAGGGTCGGCTGCCGGTGAACGTCCGGATTGCCTTTGACGGTGAGGAGGAGATCGGCGGCGAGTCGGTCGTCAGGTTCCTCGCGCGAGACGAGCAGGGTGCGGACGCCTGCATGATCTTCGACGGCGGCATGGCAGCGCTAGACGTCCCAGCGTTCGAGCTTGGGGTGCGCGGAATGCTCTACGTGCACGTGCGGCTCCGAACGGGCGATCGCGATCTCCACTCGGGGGTCTTCGGCGGGGCGGCGCTGAACGCCGTGCATGCACTCATGCAGACGCTCGAGGCCGTCATCGCCGTTCCGGAAGAGCTTCGGCTGGGCATCATTTCCGCCACCGACGAGGAGCGGTCGAGCTGGTCTGAGCTCGACCCCGGCTCGAAGGTCCTCGCGGATGAGGGTGCCCGGCCGGTCGACTCGACCGCGGCCGAGGAGTTCTACGATCGGACCTTCGCCGGCCCCGCCGTGGACGTCAACGGGATCCAGGGCGGCTCGCCCGTCCTCCAGAAGACCGTTCTCCCGGTCGAGGCCGAGGCGAATGTATCGATGCGGATCGCACCCGGTCAGGATGTGAAGGATCTTCGTTCGACCTTCGAGCGGCTCCTCCGCGAGGCGGCCCCTGAGGGCGCCGACCTGGAGGTGGAGATCTGGTCGTCCAGTCCAGCGGGGCTCGTCCCGCCGGACTCGAAGGCGGTTCAGCTGGCTCAAGACGCCTTCGAACGCGTGCTCGGCCGGCGTCCGCTTCTCCTCAGGACAGGTGGAACCCTGCCGGTCGTGCCGGCGCTGGTCGACAAGGGGATCCCGACGATCCTGAGCGGCTTCGCGCTTCCGGGCGCGAACATGCACTCGCCGAACGAGCGGCTCCTCGCGCGCTACGTCCCGCTCGGGGTCGCCGCCGCCCAGGAAACGTTGGTCGCCTTCGCCGGCCTGCGCCCTTAGCAGGGCCGAATCGGGCTAGGCGCCGACGGGTTCGGCGGACGGCAGATCGTGACTGTGGCCGTGCTCAGGTACGAGCCATTCATGCCCGAAGCGGCGCATCTCCTCGATGACGGGAAGAAGGCTCCTGCCCTTCTCGGTCAGCTCGTACTCGACTCGGGGCGGCGACTCCGCATAGCTCCTGCGGACGACGAAGTCCTCCTCCTCGAGCACGCGGAGCCGCTCGGAGAGTGTCCGCGGGCTGATGCCTGGACAGGCCCGCTCCAGCTCGGAAAAGCGCCTGGCCCCTTCTGAGAGATCATGGACCAGGACGGCGGTCCACTTGGCGCCGATGATGTCTGCCGTGCACGCGACCGAGCACTGCTCGTCGTGAACTGGCCTCATCGTGCGCATACCCGGATTGTACGCCACCGCTCGAAAGTCGGGGAGCGCCCGAGAGGCGCTCCCCGCTTCAGTTCGCTACGGGCCCCAGGGGAAGTGACCCATGAATGCAGCAGCGCCGAGCGCTGCCAGCAGTGCGACGAGAGAGCGTGTCTTCACGTCTCCTCCTGACGTTGACAACGGGAAACCTGATCGCGCTGCTACTTCCACGATTTGACGCTCATCCCTTCGAGGGGCGAACATGGGCGGCAGATGGCCGATGGACGTCCTGTGACCGAATCGATCGGCCAGCGAATCGCGCGCCTACGGCGGGAGCGCTCCCTCTCCCAGCGCGAGTTGGCGACAACGGGTGTCTCCTTCACGTACGTCTCGCGGATCGAGGCGGGACAGCGCCAGCCGTCGGTGAAGGCGATCCGGGCGCTTGCCGTCAAGCTGGGGGTCTCGCCCGAGTACCTGGAGACCGGCCGCGATCTCGCCCCGACGGGCGACCGCGAGCTTCGGGTGACGGATGCCGAGCTCCAGGTTCGGCTGGACGGCTCTTCCAGCGCGGAGGGCGAGCTTCGCGAGGTTCTGGCCGAGGCACAGACGGCGGGGGATCTCCCAATCGCACGCCGCGCCCGTATCGCTCTTGCGCTCTCCCTCGCAAGCGAGGGCCGCCACGAGGAGGTGATCGAGATGCTCGAGGAGCACCTCGAGCGTGACCGGCCCGCCGTGGCGGAGCGTCCCGACCTTTATGCGCTGCTTGGCCGCGCCTACGCGGCAGCCGGCGAGAACCCGCGCTCGATTGCGCTCTTCAGCCGCTGCCTCGAGGAGATTCGCGGATCGAAGGACCCGGACCCGATCTTGTTCGTCCGCTTCGCAAGCTATCTCAGCTACGCGCTCGTGGACGCGGGGGATGCCGCGGCCGCTCAGCGGGTGCTCGCAGACGCACTGGAGCGGGCCGACGGTGTCAGCGACCGCTACACGCTGATCAGGCTGTACTGGTCGCTGGGTCGCTTCTACGCAGTCGAAGGGCCGCCCGGGAGGGCTCTCGACTATGTCCGGCGCGCGATTGCCCTCCTCGAGGCGACCGAGGACACCTTCCACCTTGCGCGGGCACATCAGCTCTGTGCGGTCATCCTCCTGAATCAGGAGAGCGGGCTGACGGCACGCAAGCACCTCGAACGGGCGGAGGAGCTCATCGGGGACGAGGCAAGCCCGGGCGAGCGCGGCGCCCTCACCACCGAACGCGCCCGGCTCGAGCTCCAGCTCGACCAGCCCGACGCGGCGCGCGACTACGCCCTGGAGGCTCTATCGCTACTCGAGGGCGGAGCCGCTGTTGACGTGGGCCACGCCTGGCGCACGCTCGGTGAAGTCTTCGAGCGTCTCGGAGACACAGATCTGGCCGAGCGCTCCTATCGCACCGCAGCCGAGATCCTCACCGAGCAGGGAGCCTCCCGATTCCTCGCAGAGACCTACCGCGCGTGGGGGAAGTTCCTCAGAACCCAGGGACGCGAGGACGAGGCCCTCGACGTCTTCGAGCGTGCCGCAGACCTGGCCGTCTTCACGGTGGCGCCTCACGGCGTCGACGTCGGGGACCGCCAGCACCGCTAGTCGAAGGGCGGGCCTCCGAAGACCCAGCGGCCGCCGAGCATGGTCGCGACGACCTGCACGTCGTCCAGCTCTTCGAGCAGGCATGCGATCGGGTCCCGGTCGAGCACGACCAGATCCGCCAGATAGCCGGGCAGGAGCTTGCCCCGCACCCGCTCGTCGCCCGAGAGCCAAGCGGGCGCGACCGTCGTGGCCACGAGCGCCTGCTCGACCGTGAGCGCCTGCTCCGGATGCCAGGGCCCGCGCTCGTCGAGTGTCCGCAGAACACCGGCCTTGACCCCGAGGAGGGGATCGAGCTCCTCGATCGGCGCGTCGGAGCCGTTCACGACGAGCGCGCCGCTCTCGACGAGGGAGCGGAACGGGTAGGCGCGATCGATGCTTCCGGCCCAGAAGCGGTCTGCGAGGTCACGGTCCGACGGCGCGTGGCTCAGCTGGATGGACGCTGCCACGCCGAGAGCCGCGTAACGTGGGAGGTCTTCCTCGGCGAGGAGCTGGGCATGCTCGATCCGGTGGCGAAGGCCGAGCGGTCTCCAGACGTCCTGGGTGGCCTCGAACGCATCCAGGGCCTCGCGGTTCGCAAGGTCTCCGATCGCGTGCACCGCGACGGGGAATCCTGCGTGCGCGCTCCGGACGACGATGTCGGCCAGCTCGGCACCGCTTGTTATCTCGATCCCGCTCCCGTCGAGGAGCCTGGCCGTCTGTGAGCCGAGCGTCCCGTCCATGAAGACCTTGAGGTAGCCGATCCGCAGGAGGTCGTCTCCGAAGCCTGAGTGGATCCCGAGACCTTCAAGCTCCTCGCAGCGCTCGTGTGGGAGCGACTGCCAGACTCGAAGGGAGAGGGCGCCCTCGTCGCGGAGCGTCTGGAAGAAGCCGAGTGCGCCGAGGCCGCCGTCTTTGTCGTGCACGGCGGTGACACCCCGTGACGACGCGAGCGCGATTCCCTCCCTGGTCGCCTCGAGCCACTCCTCCGCAGGGGTCTCGACCCAGCGTTCACGGAACCGCCAGGCCGACTCTTCCCGGAGGATGCCGGTGGGCTCGCCGCAGTCATCGACCTCGACGACGCCACCCCGAACGGCGAGGTCGCCATTCGCGCGCGCGAGCGCCGCGGAGTTCAGCCACAGGCTGTGGCCGTCCTTCGCCATGAGGGCGACGGGAAGCTCCCCCGTGACCGTGTCAAGTGCTGCCCGGCTCGGCTCGACCGGCGGGGTCCACTCGGCATTCCGCCAACCGGTGCCGCGGAGCCAGCGCCCGGGCGTCGCCGTCCTCGCGGCCTCGGCTACGCGGGCGAGGGCCTCCTCGAGCGTGCGAGTGCCCTCGAGCCGTACCTGCCGTTGGGCCAGCGCCCACTGTGGGAGATGGACGTGGGAATCGGTGAATCCAGGCAGGACGCAGCGGCCTCCGAGGTCGACGCGCTCGGGGCTCGCCAGCGCCCGTTCGTGCGTACCGACTCCGCCCGCGATGCGGTCTCCGGCGATCGCGAGTGCGCGTGCCAGCGGCAGTGGCGTTGCCATCGTCCTGATCGTGCCGTTCTCGAGGATCATCGCTAGGACTCTAAGCTGTGGACCTCCCGGGGCACCTCCGTCGTACCCGACTGGATGGACCTCGTCGCGGCGGTGCCCTCGTATAGTCGGATGGGAATGGCGGGCTTCCGGCGTGGGGAGCGGGCCTCGATCCGACGCGCCCGCTCCGGATCCGTCCCGGATGTCGAGCAGTTATTCCGGGAGCACTGGCCGCGTGCCTACCGCGCGGCCTACCTCGTTGTTCACGACGCGGCCGCCGCCGAGGACATCGCGCAGGAGGCCTTCCTCGCCGCGGTCAGGTCGCTCGAGCGTTTCGACACCCGCCGGCCATTCGGTCCCTGGCTCCATCGGATCGTCGTCAACCGGGCAATCGATTGGACGCGCGCCCGCTCGCTCCGGCACGAGCTGGGAGACGCGCAGGTGGGGGAGCAGCCGGCGCCGACTGTGGATCGAACGGCTCCCGTGTCCGACGACGTGGTGCGTGCCCTTGCGACGCTGTCGCCCGAGCACCGGGCAGTCGTCGTCCTGCGCTTTCTGCTCGAGTACACGCCAGGCGAGATCGCGGGAGTTCTCGAATTGCCCCGCGGAACGGTCAACTCCCGCCTGCGCCGGGCGCTCGATGTGCTTCGGGATTGCCTCGACGAGGAGCAGACATGAACGACGTGGAACTCCGTCAGAAGCTCCTCTCCGTTCACCCGCCCGACGAGCTCGAGGCGGAACGGCGAAGCTGGAACGTCGTTCGGGCTGCCTGGCAAGCGCGCGAGCCCTTGCCCGCCGAGCGGCATCCCCGGCGGATCCTGGTGGCGGCCCTCCTCGCTGCGCTCGCCGTCCTCGGAGCCTTCGCCCTCACGCCGGCGGGAGGGGCGGTCGGGGGCTGGATCAAGGAGACCGTGATCGGTCGTCGCGACGCGCGACCGGCGCTCGACTCGCTTCCCGCGCCAGGGAGCCTGCTCGTCTCCTCGGTGCAGGGCGTCTGGGTGGTTCGCCCGGACGGCTCGAAGCGCCGCCTCGGGGACTACCGCCAGGCGTCGTGGTCCCCCCGTGGGCTCTTCGTGGCCGCGACCGGCGGGCACCAGCTCGTCGCGCTCGAGCCCGACGGCGACGTGCGCTGGAGCGTTTCTCGCCCGCAGGCCGTCACCGACGCCCGCTGGCTCCCCGGAACCGGTTTCCGGATCGCGTACAGGGCCGGGCGTGCACTCCGCGTTGTGGGCGGCGACGGGGAGGGCGATCGCCTCGTCGCAGGGCGCGTCGCTCCTGTGGCGCCGGCCTGGCGACCAGGCGAGGAGCGCCTGCTCACCTACGTCGACCGTTCCGGGCGCGTCCACCTCGTGGGGACGGACGATCGCAGAGAGCGGTGGCGAACCGGGCCGGCACGCCCGGCTCGAGGTCTCGAATGGTCGCGCGACGGCAAATGGCTGCTTGCCTGGAGCCCGAACCTGATCCGCGTGTACGGCGCGGGCGGGCACCTCGACACGGCGATCCGCGTCCCGAAGCGTTCCTACGCGGTTCTGGCGGCAACCTTCAAGCCGGGCACGCGATCGATTTCCTACACAGTGTTCGGAAAAAAGACCGGAAAGAGCAGCGTCTTCGTCTTCAAGCGGAACTCGATCGAGCGCTTCAGCGGCGTGGGGCGATTCACGGAGCTGACGTGGTCTCCCGACCGTAAGTGGCTGCTGGTCTCCTGGCCTTCGGCCGATCAGTGGGTCTTCCTGGAGATCCCGGACGGCGTGCGCCGGATCGACGCAGTCGGCGGGATCACGGCCGAGTTCGATCCGGGCGCCGCCGGGGGCGTCTTCCCGCTGGTCGAGGGCTGGTGCTGCGCGGGCTAACATCCCGCCGTGGCGGCGGATCCTCTTTCCGACGAGCAGCGTGAGATCCGCGAGCTCGTGCGGACGCTCGCGCGAGAGCGGATCGCGCCCCGCGCGGCCGAGATCGATGCCACCGCGGAATTCCCATGGGACCTGGTCGAGCTCTTTCGCGAGCACGACGTGTTTGGCCTTCCGTTCGACGAGCAGCACGGAGGGTCGGGCACGGGCGTGCTCATGCTGCTCGTGGCCATCGAGGAGATTTCGAAGGTCTGCGCGACCACCGGCCTCGTCCTGGCCGTCCAGGAGCTCGGTTCGCTGGCGCTCAAGTTGGCGGGCTCCGACGAGCTGAAGGAGCGCTACCTCCCGCGGCTCGCGAGCGGCGAGTGGTTAGCCGCCTATGCGCTGACCGAGCCGGGCTCAGGCTCGGACGCGGCCGCCATGAGGACAGAGGCGAGGCTTGAGGGCGACGTCTACGTCCTGAACGGCTCCAAGCGTTTCATCACGAACGCCGGCGTCGCCGGTCTGTATACGGTCTTCGCGAAGACCGATCCCTCAGGCGGTCACGCCGGCATCTCAGCGTTCCTGGTGGAGGCCGAAACGCCCGGCTTCTCGGTCGGCCGGATCGAGCCGAAAATGGGCATCAAAGGCTCGACGACCGGCGAGATCTTCTTCGACGAGTGCCGCGTACCGGCCGCGAATCTGCTCGGCGAGGAAGGGGAGGGCTTCCGGATCGCGATGCGCGTGCTCGACCGCTCGCGGCCCGGGATCGCTGCGCAGGCGCTCGGGCTCGCACAAGGCGCTACCGACTATGCGCTCGGCTATGCGACAAGCCGCGAGTCCATGGGAAAGCCGATCGTCGAGCACCAGCTCGTGGCGGCCAAGCTCGCCGACATGGAGACGCGCTGCAACGCCGCACGCGGACTGCTCTACAAGGTAGGCATTCTGATCGACGAGGGAGTCGAGGGCCCTGAGCTGACGAAGGCGTCCGCCGAAGCGAAGCTCTTCTGCGCCGACACGGCGATGGAGGTCACGACGGAGGCCGTGCAGGTGCTCGGCGGTTACGGGTACATGACGGAGTACCCGGTCGAGCGCATGATGCGGGACGCGAAGATCACGCAGATCTACGAGGGGACGAGCGAGATCCAGCGCCTTGTGATCGCCCGCGAGATGGTGCGCGAGAACCGCTCGTCACTCCTCGCGGAAGTCTCCTGAGGACACGCCACGACGCGATCGTGGTCGGATCGGGGCCGAACGGCCTCGCCGCCGCGATCACGTTCGCCGAACGGGGGCTCTCGGTTTTGGTCCGGGAGGCAAACGACACGATCGGAGGCGGCGCGCGCTCGGCGGAGCTGACGCTGCCGGGCTACATCCACGACCTCTGCTCGGCAGTTCACCCACTCGGTGCGGCCTCCCCGTTCTTCCGGACGCTGCCGCTCGAGGAGCACGGGCTCGAGTGGATCTTTCCTCCCGCCGCGGTCGTGCACCCGCTCGACGACGGCACCGCGACCGTCGTCGAGCGCTCTGTCGAGGCAACCGCGGCGGGGCTCGGTTGCGACGCAGGCGCCTACCGAAGGCTCATCGGCCGCTTTGCCGCCGACTGGCCGAAGCTCGAGCGGGAGGTCCTCGGGCCGCTGCTCCACCTGCCGCGACATCCCATTGCACTAGGCCGGTTCGGGCTGGCGGCACTCCTCCCGGCGACGGTGCTGGCGCGCCTTTCCTTTCGCGAACAGCCGGCTCGCGCGCTCCTTGCGGGAGGAGCTGCACACTCGATGCTGCCACTCGACAAGGCGGCTTCCGCCTCCTTCGGACTCGTCCTCCTCGTGCTCGCGCACGCGGTCGGTTGGCCGGTGCCACGCGGCGGTGCGCAGCGGATCGCGGATGCCCTCGCCTCGCACCTGCGCTCGCTCGGCGGTGAGATCGAAACCAGTGCGCCGGTGGAGTCACTCCGCGAGGTGACGGCGCGCGCGGTCATCTGCGACGTGACTCCGCGGGAGCTGGCGAGGCTCGCCGGAGAGGAGCTGCCCAACGTATACCGCGGGCGTCTGGGGCGGTATCGGTACGGGCCGGGCGTCTTCAAGGTCGACTACGCCCTGGACGCGCCGATCCCGTGGTCGTCACCGACCTGTGCTCGGTCGGCCTGCGTTCATCTTGGCGGCACGCTCAACGAGATCACGGCCTCGGAGCGGGGGCCGTGGGCGGGGCGCGCTTCGGAGCGACCGTTCGTCATCCTCGCCCAACCCAGCCTCTTCGATCCCTCGCGGGCGCCGCAGGGCCGGCACACCGCCTGGGCGTACTGCCACGTTCCGAACGGCTCGGAGCTTGACATGACGGCGCGGATCGAGGCGCAGATCGAGCGCTTCGCACCCGGTTTCGGGAGTCATGTCGTCGCTCGGCGAGCGCATTCGCCGGCTGAGCTCCAGGCGGCCAACCGGAACCTTCTGGGCGGTGACATAAACGGAGGTGCGCAAGATCTCGCGCAGCTGGTCTTCAGGCCGACCGCACGCCGTGTCCCGTACTCGACGCCGGTGCCGGGGCTCTTCCTCTGCTCGTCCTCGACGCCTCCCGGCGGGGGCGTCCACGGGATGTGCGGTCGCAGGGCGGCACAGGCCGCCCTGCGAGCCGTCTTTTAGTAACCGGAGCCGCCCCCGGAGCCGCTGTCCGAGCCACCTCCCTTGCCGATGTCGCCGCAGGAGACGTAAGTCTTGATCTCAGGCTCCGACTTGTGGACGTTGATCGCGAAGTCGCCCCCCTTCAGCTCGTCCAGCGCCACGTTCACGGTCGTCTCCGACTTCCCACCCTCGACGTTCGTCAGGGGATAGAGCGGCGTCGGGTCGAGCTCCGCGCACGTTCCCTTATGAATGTGCGCCGGTTGCGGGTCGGGCGAGGCGGGGTTATCGAGTTCGAGCACGACCTTGGTGCTCGACCCCTCCGCGGTCAGCGTCGCGGTCCCGGACTCCCCGGAGCCGTTCTGCTCGTCGAGCTTTACCGTGACCGTCTTGGCGGCATCCTCGGAGCCCGCCGCCGCATTACCCGAGCTGTCGCCGTCACTCCCACCGCAACCTGCGCCGACGAGCGTGAGGGCCAGGACCGCCGTGCCCGCAGCGAGTATCGCCCTTCTAGACATGAAAACCTCCCGTATTGCTTGCCCGGGACTAGTGCGGCGAGGGCGATTCGGTTTGCGACGCGGCGGCTTCGGCTCTCCGTGCGGCCTTGTACGCTCGCTTCTGCGCCTGATAGGAGAGGAGCGCCTCCGTCGAGTCTACGTCCCCGAGCGTCGGGTGCCGCGGCACATGCTCTTCCCAGCCAGGGGGCCGGACACCGAACCGTTTTGCCAGAACGGAGATGAGCGTCTTCGCCTTCATCGGGCCGATTCCCGGCAGGGCGAGTAGCCTGCGCTCCAACTCGCCGGCGTCGGCCGCGTCGGCCCAGATGCGCTCTGGATCGCCGCCGTAGTCGTCGTCGAGCGTCGCGCAGAGCTCTCGGGTGCGTGCCGCCATCGAGCCTGGAAACCGGTGCAGGGCCGGCCGCTCGCGGAAGGCGCGCTCGAGTTCGGCGGGGTCCATCTGCCCGATCGCGTGCGCGTCGAGTCCGCCCAGCCGTGATCGAAGGACGAGCGGGGAGGAGAAAGCCTTCTGCACCGGCACCTGCTGGTCGAGGACGAAACCGATCAGGAGTGCCAAAGGCTCCCGCGCGAGCAGCTCGTCCGCCTCGTCGTTCTCCGTGAAGTGCAGGCGCTCGGGTCGAGTCGTCGCCATTCCCGGATTCTACGGGTCCTAACGAAGCGTGACGTGCCGACACGGATTCGTCACGTTTGCGCGCCACGTGCGCGCTTTCCCCGGCTACGCTCGAGACCGGGGAGGAGGCTGGGTGCACCTAGCTCGGACGCGCGAGTAACTCCGTGATCCGGGGGCAAGAAGCTCCTCCGAGGTGCTTCGCAGCCGGTGGGCACAGGGGTAGTCTGGCTCTGTGAAGCCACTCGCTCAGTTCTCGCCCGCGGTCCGCCGCTGGTTCGAGCAGACGTTCGACGCTCCCACCCCGGCGCAAGCTCAAGGTTGGCCTGCGATTGCGTCCGGGTCGCACACGCTCATCCAGGCACCGACGGGCTCGGGAAAGACACTCGCCGCGTTCCTCTGGGCCATCGACCAGGCAAAGCCCGGCGAAGGGGTGCAAGTGCTCTACGTGAGCCCTCTAAAGGCGCTCAACTACGACGTGGAGCGAAACCTGCGGGGCCCGCTCGCGGGCATCGGCTCCCCGCTCGAGGTCGCGGTTCGCACCGGCGACACTCCACCCAAGGAGCGGGCGGCGATGCAGCGTAAGCCCCCCGACATCCTCATCACGACGCCGGAGTCGCTGTTTCTCATCCTGACTTCCCAGGCACACGAGATGCTCCGCACGGTCCGGTTCCTGATTCTCGACGAGGTCCACGCCGTCGCTGGTACGAAACGCGGAGCTCATCTCGCGTTGAGCCTCGAGCGCCTGGAGCGTCTCGTCGCCGAGCCCGTGCAGCGGATCGCCCTCTCGGCCACGCAGCGCCCGCTCGACGAGATCGGCCGCTTCGTCTCCGGAGGCCGCCCGATCCAGCTTGTGGACGCGGGCACGCGGAAGGAGCTCGACCTGCGCGTCGTCGTCCCGGTGGAGGACATGAGAGAGCCTGGCGAAGGCAATTCGATCTGGCCGTCGATCTACCCGGCGCTGCTCGAGCTGGTGGAGGCGCACCGGTCGACGATCGTGTTCGTGAACAACCGCCGTCTCGCGGAGAGACTGGCTCTTCGGCTCAACGAGCTTGCGGAGCGCGAGATCGCCCGGGCGCATCATGGCTCGCTGGCCCGCGAGCAGCGAGTTGAAGTCGAGGAGCTCCTGAAAAGAGGTGAGATCCCGGCGCTGGTAGCGACGTCGTCGCTCGAGCTCGGAATCGACATGGGGGCGGTCGATCTCGTCGTCCAGGTGGAGTCGCCGAAGTCAGTCGCTACGGGCCTGCAGCGAGTCGGCCGTGCCGGGCACCGCCTCGGGGAGCCGTCGAAGGGACGCATCTTCCCGAAGTTCCGCGCCGATCTCCTCGAGTCGGCGGTAGTCGCCCGGCGCATGACTGAGGGTGCGATCGAGGAGACGCGCATCGTCCGAAAGCCGCTCGACGTCCTGGGGCAGCAGATCGTTGCCGTCGCCGCCGGCGAAGAGATATCCGTCGACGACCTCCACGACCTCGTCCGGGCCGCGTATCCGTTCCGCGACCTGTCCCGCCAACAGCTCGAGAACGTCCTTGACATGCTGGCCGGGCGCTATCCCTCGGAGGAGTTCTCGGAGCTCCGCCCGAGGATCGTCTGGGACCGGGTGGCCGGGCTCGTGCGCGCACGGGAGGGTGCGCACCGCCTGGCAGTCACGAATGCCGGCACGATTCCTGATCGCGGGCTCTTCGGCGTGTACCTCGTCGAAGGGGGCGGACGTGTCGGAGAACTCGACGAGGAGATGGTGTACGAAGCCCGCCAAGGGCAGACGTTTCTTCTCGGCGCGTCGACCTGGAGGATCGAGGAGATCACGCGCGATCGCGTGCTCGTTTCCCCCGCACCAGGGATCCCCGGTGCGGTCCCCTTCTGGAAGGGCGAGGGCATCGGACGGCCCTTCGAGCTCGGGCGCGAGATCGGCCGGACCGCTCGCGAGCTCGTGGCCCTAGACGACGAGGCGGCGACTATGCGACTCACCGGCGAGCACGCGCTCGACGACCGGGCGGCGGCGAACCTTTTGACCTTCCTCCGTGAACAAGAAGCCGCAACCGGCGCGCTCCCGTCTGATCGCACGATCGTCGTCGAGCGTTTTCGGGACGAGATCGGGGACTGGCGCCTCTGCCTCCTGACCCCCTTCGGAGGCAGGGTGCACGCTCCCTGGTCGCTCGCCCTGGTCGCGCGCTTACGCGACACTCTCGGGCTCGAGGTCAACTCGATCTGGTCCGACGACGGCATCGCGCTGCACCTCCCCGACGCCGACGCGCCGCCGGCGACCGCAGATCTCATGATCGACCCCGGCGAGCTCGAAGAGCTCGTCGTCGCCGAGCTCGGGGGAACAGCGCTCTTCGGCGCGCGCTTTCGCGAGAACGCGGCGCGTGCGCTTCTCATCCCGCGCCGCCGCCCGGGGCAGCGAACGCCGCTGTGGCAGCAGCGACTCAAGGCTCAGGCTCTGCTGCAAGTGGCCCGCCGCTACGCCGAGTTTCCGGTCATACTCGAGACCTTCCGGGAGTGCCTGCAGGACGTCTTCGACCTGCCGTCACTCCGCTCCGTCCTCGGGGAGCTGCAGTCGAGACGGATCGACGTCGTCGATGTGGAGACCCCCCGGGCCTCGCCCTTCGCCTCGTCGCTCCTCTTCGACTACGTGGCGACCTACATGTACGAGGATGACACCCCTCTCGCGGAGCGGCGCGCCCAGGCCCTTGCACTCGACCGTGACCTCCTGAAGGAGCTCCTGGGGCAGGAGGAGCTGCGCGACCTGCTCGACCCGCGAGCGCTCGAGCAAGTCGAGGGGGAGCTCCGAGGCTCTCCGCGATCGCCGGACGAACTCCACGACCTGCTCCTCCGCCGCGGCGACGTCGCGCCGGGTGAATACCAGGAGGAGCTCGCAACACCCCTCGTCGAGGAGCGCCGAGCGGTAAGGGTGAGAGTCGGCGGCGCGGAGCGCCTGATCGCAGCCGAGGACGCCGGCCGCTACCGAGACGCGCTGGGCTCGATGCCTCCCTCGGGCCTTCCGGATGCCTTCCTGGAAGCCGGCGAGGCGCCTCTTCGCTTCCTTCTGGTGCGCTACGCCCGCGGTCGTGGTCCTTTCACGAGTGCGGAGACGGCGGCACGGTTCGCGCTCCCCCTCGAGCGGGTCGAACGGGCGTTGGCCAGCCTGGAGCGCGAGGGGCGCCTCGTTCGTGGCGAGCTTCTCCCGGGTGGAAACGAACGAGAATGGTGTGACCCGGACGTACTCCGGCGGCTGCGCCGGGCGAGCCTGGCCGCGCTTCGAAAGCAGGTCGAGCCGACCGACCAGTCCGCTCTTGGGCGCTTCCTGCCCGCGTGGCAGGGCGTCGACCGGAGGGCGTTACTCCGGGAGGCGCTCGTGCCGCTGCAGGGCCTCTCGCTTCCGGTTGGCCTGTGGGAGCGTGACGTGCTTCCGCGCCGGGTGCCCGCCTTTCAGCCTGCTCAACTCGACCAGCTCTGCGCGTCGGGTGAGGTGGTGTGGGTCGGAGCCGGGCTCGAGCGGGTGGCGCTCTTCTTCCGTGAGGATGCCCCGGTCCTCGGACGCCCGGCCGCGCTGCCGCGGCCGACGGATCCGGCGCACGATGCGATCCGTTCGGCTCTGGCCAGGGGCGCCCTCTTCTGGTTCGATCTCGTCCGTGAGGCAGGGCTCGAAGCGGAGAGCGCCCTGCCGGCGCTCTGGGATCTCGTCTGGGCCGGAGAGATCACGAACGACGCCTGGCAGCCTCTACGGGCCGAACGCCGCTTCCGGGCTCCCCGGGCGGAGCGACGACCGCGGCGATTCTCCCGAAACCGCGCGAATGCCATCACTGCAACGCAGGGACGCTGGGCCACGACCGAAGGGCTCTTCCCCGGAGCGCCGGAGCCACGCGCGCTCGCCGAGCTCTTGCTCGAACGGCAAGGTGTGGTCACCCGCGACGGGGTTCGGGCCGAAGGAGTGCCTGGCGGTTATGGGGCCGTCTACCAGGAGCTCCGAAAGCTTGAGACCCTCGGTGTATGCCGCCGCGGCTACTTCGTCGAGGGCCTGGGAGGTGCTCAGTTCGCGCTCCCCGGTGCAGTCGAGCGGCTCCGGGACACGAGCGCGGGAACGGACCCCCTCGTTCTCGCCGCGGCCGACCCGGCTCAGCCGTACGGCGGGGCCCTGCCGTGGCCACGGCGTGCCGGCTCGCGCGCTGCCCGTGTGGCCGGCGCCTACGTCGTGCTGCTCGGAGGCGAAGCGGCACTCTTCGTCGAGCGCGGCGGCCGGACGATTGTCCCGCTTCGAGACCCCGAGGAGGACTGGCTTCGCGACGCGCTTGCGGCGCTCGTTGCTCACGCCCGCAAGACAGGGCTGAAGCGGCTCGCGGTCGAGCGCTTCGACGGCCAGCCTGTGGCGGAGACCGAGGTCATGCCACTGCTCGTCGAGGCCGGGTTTCTCGCCGGTCCGCGGCGCGCCGTCCTCAGAGCTTAAATTCGAGCCTCGGCCTAGCGAGCGTTCTCGGAGATATGCCGGAGGGAGACAGTCTTCGTCGCGCGGCCGACCGGGTTCGCGTCCTCGAGGGGCAGGTCGTCTCTGTCGAGACGCCTCATCCGCGGGCAGCGGTCCTGGGACTCGCCCACCGGTTGGACGGAAAGCGGCTGGAACGAGTCGAGGCGGTCGGCAAGAACCTCCTCTTCACGTTCGAGGGCGGGCTTGTCCTTAGAAGCCACCTGCGGATGAAGGGGCGATGGCACGTCCGCCGTGCGGGGGAGAAGCTGACCGGGCGGCCGTGGCTCGTCCTTTGTGGGGACGAGTGGAAGGCCGTCCAGTGGAACGGTCCCGTGCTCGAGCTCACGTCGAGGATGCCCGTGCGTGTCCGACGGCTCGGCCCGGACATCATGGACGCGCCGCCCGATGTGGACGGAATGGTCGACCGGCTGCGGGCGACCGACCAGGGCCGAGAGATCGGAGAGGCGATCCTCGATCAGCGTCTCGTGGCCGGGGTCGGGAACATGTGGAAGGCCGAGGCCCTCTGGCTGGCGCGGCTTTCCCCATGGACGCTGCTTCGCTCGCTCTCGGACGACGAGCTCCGTGGCCTCCTCGAGGCTGCGGCCGGAGTTATGCAGGCCCCCCGGGCGGAGTGGGCGATCTACCGCCGGGTGGGGCGGCCGTGCCGGCGGTGTGGCGAGCCGATCCGTGCCCGGCCCCAGGGTGAAACGGCGCGAACGGCGTACTGGTGTACAGGCTGCCAGGCAGGAACGGGGAGGACCAGCGCGTAACTCCGGGCGGTGGCCACGTCCGTTCCCCGCTCCCCTGCCCTGCTCCACACCCTTCGCGGGTTTTGCCTCGGCGCGTTCTTCGAACTAGGGCTCGAGCTCGAGCAAGGAGCCGACGTGCCGGTCGCACTCGAGGAGCACGCGAAGCCGAACCGGCCGACGCTCTACGAGTACCGGCCGCTCGTCGGTGCGTTCGTGGAGTCGCGCGCCGAGCGGCTGGCACGCCGGGACGACGCACGCGATGCGCTCACCGTCTTGAAGGACGAGCCGGCAGCCGGGATTTTCGCGCAAGCCCATGCCGGCGAGCGGGTCGGCGAGGACGAGGCACTCACGCGTACCATCCTGGTGCCGCTGCTCATCGCGACTGCGGAGGCATGTGGCGGCTTCGACTGGGAGGACTCGGCCTTCGAGCATGCATACGCCAAGCTGGAGGCGTCGCTCTTCGGCGAGCGGCGGCTTTACGGCGCTCTTGCTCCGCTCGTCGGCCTGACCGCGGGGGGCGCAATCGAGCTTGGTCGAGGGATGACGGTGCGCCCTGTCGCGGCCGGCGAGCTCGCCTCGACCTGGCCGGAGGCGGGTCGCCTCCTGCCGCGCGACTTCGGGCGGGAGGTCGACCGGACGCTCGTGCTCGAGCTCGAGGCCGAGCTGGATGGCACAGCTTGCCGCGTGCCCGACGCCCCACTGGAGATTTCCCGGGCGGTCACGGCGCTTCGGCTCGCAACGCCGGGGGCAATCTCGGCGGGGCCCGTGATCTTCGAGCGTCTCGACTGGCGTCCATATGGTGTTCGGCCGGTTCCTGCCCTGGCGGCTCAGATGCCACCGGGCGAGGCGACGCGGCTGGATCCCTTCCGGGCCCGTCTCGTGGTCAGCCTGCAGAAACGGCTCGCGGCGGTGCCGAGCGATTCGGAGATCCTCGAGGCCCTGGATCGGTGGGAGCTCGCGCTCTTCCAGCAGGGGCCCGTCCGGGCGGACGAGCTCCGTGAGGCGCTGACCACCCTCCTCGGCTGTGACGAGGGCCCTTGGGCGGCGGCGATGCGAGCAGCGGTGCTGCTCGGGGACAACGCTCGCGAGCGTGGTGAGCTCCTCGCTGCACTGCGTGCACTTGTCGACGGCGACGGTCCAGGCGCGCGGGCCGAGGAAGCGGTCCGGCGGGCTCTGGTCGAGACAATCCTGCACGACTCCCGGCCTGCCCTCGTCGCAGCGCTCGACGAGGCGCTGCTCGGCGTGCGGCCGCGGCCGCAGACGACCGCGGCGAGGGTGGTCGCAACCGGATGAACCGGGATGAGCTGCTCCGGCTCCGCCGCTGCCGGCTCCTCCTGCTCGCGGGCGCCTTCGGGATTCTCTTGCCCATCCTGCAGCCGACCTGGATTACGGTTTCGGTAGCTGTGGTCGGGATCGCGCTCGTGGCATTCGCCTACTGGCGCGAGTGCCGGAGACTCGACGCCTAGCAGGGCCTAGCCGCGTTCCGTTTTCAGAGCCGCGACAAATGCGGCTCACCCCGGGGCCACTCGCGCGCTTTCCACGACTACATTCGAAGTTATGGATGAAGCGGCACGCGTGCTCGAACGTCTTGATCGGATCGATGCCCTGCGGGCGGCGGGTGTGGCCCCGCCCGTGCTGCTCGGGGAGGTCCGCGGGCTCCTCTCCGACGCCGAGTCGTGGATCCGCGCGGAGGGCGCCGGGACCGAGGGCGCCGAGCGCGCAGTCGACCGCTCCCGGGCAGCGCTCCGGGAGCGCCGAGGGACGGAGGCGCCCGTGGCATAGAATCGGCCCCGGATGCCGAGGTACGGACCGCCGGACGCCTTCGAGACGCCGCGGTTCTCGGGCCCTCGCACCTTCATGCGCTTGCCGCACGTACGCGATCTGGAAGGGGTGGACGTCGCGATCGTAGGCATCCCGACTGACGGCGCGGTCGTCTACCGGCCGGGGGCGCGGTTCGGCCCGGAGGGAATCCGGTCAGCCTCGGTGATGCTCCGAAACTTCAACCCATTGCTCGGAGTCGACGTCGTCGAGCGGCTCTCGCTCGTCGACTACGGGGATGTTCCAACCGTGCCGGGCTCGACAGCAGATTCCCTCGAGCGGTCCGAGCGCGCGCTTGCCGAGGTGGTCGACGCGGGCGTGACGACGCTGTGCCTGGGCGGTGACCACACCGTCCTCCTGGCCGAGCTGAGGGCCTTGGCGCGGAAGCACGAACCACCCGCGCTCATCCAGCTCGATTCGCATCACGACCTCTGGAACGAGTACTTCGGGCAAAAGCTCTTCCATGGGAGTGTCGTTCGGCGTGCAGTCGAGGAGGGGCTCGTCGATCCATCCCGGTCTGTGCAGGCCGGCCTGCGCGGCTCGCTCGGCTCGGCCGGGGAGGCTGGGTATCCGACCGAGCTCGGTATCGACGCACTCACCTACGAGGAGCTGGCGGCCCTCGGGCCGGCAGGGTTCTCGCAGCGGGTTCGAAATCGCGTCGGAGACGCCCCGTGCTTCCTGACCTTCGACATCGACTTCGTCGACCCGGCATACGCGCCCGGGACCGGGACGCCCGAGGTGGGAGGGCCGTCGAGCCGGGAGGCCCTGACCTACATCCGCTCGCTCGCGGGACTCGACTTTCGGGGCTTCGACTGCGTCGAGGTCTCGCCGCCGTTCGACCCTGCCGGGCAGACGGCGTTCGTGGCGGCGAACGCGTGCTTCGAGATGCTCTCGTTGCTGGCGCTGCGGCGGTAACCGTGCCAGTTGGGAGAGGCGAGGGAGTCCCGATGGGTTCCCTCGCCTTACTTCATGCGGGAATCCGCGTCATTTGGCGTGGGAGGATTGTGCTAGCCTGACCCGAAAGGAAGGCTCCGGATGAGCCTTCTGAACACCATCTCGCGCTCGCGCAAGCAAGCGCCCGCCTCTCAAGGAGTGACGCTGGGACAGGTCATCTCGTTTGCGAACCAGAAGGGCGGCGTGGCCAAGACCACGACCACCCTGAACCTCGGTGTTGCCTTCCAGGAGCTCGGTCACCGGGTTCTCGCCGTTGACCTCGATCCCCAGGGGAACCTGACGATGAGCCAGGGGATGGACCCGGACACCGTCGACCGCTCCATGTTCGACGTCCTCGTGCACGCGCTGTCGATCAAAGACGTCATCCATGAGGCGGAGGTCGACATCGCCGTCTCGTCGATCGATCTCGCAGGTGCCGAGCTCGCCCTCTCGAGCATGATCGGGCGAGAGCGCGCGCTCCAGAAGGCGCTGCTGCCGGTCCGGAACGACTACGACTACATCTTGATCGACACCCCACCCTCGCTCGGTCTCCTGACCATCAACGCGCTAACGGCGTCGGACCACGTGATCGTTCCTGTGCAGTGCGAGTACTTGTCTCTCCGCGGCCTCGTGCAGCTCGAGGGAACGCTCCAGATGATTCGCGAGAATCTGAATCCGTCAGTGGAGATCAGGGGCATCCTCCCGACCATGTTTGATGGAAGGACGCTCCATGCGAAGGAAGCGGTTGAGATGCTGAAGGAGAACTTCGGCAACCTCGTCTTTGACACGAAGATCAAGAAGACCATCCGCTATGCGGAGGCGCCGGTCCAGGGCAGCTCGGTGCTCAAGTACGACCCGTCCGGCTCGGCCGCTAAAGCTTACCGCGACCTTGCCAAGGAGGTGCTCAATGGCTCGACGCCGAGTTAGCATGCGAGAAGGCCCGCTCGCTGAGCTCTTCAAGGCGACGGAAGCGGCCCAGCGGCAGTCGGATCGCGAGGATCCAGCCCGCGAACGTGGGCCCGCCGAGGATCTCCCGACCGCCGAGCACGCCGGACCCGACGCCATCGGCTCGGAGCCTGCCGAGGCTCCCGCACCGGCCGTGCAGCGAGGTGGGGCGGCACAGCCCGCTCCGGCGTCCGAGCCGGAGCACGCCCCGCGCGAGGAGAGGGAGCACAACTGGCTCGAGCCGCCCGTGACGAGGATGGCCGACCCGCAGCGTCTCCATCGGGCGCCGCGACCCGACTCGTCCGCATACCTGGCTGTCATTCGCGTGGTCGGCGTCGGCGGCGGCGGGCTGAACGCCGTCAATCGCATGATCGAGGCCGGCATCTCCCAGGTCGAGTTCGTGGGCGTGAACACGGACATCCAGCAGCTTCGGAGCTCGGACGCGCCCGTCAAGCTCCACATCGGGCGCGACCTGACTCAGGGCCTCGGCTCGGGTGCCGATCCCGACGTCGGCCGGAAGTCGGCCGAGGACGCGTACGACCAGATCAAGCACGTCCTTCGGGGCTCCGACATGGTCTTCGTGACCGCGGGCGAGGGGGGTGGCACGGGCTCGGGCGCCGCTCCGGTCGTGGCGCGCATCTCTCGCGAGCTCGGCGCCCTCACGGTCGGGATCGTCACCATGCCGTTCCGATTCGAGGGGACGCGCAGGCGCGGGCAGGCGGACGCGGGAGTGGACGGGCTCCGGCGCGTCTGCGACACCGTCATCGTGATTCCGAACGACCGGCTGCTCGAGGTGCTCGACCGCTCGACCTCGATGCTCGACGCGTTCCGGATCGCCGATGACGTCCTGAGGCAGGGTGTCCAGGGCATCTGCGACCTGATCACGACGCCGGGGCTCATCAACCTCGATTTCGCCGACGTTCGAACGATCATGAGCGACGCGGGCTCGGCTCTCATGGGGATCGGCTTCGCAACGGGCGAGAACCGCGGCACCGAGGCGGCGACCAGGGCGTTACAGTCGCCGCTGATCGACACCGAGATCGTCGGGGCAAAGGGCATCCTCCTGTCGATCGCGGGCGGGGAAGATCTCACCCTCCAGGAGGTCAACGCGGCCGCGGAGGAGATCCGAGGCGCCGCCACCGAGGAAACGAACATCATCTTCGGCGCGACCATCGACCCTCGGCTCACGGGCCAGGTCTGGGTTACGGTCGTCGCCACCGGAATCGGGAAGACGAGCAGGCGGCCCATGCCAAGCGCGGCCATGGAGCCAGGCCGGAGCGAGGACCCCCTCGAGCCTCCGAGCTTCCTGCGCGACCTGTAATCGGCCCTGCACGGAGCTACCATCTAGGCTCTTCCGATGAAGGGCGCAATTGCGGCCGGACATCCCCTGACCGCTGAGGCCGGGGCGCGCATCCTCGCCGAAGGAGGGAACGCAGTCGATGCCTGCATCGCAGCTGCCTTTGTCTCCTGGGTCGCCGAGAGCCCACTGACCGGCCCGGGAGGCGGGGGCTTTCTGCTCGTGCACCGGACCAAGGCGAGTCGAGGGCGTCCCGACGCGGTGCTCGACTTCTTCGTCGCTGTGCCCGGGCAGGGTCTTCCGGGCGAGCACGGAGTGCCCATGGAACAGGTTGATGTCTCCTTCGACGGGACGACCACGCAGGCGTTCCTGGTCGGCGCGGCATCGTGCGCAGTCCCAGGGGCCGTCGCCGGGCTCTCGGAGGCCCACCGCCTCTACGCACGCCTGCCCTGGCCTATGCTGCTCCAGCCTGCGATCGAGCTCGCCCGGCGCGGCGTGCTTCTGAACGAGGCCCAGGGGTTTCTGCACGGCGTGCTCGACCCGATCCTTCGCTACGGTCCCGCTGCGCGTGCCATTTACGGAGAGTCCTGCGAGCTTGCCCCGGGCGAGACCCTCCACCTCGAGGAGCTCGCTACGATGCTCGAGGAGCTCGCGGAAGAGGGCGAGGCGTCCTTCTACCGCGGCGAGCTCGCCTTGCTCCTCGCGGCCACGGTGCAGGAACAGGGAGGCAGAATTACGCCTGAGGATCTGGCGGCCTACCGCGTCATCCGGCGTCGGCCCGTTCGGGTCACCTACCGCGGACGTGAGCTCGTCTCGAACCCGCCGCCCGCCGCGGGCGGTCTACTGGTGGGGTTCGCACTGCGGGTCCTAGACCAGCTGGGGGAGGCGAAGCGCGCCGGGAGCGCCGGCGAGATAGCGACCCTGGCAGAGGTCATGCGCCAGGCGACCGGAGTCCGTGGCACTGGGTTCGTCAGTGGCTTGAACCGCGGCGGGATCGCAGGGCGCGTCCTCGCAGACGATCCGGTTCACCGCGCTGCGGATGCGGTCCGCAAGGGACTCCGCGGGAGCGTCACAGAGCCGGCGGGACTACCCTCTACCACCCACATCAGCGTCGTGGACGGGGACGGGAACGCCGCGTCGCTCTCGGCGTCGACCGGGTGCGGCTCCGGCGTCGTGGTGCCGGGAACGGGGATCCACGTGAACAACATGCTGGGCGAGACCGACCTCAATCCGGGCGGAACGGCAGGCTCTCCAGGTCGTCGTCTGACGAGCATGATGGCGCCGTCCGTCCTGCTCGAAGACGGACAGGCGCGGCTCGTGCTCGGCAGCGCAGGGTCGGCTCGTCTCCGGGGTGCCATCGTCCAGATCATCCGGAACGTGGTCGACCACGGGCTCCCGCTCGAGGAAGCGCTTCCGGCGTCTCGCGTCCATTTCGACGAGGGGCAGCTTCACCTCGAGGGCGGAATCGATCCGGAGGTGGCGGACGAGCTCGAGGCCAACGGATACGAAGTGATCCGTTGGAGCGCTCGGAACCTCTACTTCGGCGGAGCGGCGGCGGTCGCGTACCCGGCCGACGGTCGTCTGCAAGCTGCGGGCGATCCGCGCCGCGGCGGTGCTGGAGTCGTTGTCGGGTGAGCTTTCACGTCCGGCACGCAGAGCCGGGGGACGCCGGCGCACTGGTCACGCTGGCGAGTGAGGTCGGAGCCGAGCCCGAGGGCTGGCTCATCACCGGCGGCGAATGGCGGAGCGTCGCGGAGGAGCGGCGCTACATTCGGGCGATCCGCCGCTCTGCTCACGCGGCAGTCTTCGTGGCGGAGAACTCCACGGGGCTCGTGGGCCGGCTGTCGATTGCCCGGGACACCCATCCGGCCAGCCGCCACGTTGCCGATCTCGGGCTTCTCGTCGCGCTCGAGCATCGCCGCCGCGGAATCGGCCGCGCGCTGATGGAGGCCGCCGAGGAGTGGGCTCGGACGACCGGCGTGACGAAGATCGAGCTACACGTTTTCCCCTACAACGACGCGGCGCAGGCTCTCTACCGTGAGCTTGGCTACGAGCAGGAGGGCTTCCGCCGCGGCCACTACCGTCGCGGGGGAGACCTGGTCGACGCGATCCTCATGGCGAAGCAGGTCCGGAGGGACAGGTGACGGAGATGCCGGAGACCGGCCGGGGAACCCTGACTTTCGAGGAGCATGAGCTCGTTCAGGACGAGGAACTCTGGACCGACGAGGGCGGAGGTGACTACGACGGGTGGTTCTGTGTTCGGACCGATCCCTTTCCCTGTCCGGCCGCAGGGTGCACCTTCGTCGCGAACTTCATGACGGCGGCGCACCTCATTCTCGTCTGGCAAGAGAGCGACGACCCGAACCTCTTGCGCCATGCCCAACGTGCCGTCGAGGTCGGCCGAAACCCGAGGATTGTCCCGTACGAGCGCGACTTCGGCCCGAGCGCCTCGTACTACGCGTGGGAAGCGGCAGGCCGGCCGGTCCACGGCATCCGCCGCAGTGCCTAGACGTTGGCGGCGCCCGGCCTAGACCAACGCGACGTACGCGACGAGTGCGAACGCAAGTGCCAGCAGGAAAACGACAGGGCGGCGAGGGCGACGATGAGGGGGTTCCCGACGGTCACGGCGGAGTCGCACGCTAGCGACCGCTTCGGAGGTCTGCGCCGGTTACGGTACCGGCTCGACCCGGCCGTTCCCTGAGGCTCGCTCGCGCACCGTCCGCTCGCGGAGGACGGCCTCGGCAGCCCTGGTGAGAATGGGCTCGAGCCGGACCACACGCTCCCGCTCGGAGCGCAGCTCGAGGAGGTCCTGCTTGATCTCATTGCCGAGCTCGATCCGGGCCCCGATCTCGAAGGCCAGACTCTCGGTCGCGGGGTCCAGCTCGTCGAGCTCGGCCTGGGCGGCCTCGAGCACCTTGTCGTAAGCAGCCAGCACGCGCTCGCGCTCGTCTTCCGTCGGGCCGTCCCCCTCATCGACGAGGTCGTCCACCTCGGCCGTCGCGTACGAGTGCCCCTCGGTCACCTCGACCAGGCGGAAGCGGTCGACGCCCTCGATAACGACGTTCAGCCGCCCGTCATCGAAATGCTCCAGCACCTCCACGACGGCGGCCCGCGTCCCGATTTCCCGCCGGCCGTTTTCGTCTGAGAGGACAAGGCCGAACTGGTCGCCCGTCTCCAGGCACTCGCCGATCAGCTCGCGATATCGCGGCTCGAAGATGTGGAGTGGGCGCTGCTCGCCCGGAAGGAGCACCAGCTCGAGCGGGAAGAGACCGATCTCGTCCACGCACAAAGGGTAGACGCGGTGGTCCGGGACGGAGTAGCTCTAAGCTCTCGTCGTGAGCCGAGATCCACTCTTTCGCCCCGCGATCGCAGATCTGGTGCCGTATGAGCCGGGCAAGCCCGTGGAGGAGGTCCAGCGGGACCTCGGACTAGACCGGGTCGTCAAGCTCGCATCCAACGAGGGCCAGTTCGGACCCTTCCCGAGCGCGCTCGAGGCCCTCGCTCGTGGGGCCGCAGACCTGAACCGCTACCCGGACGGCGGCGCCTTCAGGTTGCGGGAAGCCCTGGCAACGCGCCACGGGGTCGAATCCTCCGAGATCGCCCTCGCAGCCGGCGCCGATGGCGTCATCGGCTACCTCTCGCTGGCGGTCCTCGATCCCGGAGACGAGATCGTCTGCGGGTGGCCGTCGTTCCCGAGCTACGTCCTCGATGCGATCAGGATGGGAGCCGAGGTGAAGCGAGTGCCGCTTGTCGAGCACCGCTACGACCCGGAAGCTTTGCTCGCCGAGGTGACGCCGCGAACCAAGATCGTCTACCTCTGCAACCCCAACAATCCGACCGGGACGATGATCGAACGGGGGGCGATCGACGCGTACTTCGAGCGTGTACCCGGCCACCTCCTGACCGTTCTCGACGAGGCGTACTTCGAGTACGTCGACGAGCCCGGGTATCCCGACGGGATCGAGGAGTACCTGAAGCGCGACGGGCGCCGCGTCCTTGTGCTCCGGACGTTCTCGAAGATCTACGGGCTCGCGGGCCTGCGGGTCGGGTACGGGGTCGGCCCCGTGGACGTCGTCCAGGCGATCGGCAAAGTACGAAACGCATTCGACGTCAACCAGGCCGCTCAGGACGCTGCGCTGGGGAGTCTTGGTGAAGATGCCGAACTGGCGCGCCGGCGGCAGGTCACGGCCGCCGCCCGAGCCGAGCTCGTGCGGGCCTGCGCGGGCCTGCCGGTCGAGATGGCCGAGCCGGCGGTGGCGAACTTCCTCTTCCTCGACGTCGGCCGAGACGCACGTGAGCTCTTCGATGCCCTGCTCCACGAAGGGGTGATCGTCCGCCCGCTCGCACCGTTCGGTGCCCCCACCGCGATCCGGGTGACGGTCGGGACGCCGGAGGAGAACGAGATCTTCACGGCCGCGCTCGCTCACGTTCTCGCCGCTTCGTCACAGACCGTCGCCTAGAACGACTCGAACCTTCGCCGGGGCACGACTCCAGGGTCTCGCGGTGTTAGGTTGCGGCGCGTGACGTCGGGCCGCAGCGGCGCCGGACTCGGGCTGATCGCGGAAGCGGCGAGCTTCAGGCGGCTCTTCCTCGCGACGTTCACGTCGAGTATTGGCACGTGGCTCGCGTTCGTGGCCCTGGTGGTGGACGTCTACGACCGCACCGGGGATGCCAACTGGGTCAGCGCGCTCCTGATCGCCGACTTCCTGCCCATCGTCCTCGTCGGGATCCTGCTCGGGCCGCTCATCGACCGCCTGCCGCGCCGCAACATCCTGGTGGCTGCCGACGTGCTGCGAGCGGGCGTCTTCTGCATCCTCCCGTTCGCGACCAGCGCCGCCCAGATCGTCGGGCTCGCGTTGATCATCGGCGTTGCCACCAGCCTCTTCAGGCCGGCGGTATTCGCCGGGCTCCCGAACCTGGTCGCCGACGAGGACCTAGGCCATGCAAACGGGATCCTCCAATCGGCCGAGAACTTCGCCTGGGCGGTCGGCGCGCTTGCGGGAGGAGCCCTGGTCGCCGCCTCCGGCCCCGATGCCGCGTACTGGCTCAATGCGGGAACATTCGTCGTCTCGGCGCTCTTCATCCTCGGCATTCGCCAGAGCCTCGAGGAGCAGGAACGAAGCCCCAGCGCCGGTCACCGCCGCGACCTCGTCGAAGGCCTGCGGATGGTGACGCGCTCGCGGGGCCTTCTTACGATTCTCGTGGCGTGGAGCATCGTGACGCTCGGCCAGGCGATCGGCAACGTCTCGGAAATCGTCCTCGCCAAGGAGGAGTTCAATGCGGGCGACTTCGGCTACGGCGTCCTCGTCGCGACCGCCGCTGTCGGTTTGACGATCGGGAGCCTCGCGGGTGGAGATGTCATACGCCGCTTCGGAATCCGCGTCCCCTACGTCGCCGGCGTTGTTCTGCTCGCAGTCGGATTCGCGGCAGCGGCTGTGTCTCCGAACGTCTGGGTGGCAGCGGTCTTCGTGGTGGTCTCGGGCCTCGGGAACGGCGCGGTCGTCGTCTGCAACGCCGTGCTGGTGCAGCGCGGCGCGCCGGACCGCCTGCGCGGGCGTGCCTTCACGGTGGTCATGAGCATCGGCTACGCGTTCTTCGGCCTGGGGATGATCGTGGCCGGCCCGCTCACGAACGGGTTCGGCGCGCGGACGGCATGGGGGATCTCGGCGGCGCTCTGTGGTGTCGCCGCCTGCTTCGCTCTCGTACTCCTCTCGGGGGTCGAGGAGCGAAAGTCGCCCGTCGTCCAGACACTCTGATGGCCCGGACCTGGAGCCTCGACGAGCTTGTTGCCGGCGTTCGATCAGGCGACCGCCGGGCGCTGGCTCGTGCGATCACCCTCGTCGAGAGCACGGATTCCCTCGCCGAGGACGTGATCAGGGAGCTGTACGGCCAGACCGGACATGCGTACATGGTCGGAGTCACCGGCCCGCCCGGCGTCGGCAAGTCGTCTCTCGTCAGCTCGCTCGTCCGGCACGTGCGGCCCGGTGGGCAGACGGTCGGCGTCGTCACTGTCGACCCTTCGAGCCCTTTCACCCAGGGCGCGCTGCTCGGCGACCGCATCAGGCTCGCGGACCACTTCCTCGACCCGGATGTCTTCATCCGGTCCATGGGCACACGCGGGCACCTGGGCGGGCTTGCCGAAGCGACGCTCCAGGCTGCGCTCATCCTCGATGCCGCCGGGAAGGACCTGCTCTTCCTGGAGACCGTCGGGACGGGCCAGAGCGAGGTCGAGATCGTCGGGATCGCCGACACGACGCTGCTCGTCCTGATGCCGGGCTCCGGCGATTCGATCCAGGCACTGAAGGCGGGGATCATGGAGATCCCGGACGTAATCGCCGTTAACAAGAAGGATCGCGCCGGCGCGACGACCATGGAGGGCGAGGTGCGGTCCATCCTTGCCCTCGACACGGACCGCGAGTGGGAAACTCCCATCGTCCTAACGGACGCCATCACCGGCGAGGGCGTCGAGGAGCTCTGGGATGCCGTGGGAGCCCACCGGAGCCACCTAGAGGAGTCAGGGCTTCTGGCAAAGCGTCGTGCCTCGAACCTCACCGGTGAGGTCTACGCGCTGGCGAGCGGCCGTGCCAAGGCGCACCTGGAGCGCGCGGTGGCCGAAGACGAGCACCTGCGCCGGCTGCTCGAGCTGGTGGAGCGCCGCGAGCTGGATCCCGTGAGCGCGGTGCGTGAGATCATGCAGAAGGTGTTCAGGATCGAGCCCTAAACCAGATGGCGACACGAACGGCACCCACGCTCGCAGACATCGAGGCCGCGCAGCAGCGCCTCGTGGGCATCGCGCGCGTTACGCCAGTCTCCTCCTCGGAGACCCTTTCTCGGCTCTGCGGGCGGCCCGTCTGGCTGAAGGCCGAGAACCTGCAGCGGACGGGGTCGTTCAAGATCCGCGGCGCTGTCAACCGCGTCTCGACCCTGGAGCCGGAGGAGCGGGTCGCAGGTGTCGTGACTGCGAGCGCCGGCAATCATGGCCAGGCGGTGGCCTGGGCGGCCCGCGAGGCGGGCGTCGAGGCGACGATCTTCATGCCCGAGGACGCTCCGATGGCGAAGATCGAGGCGACCAGGAGTTACGGAGCCGAGATCGTGCTTGCCGGCGCGGGCTATGACGGCGCGCAGGCTGCGGCGCGCGAGCGGGCGGACGCCGGTGCGACGCTGATTCACGCATTCGAGGATGACGTAGTGATCGCCGGGCAGGGGACGATCGGTCTCGAGTTGGCCGACCAACTCCCGGATCTCGCCGTCCTGGTCGTCCCGATCGGGGGAGGCGGCCTCGCTTCGGGGATCGCGATCGCGCTCAAGTCGCGGCGGCCCGACGCCCGCATCGTCGGGGTGCAGGCGGCGAACTGCGCGCCTCTCGCCGGGAGCACCGAGGTCGGCTTCACGATCGCCGACGGCATCGCCGTGAAACAGCCGGGAGAGCTGACGAGCGCGATTCTCGCCGACCTCCTCGACGACGTCGTGACCGTGACCGACGACGAGATCGCACAGGCGATCGTCCTCCTGCTCGAGCGGGTGAAGCTCGTGGTCGAAGGCGGCGGAGCCGCGTCTGTAGCGGCGCTGCTCGGGGGGAAGGTGAGGGGCGAGGACACCGCGTGCGCGCTCCTCTCGGGCGGGAATATCGATGCCAGCCTACTCATGGAGGTCGCCCGTTACGGGCTTACGAGGGGGGGTCGCTTCCTCGTCGTGCGAACCCAGGTACGGGACCGCCCGGGAGCGCTGGCGACCCTTCTCGCGCGCCTGGCAGATGAGCACGTGAACATTCACGCCGTCGAGCACCACCGCGAAGGGATGGAGATTCCCCTGGCTGTCACCGAGGTCGAACTGACGTTGGCGACCCGGGACCACGAGCACTGCGAGGAGCTCCTCGAGCAGATGCGCGACTGGGGTTACCCGACCGATCGCCTCCGCTGAGCGCGCTCCTCACCGAGCGCCTCGTCCTCGAGCCCTGGGAGGAGAGCCGCCGCAAGGACCTGACACTCCTCGCGACCATCCCGGAGGTCGTTCGCCACATCGGCGACGGCAAAATCTGGAGCAGGGAGCGGGCTGACGAGGTGTTCGACCGGAACATCCGTCACTGGGACGAGCATGGGTTCGGCTGGCGCTCCGCCCTCGATTGCGAGACGGGCGCCTGGCTCGGCTTCCTGGGGCTGAACTACGTGCCCGAGGATGCAGTCGACTCTTCGAGGGACGACGTCGAGATCGGCTGGTGGCTCCTGCCCGAGGCCTGGGGCCGCGGCCTCGCAACGGAGGGGGCGGTGGCGGTTCGCGACGAGGCCTTCGAGCGCGTCGGCCTGAACCGGATCATCGGTCGCTACGACCCACGGAACCGCGCGTCGGGCCGGATCATGGAGAAGCTGGGGATGCACCACGAGCGCGACAGTGTCACCAAGCACGGAGGCCCGGTCCGGATCTACGCGCTCGACCGGAAGGAGTGGGCGGCGTTACGGGAGCCTTAGACCGCCGCATCGCGGGCGGGTCAAGACCGGCCCTACAGGCCGAGTGCCTTCGCGATGACCATGCGCTGCACGTCGTTTGTGCCCTCGCCGATCTCGAGCACCTTCTGGTCTCGGTAGAGGCGTGAGATGGGGTACTCGTCCGTATAGCCGTAGCCGCCGTGGATCTCGAGGGCGGCGTTGACGACGCGGTTGGAGAGCTCGCCGGTATAGAGCTTCGCCATCGCGGCGTCGGTCGCGAAAGGCCCGCCCTGATCCTTGGCCCACGCAGCCTTGTAGACGAGTTGGCGCCCCGCCTCGATCTCGGTGGCCATGTCGGCCAGCCGGAAGCGGACGGCCTGGAACTCCGCGATCGGCTTGCCGAACTGCTCGCGCTCCTTCGCATGGGCGCTGGCCAGGTCGTAGGCGCCCTGCGCGAGCCCAACCCCCATCGCGGCCACCGAGATGCGCCCGCCGTCCAGGATCTCGAGGAACTGCCGGAATCCTGCGCCTCGCTCCCCGAGCAGGTTTTCTTCGGGCACAGCACAGTCCTGGAACGAGAGCTCGCGCGTATCCGAGGCGTGCCAGCCCATCTTCCGCATCGGCGCCGAGATCTCGTAGCCGGGCGTGCCGTTCGGAACGATCAGGTTCGAGATCTCGTCCTCGCCGGTGCGCGCGGTGATCGTCACGCAGCTCGTGATATCGGTGCCCGCGTTCGTGATGAAGATCTTCGACCCGTTCACGACCCACTGCCCTTCGCGGAGCTCGGCGCGGGTCTTCGTCGCGCCGGCGTCGGACCCGGCTCCAGGCTCAGTGAGCCCGAAGGCGGCGAGCCGCTTGCCCGAGGCGAGATCCGGGACCCACTCGCGCTTCTGCGACTCGCTCCCGTAGAGGAGGATCGGCATAGTCCCGAGCGACGTGTGCGCGGCCACGGTGATCGCGACCGAGGAGTCGACCCTGGTCAGCTCTTCGATCGCGATCACGTACGAGAGCGTGTCGCCGCCGGAGCCGCCGTACTCTTCCGGAACGGGGATGCCCATCAGCCCGAGCTCTGCGAGCTCGGCGATGATCTCGTAGGGGAAGCGGTGCTCCCGGTCGAGCTCTTCCGCAACTGGCGCGATCCGCTCCGTCGCAAGCTCGCGAACCGTCCCGCGGATGAGCTCGTGCTCCTCCGAGAGGTCGAAGTTCACGCCGCCAGCCGCTGCGCGAGCTCGCCGAGCAGGCGGACGCCGAATCCGGTTGCACCGACAGAGGCGTAGTAGTCGTCCCGCCCGCGCTCGAGGTAGGCCGTCCCGGCGATGTCGAGGTGCGCCCAGGGACCCTCGCCGACGAACTCCGCCAGGAAGTTGGCCGCATAGAGAGGCGTCCCCTGGCGGAGAGTGGACGAGTTCTTCATGTCCGCGAAAGGGGACTCGATGTAGCGCTTGTAGGAGTCGTGGAGTGGGAGGGGCCAGGCATGGTCTCCACTCGCTTCGCCGGCCAGGCGCACCTGCTCCAGCCAGTCCGCGTCGTTCGCGAAGAGCCCCGCGTAGAAATCCCCGAGCGCGATGACGACGCCCCCGGTCAGCGTCGCGAGGTCGAGCAGATGGGTGGCGCCGGAGCTCCTCGCGTGCCAGAGCGCATCCGCGAGGACGAGCCGGCCCTCCGCATCCGTGTTCGTTACCTCGATCGTCTTCCCATTGGAGGCCGTGAGGATGTCGCCGGGGCGGTAGGCCCGACCGCTGATCATGTTCTCGCAGGAGGCGACGACTCCGAGCACGCGGAGAGGCAGTTCGAGCTCGGCGATCGCCCCGAGCCCGGCCAGCACCGCCCCCGCCCCACCCATGTCGGACTTGAGATCGTCCATCTTTCCCGGCGGCTTCAGGTCGAACCCGCCCGAGTCGAACGTGAGCCCCTTGCCCACGAGCCCGAGCACAAGGCCCTGGTCCGTCGGCCGGGGAGGCTCGTAGCGGAGGGTGACGAGCCGCGGCGGCTCGTGGCTCCCGCGTGCAACGGCCATGAAGGCGTTCATCCCCGCGGCCTCGATTTCTTCCGGCCCGAGGACCTCCACGCTCAGGCTCGGAAACCGGGACGCAAGCTCCTCGGCGAAGGCAGCGAGCGCCGTTGGTGTCACCTCGTTTGGAGGAGCGTTCACGAGATCCCGGCAACGGTTGGCCCATCCGGCCACGACACCGGCTCGCTGCGCCTCCTCCGCGGCGTCCAAAGCGCCGGGCCCGCAGAGGACGAGCCGCTCGATCTCTCCGGGCCGGTCGTCTCCCGTCTTCCAGCGCCCGGTGTCGTAGGCGCCAAGAGTCATGCCGTCGACGACCGCGCGGGCATCGCTCACGTCCTCGAGGAGCCAGGCCACGGTCTTCGCGCCGAGCTCGGTGGCTGCTCGAGCCGCGCGTGCGGCCGCGCTCGTGACGGCGTCGGCATCGGGAACCTCGCCGAGCCCCGTCGCGAGGAGGCGGGGAGCTCCGAGCGCGCCGCCCGTGTGCGCCAGCGAGACCCGGCCGCGCCTGCCGCTCCACTCGCCGTCGGCGAGGAGTTTCGCGAGGCGCCCCTCCAGCCGGTCGTCGAGAGCGCGTGCCGGCTCGGAAAGACCGGCCGGATCGGAAAGGGGGAGGACGAGAACGTCCGCCTGCACCCCCTCCGGCGGCGCTTCCGCTGTCTCCACGAGCATGGCCGGCGGATGCTATCCGAACCTCCCGGTACCTTCCCCAAAATGGGGCTAAAGGACGCCCTCAGCCGTGTCGATACGGACGATGCGCTATGAGCGCAGCACTACCCTCTCCGCCCACCCCTTCCCCTGGTGGGCACCCTCTCCCAGTAGAGGCCCTCCAAGATCTTCTTGGGGGGCTTCTGCATGAGCGCGAGCGCCTTCGCGGCGGCGGCTCGGTCGCTGCTCTGGAGGAGAACCGGCAGAAGATCGTCGGCCTCCAGTGGCAGCTCGCCCACGCGTTGATCGCGCTCCACGTTCCAGTCCGTTAGAGCGAGTTCGCGCGGCTATCCTCGCCGCGTGAGATCGGGCGTCGACAGAAAGGGGATGGCCGCCCTCTCGACAGGCCATCTGGCGACCGACCTGGCACAGGGCTCGCTCGCTGCCCTTCTGCCCTTCCTCGTCGATCGGTTCGACCTCTCCTATGCGATGGCGGCCGCCCTCGTTCTCGCGGCGACAATCAGCTCTTCGGTCGTGCAACCGCTCTTCGGGCTCGTCTCCGACGCGAGGGGCGGGTACTGGCTCCTCCCGGTCGGGGTTGCCGTCGCCGGGATCGGCATGGCCCTTGCGGCTGTGGCGCCCTCCTACACGCTCGTCCTCGTCGCCGTCCTCGTGGCCGGGCTGGGCGTGGCCGCCTACCACCCGGAGGCATCGAAGTTCGCGAACTACGTCAGCGGGGACCGGCGTGCGAGCGGCATGGCGTTCTTCTCGGTCGGCGGGAATATCGGATTCGCACTCGGGCCGTTCCTCGCATCGACGGTCGTGCTCGCACTCGGCCTGAACGGCGGCCTTCTGCTCGCGCTGCCCGGGCTCAGCGTCGCGGTCCTCCTCGTCGCAGTTCGGGCTCATCTCGGGCGGTTCGTCCCCGTCCGCGTACAACGGGACGGGACGACCGGCGCCGGGGACAATCCGCGCGGGCTGATGTTGCTCCTGGCCGTGATCGCGCTCAGGAGCGTTGCCCACATGGGCCTCTTCACCTTTGTGCCGCTCTGGGAGATCGAACTCGGGAACGGAGCCGCGCACGGAACGCGCCTTCTGTCGCTCTTCCTGCTTGCCGGCGCGGTCGGGACGATCTTCGGCGGGAGGCTGGCCGACCGCTTCGGCCGCCGGCCAGTGCTCCGGTGGAGCTTCGTCGTCTCGGCGCCCCTCATCCTCGTGTACGTCGTTGTGGGAGGGATCGTCGGCGACGCGGCGCTGATCCTCTCGGGGGCCGCCGTGATCGGCACCTTCGGCGTCAGCCTCGTCATGAGCCAGGAGTACATGCCGAGCCGGGTCGGGATGGCGTCGGGCCTCTCGATTGGCTTTGCCATCGGCCTTGGAGGGATGGCCGCAGTCGTCCTGGGCGGCATCGCCGACGCCATCGACCTCGAAACGGCCCTGCTCGCGACGGTCGCCGGCCCCGTGCTCGCTTTCGTCCTGGCGCTGGCCCTGCCTCCATCCGCTGCGCGCCGTCTCGAGCCGGTGGCGGCGAGCCTGTGAGCGCGCCCCGCTCCGCCCGCGAGTTCTTTGAAGGGCTCGCGAAGAGGATCGACCCGGCCCGTGCTGCAGGCAAAGAGGTTTCGTACCGCTTCGACATTCGCGGGGACGGCAGTTGGCGCCTCGAACTGGCAGACGGCAAGGTGAGTGTCACCGAGAGCGACGCGGACGCGGACTGTGTCGTGGAGACCACCGAGGACGTGCTGCTCCGGATCCTGAGCGGAGAGCAGAGCCCGGCGCTGGCCTACATGACGGGGAAGATCAAGGTGGAGGGGCGAACGGATCTCGCGCTCGGCCTCCGCGATCTCATCGCTTAGCAATCGACGGCCCGGCGAAAGGCCGGGCCGTCGAATTCCTGCAGGATGGGGCTGGGTCAGGCTCGCACTGCCTCGCGCGTCGCTTCAGCCTGCTCCGGATGCTCGCCCTCGGCGAACTCCTCCACGAGCTTCGTCGAGAACGCAGGCAGGTCGTCCGGCTTGCGGCTCGTGACGAGACCGCGGTCGACCTGGACCTCCTGGTCGACCCACTGGCCGCCGGCGTTCCGGATGTCGGTCCAGTAGGGAAGGCCAGGATGTGAGCGTCCGTCCCTTCACGATTCCGGCCTCGATGAGGGTCCACGGCGCATGGCAAATGGCCCCAACCGGCTTTCCCTCCTCGAAGAACGTCCGCACGAAGCGGACAGCGTCCTCGTTCATCCGGAGCTGGTCGGGGTTCGCAACCCCGCCGGGCAGAACGAGGCCGTCGTAATCGGTGGGATCAGCCTCCGAGACAACTTTGTCTACCGGGAACGTGTCGGCCTTGTCCAGGTGGTTGAACGCCTGGACCTTGCCTCGCTTGGTCGACAGGAGCTCGAGCTCGGCCCCGGCCCTTTCGAGCGCCTTCCAGGGCTCGGTCAGCTCGACCTGCTCGACGCCTTCCGTGGCGGTCAGAAACGCGATTCTCTTGCCTTGTAGCTCGTTGCTCATGCAACCTCCTTGAATCGTTCGTCCTAGTTCGCGTACCGCGGGGGCTCGTGGCTAAACATGCTTGCGCCGGTAGGGCCGGACCGGCTTAGATACGCGGCCGTGAATCGCTACGAGTGGCTTCTCTTCTTCCACATCGCCGCCGCGATCGTCTGGCTCGGCGGCGGCGTTGCCATTCAGGTGCTGGCCATTCGCGCCAACCGTACCGACGACCCGGCTCGCATGGCGACGATCGCGCACGAGGCTGAGTGGTTCGGAACGAGGATCTTCTTGCCGAGCTCGCTGCTCGTGCTCGTCCTCGGGATCATTCTCACAATCGACGGGCCCTGGGACTTCGGCCAGACGTGGATCGTCCTCGCCCTGATCGGTTACGGGCTTTCCTTCGTGACCGGGGCGGCCTTCCTCGGCCCCGAGTCAGGACGCATCGGGAACCTCCTTGCCGCAGAGGGGCCGGACCCCCCGGCTGTGCGAGCCAGGATCCAGCGAATCTTCCTCGTTTCCAGGATCGAGCTGGTGCTCCTGTACCTGATCGTGCTCGACATGGTCGTGAAGCCTGGCCTCTAGGCCTTGGCGGAATCAAGCTTCGAGCTCGATCAGAACGTCTCCCCCTGCGACGCGGTCGCCTTCGCCCACGTGCACACGGCCGACGACGCCGTTGTGGGGGGAGACCAGCGGCGTCTCCATCTTCATCGCCTCGAGGACGAGGAGTGGCTGCCGGGCCTCGACCCGCGCACCCTTCTCGACGAGTACACGGATCACGGTTCCCGGCATGGGCGCGGTGACGGCACGCTGGCCCCCCGGCGCGACCGCGGCGGAGCGGGAGGCGTCCTCGACTCTCGGGGGTGGGCTCGCGGCTGCCTGGGCTCGGTTCAGCCGCCACCCGCCCACCCAAATGTCAGGGACCTCGACCGGGGTCGAGAGCGGTGGGTTCTCGGTGAGAAAGGCGGTGGTCGTGCGTCCCGCGCGCACGTCCGGATGGGAGACGAGCCACCGCAGGAAGGCCAGGTTCGTCGTGACCCCGGAGACCGTTGTCTCGGCGAGCGCGGCGGCGAGCTGGTCCAGCGCCTCCTCGCGCGTCTCGGCATGTGCCACGAGCTTGGCGATCATCGGGTCGTAGGCGACGGGAACCTCGTCTCCTGCCTCGACCCCCGCATCGACCCGGACGCCGTCCGGCAGCTGGAGCCGCTCGAGACGTCCCGCCTGCGGGAGAAAGGAGCGTGGATCCTCAGCGTAGAGCCGGACCTCGACCGCGTGTCCGGTAACCGCGGGGTTCCCGACGGCGAGCTGCTCCCGGCTCGCGACGAGGAGCTGCTGCTCCACGAGATCGACGCCGGTCACGGCCTCGGTCACCGGATGCTCCACCTGGATTCGTGCGTTCAGCTCGAGGAAGAAGAAATCCTCTCCCTCGACGACGAACTCGACGGTCCCGGCTCCTATGTAGCCAAGCTCTCGTGCGAGCTCGACCGCCGCTCCGGTCATCGCATCGCGCACGGCGACGTCGAGCTCTGGCGCCGGGGACTCCTCGAGCACCTTCTGGTGGCGCCGCTGGACGGAGCAGTCGCGCTCGCCCAGGTGAACGATTGACCCGTGCTTGTCCGCGAGGAGCTGCACCTCGACATGTCGTGGACGGTCGAGGTAGCGCTCGAGGAAGACCGCCTCGTCTCCGAAGCCTGCTTTCGCCTCGCGACGTGCGGCCCCGAGTGCCTCGTCGAGCTCGTCTGCGGTGCGAACGACACGCATCCCGCGCCCGCCTCCGCCCGCTGCGGCCTTGACGAGGAGCGGGAACCCGACCTTCTCGGCCGAGCCGGAGGGGAGCACGGGGACACCGGCCTGCGTGGCCAGCCGCTTTGCCTCCAGCTTGTTACCGGCTGCCCGGAGGACCTCGTGTGGCGGCCCCACCCAGGTGAGCCCGGCGCGCTCCACGGCGGCGGCGAAGTCCGCGCTCTCGGCCAGGAAGCCGTAGCCCGGATGGATGGCGTCGGCGCCACTCTCGCTTGCGGCACGGAGATACTCAGCGGGGTCGAGGTAGCTCTTGATCTCCAGCATTTCGCCGCTCCGGCGCGTGTGGAGGGCGCCGGCGTCATCGGGAGCTGCGACCGCCACTGTGGTGATGCCGAGCCGGTTGCACGTTCGAAAGATGCGCGCGGCGATCTCGCCGCGGTTCGCGACTAGGAGCTTTCGGACTTCCACCCGGGCGCCCGCTTCTCGAGGAAGGCTCGAAGCCCGTCCTGGCCCTCGTCGCTCGTACGCCGTTCAGCAGCCCAGTGCGCGACGTCCGGGACGCCGGGCTGCTCCCGGACGAGACGTTTCGCCTCGCGAACCGCGATCGGGCCCGCCGCGAGGAGCTCTCCGATGACGCGGTCGACGGCCTCGTCGAGGTCGGACGCGACGTCATGGACCAGCCCGATGCGAAGAGCGGTGGGCGCGTCGAACCGCTCCCCGGTCAGGAAGTAGCGCCGCGCCGCGCCAGGCCCGATCCGAGGCAGGACGAAGGGTGAGATGACCGCGGGCACGATGCCGAGCCGTACTTCGGAGAACGCGAACACGGCGTCTTCCGCCGCGATCGCAACGTCGACGCAGGCCAGCAGGCCGGAGCCGCCGCCGAGCGCATGGCCCTGAACCCGCGCCACGACGGGCGCGGGGCAAGAGTCGATCGCCTCGAGCATTGCATGGAGGCGCATCGCGTCCAGGACGTTCTCGTCATAGTCGAGGTCGATCGCTGCACGCTGCCAGTCGACGTCGGCTCCGGCGCAAAAGCTCGGCCCCTCGCCTTCGAGCCGGACGGCGCGTACGTCCCCCACGTCTGAGAAGGCCTCCGTCAGCTCAGCGATCAGGGCCGCATCGAACGCGTTCCGGCGCTCGGGACGCGCAAGCGTGATGCGGAGGACGTGCCCCTGCCGCTCGATCCGGAGCGCGCTCATCGGCGGCAGCTTAGAGTCCACGTCGTGCTCAAGGGCGCGCTCGCAGCTGCCGTGACCCCACTCCGCGACGGGGGAGAGGCGCTCGACGAAGCTCCGTTCGGTGCGTACGTCGAGTTCCTGGCCACCGCTGGGCTCGACGGGATCCTGGCGCTCGGCACGACCGGTGAGGGAATCCTGCTCGGCCTGGAGGAGCGCCGGCGCGCCGCAGCGCTCTTCGTTGCAGCCGCCGGTGATCGACTCGATGTCGCCGTTCACTGCGGCGCGCAGACCACACGCGAGACTGCCGCGCTCGCGCAGCATGCCGCAGAAGCGGGCGCAGCGGCCGTCGCAGTGATCGGCCCCCCGTACTACGCGCTCGACGAGCAGGCCCTGCTCGCGCATTTCAGTGCGGCCGCGCAGTCGTGCGCGCCACTCCCGTTCTATCTCTACGAGTTTGCCGACCGAAGCGGCTACGCGATCCCGATCAGCGTCATCGAGAGCTTGAGGGAGCAGGCGCCGAACTTGGCGGGCCTCAAGGTCTCGGATGCGCCCTTCGACCGCTTCTCGCCGTATCTTCTCGAGGGCCTCGACGTCTTCGTGGGGCCTGAGTCCCTGATCGTGGAAGGACTCAGACGAGGCGCCGCCGGAGCCGTCTCGGGCCTGGGTAGCGCCTTCCCCGACCTCGTCGGCGAGCTCGTGCGCAAACCGGATCGCTCGACCGGCGAGCGGGTGGCGGCGGTCCGGGATCGGCTGCAGGCTCTGCCCTTCCAGGCGGCGCTCAAGCGCACTCTCGCGCGCCGGGGCGTCCCGCTCCGAGAAGATGTCCGGGCACCGCTTCGTGGCCTTACCCTGGAGGAGCGGCGCGACCTCGACGTGTTCCTCGACAGCGAGGGTTTCTAATGCCCCGGATCGTCGTCGGCGGCGCGGGCGCGATCGGTGCCTCGATCGCCTATCACCTCGCGTTGGCGGGAGCGGACGACGTCGTCCTCGTGGATCGAGACACGGTCGGCTCCGGCGCCACCAGCAAGGCGATGGGAGGTGTTCGCCAACAGTTCTCGACAGAGGCGGAGGTCCGGCTGGCGCAGGAGAGCATTCGCTTCTTCGAGGAGCTCGGGCCGCCCTACTTCGACCAGGTTGGGTACATGTTTCTGGCGACGACCGAAGCCGGCCTCGCGGAGCTCGAGGCACGCCGTCAAGTGCAGGTCGGACTGGGGGTTCCCGTCCGGCGCCTCGATCCGGATGCGATCGCAGAGACTGCGCCGGGTGTGACCGTCGCCGACGTCGTCGGAGGCGTCTTCTGCGCCGAGGACGGCGTTGCCGATCCACCGGCCGTCACGCGAGAGCTCGTCAGGCGAGCCGTCGAGCTCGGCGTAGATTTGCTCGAGCGAACCGCTCTCGACGAGATCGAGGCCGATGTCGCCGTGGTCGCGTGCGGGCCACACTCGGGTGAGGCGGCGAAGCGACTCGGGGCCGAGGTCCCGATCAGGCCACTCCGCCGTCAGCTCATCGAGACGGGCCCGGTGCCGGGGCTTCCCGAGGCGCTTCCCATGATCGTGGAGACCGAGACGGGCTTCCACTTCCGGCGGCGGGGTGACCGGCTGATCCTCGCCATGGCCGACGCGCGACCGCGCTGGGGCGAGGAGGAAACAGTCGACGAATCGGTGCTCGGTGACCGCCTCGAGCGCCTTCGGGCCCGGTTCCCGGCCGCCGGCGACGTCGAGATCGCCAGGGCATGGGCAGGGCTGTACGACATGACGCCCGATGCGCATCCGGTGATCGGCTGGGTCGGCGAGGGCGTGTACGCCGCCTGTGGCTTCTCTGGGCACGGCTTCATGCAGTCCCCGGCGGCGGGTCGAGCCGTTGCCGAGGAGCTCCTGAACGGACACTCCGAGCTCGATCTCACCCCCTACCGTCCCGAACGTCTTGCCGACGGCACCGGGTTTGAGGAGGAGGTCGTTCTCTAGGTTTCGCCCACGAGGCGAGCGGCTCCGCCGGGTGTCACGCGCTCCCACATGCGCAGATAGACCCTGAGCTCGGCCCGTGCGACCTCCGGCTCGAGCGCACCCGGAGGGCCGATCACGAGGACTCCGTCATCGCGAACCTCGGCGGCGTACGACGTCCGCCCGAGGAATGCGAGCAGACTCGTCTGGAAACGTGCATTCGAGACCTGGACCTCGAGAATATCCCGCGCTCTTCGGGTGCCAGGGCGCAGAAGGGTACTGTTATTGGGTTCCTTCCATGACAACATGACGAGGGGACCCGGGGGATACGTGGCCTCGGCCGGTTCTTTCCCCCCCGCCGTCGTCCACGCGAACCCGGGTCCCTTTTCCTCTTAGAGCCCCACAGGCGGTCGAAACTTGCACCCAGAACTTGCACCCCAACTTTCACCCGCAGCTTGCACACAACCTGCACCCAGAAGTCTCATTCGCTGGAAGGTGAGAAATTTCCGGTTTTTGGGCATTCAAAGCCCATGAGCCCGCGCGTTGAGCCTTTGCGCCGGCGTCTCGACGACGGCTCATTCGAGCGTCTCTACAGGCGGCACCTTCCCGAGATCTACCGCTACGTCCTTCGCGACGTGGGGAACCGAGCCGACGCCGAGGAGGTCACCCAGAACGCGTTTCTTGATGCCTACCGAGCTCTCGGGCGCGGCCATACACCCGAGAAGCCACGCGCCTGGCTCTTCGGCATCGCCAAGAACGCCACGCGGCGGCGCTATCGGACGCTCTCTCGCCGGCCACACGAGGTCGAGCTGGACCACGAGCTCACGGAGTCGGTGGCCGAAGAGGAGCGTCCCCAGCTCGAGGAGCTGCGGGATGCTGTCGGCTCGCTACGCCCCGCGCACCAGGAGGTGCTCTTCCTCCGTGAGGTCGAAGGTCTCTCGTACATGGAGATCGCCAACCGGATGGATCTGTCGCACGCAGCGGTCGAGACCCTCCTGTTCCGCGCACGCCGGTCGCTGCGCGGGCAGCTCGAGGAGGCGGGCATCCGCCCCGCCGCCGCGCCGGTCTCGCGGAGGCGGAGACTCGCCGGGCTCGGCTTTCTTCCGGCCGGTCTGCTCCGCCAGCTCGACAGGTTCGTGCTCGAGGCGGAGCGCTCCGGGATCGCGTTCAAGACGGCGGCCGCTGCGGCGGCTGCGGTCATCCTGGGTGCGGGGATCACGGTCGCGGTCGTCCCGCTCGGAGCGGCAAGCGAGCGCGAGCAAGCGGTCACGATGCCGAAGGTGACAACGACTCCAACCGGCGACGCAACCCTGTTCACGAGCGTGTTCTCTGCGAATCCCCCGACGGACGCAGAGGGTGCGGGCGCTACGGATTCGGGCCAGGGCTCTGGCGGCGCGCCCGGCGGGAAGGACAACGACTCAGTGGTGCAGACGTTCGCGGGCGAAGCGACAAGCTTGGTCGGGGGCTCCGGGGTAGTCCAACCGGGCGCGATCGTTCCTGCGGTCTCGATTCCGTCTGTCACGACGCCCACGGTCTCGATTCCGTCTGTCACGACGCCCACGGTCTCGATTCCGTCTGTCACGACGCCCACGGTCTCGATTCCGTCTGTCACGACTCCGACCCCGACCGTCACGGCGCCCGCGCTCCCTCAAGTCGACGTCCCGGGCCTGCCAGACGTGCCGGTTACGACCAGCACGCTCCCCGGCCTGCCGTAGTCGGCGCGCTCTACATCCGGAAGATCCCGAAGGTCGTCTCGGGAATCGGCGCGTTGAGGCTCGCCGAGAGCCCGAGGGCGAGCACGCGGCGGGTGTCCGCCGGGTCGATGACGCCGTCGTCCCAGAGCCTCGCCGTCGAGTAGTAGGGGCTCCCCTCGCGCTCGTATTTCTCCAGGATCTCCTCAGGGTCCGAGCGCCCGACGGCCGAGAGTACGGTCGCCGCCTGCTCGCCGCCCATGACGCTGATCCTGGCGTTCGGCCACATCCAGAGCTGGCGGGGGGAGTAGGCCCGGCCGCACATTCCGTAGTTCCCCGCTCCGAACGAGCCTCCGATGATGACCGTGAACTTGGGCACCTCGGCGCACGCGACGGCCGTCACGAGCTTCGCCCCGTCTTTCGCGATCCCGCCCGCCTCGTACTCCTTCCCAACCATGAACCCCGTGATGTTTTGGAGGAAGACGAGCGGGATCCGGCGCTTGCAGGCGAGCTCCACGAAGTGTGCGCCCTTGAGCGCGCTCTCCGAGAAAAGGACCCCGTTGTTGGCGAGGATCGCGACTGGAAGCCCCTCGATTCGAGCGAAGCCGCACACGAGCGTCTCTCCGTAGAGCTCCTTGAACTCGTGGAACCGGCTGCCGTCGACCACCCGGGCGATCACCTCGTGGACGTCGTAACCGATGCGGTAGTCCTCCGGCACGATTCCATGCAGCTCGGTGGGGTCGTAGAGGGGAGCTTCGGCCTTCGCAGGCGTCCAGGGAGGATCCGGCCGCCTGGAGCCGAGGTGGGCGACGATCGACCGGGCGATCGCGAGCGCGTGCTCGTCATCGGCGGCGTAATGGTCAGTGACCCCCGAGACCCGTGAGTGGACGTCTGCGCCGCCCAGCTCCTCCGCAGTCACTTCCTCGCCTGTAGCCGCCTTCACGAGCGGCGGGCCGCCCAGGAAGATCGTGCCCGTGCCCTTGACGATCACGGTCTCGTCGCTCATGGCGGGCACGTACGCCCCGCCGGCGGTGCAAGACCCCATGACCACCGCGATCTGCGAGATCCCCTTGGCCGACATGCGGGCCTGGTTGAAGAAGATGCGGCCGAAGTGGTCACGATCGGGGAAGACCTGGTCCTGGAGAGGCAGAAAGGCGCCGCCCGAGTCGACGAGGTAGATGCACGGCAGGCAGTTCTGCTCCGCGACCTCTTGGGCACGTAGGTGCTTCTTGACCGTGAGCGGATAGTAGGTTCCGCCCTTCACGGTGGCGTCGTTCGCAACGACGACGCACTCCCGGCCTTCGACGACCCCGATGCCGCAGACGATTCCGGCGCCGGGAGCATCGCCGTCGTACAGCTCCCACGCAGCGAGCGCGTTCAGCTCGAGGAACGACGAGCCGGGGTCGAGCAGGCGGTCGACCCGCTCCCTGGCTGCAAGCTTCCCTCGAGCGCGATGACGCTCGACCGACTCGGCTCCGCCGCCCTGCGCGACCTGCTTGCTGCGAGCGCGCAGCTCGGCGACCAACGCCTCCATCCGGGAGCGGCGGGCCTCGAACTCCGGTGCCATCCGGTCGATGCGCGAGTCGAGGATCGCCACGGGCGGGAAGCCTACGGGACGAGCCGGATTCGCCGGTAGTGGCTCTTGCGAAGACGCCGAAGGCCCCGTGTTCGGGGCCTTCGGCGGCTCGCCGCAGGGCAAGGGTGCTGTCAGGCCGGCTGTGGCCTCCGGCCACCGCGGCCCAGAAAGGACAGGGCCTGGAGCATCGCGACAGGCTGCGCAAACGTGATCGTCCGGACGTCGTGCCTGACCTTCGCGGCGAGCCGCGCGGTCTCGGCCTCTCGCAGAAGATCTGCCTGCTTCTGGCGAGCGAGCTCTAGATGGATAGACGGGCTGATCACGGCTTCTCCTCTTCGCGTGTGTCAACAAGACGGCGAGCCGGCTCCGGTTCTTCCCTCCCTTGCGGTCGCAGCCGTCTTCGCCGGGTAGGCGGTGTGCCGCGGCCGTGGACCTGATCCAGATCAGCATCGCGAACATGGCCGACGACGAGGCGGCTCGCAAACGCGCGCCGGTTGGCCGCGGAAAGTCGCTAACCGAGCCCGGCCGACGCGGCGAGCAGCCGCTGGGAACGCCGGTCACGCCGCTCGAGACGCCGGCTCGCAGCGATCAGAGACGCCAGTTCGCCGGTGCGCGCCCGGCGCAAGAGGTCGGCGTATCGCGCGGCCTCCGGTGGGCTTTCGTTCTCGTGCGTTCGGTCTCGCTTCACGTGAACCAGACGCGCCGGGTGGACACGTTCTTCCCTCAGCAGGAGAATTCCGCGAAGATCTTATGAGTCAGATGTCTCTTGCCTCGCTTTCCGACGCCCGCCTGGTCGCCCGCTGCCGCACCGGCGAACAGGCCGCATGGGCCGAGCTCGTCGACCGGTTCTCCCGCTACGTGTACGCGATCGCGACCCAGGCCTACAGGCTCGGGCCGGACGACGCGGAGGAGGTCTATCAGGAGGTCTTCGCGCGTACATATGAGCACCTAGACCGGCTTCGGGACGATGCGGCCATCCGGCCGTGGATCGGACAGCTCACCCGACGTCTCTCCATCGACCGGATTCGGGGCGCTGCGCGCGAGGTAGTCGATTCCGATGCTCTCGACGTACCGGTGGTGGATGAAACCCTCGAGCGCCTCGACGCAGCGCTCACAGTCCATGAGGCGCTGTCGGCACTTCCCGAGCACTGTCAGGAGATCCTGGATCGCTTTTTCGCGTGTGACGAGAGCTATCAGACGATTGGCGACGCTCTGGCCATCGCTCCTGGAACGATCGCAAGTCGCATCTCCCGCTGCCTCAAGAAGCTCCGGGCCCAGCTCGAGGGAAGATCCGAGCCCTCCGAGCCGTCTGGTGAACGGTGAGTGACATGACCACATTCGACGAACAACGGCTGGCGGAGCTCCTCGGAGCCCTACCGCCTGCGCCCGATGCCTGGGTTCAGGCCGCGAAGGAGCTCCCGCTCGCTCGCCGTCAGCTCGACGACCTGGTCGAGCGCGCCGTGGCGGACGACGATTTCCGGCGCGCGATTGAGGCTGACATCGAAGCTGCGATCCGGGAAGCTGGTTGTGTTCCGGATCCGGTCACGGTCGCCGCTCTTCGAGCCCGTCTCGAGCGACCGTAGCGCCGGCTCACAGGCTCAAGCCCCAGGTCGTATCGCTCGGGGTCTGGTTGCCTTAGTCGATGTGCTGATGAAGCCAATTCCCGGCCTGCGGGAAGAAAGGCCTTTGCTCCTCCGTCCGGTGAGCATGGAACGGCGTCTCGAAAGGAGCAAGGAAATGAGGAATCGTCGTCATCGTTGGATCCGTCGGATCGCCCTGTCTTTCGCCTTTGCGGCGATCGCCGCTCCGACGGCCCAGGCTCGCATCGCTGAGGACTCGGGTGTGGGTCAGGGAAACCAGGTTACGAGCGTTCGCCCTGACGATCGGGCAGTGCGCGGCGTGCCGCAGTCGACGGATGTGACCGTGGTCGTAAGGCCCGACGACCGGGCAGCGCGCTACTCGCCGAACGTTGGCAGCGAGAATCTCAATCTCTGGCGCGACCCGGCCGCAGTCACGGGCGACAAAGGTCTCGTGCTCCGGCGCGATCCAGGCGCTGCTGTCGAGAGCCCGGTGGTCGCTGTTCCCGCAACGGACGGCCAGGCCTTTGACTGGGGCGACGCCGGCATCGGCGCGGCGATCATGCTTGGGTTCCTGCTCCTCGCCGTGGGCGCGGCCGCAGCGGGCCGGCAGTCCAGGAAGTCGCTGGCAGGCGCGTAAACCTCGCATAACGCGAGGACGGGACGACGAGCGGGCCGAAAGGCCCGCTCGTCTCGTGCATGGAACCAAAAGCCTGACTGCCGTACCCTTTCGACATGGCGGTTTGCGGCGAGTGTGGACAGCGAAACCCGGAGGAAGCTCGCTTCTGTCTGTCATGCGGCGCGCCCCTTGCGGAGAGAGGCGCAGCGGGCCACGAGGTGCGGAAGATTGTCACAGTTGTCTTCGCAGATCTCGCTGGCTCAACGGGGTTCGGAGAGCGGCTCGACCCGGAGTCGCTGCGGCGCGTGCAGGCCCGCTTCTTCGACGGGATGCGTCTTGTACTCGAGCGGCACGGGGCTACGGTCGAGAAGTTCATCGGCGACGCGGTCATGGCGGTGTTCGGTATTCCGTTCGTGCATGAGGACGACGCGCTGCGGGCAGTGCGGGCCAGTTTCGAGATGCGCGAGGCGCTCGAGGAGCTGAACGCCGAGATCTCTCCGTCCTGGGGGGTTGAGCTCACGATCCGGATCGGCGTCAACACGGGCGAGGTCGTGGCAGGGGACGCGGCTTCCGGTCAGTCCTTTGCGACAGGGGACACTGTGAACGTCGCCGCCCGGCTCGAACAGGCGGCAGACCCCGGTGAGATCCTCGTCGGTGAGACGACCTTTCGCCTCGTTCGCGACGCGGTCGAGGCCGAGGCGGTTGATTCCCTCGTCCTTCGGGGCCGGGGCGAGAAAGTTGCTGCACGGCGCCTAGTGTCGATCCGTCCTGATTCTCCGGGCACGGCTCGGCGCCTCGAGACGCCCCTCGTCGGACGCGAGAACGAGCTTCGGCTCCTTCACGATGCCTTCGCACGGGTCGAGCGTGAGCAGGGCTGCCACCTCTTCACCCTGCTAGGCCCGGCTGGGGTTGGAAAGTCGCGCCTCGTTGCGGAATTCCTCAGTGGTCTGGTCGGACGGGCGACCGCGGTACGGGGTCGCTGCCTCTCGTATGGCGACGGCATCACCTTTTGGCCCGTCGCAGAGGTCGTTCGAGAAGCGGCGTCTCTGAACGGCGAGGAGACACCGGGGGAGGCGCGGGGCCGGATCGCAGCATTTCTCGCCGACGAGGACGATGCCCCTCTCGTCGCCGCCCGGGTCTCCGAGCTCGTCGGGCTTGCCGACGCCGGCGGAGGCGAGGAGAGCTTCTGGGCGGTCCGAAAGTTCCTGGAAGCACTGGCACGAGATCGGCCACTCGTCGTCGTCCTGGACGACGTGAACTGGGGCGAGCCGACCTTTCTGGACCTCGTCGAGCACATCGCGGAGTGGTCCAGAGGCGCCGCGATCCTGCTCGTGTGCCTGGCCCGCCCAGAGCTCCTTGACGAGCGGCCTGCCTGGTCCGGTGGGAAGCTCAACTCCACTTCCTTGCTCCTCGAGCCTCTCAACGACGAGGAGTTCGACCTCCTCGTCTCGGCTCATCTCGGTCCGGGGACGCTCGAGGAGGACGTTCGAGCTCAGATCATGCAGGTCGCTGAAGGAAATCCCCTTTTTGTCGAAGAGACCGTGGCATTACTCGTCGGAGAAGGCCTCCTCACGCGCGAAAACGGTCACTGGGCCGCCGCCGGCTTGGAAAAGGTTCCCATCCCACCCACGATCCAGGCGCTTCTTGCCGCGAGGATCGACAGGCTCCCGGCGCTCGAGCGCGCCGTCCTCGAGAGGGCGTCGGTGGAGGGGCAGGTCTTTCACACGGGCGGGCTGGGAGGGCTCCAAGAGGGCCGAGACGGCACAGCACGGCTGGTTCGTGCGCTCGTTCGGAAGGAACTCGTTCGTCCAGAGCGTTCCGCGTTTCCGGGCGAGGAAGCGTTTCGATTCCGGCACATCCTGATTCGCGATGCCGCCTACGAGTCGATCCCGAAGGAGACCCGGGCCGATCTGCACGAGCAGTTTGCAGACTGGCTCGTCGAGGCGGCGGGCGCGCGCAGCCTCGAGTACGAGGAGATCGTGGCATATCACCTTGAGTGCGCCTACAGGTTGCGCGCCCAACTCGGCCCGGTCGGCGAGCGGGGCCGAGCCCTTGCCGACGAAGCGGCCGGGCGCCTGGCTGGGTCTGCCAAGCGCGCGGTTGCCCGAAACGATATGCCGGCTGCTGCGACCCTGTACGGGCGCGCAACCGACCTCGCCGCCGAAGGGCCGCTGCGGATCGAGCTGCTCGTGGCGCACGCCCGAACGCTCGTCGAGATCGGTGAGCTGGACGCGGCCGAGACGAAGCTGGGCGACGCGGTTCGGGAGGCTGAGGCGGCAGGCGACCGGAGGCTTACCTTGCGTGCTCGGGTCGAGGAGCAACACCTGCGGCTGAAGACGGATCCGACCGAAACGACCGAGGAGGCGCGCCGAGTCGCCGAGTTGTCTCTGCCCGTCTTCGAGGAATTCGGAGACGAGGCGGGCCTTGCGTCTGCCTGGGACCTTCTGGGGCAGGTTCATCTGATGGCGTGCCGCTACGAGCTACGGGCCGAGGCGTTGGCCCGGGCGCTCGAGCACGCTCGCCGCGCGGGCGACGAGCGCGAGGACGCGATTCTCATCGGTCTCGGGACGGCGCCGTACTGGGGGCCCACTCCGGTGGACGAGTGCACCGAGCGCTGTGAGGAGCTTCTGGCCGAGATCGCCGGCCGGCGGCCCACCGTCGAGGCGGCGCTCGTCGGCACACTGGCCGGGCTCGAGGCGATGCGCGGGAACTTCGACGATGCGCGCGGCCTCTACGCGCGGCAGCAGTCCATGCACGAGGATCTCGGCCGGCCGTACTCGCTTGCGGCCGCGACGATTATGGCGGGCCGGATCGAGATGCTCGCCGGAGAGCCCGCCGCGGCCGAGGCCGAGCTTCGCCGTGGTTACGTGATCCTCGAGGGCATGGGCGAGCTCGGAGTCCTCTCGACGTTGGCGGCTTACCTGGCGGACGCGGTCTACGCACAGGGTCGCTACGACGAGGCAGACCAACTCACGCATGTGAGCGAGGAGGCAGCCACGTCCGACGACATCGCATCCCATGTTTGGTGGCGCGTCACCCGGGCGAGGGTCCTCGCTCGGCGCGGGAGCCACGCGGAGGCCGAGCGGATCGGCTCAGAGGCATTGGCACTCGCGGAGGTGACCGACGATCTCTTCCTACGAGGGCGGGCTCTCATCGACCTCGCGGACGTACGCCGTCTTGCAGAGGCCAACGGCAGCGTGCCGCTTCTGGAAGAAGCTCTTGGGCTCTTCGAGGCGAAGGGCGACACGGTTTCCGCGGGCCGGGCGCGCGCGGCCCTTTCGGCCGCACGCGCCGGCTGAACGACTAGGTCTTCTTCAGATCGACCTTGGCGATCTCGCCGTTGTGCTTGTCCGCCTCGTCGATCGGTTTCTTGAGCTCCGTGTCGGTGGAGTCCGAGAGCGTCACGATGGTGCTCTCGAACGTAGTGCCGTCGCTCATGGTGATGACGAGCTTCCTCTGTTGCGGCACCGCAGCCTCCAATCTCGCGAATCGCGCCGAGGCTATACCCCGCGGCAGGAGCGGGCAAGGTCTCCGCGACTCGAAGGACTTACTTGAGATTTACGAAACCCCCACGAGCATTTACGAATCCCGCATGAGGGGGTTCCAATCGGCTGGTGTGATTCGTCTCGAATGGCTGATCTCGAAAAGGAGCTCCTCGTGTCGAAAGCCCTCGTTCTCCTCGCGGTCGTCGCGGCGCTGGTCGCCGTCCCTGCCGCTCTCGCGGACACGTTCAATGGAACCCCCGGGAACGACGTCCTGACCGGAACCGATCACCGCGACTTCATGTTCGGCAAGGCCGGAAACGACACCCTTTCAGGGGCGGGCGGGAGCGATCTGCTCTTCGGTGGCCGCGGCACCGACACGGTATCTGGCGATGACGGTCGGGACTTCCTCTGGGGCGCTCGCGGTGCCGATTCGCTCGACGGCGGAGGCGGCCCTGACTGGGTCTATGCCGGGCGGGGCACGGACGTGCTCGAAGGCGGCCTCGGCGACGACCACCTCTTCGCAGGCGCCGCCGACGGCGATGTCGACACGGTCGACTGCGGCGCGGGCTTTGACGTTGCACTCATCCGCACCGGCGACGTCGCGATTGACTGCGAGCGGGTCAGGACGATCTCGTCGCCACGCCCGCGGGGGAGCTTCATCCGCGGGGACGCGAACGACAACGTGCTCGTCGGCACCGAGAACCGCGACTTCATCTGGGGCAAGGCAGGGAACGACACGATCTCGGGTGGGGATGGCAGCGACTTCCTCTTCGGCGGCCTCGGGAACGACACAGCCTCCGGCGAGGGCCGGGGCGACTTCATATGGGGCGGGCCCGGCGATGACATCCTCGCGGGCGGCGAGGGGCGCGACTGGGTTTGGGGCGGCTGGGGCGTCGACGCGATGAGCGGCGATGGCGGCAACGACCATCTCTTCGCGGCCGCGGACGATGCTGCCGTCGACACGCTCGACTGCGGCGAGGATGCGGATGACAGTGACGTAGCGGTCGTTCGGACGGGCGATACGACGCTCAACTGCGAAAGGGTTCGCGTCGTCGGCTAAGACGCTCTCGGACGGGGTTCGACGCGGCCGGGGGAGCCCCGGCCGCGTCGCGTTCACGGGGCCGCTGCTGGCGCCGGCGAGGCGTCGACCGCGCGCCGTAGCGATTCGACGTAGGCCCGAAGAGCCTCCGGCCCACCCTCGTCTGCAACCTCCACCGCCCTACTGCCGACCACGATCCCGTCGGCGAGCCCGGCAGCCCGGGCGGCCTGCTCCGGTGTGGCGATGCCGAAGCCGGCGAGGAGCGGGACGTCCGTGACCCGCCGGGCTCTTGTGACGAGGCCCGCCAGCTGATCCGAAAGCGCGTCTCGCGCTCCGGTTGTCCCGGTCAGCGAGACGAGGTAGAGCCATCCGTCGGTCCGCTCGGCCGCCAGCTGGATCCGGTCCGGCGAGGACGTCGGCGCGACCAGCTGGACGCGAGCGAGCTTGGGCGCCGCTTCCAGGGGCAGGTCGGCGACAATGAGGCTGGTAGCTCCGGCGGCCCGAGCGTCGGCCTGGAACCGGTCGTAGCCGTAGGCCTCGAGGATCGAGGAGTACGTCATCGGGATGAGCGGTACGTGCGCCCCCACCCGGGCTCGAACGTCGCGGAGACAGTCCAGGCAGGCTCGTGTCCGCATGCCCGCTGCGAGCGCCCGTTCTCCCGCGAGCCTGATCACCGGGCCGTCGGCGAGCGGGTCGGAGAAGGGAAAGCCGATCTCGAGGAGGTCGGCGCCGCCGTCGACGGCCGCGGCTGCGAGGGCCGGCGTGTCCGGCATCGCCATCAGGTAGATGGAGAGCTTCTTGCGCGGAGCCCTCAACGGGAGAGCACCGTGGCGAGATCCTTGTCGCCCCGCCCCGAGAGGCCGACCAGCACGACCTCGTCATCCAGCTCGAGCGCGCGCGCGAGCGCGTGGGCCGGCTCGAGCGCAGGAATGATTCCTTCGCGCTCGGAGAGGAGGTGGAGGGCGGCGAGGGCCTCCTCGTCGGTGGCCGGAAGGTACTCCGCGCGCCCCGAGTCGCGCAGGAAGGCGTGCTCGGGCCCGACGCCTGGATAGTCGAGCCCTGCCGAGATCGAATGCGCGTCGGCGATCTGCCCGTCCTCGTCCGCGAGGAGCGAGGAGCGAGCGCCATGGAGGACTCCGGCCCGGCCCGAGCCGAGGCTCGCGGCGCCTGCGGCCTCGACACCGATCAGGCGGACCGACGGATCGTCCAGGAAGCCGGCGAAGAGGCCGATCGCGTTCGAGCCGCCGCCGACGCAGGCGACGACGGCTTCGGGCAGGCGACCCTCCTCCTCGAGCATCTGTGCGCGAGCCTCGCGTCCGATCACCGCCTGAAGCTCGCGCACGATCTCGGGATAGGGATGCGGCCCCACGCAGGAGCCGATCAGGTAGTGCGTCGTCTCGACGTTCGTGATCCAGTCGCGAATCGCCTCACTCGTCGCCTCCTTGAGCGTCTTCGTCCCGAACTCGACCGGCCGGACCTCCGCACCCAGAAGGCCCATGCGCTCCACGTTCGGGCGCTGGCGATCGATGTCCTCCGCGCCCATGTAGACGACGCACTCGAAGCCGAACCGCGCGCAGACCGTCGCGGCCGCGACACCGTGCTGGCCGGCCCCCGTCTCTGCCACGATCCGCTTCTTGCCGAGGCGATCTGCGAGGAGCGCTTGCCCCACCGCGTTGTTGATCTTGTGTGCTCCGGTGTGGCAGAGGTCCTCGCGCTTCAGATAGAGGCGGCGCTCCTCCCAGAGCCGTTCGGTGCGGTAGAGCGGAGTCGGGCGCCCGACGAACGTGCGTCCGAGCTCGTCGAGCTCGGCGCGAAACGCAGGATCCCGGCGCGCCGCGTCCCAGCCTGCGACCAGCTCGTCAAGAGCGGGCACGAGCGTCTCGGGCACGTAGCGCCCGCCGTAGGGTCCGTAGAAGCCGATTTTCTGGACGTTCACCGCGCCGCCTCCACGAAGGCGCGGACGCGCTCGTGATCCTTGATTCCCGGAGCGGCCTCGAGGCTTCGGCTCGCGTCCACGCACCAGGGAGAGACCGCCTGGATGGCAGCTCTCACGTTCTCCGGGCCGAGCCCGCCTGCGAGGAGGACGCGCCCCTCGACGCTTGCGGCCATGTCCCAATGGGCATCGTCCTCGGCCAGCCACGGGAGATCGAGCACCCGCGCGACCACTTCGCCGCACTGGAGCAGCACTCCGTGGCGCGCACGATGGCCGTTCTCCGACTCATAGAGCTGGACGAGATCGGTGGGGGTCGCCTCGATCTCTCCGACCAAGACGGCGACTGAGAGCATCGTCTCCGGGACGGGCAGGGGGGCCGTGGCCCGGCGTGGGCTTTCGGCGAGGACGAAGCCTGCGAAGTCAGCCCCGGCTTCGGCTGCAACGGCAACGTCCTCCGCGCGCGTCAGCCCGCAGACCTTGACCAGCGGCCGCGACAGGAGCTCTGCGAGTTTTGCGCCCGGATCGGTCGCCCGCATGAGGGCCGACCCGACGAGGACCGCGTCCGCACCTGCCAGCTCCGCAGCGGCGCCCTGGGCGCGGGAGGAGATGCCGCTCTCGGCCACGACCAACCGGTCGCGCGGCGCGCGGGAGACCAGCTCGAGCTGACGCGCCCGGTCGATCTCGAATGTCGAGAGGTCGCGTGCGTTCACACCGAGGATTGCCGCGCCTAGGGCGACCGCGCGCTCGAGCTCTTCAGCGTCGTGCGTCTCGACCAGAACGTCGAGGCCCAGATTCTGCGCCGCAGCGAGGAAGGAAGCGGACTCGCCATCGTTCAGGTCGCGTAGGAGCAGGAGCGCCGCATCGGCGCCTGCTTCCTTGGCCTGGACCAGCTCGCCCCGGTCCCGGAAGAAGCCCTTGGCGAGGAGCGGGACGCCGCTCGCCGCGCGTGCCGCCCGCAGGTCGTCCCACGTTCCGCCGAAACCCTCATCCACGAGGACCGAGACTGCCGCCGCGCCGGCCGCCTCGTAAGCGAGGACGAGAAGCCGGGGATCGGCGTCCGGACGAAGGTCACCGGCGGAGGGAGAGCGCCGCTTGATCTCGGCGATCGCGCCCAGGCCCGGTGCCGCGAGTGCCTCCCGGAACCGCCCCATCAGGCGACTGCTTTGGCCTGGGAGAAGGCAACGAGCTCGTCGAGTCGCGCTGTCGCGGCTCCGGAGTCGAGTGCCGCCGAAGCGATTCCGTAGCCCTCCTCGAGATCCTCGGCGTGACCACCGGCGGCGATCGCCCCAGCGGCGTTCAGGAGCACCGCCTCCCGCTTCGGCCCTCGCTCGCCCCGGAAGATCTCGCGCACCGTGACCGCGTTTTCGGCCGGAGTGCCGCCGGCGAGGTCCTCTGGTCGGCAGCGCGGGACGCCGAAGTCGGCCGGGTCGATCTGCCGCTGTACGACCTTGCCGCTCACGACCTCGCAGACGAGATTGGGGCCGGCGGGCGAGAGCTCGTCGACGCCGCCGGCTCCGTGGACGACGAAAGCGCGGCGGGCCCCTAGCTGGGCGAGCACCTCTGCGATCGTCGGCACGAGTTCGGGGGCATAGACGCCGACCACCTGCGCCCGCGCGCCGGCCGGGTTCGTGAGCGGTCCCAGGACATTGAAGACCGTCCGGGCTGCGAGTTCCTTCCGGACCGGCGCCGCGTGGCGCATGGCCGGATGGTGCGACGGCGCGAAGAGGAATCCGAATCCGAGCTCGTCAATCGAGCGGGCGATCCGCTCCGGCTCCAGCTCGAGCGAGAACCCGAGCGCTTCGAGGACGTCTGCGGAGCCCGAGGCGGAGGATACGGCCCGGTTCCCGTGTTTCGCGACGCCCGCTCCTGCCGCCGCTGCGACGAGCGCCGCCGCGGTAGAAATGTTGAACGTCCGCGCTCCGTCGCCGCCGGTCCCGGCAGTGTCGACGAGGTCCTCGCGCTCGGGGACGACCGCGAGGACGTGGGAGCGCATGGCCTCGGCGCACCCGGCGATTTCGTCCGCGGTCTCCCCCTTCAGACGGAGGGCGATGAGGAAGCCGCCGATCTGGGCGGGCGTCGCCTCGCCGCGCATGATGCCGTTCATGACTTCCCGGGCCTCGTCGCGCGCCAGGTTGTGCCCCTCGAGGAGCCGTGCGAGCGCTGCCTGGATCACCGTCGTCCCTCCAGGAAGTTTCTCGCGAGCTCGGGGCCGGTCGGGGTGAGGACGGACTCGGGGTGGAATTGGATCCCGTCGATTGGCAGTTCACGGTGACGAACCGCCATAATCTCGCCGTCGGCCGTCGTGGCGCAGACCTCGAGCATGTCGGGGATCCGCGTCGCCGCGAGAGAGTGGTAGCGCCCGCCCTCGAACGGGTCCGGCAGCCCTTCGAAGAGGCCTCGTCCGTCATGGCTGACCGCTGCGGCCTTGCCATGCACGAGCTGCCTGGCCTGGCCCACCTTGCCGCCGAAGGCCTCGACGATCGCCTGGTGTCCCAGGCAGACGCCGAGCGTCGGTGTCCGCGGGCCGAGTCGCTGCAGGATCGCGATGGTCGCGCCCGCATCGGCGGGGCGGCCGGGGCCGGGGGAGACGACCAGGTGTGTAGGAGCAAGGCGCTCGGCCTCGTCCGCGTCCAGGGCGTCGTTTCGAAGCACCGTCACCTCTGCGCCGAGCTCCTGGAAGAGGTGTGCGAGGTTATAGGTGAAGGAGTCGTAGTTGTCGATCAGGAGCATCATTGGGCATGCTCCGCATCCTCGATGGCCGCCTCCAGGGCCGCCAGCTTGTTCAGGCACTCCTGGTGCTCTGCGGCCGGGTCCGACTCGGCAACGATGCCTGCCCCGGCTTGCAGATGCGCGATGCCGCCGGAGAGGACGATCGTCCGGATCGCGATGCAGGTGTCGAGCGCTCCTCCCGGGAGCGCGTAGCCGACCGCCCCCGCGTAGGGCCCGCGACGGCGGCCTTCGAGCTCGGAGATGATTTGCATGGCGCGGACCTTCGGCGCGCCGGAGACCGTTCCGGCCGGGAAGCATGCCCGCAGGAGGTCGAGGCCCGACCGGCCCGGTGCCAGCTCGCCGGCAACCTCTGAGACGAGGTGGGTGACGTGCGAGTATCGCTCCGGCTCGAGGAAGCGGCCTACCCGCACCGTGCCGGGGAGGCAGACGCGCGAGAGGTCGTTCCGGCCGAGGTCGACGAGCATCACGTGCTCCGCTCGATCCTTCTCGGAATCGAGCAGTCGCTCTGCATCTCCCTCACCGGCATCCGTCGTGCCGGCGATCGGGTTCAGGCTCGCCCGCGCCCCCTCGAGCTTGACCAGGGTCTCTGGCGAGGAGCCCACCAGCGCCAGGTCGCCCAGTTCGAGCAGGAAGAGGTAGGGCGAGGGATTGATCCGCCGGAGCGATCGATAGAGCGCGAGTGCGGAAGCCGACGTCGGCCTCTCGGCGCGCTGTGAGAGCACGATCTGGAACGCGTCTCCAATTTGGATGTGCGCCTTGGCGTCGCGCACCCCGTCCTCGTAGGCCTCCCGGCTCGGCGAGCGCACGGTCGTTGCTGCCGGAGCCGGCTCGCCGGGGGCCTCGGACGCCGGCGGAGGTGCCTCGAGCAGCGCAACGATCTCGTCGCGATTGCCCGCCAGGACCTCGGCGATGCTCGTCACGTGGTCGAACCGGACCAGGCGGTCGGCGACGACGAAGCGGCTCTCGGGGAGGTCCGGGCCGTCCGCCGGCAGCACGACTGTCGGCTCGAGCTTCTCGACGTGGTCGTAGCCCAGATAGCCGACCACCGGCCGGCCTGCGTCCAGCTCGGAGCTTGCATCCTCGAAGGAGACGAGGCGCGAGCCTGAGCCCACCAGGCTGTAGCGGCCGAGCCGACCCTTCTCCACGGACTCGAGCAGGAAGCTCGCCGTCCCGGCGGCGCGCAAGCGGAGGTACGCCCCGAGCGGGGTGATCAGATCTGCATGGATGTCGGTCGCGATCGTCACGGCAACAAAAAGACCTTCCGAGGGAAGGTCAGGGGAGCGAAACGGTAGTCGGGGCCTCTGGGTCAGCAGGCGACGCTTCCGCTCCGCTCGCGGCGCCAGGCCCACCAGATGCGGATGGAAGTCGTGATCGATCTCAGGGTAGGCCACCCGCCGGGCCCGGTCAACTTCGAGCGCGCGACAGCCGCTGTCCCCGGAACGGCCCATAATCCCGCTGTGGAACCCCACCCGATCCGTCTCATCGTCACGGATGACCTCAGGCGCTCTCGCCTGACCGTCTTCTTCCGGCTCCTCCTGCTCATTCCGCACGCAATCTGGCTTGTGCTCTGGAGCATCGCGGCCTTCTTCGCCTCGATAGCGAACTGGGTCGTGGTGATCGTCACGCGACAGCCGTCGCTCGACCTGCACAGGTTCCTGTCGGCCTTCGTGCGGTATTCGACCCACGTCTACGCCTATGCGTTCCTGGCGGCAAACCCATACCCTGGATTCACCGGCTCGCCCGGCTACCCGATCGACGTCCAGATCGAGCCGCCGGCCCGCCAGGGTCGCCTCGGCGCGGCGTTCCGGGTCATCCTAGCGCTGCCTCCGCTCGTCCTGACCGCGGTTCTCGTCGGTACTGCGACCTGGAACGCGACCGGCGAGAGGGGCGGCTATGACGCTTCTGCCTCGGCGGGCTCCACCGGCTCCTTCTCCGCGCTCGGGCTCGCGATCGTCGTCGCCTTTCTCGGCTGGTTCGCGTGCCTCGCCCGGGGGCGGATGCCACAAGGCTTCCGTGACCTTGAGGCCTACTCGCTTCGCTACGCCGCCCAGACCTACGGCTACGTCTTCCTGCTGACCGACCGGTACCCGGACTCGGACCCCTCGTGGCCCGAGCCCGCGCCGGCGCCAGCCCCTCCCGCGATCACGCTCCATCCGGACGGAGACGACCTCCGTCGCTCGCGCGTGAGCGTCTTCTTCCGTCTCCTGCTCACGTTCCCGCACCTCGTGTGGCTCCTCCTCTGGTCGGTCGCCGCTTTCTTCGCGGCCGTGCTCAACTGGTTCGCCGTCGTCTTCACCGGCCGCTCACCCGACGCGCTGCACCGCTTCCTGGCGGCATACGTGCGTTACGACATCCACGTTTTTGCGTACCTGTTCCTCGTCGCGAATCCCTTTCCGGGCTTCATGGGAGAGGCAGGAAGCTACCCGGTCGAGGTCGCCATCGCGCCGCCTGAGCGCCAGAGTCGCTGGACGGGCGGGTTCCGCCTTTTTCTCGCGGTTCCGGCGCTCCTCGTCACGAGCTCGTTCAACTCGGTTCTCGTCCTCGTCGGCGTCGGCGGCTGGTTCGTGTCGCTCGCCACCGGCAGGATGCCCGCCGGCCTTCGAAACCTCGGTGCCTACGCGCTTCGCTACGCGGCTCAGACCGACGGGTACCTGTTTCTTCTGACCGGGCGCTACCCCTACGGTGGTCCAGCGCAGCTGCCCGCACCGCCAGAGGACGAGCCCGAGGAGCCCCTGGCCCCACTGGCGGCGTGACGACCGCGCGGCGGCGCGTGGTCGGGGCACTCGCTCTCGCCTTCCTGGTTGCGATCTACGCGGTGGCCGTCGTGCTGCTCTGGCGATCGAGCATCCCCGGAGGCCTCCACCTCCCCAGGCTCGACGTTCGAGAGTACTTCGGCGCCGCCGAGCTCGAGGAAGCGCGCGACTACCAACGGTTCGTCCGGGTCAACTTCATCCTCACGCAGGTGGCCCTCCTCGTCGTACTGGGGGTCTACGCCGTCTTCGGGCCTCGGTTTGCGCGGGAGTCGGCGTCCGGTCGGATCGGCACCGGGATGCTCCTGGGGATGATCGGGCTCGCTTTCCTCTGGCTCGCCCAGCTCCCGTTCGGTCTCGCGCAGCTCTGGTGGGAGCGCCGGCACGGCATCTCGCACATGGGGTATGGCCGGTGGGTGCTCGAGAACTGGCTCGGCCTCGGTGGCGCCTTTCTCTTCATCTGCCTCTCCATCCTGATCGTGATGGCACTCGCCGCTCCCCTGCGGGAGTGGTGGTGGCTAGCGGGCGCGCCGGCCTTCGTCGGCCTCGCGCTCCTGTTCGCGTTCCTCTTCCCGTACCTGATTCCGGGCGTCCACCCGTTGCGAAACCGGGCGCTGGTGGCGCAGGCCCAGGAGCTCGCCGCCAGGGAGGGCGTGGAGGACCTCCGGGTCGAGGTGCAGAAAGTGCGGGAGTTGACGAGCGCGCCGAATGCGGAGGCCGTCGGCCTCGGCCCGAGCCGCCGCGTGATCCTCTGGGACACCCTGCTCGACGGCCGGTTCGAGAAGGACGAGGTGAGGATCGTGCTGGCGCACGAGATCGGGCACCTCTCCAGGAACCACATCTGGAAGAGCGTGGCCTGGTACGCGCTCTTCGCGCTGCCCGGCGCTTATCTGATTGCCCGGGCGACTCGCCGCCGGGGTGGCGTCTACACGCCCGCGGCGATTCCGCTCGCTCTATTCGTGTTGGTCGTGCTCCAGCTTCTCGCGCTGCCGCTCGAGTACGCGATCACCCGCCATCTCGAGGCCGAGGCGGATTGGGTGGCGCTCGAAACCGCCCGGGAGCCGGAGGCAGCGAAACGTCTCTTCGTGGGCTTGGGAACCACGAGCCTCTCCGACCCGAGCCCGCCGACCTGGTCGTACCTGCTCATGCAGACGCACCCGACACTCATCCAGCGGATCGCGATGGCGGAGGCGTGGAAGACTCAGGCCGGCCATGCCTCCCCCTAGGGCACCGGCGCGCGCCGAGGTTGTGGGAAGCCTCCTCCGCCCTGCCGCGCTCCGGGAGGCGGTCGCGGACGCCTACGCTCCCGGGCACCGCGCGATCCTGTCCGAGGAGCGGGCCAGCGACCTGAGCTCCTTGAAGGCTGTTGAGGACGAGGCTATCCGGCAAGCGGTCGCTCGTCAGGAGGAGATCGGGCTCGACGTCGTCACCGACGGGGAGTTTCGCCGCTACATGTTCCTGAACTCGTTCTGGGACGCGGTCGAGGGGTTCTCGACCGACCGGAACCCTGTCGAGTTCAGGAATGAGCGCGGCGAGACTGTCGTCTGGCATGTGCAGAAGGTGGAGGAGCGCCTACGGCTCGTGGACAGCCCGGCGGCCCGGGAGGCGGAGTTCCTCGCCGCGACCGCGACCCGCCCCTTCAAGGTGACCTTTCCGGCCGCGTCCCTCTTCCGCCACCCGTTCACCTTCACGCCCGAGCACGCCTACAGCGATCTCGAGGAGCTGGTCGCCCACGCGATCGAGATCGAGCGGGGCCTGATCGCGGACGCGATCGAGGCGGGTGCTCGCTACGTCCAGCTCGACTTTCCGCTCTATCCGTACCTCGTCGACGCGCAGTGGGTCCAGCGCTTCAAGGCTGCCGGGTTCGATGTGGACGAGGTCCTCGACAGGGCGCTCGCCGCCGACAACGCCGTGGTCGAAGGCATCCCCGCGGACATCACCGTCGGCCTCCACGTTTGCCGCGGCAACTACAGGTCTCGCTGGCTCTGCGAAGGGTCGCTCGAGCCCGTGGCGGAGCGTCTCTTCGGGGAGTTGGAGCGATACGACACGTTCCTGGTCGAGTGGGACGACGTGGGGCGCGACGGCGGCTACGAGCCGATCCGCCACGTCCCCTCGGGGAAGACCATGGTGATGGGCCTCGTCAGCTCGAAGACGCCGACCCTCGAGTCCTCAGACGACCTGCTCCGGCGGCTCGAGCAGGCCGCAGCGTTCCTCCCGCTCGATCAGCTTGCGCTCTCGCCCCAATGCGGCTTCGCGAGTGTCCTCGAAGGAAACGAGCTCGACGAGGTGACGCAGTGGCAAAAGCTCGAGCTCGTGGCCCGGGTCGCCGAGCTGGCGTGGGGAGCGGGGTAGGAGGGCGTTGCTAGGCTGGCCGCATGGCTCGCTCGGTCATCGTCTCCGCAGTTCGCACACCCTTCGGGAAGCTCGGCGGCGCCCTCAAGAACTACCAGGCGCCGGAGCTCGGCGCCGTCGCCATCCGGGGAGCGCTCGACCGTGCCGGCATCGAGAACGAGGACGTCGAGTACGTGATCATGGGCCAGGTGCTGCAGGCGGGAACCGGTCAGGCGCCGGCGAGGCAGGCCAGCGTCGGTGCGGGCCTGCCGAAGGAGATCGGCTCCGACGTCATCAATAAGGTCTGCGCCTCGAGCGTGCGGGCGGTCGAGATGGCAGACCAGATGATCAGGGCCGGAGACCACTCGGTCATCGTCGCCGGGGGCATGGAATCCATGTCGAACGCCCCATATCTCCTGAAGAAGGCCCGGTTCGGCTATCGACTAGGCGACGGCGTTCTGATCGACTCGATGACCTCGGACGGCCTCACATCAACGTTCGACGAGCTGCACATGGTCGCGCAGGCCTCGCTCGTGTCCCGTGAGCTTGGGATCTCGCGGGAGGATCAGGACCGCTGGGCGCTCCGCTCCCACCAGCGGGCTGTGGACGCGATCGACAGCGGCCGCTTCGACGACGAGATCGTGCCTGTGGGCGAGGTGACGACGGACGAGGGGCCGCGACGGGACACGTCTTACGAGCGACTCTCGCAGCTCCAGCCGGTCTTTGACCCGGAAGGAACGACGACCGCCGGGAACGCTCCGGGCGTCAACGACGGCGCCGGCGCCCTGGTCGTGACGAGCGAGGAGTTCGCCCGAGAGCGGGGTCTCGAGATCCTGGCCACCATCGTCTCCCAGGCGTACGTCGCGGACGACTTCGCCTACCTCGCGAAGACCCCAGCCCTCGCCGGCCTGAGGGCGCTCGAGAAGGCAGATAAGTCGGTCGACGACGTGCAGCGCGTGGAGTTGAACGAGGCGTTCGCGTCCGTCGTTTTGAACTCGACGGCGATGCTGGGCACGGATCCGGAGCGCGTCAACGTGAACGGCGGCGCCGTAGCACTCGGCCACCCGATCGGCGCCTCAGGGGCGCGCATCCTCGCGACGATGATCCACGAGCTACGGCGAAACGGTGGCGGCCTCGGCCTGGCGGCGATTTGCTCCGGCGGCGGTCAGGGCGACGCACTTCTGCTCGAGGTTTAGCCTCAGAGAGCTTTTCCGGCTTCAGGAACTTTTCCGGCTGTCGATCCGTCCTAGTGACGATGCGACGCTTCCGACTCCTCCTCGCCGTCCCGCTCGTTCTCGTCGCGACGGCCTGCGGCGGTGCGTCACCCACCGCCTCGGACTCGGATGCGGGCTCGGAGGCGGCTACCACGCAGAAGCAAAAGAACCTGACAGACTCTTCTCCTCGCGCGCCGAAGCTCGTCCTCGAGAGCAAGGCGGGCTCACAGGAAGCCGTACGTGGGAGCAGTTGCATTACCGGTGAGGGAGTCGGCATGTGCTCCGACACCGGCTACCCCCGGCCGAAGCAGCTCAGCGTCGTTCGTCCCGGGGAGGTGATCACTGTCTCGCTCGAGCAGGCGCAGGTCGTTCGTGCCGAGGAGTGCAACGGCGGCCGCGAAGAGGACTGCATCGGTGTGATCAAGGTGCATCCCCTCGGCTGCGAGAAGGTGGTCGCCTACACGATCGCGCTGGAGCCTGGAACGATGACGCGCTGGAAAGTGGCGGTCCCGCCAGATGCCTACGAGCTCGAGACCTTCGCCTACTTCGAGTCGGACGACGGTCGAACGAGCGGCGACGTGAGCGGCGGCTTCGGTCTCTACGTCGATTCGAGCCGGAGCCTGGGCATCGTGCCCGCTCCCGTCTTGGATCGAACCGCCTGCTAACCAGAGCAAACGCTAGATTCCGCTCATGATCGTGCTCCCGGGGGAGCGCATCGTGCTGCGGGCGCTTCGGCTCGATGAGCTTGACATTCTCAGTGACGCCTTCCTGAAGGCGGACTACCCGCTCGGTGGCGCGAAGCTGCCGACTCGCGCCCAGCTCCGCCGCCGGATCGAGCGCTCGGGGACGCTCTGGAACGGGAAACTCGAGCTGGGTATCGAGGCCGAGGGCCGCCTCGTCGGGGACGCGGATGCCCGCGCCCCGCGTGGCGCCTTTCCTCCGGGTGTCTTCGAGATCGGGGTGACGCTCTTCGATGCGGCCGAGCGAGGACGGGGCTACGGGCTCGAGGCCACGAAGCTCGTCACCGACCATCTCTTCGCCACTGAGGGAGCGGAACGCGTCCAGGCGACGACAGCGGACTGGAACACACCGATGCGCCGGGTGCTCGAAAGGCTCGGATTCGTCAACGAGGGGACTTTGAGAGCATTCTTCCCGGCCGAGAACGGAAGGGACGATTACGTCCTGTACGCGCTAACGCGGTCGGACTGGGAGGGGCAATGAGGTTCGAGCGCGTCCTCGTGGTCGGTGCTGGGCAGATGGGCGGCGGGATCGCGCAGATCGTGGCCACCTTGGGCCGGCAGGTGCTCCTGCACGACGCTGCGCCCGGCGCGACGGAGCGCGGGCTGGCAGCGATGCGTACGAGCCTCGACCGGCTGGCGGCGAGGGACGGCGAGGTCGACCCGGCCAAGATCCTGGCGAGAGTCGAGCCGGTGGACGACCTGGTGGAGGCCGAGCTCATGATCGAGGCGGTCGTCGAAGACCTTGCGGTCAAGGAGGACATCTTCCGTCGCGCGGACGACGCGCTGCCTGCAGCTGCCGTCCTCGCCTCGAACACCTCCTCGATCCCGATCGGGTCGCTCGCGGGCGTCACGAGCCGTGCGGACCGGGTGATCGGCATGCACTTCTTCAACCCGGTCCCGGTCATGGCGCTCGTCGAGGTGGTGCGCGCGCGAGAGACCTCCGACGAGACCACCGAGGCGATCGTGACGCTCGCCCGCGAGCTCGGCAAGACGCCGGCCGAGGTGCGCGACTTCCCCGGCTTCGTGTCGAACCGGATCCTGATGCCGTTTTTGAACGAGGCCGCCTACGCCCTTCACGACGGCGTTGCCGAGGCCGAGGCGATCGACACGATCGCGAAGCTCGGCTTCAACCATCCGATGGGGCCGCTGGCTCTGGCCGACCTGATCGGTCTCGACACCTGCGTGGCGATCATGGAGGTCCTCGAAGAGGGCCTCGGGGATCCGAAGTACGCTCCGTGCCCGCTCCTCAGGCAATACGTCCGGGAAGGCCGACTGGGCCGAAAGAGCGGTCGCGGCTTCTACGACTACCCGTGAGCTCAAGAACGTTTTCGCTCTTAAGCGAAAGATTCGAAAGGTTTTCGGGATCTATTCGAATGAACACACACAAAATGCGTCCGAATGGGGATGCCACCCATAGGAGGGGTGAAGCCGCTGCGCCTCTTACTCGTCGATGACGATCCGGGACTCCGAGCCCTATTGAGGGCAACCTTCGAGGTTGTCGACATGGAGGTCGCCGAGGTGGAGAGCGCGGAGGAAGCCGCAGCGCACGTGGCGCGCGAGCGTCCGGACGTGGTCGTGCTCGACGTCAAGATGCCCGGGCAGGGTGGTCTCGCCTACTGTCGCGAGCTGAAGGACGACCCGGCCACCTCCAATATCCAAGTCGTTCTCCTGACCGGATCGGAGGGCTCCGGCGACATCGACTGGCGGGCGTGCGGCGCTGATGCCTTCCTCCTGAAGCCGTTCAGCCCGCTCGAGCTGCTCGCGATCGTCGAGCGCCTGGCTGGCGGTCTTTACGGCGTGCCGTTCAGGGCCACGAAGAATCGAGCTCCGGAGGAGCAGTTGCTCCTCTACGCACGCGACCTTCGTCATCTGCTCGAGATCGAGCGGGGCCAGCGGCTCCTCCTGCAGAACGCCTACCAGGAGACGGTCGCAGCGCTAGCGAGCGCGCTCGAGACGAAGGACACGGGTACGCGGGCGCACTCCCAGCGTGTCCAGAGCTACGCCATCTCGCTTGCGGCGCAGATCGACAGCTCGCTTGCCTCCGACCAGACAGCTTCGTACGGATTCCTTCTGCACGACGTCGGAAAGATCGGGATCCCCGATCAGATCCTCCGAAAGCCCGGGCCGCTAACGGAGGAAGAGCGACGCCTGATGCAAACGCACGCCGCGCTCGGAGAGCAGATGCTCGGGGGGGTCGCGTTCCTCCAGGGTACGGGGCTCCGGGTCGTTCGCCACCACCACGAGCGCTGGGACGGCAGCGGCTACCCGGACCAGCTGGCGGGCGAGCAGATCCCTCTCGGCGCACGCGTCTTCGCGGTCGCGGATGCGCTCGACGCGATGACCAGCGACCGGCCCTATCGGCCGGCCCTACGCTGGTCGGCCGCACGCGAGGAGATCCTCTCGCAGGCGGAGCTCCAGTTCGACCCGGATGTCGTGGACGCCTTCCGCACCTCGGAGAGCGAGCTCCGCGAGATCCAGCGGGAGTTCACGCCGCTCGCCGCCTAGTCGGTCTCGGACTCGACGAGGGCCTCGAGCCGTGCCAGGTCGGCCCGGAGCTTCCTCTGCGCCTCACGGCTCACGAGGCCGCCGAAGAGCCGTGCGACGAGCAGCGAGAACTCGCTCTCCACGGCTGCCGTCAGCCGGGTTCCACTCGCCACCGGCTCGAGGACGTAGGACGTCCTAATCGTGAAGCCCTTCCCCGTCATCCGCGCCTGGACGAGGCGGTCCGGCTCGAGCGCCGTGAGCTCGCCGACAAGCTTCCATTCCCGACCACGGATGACCATGACCTGGTGGGATTGGGCGCCGACATGCGCGTTCTCCCCCTCCGCCGCCTCGAAGGTGGTCAGCCCGCCGACCCAACGCTTCAGCCGCTCCGGCTCGGTCAGGTAGGGGAACACGGTCGCGGGCGGGCGCGCGATCTCGATCGTGTGCTCGTTCCTGTCCACGGGGCCGCGACTCTATCCTCCTCCGCATGGACTTTGAGCTCTCAGCTGAGCAGCGTGAGATCCAGACTCTCGCGCGGGAGTTCGCGGAGGCCGAGATCGTTCCGAACGCGGCAGAGTGGGACCGCGAGCACCGCTTCCCGCGCGAGCTCTTCGCGAAGCTTGCCCTCCTCGGGCTAATGGGCGTCTGCGTTCCCGAGGAGCTCGGCGGAGCCGGCGCCGACTTCCTCGCCTACGTCCTCGTGCTCGAAGAGCTGTCGCGCGCCGACGCGGGTGTTGGGGTAACTGTGGCGGTCCATACAAGTGCTGCGACGCTCCCGATCGTCAAGTTCGGGACGAAGGGGCAGCGAGAGCGACTCGTACCACCGCTCGCGAGCGGTGAGACGCTCGGCGCGTTTGCGCTGACCGAGTCGGAGGCGGGCTCGGACGCGGGAGCGCTCCGCACTCGCGCGGAGCCGGACGGGGACGGGTGGCGACTTACGGGCCGGAAGCAGTGGACGACGAACGGTCGCCACGCGGGCACGATCCTTGCTTTCGCGCGCACCGAGGCCGGAGTCTCGTGTTTCCTCGTCGACGGCGGGGCGGAGGGACTCGAGGTGAGCGGCGAGGCCGAGAAGCTCGGGCTGCACTCGAGCTCGACCGTGGATCTCGTTCTCGAGAGAGTCAGGGTCGAGCGCGAGAGCCTCCTCGGCGAAGAAGGGCGTGGCATGCCGATCGCCCTCGCAACGCTCGACGGCGGCCGGATCGGAATCGCGGCGCAGGCGGTCGGGATCGCCCAGGCAGCCTTCGACGTGGCGAAGGCGTATGCGCTCGAGCGGCACCAGTTCGGAAAGCGGATCGCCGACTTCCAGGCGATTCAGTGGAAGCTCGCGGACATGGCGACGGAGATCGACGCCGCCCGGCTCCTCACCTGGCGCGCCGCCTCGCTTCGGGATCGCGGGCTGCCGCACGGTGAGGCGGGGGCGAAAGCGAAGCTCTTCGCCTCGGGAGTGGCCCGGCGACAGACCGGGGAGGCGATTCAGGTGCTCGGCGGCTACGGCTACATACGCGAGTTTCCCGTCGAGCGCTATTACCGCGACGCGAAGATCACGGAGATCTACGAGGGTACGAGCGAGATCCAGCGGATCGTCATCGCGCGTTCGATCCTGGGGCTGGCCGAACGCGCCGAGCCGGTGAAAGCATGACCCGAAAGCGTGAGGAGCCGGTCCGGCTCGACCGGATCTATACGCGGGGCGGCGACCGGGGCGAGACGAGCCTCGGGGACGGGAGCCGGGTCTCGAAGACCGATCCGCGGATCGAAGCCTACGGCACCGTCGACGAGCTGAACTCCGCGATTGGCTTCGCGCTCGCCGGTGACCTTCCGCCGGCGTCGCGGCCGTGGCTCGAGCGGATCCAAAACGACCTCTTTGACCTGGGAGCCGACCTGTCGGTTCCGTTCACGGACGAGAAGAAGGAGCGGTTGAGGATCACCCAGGCACAGGTCGACCGCCTGGAGGAGCTCTGCGACCGCGCAAACGAGGGCCTGGAGCCGCTGCGGAGCTTCGTGCTGCCGGGTGGGACGGACGGTGCGGCGCGACTTCATCTCGCGCGCACCGTCTGCCGCCGGGCGGAGCGTCTCGCGGTCGGCCTCGCGGCACTCGACTCCGTGAACCCGCTCGCGATCGCTTACCTGAACCGGCTTTCCGATCTCCTTTTCATCCTCGCACGGGTCGCCAACACAGGCTCGGCCGAGCCGCTCTGGCAGCCCGGCGGCTAGCCGGACTCGCGGCGGGTGCGTTCCCGCCGGAGGTCGCGAACGTCGGCCTAGTGGAGGGCGCTGCCGGCACGGACGCCGCGCAGGACGAACGAGACCAGCGAGCGTGATCTATAGGCCGCAGCGGCGGACCCGAGGCCGAGCATGCCAAGCAGAAGAATGGTTCCGACAGTTCTCTTCTTCGAGTCTCCGGGCTTCAGAACGACGGACGAGACTGCTGGGGCGGCGGACGGTCTCGGCGCGGCCTTCGGTGTGAGCGACTCCCCGGGGGCAGGCTCACGCGGCGTTTCGTCGGCCCAATTCGCTGAGGCTCCCGCTGCCGGCGGTTCGGGCGCGGGCGGATCACCGTCACCGTAGACGGAGCCGGCCGGCACCGCGCCGCCCTGCTCGGTCTCTCCGGTCGTGGGCGCCCTCTGAGTCTCTATTTGGATCGGAACACGAGCCGTCACCGTCTTTCCGTCCGGCCCGACTGCAGTCACGAGCAGCATGTAGCGGCTCTGCCGGAGCGCCTCATTCGGAATGTCGAGCTTCAGGAGAGTCGTGCCGGCACCAAGCCCGGAGCGCCAGGCGAAGAGCTCGTCGGTACCGTCCAGGAGGGATGCCCGCACGCTCGCTTCCAGCGACAGATCGACGTTCACCTGAATGAGCTGGTGGCTCGATCGCGCCAGAACCCGCGGGCTCGTGACGCGGAGGACGAGGACTGACCTGGACGCAACGCTTCCAGTAGAAACGAGCAGCGGGACGGTTGTGCCCACCCGCCTGACCGTGGGACCCGCTGCCCGGATGACCCGGCCCTTCGGAACGCTCGTCGAGCGCTTCTTCGTCAACTTGCCCTGCCTGAAGCCGCGCTTCGCAAGCGCCGCTTTCGCGGCCCTGACGGTCAGCTTCTTGAGAACCGGCAACACCTTCAGGGCATAGCTCGGGGCGCTCGCGTTGCCGGCTCCATCCTCTGCCTGGATCTGGAAGGCTCGAAGGTCGCCGGCCTTGACGCCGTTCACGACCGTTTGCCGCTGGGTAGCGGGGTAGACCGCCGCCCGCGCGTGCGCAACGAGGAGGGCGTACGTCGGTGCGACACCGCTCCCGTCGCTCGCGGCGCCCCAGCGCAACGTGAGCTTCCCTTTGCTCAGGGAGCCCGAGAAGCCGGGGGGTGTGTTCGGGGCCTGCACGTCGGGCGGCGGCCCGGACGGCGTCGTGTTCTCGATCCGAACGCCCACGCGGACGTCGGCAGCGCTGTTGCCGACCGAGTCGGTGGCGGTGGCGCGAAGGTCATAGGTTCCGTCTGCGAGGCTGCCTGTCGCAAACGACGCGCTCCAGGGAGCAGCAGTGTCCGCCGCGATGGCTGTCCACGACGCTCCGCCCGTGGGGCGGTATTCGAAGACGACGACGGAGGCGTCCGGGGAGGTCGCAGTCAGGTCAACCGTCCCGCTCAGGGTGGCGCCGGGATCCGCGAGCGTGACGGTGGGCGCCGAGCTGTCGACCGTGACGGTGACGATCGCGGTGAAGCTTGTGTTCCCGGCGACGTCCTCGATGCTGGCGCGCACTTCGTAGCCGCCGTCGGACAGGCTGGCGGTGTTCCAGGAGGCTGCGTACGGCGCCGAGGTGTCCTCAACGAGGGCAGTCCAGCTAAGGGTGCTGACCGCGCGGAACTCCACGGTGACGCCCGCGACACCGGAGCCGCCGGTGTCCGATGCGGTCGCCTGGACGGAGACGACGCCGCCCACGGTCGTGCCGTCGGCGGGCGCGGTGAGCGATCCGGACGGGACGGTGTTGTCGACGCGGACGTTCCGGGTCGGGCTCGTGCCCGTGTTGCCGGAGCCGTCGAGGGCGACCGCGCGGAGCTCGTAGAGGCCGTCCGCGACGGCGGTAGTGTCGACGTTGCTCGTGAAGGGCGCGGAGGTATCCATCCCGACCGAGGTCCAGGCACCCCCGCCGGCCGAGCGGCGTTCGAACGTCACTTGCGCTGTATCGCCTGAGGACGTCGCACCGAGGGAAACCGTGCCCCGCAAATCGGTGCCCGGGTCCGCGAGCGTCACGACCGGAGCGTCGTTGTCGACCGTGACCGTCACGACGGCACTCGTGGCCGTGCCGCCAGCCAAGTCGGTGGCGACGGCGACGAGCTCGTAGGAGCCGTCGGCGTCCGACGTCGAGTCCCAGGCCGCCGAGAATGGGCTCGACGTGTCCGTCGAGATCGTCGAGTAGGTGCCACCCGCGGGGCGGACCCTGAAGCTGACCGACGCGAGGCCGGAGCCCGAGTCGGACGCGTTCGCCGCCACGGGAACGGATCCGGAGACCGCTCCGCCGTCGGCGGGCGTCGTCAGGGCGACCGTCGGATCAGTGTTATCGATCGTCTTCCCGGCGAGCACCGTTGCGGTCGTGTTCGAGGCGTTGTCAGTCGCCACGAAGCGCAGGTCGTAGTCCCCGTCCGAGGATCCGGTGGTGTCCCAGCTCCCCGCGAAGGGCGTCGTCGGGTCGGTGGAGATCGTCGTCCAGGTGCCGCTGCCGGCGGGGGCGGACTGGAAGCTGACGGATGCCACGCCGGACCATGGGTCCGTGGCCGTCGCGGAGAGCGTCACCGTGCCGCGGAAGTCGTCGCCGGGGTCGGCGGGTGTGAGGCCCGGCGCGCTTGCGTCGATTCGCACAGTTGCGGTGCGCCAAGATTCGATGTTCCCTGCACCGTCGGCCGACCGGTAGGAGATCGTGTGGACGCCGTCGTTCGAGCCGTCGGCCGGGGCTGCGACGTTGACGGAGGTTCCGGTCTGCGTGGCGCCTCCATCGACCTCGTACTCGGTCGAAGCGATGCCCGAGCCACCGGCGTCCGTAGGAGCGAGCGTGACGAGGACCGGAGCCGAACTCCAGCCTGCGGGCGCATCGTCCGTCGTGACCGGGGCGGAAGCGTCCACCTTGACCACGTTCAGAGACGTGTAAGTCGTGACGTTTCCGGCGTTGTCGGCGACTCGGTAGCGGTAGCGGTAGCAGGTGCCGTTCGCGACAGTGGTGTCAGGAGCTGCCACGCTTGTCCACGCACCGGTGAACGTTCCGCAGCTACCTGCGGCGAGGGCGACCGCGTCGCGCTCGAGCGTCCGCGAGGCCAGGTCGATTCCGGAGCCGGAGTCCGTTCCTGCGTCGGTTGCGACCGTCACCGAGCCGTCGCCGTCGTAGCCGTCGGCGTACGTGACGGAGCCGCCCGCCGGGGCTGCTCGGTCGATGGTCACGTCGACGACGTCGAAGCCGGTGTTGTCCGCCTCGTCCTCGACCTCCGCGCGAAGCGCTCTGTTCCCGTCCGCACCGACGTTCCAAGAGGCGGAGTAGGGAGCAGTGGAGTCGCTGCCGAGCGAGACCCAGGAGCCGGAACCGCAGTTGACGCTCGAATTCGAGCAGCGGAAGAACTCGACCTCGTCAACGTCGCCGTCGGGGCTCGTGGCGGTGACCGTGAATGGATCCGGTGCGGCTGCATTGACGTAGCCCGACGGCGCCGTGAGGGTGATGGTCGGTGCGTCGTTGTCGACGCGGCGGTTGGCGACCGTGGCCGAGGTGGTTTGGTTGCCGGCGTTGTCGGTGACGGTGACGCGCAGGTCGTAGAGCCCGTCCGTGACGGCGGTGGTGTCGAAGGCGGCTGGGGTCGTCGTCCAGGTGTCGGCGCCGGCGGGGGAGTGCTGATAGGTGCGGGTGGCGATCCCGGAGCCGGCGTCGCTGGCGGTCGAGCTGAGTGTGACGGTGCCGCGCAGGTTGGCGCCCGGATCGTCCATCGAGGCGGCGGGAGCCGTGTTGTCGACGCGGCGGTTGGCGACGGTGGCCGAGGTGGTTTGGTTGCCGGCGTTGTCGGTGACGGTGACGCGCAGGTCGTAGAGCCCGTCCGTGACGGCGGTGGTGTCGAAGGCGGCTGGGGTCGTCGTCCAGGTGTCGGCGCCGGCGGGGGAGTGCTGATAGGTGCGGGTGGCGATCCCGGAGCCGGCGTCGCTGGCGGTCGAGGAGAGGGTGACGGTGCCGCGCAGGTTGGCGCCCGGATCGTCCATCGAGGCGGTGGGCGCCGTGTTGTCGACCCGGCGGTTGGTGACGAGGGCCGAGACGATCGTGTTGCCGACCTGATCGGTTGCGACCAGGCGCAGGTCGTAGAGCCCGTCCGCCACCGCGGTCGTGTCGAAGGAGGCGGAGTAGGGGGAGCTCGTGTCCGTGTCCATTGTCGTCCAGCTGCCACCGCTTGCCGGCGAGCGCTGGAAGGCAGCGGAGGCGACGCCTGCTCCACCCGGATCGGATGCAGTGCCGGTCAGCGAGACGGTGCCGCGAAGCGGCGTGCCGGGATCGTCGAGCGAGGCGCCGGGGGCCGTGTTGTCGACCGTGACCGTCCGAAGCGCCGAGAGCTGGCTGTTTCCAGCCTGGTCACTCGCGCTCACGCGAAGCTCGTAGTCCCCGTCGGCGAGTGCGCTCACGTCCCAGGAGACGGAGTAGGGCGAGCTCGAGTCGGTGTCGATCGCAGTCCAGGAGCCGCCACCGGCGGGGCGGCGCTCGAAGAGGAGGGAGTCGATACCGGACCCGCCCGGATCGGAGCTGTTGGCAGAGACGGCGACCGTTGCGGAAACGAAGCTTTCGTCGGCAGGGGCAGTCAGGGAGGCGCTCGGAGCCGTGTTGTCGACGCGGCGGTTGGCGACCGTGGCCGAGGTGGTTTGGTTGCCGGCGACGTCGGTGACGGTGACGCGCAGGTCGTAGAGCCCGTCCGTGACGGCGGTGGTGTCGAAGGCGGCCGGAGTCGTCGTCCAGGTGCCGGCGCCGGCGGGGGAGTGCTGATAGGTGCGGGTGGCGATCCCGGAGCCGCCGTCGCTGGCGGTCGAGCTGAGTGTGACGGTGCCGCGCAGGTTGGCGCCCGGATCGTCCATCGAGGCGGCGGGAGCCGGTGTTGTCGACGCGGCGGTTGGCGACCGTGGCCGAGGTGGTTTGGTTGCCGGCGTTGTCGGTGACGGTGACGCGCAGGTCGTAGAGCCCGTCCGTGACGGCGGTGGTGTCGAAGGCGGCCGGAGTCGTCGTCCAGGTCCCCGCTCCCGCGGGCGAGTAGGCATAGACGCGCGAGGCGATCCCGGAGCCGGCGTCGCTGGCGGTCGAGCTGAGCGTGACGGTGCCGCGCAGGTTGGCGCCCGGATCGTCCATCGAGGCGGCGGGAGCCGTGTTGTCGACGCGGCGGTTGGCGACCGTCGCCGAAGTGGTTTGGTTGCCGGCGTTGTCCGTGACCGTGACGCGCAGGTCATAGAGCCCGTCCGAGACCCCCGTGGTATCGAAGGAGGCGCTGTAGGGAGCGGATGTGTCGGTGTCCACTGTCGTCCAGGTGCCGGCGCCGGCGGGCGAGCGCTGGAACGTGAGCGAGGCCACTCCGCTGCCACCCGGATCGGAGCCGGAGCCGGTCAGCGAGACGGTGCCACGCAGGTTGGCGCCAGGGTCGTCCAGGGAGGCAGTCGGAGTCGTGTTGTCGGCCGTCACGGTCCGAGTCGCCGGGGTGTGACTGTTTCCAGCGACGTCGGTGACGACGGCCCTCAGGTCGTAGTCGCCGTCAGCGAGCGCGCTCGTGTCCCAGGAGACAGAGTAGGGCGAGCTCGAGTCGGTGTCGATCGCAGTCCAGGAACCCACACCGGCCGGGCGGCTCTCGAAGAGGACGGAGTCGACACCGGAGCCGCTCGGATCGGAAGCAGTCACGGAGACCGCCACGGTCCCCGACACGAGAGCCCCATCCGACGGCGCACTCAGCGAGCCGGTCGGGTTGGTGTTGTCGACGCGGCGGTTGGCGACCGTGGCCGAGGTGGTTTGGTTGCCGGCGTTGTCGGTGACGGTGACGCGCAGGTCGTAGAGCCCGTCCGTGACGGCGGTGGTGTCGAAGGCGGCTGGGGTCGTCGTCCAGGTGTCGGCGCCGGCGGGGGAGTGCTGATAGGTGCGGGTGGCGATCCCGGAGCCGGCGTCGCTGGCGGTCGAGCTGAGTGTGACGGTGCCGCGCAGGTTGGCGCCCGGATCGTCCATCGAGGCGGCGGGAGCGGTGTTGTCGACGCGGCGGTTGGCGACGGTGGCCGAGGTGGTTTGGTTGCCGGCGTTGTCGGTGACGGTGACGCGCAGGTCGTAGAGCCCGTCCGTGACGGCGGTGGTGTCGAAGGCGGCTGGGGTCGTCGTCCAGGTGTCGGCGCCGGCGGGGGAGTGCTGATAGGTGCGGGTGGCGATCCCGGAGCCGGCGTCGCTGGCGGTCGAGCTGAGGGTGACGGTGCCGCGCAGGTTGGCGCCCGGATCGTCCATCGAGGCGGTGGGCGCCGTGTTGTCGACCCGGCGGTTGGTGACGAGGGCCGAGACGATCGTGTTGCCGACCTGATCGGTTGCGACCAGGCGCAGGTCGTAGAGCCCGTCCGCCACCGCGGTCGTGTCGAAGGAGGCGGAGTAGGGGGAGCTCGTGTCCGTGTCCATTGTCGTCCAGCTGCCACCGCTTGCCGGCGAGCGCTGGAAGGCAGCGGAGGCGACGCCTGCTCCACCCGGATCGGATGCAGTGCCGGTCAGCGAGACGGTGCCGCGAAGCGGCGTGCCGGGATCGTCGAGCGAGGCGCCGGGGGCCGTGTTGTCGACCGTGACCGTCCGAAGCGCCGAGAGCTGGCTGTTTCCAGCCTGGTCACTCGCGCTCACGCGAAGCTCGTAGTCCCCGTCGGCGAGTGCGCTCACGTCCCAGGAGACGGAGTAGGGCGAGCTCGAGTCGGTGTCGATCGCAGTCCAGGAGCCGCCACCGGCGGGGCGGCGCTCGAAGAGGAGGGAGTCGATACCGGACCCGCCCGGATCGGAGCTGTTGGCAGAGACGGCGACCGTTGCGGAAACGAAGCTTCCGTCGGCAGGGGCAGTCAGGGAGGCGCTCGGAGCCGTGTTGTCGACGCGGCGGTTGGCGACCGTGGCCGAGGTGGTTTGGTTGCCGGCGTTGTCGGTGACGGTGACGCGCAGGTCGTAGAGCCCGTCCGTGACGGCGGTGGTGTCGAAGGCGGCCGGAGTCGTCGTCCAGGTGCCGGCGCCGGCGGGGGAGTGCTGATAGGTGCGGGTGGCGATCCCGGAGCCGGCGTCGCTGGCGGTCGAGCTGAGTGTGACGGTGCCGCGCAGGTTGGCGCCCGGATCGTCCATCGAGGCGGCGGGAGCCGTGTTGTCGACGCGGCGGTTGGCGACCGTGGCCGAGGTGGTTTGGTTGCCGGCGTTGTCGGTGACGGTGACGCGCAGGTCGTAGAGCCCGTCCGTGACGGCGGTGGTGTCGAAGGCGGCCGGAGTCGTCGTCCAGGTGCCGGCGCCGGCGGGGGAGTGGCTGATAGATGCGCGGTGGCGATCCCGGAGCCGCCGTCGCTGGCGGTCGAGCTGAGCGTGACGGTGCCGCGCAGGTTGGCGCCCGGATCGTCCAGGCTGGCGCTCGGGGCGGTGTTGTCGACGCGGCGGTTGGCGACCGTGGCCGAGGTGGTTTGGTTGCCGGCGTTGTCGGTGACGGTGACGCGCAGGTCGTAGAGCCCGTCCGTGACGGCGGTGGTGTCGAAGGCGGCCGGAGTCGTGCTCCAGGTCCCCGCTCCCGCGGGCGAGTAGGCATAGACGCGCGAGGCGATCCCGGAGCCGCCGTCGCTGGCGGTCGAGCTGAGCGTGACGGTGCCGCGCAGGTTGGCGCCCGGATCGTCCATCGAGGCGGCGGGAGCCGTGTTGTCGACGCGGCGGTTGGCGACGTCGCCGAGTGAGTCGTGTTGCCGGCGTTGTCCGTGACCGTGACACGCAGGTCGTAGAGCCCGTCCGAGACCGCGGTGGTATCGAAGGAGGCGCTGTAGGGAGCGGATGTGTCGGTGTCCACTGTCGTCCAGGTGCCGGCGCCGGCGGGCGAGCGCTGGAACGTGAGCGAGGCCACTCCGCTGCCACCCGGATCGGAGCCGGAGCCGGTCAGCGAGACGGTGCCACGCAGGTTGGCGCCAGGATCGTCCAGGGAGGCAGTCGGCGCAGCGCGGTCGATGGTCACGTCGTTCGTGTCCGCGTCGGTGTTCGACCCGAGATCGGTGGCGACGGCGCGAAGCGCGCGGTTCCCGTCGCCGTCGACGTTCCACTGCGCCTCGTAGGGGACGGTCGTGTCCGTCCCGAGCGAGATCCACGAGCCCGAGCCGCAGCCCGAAGAGGCGTTCGAGCAGCGGAAGAACTCGACGTTGTCGATGTCCGTGTCGGGGCTCGTGGCGGTGAGCGTGAACGGATCCGGTGCGGCCGCGTTCACGAAGGCACCAGGGGCGGTGATCGAGACGCTCGGGGCGTTGTTGTCGACAAGGACGTTCACGGTCGCGGAGGTCTGTGTGTTTCCGGCCACGTCGCCGGTGACAGCACGGAGGTCGTAGCTGCCGTCGGCGAGCGATCCAGTCGCCCAGTCGACCGAGTACGGAGCGCTCGTATCGGTGTCGATCGCCGTCCAGGTCCCCGCGCCTGTGGGCGAACGCTGGAAGATGACCTGCTGAACCCCTGATCCCGCATCGGCAGAGTCCGAGGAGACCGCGGTCACACCGCTGACGACGCTGGCTTCTGCGGGCGCGGTGACGGAGCCGGTCGGGTTGGTGTTGTCGACGCGGCGGTTGGCGACGGTGGCCGAGGTGGTTTGGTTGCCGGCGTCGTCGGTGACGGTGACGCGCAGGTCGTAGAGCCCGTCCGTGACGGCGGTGGTGTCGAAGGCGGCCGGGGTCGTCGTCCAGGTGTCGGCGCCGGCGGGGGAGTGCTGATAGGTGCGGGTGGCGATCCCGGAGCCGGCGTCGCTGGCGGTCGAGCTGAGTGTGACGGTGCCGCGCAGGTTGGCGCCCGGATCGTCCATCGAGGCGGCGGGAGCGGTGTTGTCGACGCGGCGGTTGGCGACCGTGGCCGAGGTGGTTTGGTTGCCGGCGTTGTCGGTGACGGTGACGCGCAGGTCGTAGAGCCCGTCCGTGACGGCGGTGGTGTCGAAGGCGGCCGGGGTCGTCGTCCAGGTGCCGGCGCCGGCGGGGGAGTGCTGATAGGTGCGGGTGGCGATCCCGGAGCCGCCGTCGCTGGCGGTCGAGCTGAGTGTGACGGTGCCGCGCAGGTTGGCGCCCGGATCGTCCATCGAGGCGGCGGGAGCCGTGTTGTCGACGCGGCGGTTGGCGACCGTGGCCGAGGTGGTTTGGTTGCCGGCGTTGTCGGTGACGGTGACGCGCAGGTCGTAGAGCCCGTCCGTGACGGCGGTGGTGTCGAAGGCGGCCGGAGTCGTCGTCCAGGTCCCCGCTCCCGCGGGCGAGTAGGCATAGACGCGCGAGGCGATCCCGGAGCCGCCGTCGCTGGCGGTCGAGCTGAGCGTGACGGTGCCGCGCAGGTTGGCGCCCGGATCGTCCATCGAGGCGGCGGGAGCCGTGTTGTCGACGCGGCGGTTGGCGACCGTCGCCGAAGTGGTTTGGTTGCCGGCGTTGTCCGTGACCGTGACGCGCAGGTCATAGAGCCCGTCCGAGACCCCGGTGGTATCGAAGGAGGCGCTGTAGGGAGCGGATGTGTCGGTGTCCACTGTCGTCCAGGTGCCGGCGCCGGCGGGCGAGCGCTGGAACGTGAGCGAGGCCACTCCGCTGCCACCCGGATCGGAGCCGGAGCCGGTCAGCGAGACGGTGCCACGCAGGTTGGCGCCAGGGTCGTCCAGGGAGGCAGTCGGAGTCGTGTTGTCGACCTCGACCGTCACGCTTCCGGAGGTGAAGGAATTGCCGGCCGCGTCCGTCGTCACCGCGCGCAGGTCGTAGTCGCCGTCCGTGACTCCGCCGGTTACCCAGTCGACCGAGTACGGGGCGCTCGAGTCTGTGTCGATCGTCGTCCACGTCCCGGCTCCTGCTGGCGAGCGCTGGTACGCGACCTGTGCGACGCCCGAGACCAAGTCTGCCGAGCTCGACGCGACGGCGACGGTTCTGGCGAGCGAGGCGCCCCCGGCGGGGGAGGTGATAGAGCCGGTCGGGTCGCTGTTGTCGACCTTGATGGTCTGCTTGGCCGAGTCGAGCGTGTTGCCGGCAGTATCCGTCGCGCGGGCCAGAACCTGGTAGTCGCCGTCCGGCGGCTGAGAGTTCCAGGTGACCGAGTAGGAGGGGCCGGTGGAGCTCGAGCCGACGAGCGTCGCAGGGCTGCACGACGTTCCGGCGCAGCGGTAGTAGGCGACCGCCGCGACGCCGGAGGTCACATCGGCGGCACTCCCGGAGAGGACCTGGCCGTTCCGGATCGCCGCGGGGAGCGCGTCGAGCGTGGAGGAGCTAGGGCTTGTGGCGTCGATCCGGATCTGAGACGCGCCGGTCTGCACGGCCTCCGCGTTCCCGACCCGGTCGACCGAGAAGTACTTGATCGTGTAGACGCCGTCGGCGCTGAGCGGAATCGAAGTTCCCTGCGATGCGTTCGTGTCAGGCACCGAGCCGTCGGTCGTGTAGTAGGTCGTTGCGACCCCGGCGCCGGCGTCCGACGGCGTCAGCGTCACCGTCTGGGCGGAGGTCTTCCAGCCGGAGCCGATGGAGCCCGTGTCGTCACCTGTCGAAGGTGCGCCCGAATCGGGGACGAGCCCAAAGCTCGTTCCGCCGCCGGTCGCGCTGGCGTTGTTTGTTGCCGTCACGGAGCCAGTAGGCGAGCCCGAGGTCGTGTTCGTCCACGTATAGGTGTCCAAGTAGGGGGAGCTCACGTCATTTCCGCCGCCACCTGAGACTCCCGCGACCGCGGGGAACGAGACGTGCTGGATGTCGGTCTCCGTGTCGGAGGCCGTCGCCGTGACCGTGAACGAGCCGCCGTTGGCGCCGGGGCGGTAGTAGACGTCTGTGCCGGAGACGTGCTGGTCGGGATCGGCGGGGCTCTCGGCGAGCGAGAGAGACGGCGCAACCGGGTTCGAGGTGTCGACCTTGGCAGCCGCGGACACCGCGGATGCCGCGGACTGGTTTCCGACCTTGTCCGAGAGTGTGAACCGATATCGGTAGCACTTGCCGGAGGCGACCGTAGTGTCGGCTCCGCCCGAGAGGGCGACCGTCGACCAGGAGCCCGACCAGTTCGTGCAGCCGTCGGCGGCGAGGTCGCCCGACTCGCGTTCGACGATCCTCGTGGCGGTGTCGATCCCGGAGCCCGTATCCGAGCCGTCGACGAGCGAAAGCGGCACCGAGAGGCTCGTGTAGTAGGGCGCGCCCACCCCTGCGAGAGTCACGGAGTGGCCAGTCGGCACGCTGGAATCGGCTGCGATCGTCACGGTGTCGTTCGCGGTTCTGCCCGCCTTGTCGGTCGCCGTGATCGTCCGCGCGCCCGGTGCGGTCGCGCCGGCCGTCCACGCGTAATCGACCGGGGAGGCGTACGGGCTAGAAGGATCGCTGCCGCCCGTCGAGCCCGTCCAGCCCGATACCGCCGAGACGTTCGGGAACGCGACTCCGGTGACCGCGGTCTCGACATCGCTCGCCGTTGCGTTCAGCGTGAAGCTGCCTGCGCCGCCGGGGCGGAAGTAGTGGGTCTTCGTCGCCCCGTCGTAGTACTGCGCCGCGAGGCCGGTGACCTCGGTCGGGCTGCTGACCGACACGCTCGGGTCGCCCGTGTCCACCTTCGCGTCGGCGGAGGTCGCTGACACAGCCGACGGGTTGCCGACGTTGTCTGAGATCGTGAAGCGGTAGCGGTAGCACTTGCCGGAGGCGACCGTCGTGTCGGCGCCGCCCGAGAGGGTGACCGTCGACCAGGAGCCCGACCAGTTCGTGCAAGCGTCAGCCGCCAAATCGCCCGACTCGCGCTCGACGAGGCGTGAAGCGGTGTCCAGGCCGGACCCGGCGCCGTCACCTCCGTCAACCAGGGTCAGCGGAACGGACAGGGAGCCGTAGTAGGGCGCCCCCGCGCCTGCGAGTGAGACGGAGTGGCCCGTGGGCACGGCCGTGTCCGACGTGAGCGTGAAGCTCGTCCCGGAACCGGCGACGCTGGCGTTGTTCGTGGCGGTCACCGAGCCGGTCGGCGAGCCGCTCGTCGTGTTCGACCACGAATACGTGTCCTCGTAGGGGGAGCCCGTGTCGTTCGTGCCGCCGCCGGTGAGGCCGACCACGCTCGGGAAGCTGAGGTGCTTGATGGCGGTCTCGGAGTCCGCCATCCCAGTCGCGGTTACCTTGAAGGATCCCCCCGCCGCACCTCCCTTGTAGAAGAGAGTCGTACCCGAGACGTGCTGGTTCGCGCTCGCCGGGTTCTCCGAGAGGGTCAGGGTCGGAGCGGGAGCCGGAGCCGACGTGTCGACCTTCGCAGCCGCCGAGACGGTCGAGGCACCCGACTGGTTGGCGACGTTGTCCGAGATCTTGTACCGGTACCGATAGCACTTGCCCGAGAGCACGTTTGTGTCGGCGCCGCCCGAAAGCGTCGCGGTCGACCAGGTCCCGGACCAGTTCGTGCAGGCGTCGGCAGCCAGGTCGCCGGATTCACGCTCGACCAGGCGTGTGCTCGTGTCGAGCCCCGAGCCCGTGCCGTCGTTTCCGTCCACGAGGGTGAGCGGAACCGAGAGGGTCGTGTAATAGGGTGCGCCCGCTCCCCCGAGCGTGACCGAGTGCCCAGTCGGAGCTGCGATGTCCTTCTTGATCGTCAGGGTCGTCTGCGTCTGCTGCTCGGCCAGATCTTCCTCGGTGATCGTCTGTCCGCCTGGTTCGGTCGTGCTCGAGGTCGTCCACGCGTAGGTGTTCGAGGTAAAGGGGGCGGCCGTGTCTGTCTTAACGGAGTGGGTGAAGGCGCCCGAGTCGAGGCTGACCGCGGGGAAGACCACCGAGTACGAGCCCGAGCCCGAGTCGCTGATCGCGTCGGTGACGACGAAGTCACCCGCGGCGGCGGGGCTGTAGTAGACGGTGCTCGTCCCGTCGAAGTACTGCCGGCTCGGGCTTGCGCCCTCGGCGACGGTGAAACTCGTATGCGTCGGGCCGGTGTCGTCTGCAACCGGGTGTGCGATCTGGGCGATTCCGTCGTTCACCAGAAAGTCGAGCTCACGACGAGGACCCTGCGGTGCGGTGATCCCGCCGGTCTGATGGCGCCAGTAGTCGACGAAGAGGGTCTCGCCCGCAGCGAGCGAGAACTTGGGGAGCGTGTACGACACGGTCGTCGTGACCGGGGTGACGGCACTTCGGAGGTCCTGGGCGAGGGGGTCGTCGGTAGGCGTAAGGATCGTCCCGGTCGGTGTGAAGACTCCGCCCGAGATCGTGCCCTTGAAGACCCCCACGGTCAGGACTGCGGTGCCGGCAACCAGCGTCGCATTCGGAATATCCGTCTGAACCGTGAAGTTCCAGGTGCCCGCTGGGAAGCCGGTTGCGCCACCGGCGGGGTCGACGAGCCAGCCCTTTCCGTCCGTCGTTGTCGGGAGCGTGGTTTGCTGAGCGGTGACGGCCAGGGCCGGATCCCATGCATACCAACCGACCGCGGCGCTCGCCGGGGTGTTGTTCGTCGTGATGTCGACAGTGCCCGTGCCGGAATCCAGATCCCACGAGCCGGTGACGCCCGTGGCGCTGTTCCGGAGCTCGAGCGGTGTCGGGTAGTTGGCGGCGGGATCGATGACGTAGGGGAGAGGAAGCTTGCGGTCGTCCAGCCGAAGCTTGAGCCACCAACCCTCGCTGTCGTGGACGAGCGACCAACGGAGCCCCGTCGGCGTGATCTCTCGCCCGGAGGCGTCGAGGATCGCGACTGGACGGATGCTGATTGCAGACTGGCCGCGGACGCCGACGAACCGAACGCCGCCGTTCGCCTCGAGCCGTGGCTGGAGACCCGCCGCATCCAGGCGCCAGCGCCAGGTTCGAACGCCCTGGTGGCGGACGACCGTCAGGTAGAGCTCGGTCTTGTCCGGCTCGATGGTGATCGTCTCGTGTCCGAAGGGCGTGCGGCGGCTGGCGCCGTTTTCGAACGCAGTCCAGCTGGCCGTTCCGCTGCCCTCGCCGGTCACCGAGACCGAGCCACCGGCCCGGCGGACCGTGTAGCCGGCCTGGTCGACGTCAACCTGGACACCGGGTGCGGGCTTGTGCACGGTCGCGTCGTTCTCTCCTTGCGGGGAGCCGAGGGCGCTGGCGAGAATTTCGGGGACACTGGCGACCCGCTCCGACGATCCGGTCAACTGGAGGGCGGCGAAAAACGTCGTGGCGATGAGAGCGAGGAGAACGATCACGCTCTCCGACGTGGGCGACCACGCAGAGGCCAGGCGGCCGACCGGAGCCGGGCGCCTTTCCGTTCGCCGCAGTCTTGGAAAGTTGGTCATGTGCCTCCTCGCACGGCTTTTCGCGCGCGGTAGAGGTGTAATCGGGCTTTCCGTCACCCGAATCGAGCGGAATACGGCTTGAAAGTCGTATAAACAGGCCGAAGATCCCCCTATTGAGTGACGGTCCGCTGCACGTCCGGGTGACGGCGTGTAACGGGATCGTCCTTCCTCACCTGTTGGCCTCTCCGAAACAGGTGAGTGAGCCTTTAGTCAAGGGTTACGCGTGACTCTCCGAGGCCGCTTCTGGGGTCAGCTGAAGACGCGCGTACAATCCGGTCCATGGCGACGACCGAGGACCGTCGGCGGGCGGACGCGACCGCCGAGTGGCGGCGCGAGCTCTACGAGGAGAAACCCGAACGCGAAGCCCTGTTCTCGACGATGTCCGGCGTCGACGTGGAGCCGCTCTACACGCCTGACAACGTCGAGATCGACTACGACCGCGACCTCGGCTTCCCAGGTGTCTTTCCGTACACGCGGGGGGTCTATCCGTCGATGTACCGCGGCCGTCTTTGGACGATGCGCCAGTTCGCGGGCTTCGGCATGGCCGAGGAGACGAACGCCCGCTTCAGATACCTGCTCGAGCACGGGCAGACGGGCCTCTCGACGGCCTTCGACATGCCCACGCTCATGGGCTACGACTCCGATCACCCGAAGTCGCTCGGCGAGGTCGGTCGCGAGGGCGTCGCAGTCGACTCGCTGGAGGACATGGAGCTCCTCTTCGACGGTATCCCGCTCGACAAGGTCTCCACCTCGATGACCATCAACGGGCCGGCGGCCATGCTCCTCGGGTTCTACGTCTGCGTCGCAGAGGAGCAGGGCGTGCCGCACGATCGTCTCCGCGGGACGATCCAGACGGACATCCTCAAGGAGTACATCGCGCAGAAGGAGTGGATCTTCCCGCCCGAGCCGTCGATGCGCCTCTGCGTCGACATGATCGAGTTCTGTGCTCGCGAGGTGCCTCAGTGGCACCCGATCTCCATCTCCGGCTATCACATCCGCGAGGCCGGCTCGTCCGCGGCCCAGGAGCTCGCCTTCACGCTCGCCGACGGCTTCGCCTACGTGGAGGCGGCGATGGAGCGCGGCCTCGACGTGGACGACTTCGCTCCCCGCCTCTCCTTTTTCTTCAACGCCCACATCGACTTCTTCGAGGAGATCGCGAAGTACCGCGCCGCTCGCCGGATCTGGGCGCGCGAGCTCCGCGACCGCTACGGAGCCAAGAACCCACGCTCGTGGCTGATGCGCTTCCATGCGCAGACTGCGGGAGTCTCATTGACGGCGCAGCAGCCCCAGGTGAACATCGTCCGCACTGCCCTCGAGGCCCTCGCGGCGGTCATGGGAGGCTGCCAGTCCCTCCACACGAACTCCTTCGACGAGGCCCTTGCCCTGCCGACCGAGCACGCGGTCAAGATTGCGTTACGCACGCAACAGGTCATCGCGCATGAAACAGGAGTGGCGAGCTCGATCGATCCGCTCGGCGGCTCCTACTTCGTCGAGGAGCTGACCAACCGGCTCGAGCAGAAGGCCCTCGATTACTTCGAGCGCATCCGTGAGCTCGGCGGAGTCATCCCGGCGATCAAGGAGAACTTCTTCCAGCGGGAGATCGCGGAGGCGTCGTTCCGCTTCCAGCGCGAGGTGGAGGCCGGGGAGCGGGTGATCGTGGGCGTCAACCGCTTCGAGGACGCGGGCGACGCGGAGGAGATCGACCTCCTCCACATTGATCCTGCGCTCGAGCAGAAGCAGATCGACCGCGTCACCGCCCTCCGGGCAAGGCGCGAGAGCGGCGCGGCCGGGGAGGCCCTCGCGCGGCTCAAGCGCGACGCTGCGCGCGACGATATCAACCTCATGCCGGCGATCATCGAGGCCTCGAAGGCCTACGTCACGATGGGCGAGATGTGCGACGCCCTCCGAGAGGTGTGGGGTATATGGCGCGAGACTCCGGTCTTCTGACGGGCTCGAGGGTGGTGGCTACCCGCCCCGAAGGGCTGTCAACTGCCACGCACGAGCAGGCGGTGCAACCGTCCCGCGCCGTGGTCGAGATCGCGGGGCTCGGACGACGGTTCGGCGATCACGAAGTCGTAAGCTCCCTCGACCTGTCGCTCGCACCCGGCGAGCGTGTCGCCTTCTGGGGGCCGAACGGCTCGGGCAAGAGCACGGTGCTGCGCTGCATCGCGGGCACGCTCTTTCCCTCGCGCGGCGGGATCTTGGTGAACGGATATCCCGCAGGAACCCTCCAAGCGCGTCGGGCGGTGGGCGCCTCCCTCGCCCAGGAGCGGTCCTTCTACCTTCGTCTGACCGGACACGTGAACCTACTTTTCTTCGCCCGTCTGCACTCGGCTTCCGAGCGCGAAGCACACAGTCGCGTCCGCGCGATCGAGGAGGAGCTCGAGCTCGAAGACATTGCCGCCGAACGCATGGACCGCTGCTCGACCGGCATGGTGCAACAGCTCGGATTCGCCAGGGCCCTCCTCGGCACGCCCGCCGTGGTCCTGCTCGACGAGCCCACGCGCTCGCTCGACGAGGAGGCTCGCGGGCGTCTTTGGGCCGCGCTCGAACGCCGTCCTATGGTCGCCACGTTGGTCGCGACGCATTTGAAGGAGGACCTCGACCGCTGTGACGGGCGCGTCGTCTTTCCCTGTTAGCCGAGTGTCGCCACGAGCGATGCTCGCGCTCGCTCGTCGCGACTACGCGATGGTCCGGACGTATCGGCTCGGGTTCGTGCTCGACTTCGCGTTTGGCTTTGCGAACCTCGTCGTCTTCTATTTCATCTCGCGCACGGTCCAGGGGGTCGAGGATCTCGACCGGCTCGGAGGCGCCCCGTCGTATTTCGCGTTCGTGGCCGTCGGGATTGCGCTCTCCGCTGTGATCAGTGCGGCCAGCGCGGGTCTCGCCCAGCGGCTTCGGGAGGAGCAATTGAGCGGCACGCTCGAGATGCTCGTCGTCCAGCCGATCAGATTGACCGAGCTCGCCGCCGGGCTCGCTGCATACCCATTCCTCTTCGCGACGTTTCGGGCTGCGTTCTACATCCTCGTTGGCGGAGGCCTCCTGGGTCTCAGCTTCAGCCAGACGAGCTGGATCGGCTTCCTCGTCGTGCTTCTGGCAGCGGCCGCCGCCTTCTCGGGGCTCGGCATCTTGCTCGGCGCACTCGTCCTGGTCGTCAAGCGGGGGACCGCGCTCGTGGGGCTCTTGATCTTCGTCCTCGGGGCCCTGAGCGGCGCCTTCTTCCCAATCTCCGTGCTTCCGGACTGGCTCGAGGCGATCGGTCGGCTTCTCCCGACGAGCTACGCCTTCACGGGGCTTCGCAACGCGATCTTCCTCGGCGAGGACTGGGCCACCTCGGCACTCATCCTCACTGCGTTTGCAGCGGTCACGATTCCGCTGGCGCTCGTGGCCTTCCAAATGGCGCTCGACTATACGCGGAGGGCGGGCACGCTGAACCAGTACTGATGGGAGCTTCGACGGAGCAGGCGACGACGGCGGTTCTCATGGCGCTCGACGCCGCGGCTGTAGACGTCCTCGGAGCGCTCGAGCATGCGGGGGCGCGGCCAGTGCTCTTGAAGGGGCCTTCGATCGCGCGCTGGCTCTACGACGAGCCGGGCGAGCGCGTGTACGTGGACATCGACGTACTGGTCGCGCCCGACGCGGGCCCGACTGCGTCGAACACGCTCCAGACGATCGGCTTCAGCTACGTCGTCGAAAGCTGGAACAGCTCGGTCTGGGTGCGTCGCCAAAGTGGCGTGAACGTCGACCTCCACACCGCTCTTCTGGGTATCGGCCTCGCACCGGCGCCGGCGTTCGAAGCCCTCACGCGATCGGTGGCGTCGTTCAAACTCGACCGGGGTGCCGTACCGGTGCTCGAGACGCGGGCGCGCGCACTTCACATCGTCCTCCATGCCGCGCAGCACGGAGCCCGGGAGCGGACGTCACTCGAGGATCTTCGCCGGGCACTCGCGCGCCTTCCGGACGAGACCTGGGCGGAGGCCGCCGCGCTCGCCGCCGAGGTCGACGCGACCAGCGCCTTCGCAGCCGGCTTGCGACTGCTCCCAGAGGGGGCGAGGCTCGCGGAACGCCTTGGGCTCTCAACAGCCCTCACCACACTCGTGGCCATGCGCGCCGCGACGGCCCCGGTCGTCAGCGAGGGAATGATGTCCCTCGCCGCCACTCCCGGACTCCTCGCCAAGTTGCGGCTCATCGCGCGTGAAGTCGCGCCGACTTCCGCCTATCTGAGGACGCACTTCCCGTTCGCCCGCCGCGGACGCCTCGGCCTGGCGCTCGCCAGGGTTTGGCGTCCGATCTGGTTGCTCCTACATCTCGGCCCCGCGCTCCTCGCTATTCGCCGGGCTCGACGAGCGTCGCGGGGCTCTCGCTGACGTCGAGACCACCTTGCCGTAGCCGTCGAACACGACGAGCGGGACGTAAGCCTCGAGTGACTCGTCGGGCTCGTGGACCGGCACGCCGTCGACGGTAAGCCAAGCATGTCCCGGATACCCTCCCTCGTCAGCTCGGATGCCGAGGTAGAGCCGATGCTCTCGCCCGTCCCGGACGAGGTAGCGGTAGGCGAGGAGGCTACGCTCGAGGCAGTTCTCGGGGACGAAAGGGAGTTGGTAGATCCAGCGGCTGAGCGTGATGGCGTTGCGTTCGATCCGAGCGTTCGAGCGCTGCGACGAGGTGGGTGTCATCAGGGCGACAAGTCGGGTCACGGACAGCGTCCGCTTCAGGATCGGGAGGACTGCCGCCCAGGCGAGAAGGCGCGTAAGGAGAAGAAGATTCGCCGGCGAGCCGAGGACCTGTCGGAGCCTGGCGCCGCGGTGTCGCCAGTCGCGCCCTGGCTCGGCGGTCACGCCGCGAGAGACTTCCGGAAGACGGCCGCCTCGATGGCCGCCATGAGCTCGGGCAGTTCCTCGAGTGCAACCGCGAACCGGACCTCGTAGACCGGGACGCTCGCGGTCAGCGCAAGGTAGGCCTGGAGCGTTCGGCGTTTTCGCTGCTCCCCGAGCAGGGTGAAGCAGTACGCCTGGGGAAGAAGCCTCGGGACTATCTCCATTGCCGTCAGCCGTCGGATCGTGATGGGGCCCTGATCCCCACTCGGGCGGCGGGTCAGGAGGCAGATGCCCGCGAGCGGCTCGCCCGGCCCACCGACCAGGATGCCCGAGTCGGGTCCGAGCACCGGCGGGTCCGGCCGCCCGCCGCCGAAGTACGACGCCGACTCGGGTCGAAGACGGATCGCAAAGGGGAAGGGAAGCGCCCGAGCATCTCCGTCGATGACGTCGAACGCGAGCGCGTCGTCCGCCCAGAGCTCGTAGCCCCGCCGGCTGAACCCGTAGGCGAGGGTCGACTTGCCGGTCTGGGAGTGGGCGCAGAAGCCGACGACGCCACCGTCAGTGAGTACTGCGCTTGCATGAACCACCTGCATCCCGAGGAGCTGGAGTGCCATCGGTGCGATAGCCCGTCGGTACCAGTCGACCACGAGAGCCCTCGAGGCCGACGGATCCGGGTCGACGACGATCTCGCCGTTCGTCCGGATTTGGAAGGTGCCAATGCACCGCATCCACGCCCAGTACTCGGAGTCGACGACGTAGAAATACGCCGCGTCGGCGCCGGCGGCATCCTTCCAGACCTGCGTGCGAGCATCCGCAAGCACGGGTTCAGGGGCCGCAAGGGACCCTGCCCGCGCAAACGTCAGCGTGAGCTTTTGAGACATGAAAACAACGCGCCCGGCTCTCCTCGTCGCCGAGCCGGGCGCCATAAGAGACGGCGGGCGCTACTCGTGCCCGTGTGGCTTCAGGTTCGGCTCGCCCGGGTCGTTCGGCGATGGAACCGACTTACCGTTGGCAGGGCCTTGCGAATCGTTGATACCGCCCTGCATTACCTCCTCAACATCACCGACATAGCGCAGCTCCATCGGCTCCCATGAGGTGGCAGTCCCGTTAGTGGGGGTCATTTTGTCACCTCCTTCTCCCTCCGCATCTCACACCCATTGTCGCACCCACGACTCAATATTCAAGACCTTCCACAATTGATACGTCTCGACCGATCGTGCGAGAGCCGCGTCGCCCGTAGCCGCGCGCCCGTCGCCCGCTAGGTCGAGTATCTCTTTCGCCCTCGATTCTAGCCGAGCACTTTCGACAATTCCAAGCTCCGCTAGGCTTGTCGGCCCGCCGAGCACGCGCCAGGCATCCGGCGCCTCGTCGAAGACTCGGCGAGTCGAGAGGCCGACCGCGAGGATTTTCTTCTGCCGGTCGAAGCCTGCTTCCGGAAATCGCCGCGCAAGCGTCTTTCTGACCAGGCTCTTCGAGAGGTGGTCCTCGTTCCGAAGCTGCGGCGGAACGCGGGAGAGAAACTCCACGAGATCGACGTCCCAGAACGGCATGAACGTCTCCATTCCGAGCCGGCGGCCCCGTTCGAAGACCTCTTCTCGCTCCATTGCCTGGAGTGGGTGCTCGAAGAGCGGCAACGCCTCGCCGACGAATCGCACGCGCGGGTCGCCCGGTGGCGCGAGCAATGCCGCCTGTTCCTCGAGCATGCGAGCGAGCCCGGGTTCCGGCGCGAGCCAGGCGGGTTTGGCCTCGAGGAAACGACGTCGCTTCACCGCGGAGGTTCGACGGGGAGCGGCCCGGCTGACGGCTTTCACCGCGACCTTACGACCCATCTCCTTGAGGCCGTAGCGCCACATGAGGTTCTTGAGCATCGGCAGCGGCTTCACGTCATAGGAGGTGAGGAACGTGCGCCAGAGGTGGTACACGAGCCCGATGTCGAGCCGGCGCAGGCCGTAGGCAGCCCAGGAAGGGCTCGTGGAGAGCCACTCGTCGCCGCCAGCGCCGGTCATCATCGTGCGCGCGCCCTGTTCTCGCCCGGCCAGGGCGAGGTAGGTGTAGAGCGGCTGCCACACGTTCACGAGCGGGGTCGGCCAAACGCGTGCGGCGCGCAGGCCCGTCATGAGCAGGCGGTCGGACCCCTCGGCCTGCGTGAATGGGATCAGCGTCTGCGGGAGCCCGAGGCGTTCGGCGACCAATGTCTGGATCGCGGTCTCGTCGTACTGGGGGTCGGGAAACGCGAGCGAGAGCGCGAGGGGAGCCGGCAGGCCGGCCGCCTTGGCGTGATCGGCGGCGACCGCCGCCACGCTCACCGAGTCGAGGCCGCCGCTCAGGAAGATCGAAGAAGGCCCGAATGCGAGCGAGCGGGCGACCGCACGTTCCATGAGTTCGTCGAAGCGACCGACCTCGTCCTTCGTGATCCACTCCACATCACGATCGGGGTCGGAGGGGAACCAGTATCGCGAAGCGCTGATCCCGCCGGCGTCGACGCGGTACAGCCACCCTGCACGCGCCCGGCTGACGTCTGCGAAGCAAGTCTCGTCCGGATTGCGTTGCCGGTGCATGAGGATGTCGGCAACGGCCGTGCGATCGATCTCGGTCGAGACCTCGGGCTCGGCGACGAGCGTGCCGATCGAGTCGGAGAGGTAGAGACCGCCGGAAGCATGGCCGAAGAAGAGCGAGTGGTGCCCGAGTTGGTCGCGAGCGAAGAGAAGGACGCTTCGTCGCTCGTCCCAGATGACTACTGCGAAGAACCCACGGATCTGCGCCACGACATCCTCACCGCACGCGCGGTAGATCCTGAGGAGGAGCTCCGCGTCCTCCAGCGAGCTCTGACCCCCGGCGAACCGCCGGACGAGCTCGTCCCGGTCGAAGAAGCCACCTGCGAAGATTGCCGTGCAGGACTCGTCCTCTGCGACCGAAGCGGCCCCGCCGAGCGTCGAGACGAGCTCGAGCGGGCGGCCCCCGTCGCTGCGATCCTTCCGGTATGCAGCGAGGAACGTCCGCGTGATGTTGCTGATCGCGTCGACGTTCGGTTCGAGCTCAAGGGCAGTCATCGAGGCTGAACCAGGTCCTTCGCCAACAGCTCGTCCAGCAGGTCGTGGAGCTCCGAGGCGACGTCGTCGCGCGAGGCGCCGAACTCCTCCGCGAGAGCCGACTCGATCTCACCTGGAGAGCGGCCCTCCTCGAGGAGCTCCCACGCGCGCGCGCCGGTCCGGTTGAGCGTGTAGATCGCGTTCGTCGTCAGGTTCACGAGCACGACCTCGTCCTGGACGCGTTGGGCTGCGACATCGGGATGAGGGCGCACCGGGACATTCGCCCAACGCTCTGTGTCATGTCCAGACTCGGATTCCGCCATCAGATACCTCTCGCCGGCGGACGCCGCCAGGTATCCGGAGACGCAGAGCCGCAGAGGACTCATCTTGGTCGTAGGACTGTGGCTTGTCAATGACATTCCAGCGCGCCCGGCCGACATCACCCTTCGAGGGGATTGCTGCTGGCGCCGTGGCGGCCGAGGGTCTGTTGTTACGTCGGTTGTCGAGCTATCGCAGGAGGAACACACGTGCAGGCCGTAAACGGAGATGGCGGGACTCCCAGGACCCATTGGCAACGGCCGGACGCGCCTCTCGGGACCCTTATCTTCCGCGAAGGGCTCCTGTCTGCTGAGCAACTCGAGGACTCGCTCGGCGAGGCCGTCAAGACCGGCAAGCGCCTAGGCCAGGTCCTGGTCGACAAAGGCTTGCTCCGGGAGAGCCAGGTAGCCCGCATCATCGCCAAGCAAAAGAACCTCGGATTCGTGGACCTCGCCGAGCTCGAGATCGACCCCGACACCGCCCGCCTCCTCCCGCACGAGACCGCATGGCTGCACCATGCACTTCCGATCGCCGTCGAGGACGACGTGCTCGTTGTCGCGGTCGAAGATCCGACGGACGAGGAGGCGCTCGACATCGTCAGGACTGCCCTTGGTCGGGAGTCCCGGTTCGTGGTCGCCACTCGCAGCGAAATCCTTCGTATTCTCGATGAGCTGTCCGGCCTAAAGCCTCCTCAGCCCGTCCCGCCGGGGCTCGTCGAGCGCACCACCCTGGGCGGCAGCGCCGTCGGTGACCAGTCTCCGGACGGGCCCGAGCTGGGCGCTCGCCCGACCCCGGTGACCGTCGAGCTTTCTCCGCTTCGCATCGCCGAGCCCGAGCCGGAGCCAGAGTCGGGCGAGCTCGAGCCTGCAGCCTTCGAGGCGCCGGAGCCGGCACCACCCGAGTCCGACCCCGAGCCCGAGTCCGAGTCCGAGCCCGAGCCCGAGTCCGAGTCTGCAGCCGTCGAGGCGCCGGAGCCGGCACCCGTCGAGGCGCCGGAGCCGGCACCCGAAGCCGCGCCCGAGCCGGCAGCCTTCGAGGCGCCAGAGCCAGAGCCTGCAGCCGTCGAGGCGCCCGAGCCGGCAGCCGAAGCCGTTCCGCCGGCCGAGTCGCCTACGCGGCCCGAGGTCGCATACGACGAGTCTGACCTCACTCGTGAGCCCGTGTCTGACGCTCCGACATTCGTTCCTGAGCCGCCGGTTGTGGCAAGCGAGCCCTTTCAGCCCGCGGCGGTCGAGCCTACTCCGCCCGTGGAGGCGCCTGCGCGTTCCGCGCAGTCGCCGGTCGCTCTCCCTGCCGAGCCCGACCCCCTTCCGACCCCGGGGCCGCACGCCGCCGAGCCTGTGAGGGCCGACCCAGTCCCCGAGCTTCGGGCGCCAGCGCCCCCCGAACAAGCTCCGGCTGCGGCCGAGAAACATCCAACTCCTGCGCAGCCGGTCGTCGCCGGGCCTGAAACCGCGCCCGGCGGAGAAGGAAATGAGGTCGTAGTCCGGTTGGCGGACGGTGAGGTAGTGAGTGCCGGACGCTTTTCGAGCCGTGACGCGGCAAAGGACGCTGCGAAGAGCCTGACGCGTCAGATCGCCTCGAGCCCGGCCGGCGAATGGCCCGAGATCGGCGGGCGCTTCGTACGCCCGGAACTGATCGTGTCGGTCGACATCGCCGACTAGACGCGTTCGGTCGACTCTTCATTCCGAATGGCATCGCTCTTGGGCCTAGTCGAACCGCCGGGAACCGTGCGTCTCAGACGAACCAGGTCGTGATCGTG
>CAVTTI010000022.1:0-35514 GCA_963737615.1 uncultured Actinomycetes bacterium | reverse complement strand
CTGACCGGGCTGGTGAAACCGGGACTTGGAAGAAGGGATAGATCTCGTCCCGGCCTACCACCCGGATCTTCCGCACCACTCCCCTGGAGTGGGGCGTTTCTTCTGCCTCGGGTCCCCGTGCTGCATGACCTCGGCCACGTCTGCGCAATCGCAAGAAGCTAACGGAGCTTGAGCTGGAGCAAGACCTCATCGCCGAACACGATCTCACCGGTGTTCTCGAAGCCGTAGCGCTCGTAAAATGTGATTGGGCTGCCTTCGCCCTCACCGGCGCTCGTGCTCAGCACCTCCACAACGGGTCGGCCGCGGAAGTATTCAACGATCAGGTCGAGCGTTGCCGTGCCGAAGCCTTGTCGCTGGTAGCGCTCGTCGATAAGCAGCTTCCAGAGGTAGTACGGTATGTAATCAGGGTGACCGGCTTCGTCGCTGATCATCACGAACCCGACCGGCGTCTCTTTGGCGTAGACCGTTCAGTACAGAGCGCGACCGTCTGGTTCTTCGGCTGCTTCGAGCAACGAGTCGGCGACGGTGCTGACGAACTGCTCTTGGCCCGACAATACGCGTAGAGCTTCGACCGCCTCACGGTTCGATTCGCTGATTGGTCGGAGCGAGACCACCGCGCGGACATTACTCGGCGGCCGTTGCTTACCTCAGTGCCGCTGAAAGTGAGGTCGTGCCCGCCCGGACGCCGAGTCCCCATGCCAGTGAAGACTTCGTGGTCGACGCGCCCCTTAGTAGAGCGAACGTCCCTTGGAGGTAACGGCTTTTGACAAGGTAACCGGCCGTGCGCCCGGACATCGTCATTCGAAACCTCACCGAGATCGATTGGCCCGCGATCGCGGCGATCTACCAGGAGGGCATCGACACCCGGCTCGCCACATTCGAGACCGCATTGCCTACGTGGGAAGACTGGAGCGAGGGGCAGCTGCCGGGGCATCGCCTGGTGGCCACCGCGGCGGGAGAGATCCTGGGCTGGGCGGTCCTCCGAGGCGTCTCGAAACGGCAGGTCTACGCGGGTGTCGCCGAGGACGCGGTCTACGTCGCGGCCGCGGCGCGGGGGGAAGGAGTTGGACGGGCGGTGCTGCTCGCGCTCCTGGAGGGCGCGGACGCGGCGGGCATCTGGACCGTGCAAGCCGGAGTCTTCCCTGAGAACGAAGCAAGCCTCCGGCTCCACGAGAGCTGCGGCTTTCGCCGCGTCGGCATCCACGAGCGGATCGGGAAGCTCGATGGTGAGTGGCGCGACGTTGTTCTCCTAGAGCGCAGAAGCCCGGTGGTCGTCTGAGGGCTTAGCTTGCTCGTGTGATCCCAGCGGAAGGCTCGCGCGCGAGGGAGCCCCGAGGTTTGCCGCTAGCCGTCGACGCCCATGACGCCGATCGGGTCGGGCGGCCAGGGACCCTGAGATCAAGAATTCGAGTACGGCGGGGACGGGCCGATACGACTGCCCTGGCACGGAAACGACGCGGTTCGGTTTATGCCAGGTTGAGACCATTCCCGAAAGATTGCAGTGAGCTAGCCATCGTAGGGCGACCCGGAGTAACGATCTAGTCGCTCTTGCAGCGTGGGGGGCAACGAACGTGGGAACTACCGACCGCCTGCACAACGCGGAGTAGTCGGCCCAGGCGACAGCGGGTTCTTTGAGCCCGGCGAAGACCATTGGCACGGCGCTGTCTGCTGAGGCGACGGTAGGTCGCCGTCGCCTCAGAACTCACGGGAGCCCTTGACCGTGGCTGATCGCCGGTTTGCCGCGCAGGAGGTCGCTTTCGAGGCAACTCTGCAAGCAGATGGAGTTCGGTGCCAGCACGGTGGCCAGAGGAGCACCGCTCAAGGAGAATGAAGGCATGCGGACTGCGCCGCGTCTGGTGGCCGGGGGCTTAGCGCTCTCGGCTGTCGCCCTGATCGGGGGAGGGCTCGCCCTAGACGGGATCGCTGCAGCACAGCACGTTCCCGGATCTGGCTCTATTTGGTTGTACCCCTTGCTTCTCGCGGCGATTTCGGCGCCTGCTGCGGTGGGCGCGCTGATCGCGGCGCAGCGGCCACGCAACCCGATCGGATGGATCCTCGTCGTGGGCGCGCTTTCGCTTGCAGCTGTGCTCGCCGCAACGCCCTACGCGTGGGTGTCGCTGGACGCGCATCCGGGCGTCCTTCCCGGCGGCTCCTGGGCCGCACTTGTCTCTTCGCTATGGCCGGCCTTCTTCGCCTGGCCGCTGGCAGTTGCGTTCGTGTTCCCCGACGGCCGACTTCCGTCGCCGCGGTGGCGCCCGTACGCGATCTTCGCCGTCGGCGCGATGGCCCTCCTGCTGCTGTTGCTGGTGCTGGCGGAGCACCTCGAGGAGCCGTTCTCGGACGTGCCGAACCCGAGTCCCCTTCGGTTGCCGGACGGCCTCGGCTTTCTGAGGCTGGCGGCCTGGTTGGCGGTGTTCGTGAGCTTGTTCGTCGGCGCGGCGGCGGTCCGGAGTCGCTACAAGCGCTCCAAGGGGATCGAGCGGCTGCAGATGCTCTGGTTGGCCTACGCGGCGCTTCTGATCCCATTGGGTGTCGTATGTTTTCTTGTCTGGGGCTTCGTGTTGGGCGAGCCCGGCGACGCCGTGGTCGGCTTCCTCCTCGGGATGGAGGCGGCAGTGGCGATCGCGGTCGGCGTCGCTGTAACGCGCTACCGGCTGTACGAAATCGATCGATTGATCAACCGGACGCTCGTCTACGCCCTCGTCACCGCATCGCTCGGTCTCCTCTACGCCGCCGTCGCGCTGCTTGCGGGCGTCGTCCTTGGTCGAGGTTCGACCTGGGTGACGGCCCTCGCCGTGCTCGTGGTCTCGGGTGCCTTTGGGCCGCTGCGGCGCAGGGCTCAGGCTGCGGTTGACTGGCGATTCGACCGCCTCCGTTACGAAGGGCTGCGGCGCATGCGCTCGTTCGTCGATGACGTCCGCGAGGGGCGGCGAGAACCGGAGGAGGTCGGAGCTGTGCTCGCCGCGGCCCTTCGCGACCCGAGCGCCGAGCTGCTCTTTCGGCTGCCCGCGAGTGAGGCGTACGCCGACTGCGTTACGGGCGTGATTGCGGACCCGCCGGACGACGAGCGCGCGATAACGAGGGTCACGCATCGGGGGCAGGAGATTGCGCTCCTTCGACACAAGCCCGCGCTCCTCGACCGTCCCGACCGGCTCCGGAGCGTTCTTGCCGCGGCGAGCCTGGCGATCGAGATTGCACGCCTTCGAGTCGAGGTACGGCTCCAGCTTGCGGAGGTGGAGGAGTCGCGAGCTCGGGTCGTGCGGGCGGGCTACGAGGAGCGCCGACGGCTCGAGCGCGATCTTCACGACGGCGCGCAGCAGCGGCTCGTGACGCTCGGAATCGTCCTGCGGCGGTTGCAGCGGTCACTCCCGCGGGAGGCGCAGATCCTCGGGCCCGCACTGGACTCAGCGGTCGACGAGATCGGGCGGGCGATCGAAGACCTACGCACGATCGCGGCAGGCGTGCGGCCGCCGCGGCTGGACGAAGGGCTGGCCCCGGCCCTCGCCGACCTCGCCCGCGCCGCACCCGTCCCGGTCGACCTGGACGCGACCCACGAGCGGCTTCCTGCCGAGGTCGAGGCCGCCGCCTACTTCGTCGTCTGCGAAGCCGTCACCAACGCCGTCAAGCACGCATCCCCGTCACACGTCCGCGTGGAAGCCTTGGTCGTCAGCGGAGTGCTGAGATTGGTGGTCGTCGACGATGGCATCGGGGGGGCGACTGTGGCGAGCGGGACCGGGCTCAGCGGTCTGACCGACCGGGTCGAGGCCCAGGGCGGGACGCTGCTCATCCACAGCTCTCCGGGCGCAGGCACACGGCTCGAAGCGGAGATTCCGTGCAGATCGTGATCGCAGAGGACACTGTTCTCCTGCGCGAGGGGCTCGCAGGTCTCCTCGAAGACGCCGGGCACGAGGTCGTCGCGCGGGTGGGCGACGCCGAAGCGCTGCGCGCCGTCGTCGCCGAGCACGAGCCAGATCTCGCTGTCGTCGACGTGCGTATGCCGCCCAACTACGACGACGAGGGTATGCGCGCTGCCGCCGACATCCGCCGGGCGCACCCGGGCACCGCCGTCCTCGTCCTCTCGCAACATGTCGAGACGCGCCATGCGCTCGAGCTCGTCTCGGCAGGGGGCGGCTTCGGCTATCTGCTCAAGGACCGTGTGCTCGACGTCGACGACTTCCTCGACGCCGCGCGGCGCGTGTGCGATGGAGGCTCCGCCCTCGACCCCGAGGTCGTCGCCACACTCGTCTCGCCGAAGCGCCAGGAGAACGCTCTTGCCGAACTGACGCCGCGCGAGCAGGAGGTGCTTGCGCTGATGGCGGAGGGCCGAACGAACGCAGCGATAGCCAAACGACTCTGGCTGACGGAGAGGACTGTGGAAACGCACGTCCGCTCCGTCCTCGGCAAGCTTGGCCTCGCGATCAGCGGGGACGACCATCGACGGGTCCTCGCAGTCTTGACGTACCTGCGCGCCTCCGCTGTCTGACATCTCGGTGCTGACACCGAGCCGGGTTCGGTGGCAGTGCCGATGCGATCGAGCCGGCCGCTGCGTAGCGTCATGAGAGACAGAACGACGCTCTCGACCAGGAGGACAAGCGCATGTCCGACCGTTTCGATCGCTTCTTGCCGCTCGCCGGAGTGCTTGCAGGGCTCCTGTTTTTCGCTGGTCTCATCCTGCTACGGAACGACCCGCCCAGCGAGACCGCAGTGGCCGAGACCTTCTCCTACTGGCAGAACAGCCGAGGCCAGCACCAGATCATCGCGCTTCTCCTCACCCCCTTGATGGCATTCCTGCTCATCTTCTTCGGCGCGGGCCTGCGACGCCGGCTCGAGCGCGGCAGCGGCGACTCCGGCCACGGCACGGTCGCCTTCGGCGGCGCCCTTCTGGCTACCGCGACCTTCGCGCTGATCGGGATGCTCGAAGCGGCGATGACGAATGCGGCGCACGAGGGGAACCGCCAAGCCGTCTACACCCTAAACCAGCTCCACTCGTACGACTGGCTGGCGTGGAACGCAGCCTTCGCAGCCATGCTGCTCGCAACGGGCCTCGGCGCGCGCCGGAATCGGATGCTGCCCACCCCGCTTGCATGGGCGACGATCGTCATCGGAGCATCGCTGCTCACGCCGGTCGGATTCTTCGGGTTCATCCTCCTTCCGCTGTGGCTGATCGTGGTGGGACTATGGCTCAGCCGGGGCAAGACCACCTCACCCGAACCGATCGCAAGTGCTCGGCCGTCTAAGGTAGATCTCGAAGGGGCCCGTAGTTAGATGTGAAGATGCGCTCGGCGGTACACGCCTACCGCGCGGCTGAGCAGTCGAGATCTGTTTAGAGAACAGACAACGCGCCGCGGGGGACCACCTCCTTCGCCGAAGAACCAATCGTCCGGCCAGTGGTTCCGGGCTGAGCCCGTGAGTTAGCGTTCCACTGCGACGAGAGCTCGCCGCAGGGCCCCGCCGCAAAGCAGCCGTTCGGGAAGTCCTGACGACTGCGGGGGCAGGCGGGCACTCCCGGCGACCAATCGGGAAGGCCCGCTTTGCCTCTCCGCTCGCAGCCGAGATTCTCCGGCCCTTGTCCTCAGCCCCCCCAAAAGGTTAGGAACCCCTCCTCCGGGGGGTTTCGCGGCTCTGGCCTTCCGACTGCCGGGCATGAAGCTTAGGTTCTTTCATTAGCTTCTTCGAATTAAGCGTGCGGCCCAAGTGTCCGCACGTTGCGGCCAATGAAGACTGGGGGAGGTTGTTGGGCTCCATGAGGGCGCCAGGGCTCTGCTACTTCGGCGACCGGCCCAATTGCCGGTTGTCGAAACAGCCGATCCGGTACGGCGGTGAAGGGTTGGCTACCCACCGCCAGCGATCCTCCCGGCGTCTCAGCATGCCACGTCGGCGTCGTCCGGACGGCCTACCGACAGAAGCAGGGGCGGCGTGAAACAGAACGTGAAGAACGGACGCATGAACGGGAGCCGAAACGGCAATGGCAGGCCGAGCCGTCCGAGCGGGAACACCCACAAGGCGGTCATCCTGGCCGGAGGGCGTGGCACGCGGCTGGCCCCGTACACCTCCATCCTGCCCAAGCCGCTCATGCCCGTCGGCGATCGGGCGATCCTCGAGATCGTCGTCGACCAGCTCGTGCAAAATGGGTTCCACGACATCGCCCTTTCCGTCGGCTATCTCTCCCACCTCATCCGTGCGGTCTTCGATCACCGGGCACACCCCGATGCCCTGATCACGTACGTGCAGGAAGAGAAGGCGCTCGGCACGGCGGGGCCGCTGCGCTTGATCCAGGGGCTCGACCAGACCTTCCTCGCGATGAACGGGGACGTCCTGACGACCCTCGATTACCGTGCCCTCCTCCGCCACCACCAAGAGAGCGGCAACCTCCTGACGATCGCGACGCACGAGCGCAGGGTGAAGATCGACTACGGCGTCCTGTACCTCGACGGTGTCGAGTCGCGGAGCGGCAGGGTGCAAGCGTACGAGGAGAAGCCAGAGATCACCTCGCTGGTCAGCATGGGTATCTACGTGGTCGAGCCCCAGGCGCTCGTTCACATCCCAGAGGACACGTCCTTCGACATCCCGGACCTGGTTCAGTGCCTTCTCGCTGCCGGGGATCCGGTCGGGGCGTTCACCTACGACGGGCTGTGGTTCGACATCGGTCGCAAAGACGACTACGAACTCGCTGTGGAGGAATGGGAGCGCAACGGGAACGAAACGAGCCCGGCCCGGGATCGTGAAGCCCTCGTTTAAGCGAGCTGACGGCCGGACCGGCCCTCGACCTCCGCGCTTAGTGAGCCGAGCCGGTGGCTATCCGGTCGAGATCGCTCGCTCGGCAACCCCGACGACCTCCCGCGCGAGCGCCAGGCTCGAGGTCGCCCCAGGCGAGGGTGCGTTGCGAACGTGGATCACGTTCTCGGCGTGATCGAACCAGAAGTCGTCGAGGAGGACTCCGTCTTCCGAGAGTGCCTGCGCGCGAACGCCGGCGCGCGGTTCGAGGAGGTCAGCAGCTCGGACCGCCGGCACGAGCCGCTGCAGCGCGCGGGCGAAAGCCCGCTTCGAGACGTCGCCGCGTATCTCCGACAGGCCGACCCGCCAGTACTTGACGACAAGCGCGCGAAAGCCGGAATAGGAGAGCGTCTCCCAGAGCTCACGAGGGTTCAGGTCACGCGCGCGGTAGCCCTCCCGGGCGAGCGCGAGGACGGCGTTCGGCCCGGCCCAAACCTCCCCCGTGATGCGCTTCGTGAGGTGCACGCCGAGAAACGGGAAAGCGGGGTCCGGCACGGGGTAGACGAGACCACGCACCAGGTCCCGTGCACTCGGACGCAGCGAGTAATACCTGCCTCGGAAAGGCACGATCTTCGGCGTTGGCGGCGCGCCGGTCAACCTTGCCAGGTGGTCGGAGTAGAGCCCCCCACAGGTGATGGCGGTGCTGGCGTTGAACCGACGCCTCGCCGTCCTGAGCTCGACGCCCCGCGCAGTCGCCTCGATTCCAATGACTCCCGCCCTCGTACAGATCTCGCCCCCCATGTCGGCCACGTCCTGCGCGAACGCCCGCGCGACCTGGCCGAAGTCGACGATCCCGGTGGCCGGCGAGTGGACAGCGCGCAGGCCGGCCGCGTTCGGCTCGAGCTCCGAAAGCTCAGCGGCGTCAACGATTTTGACCCCGGGGACTCCGTTCGCGCTCGCCCGCCGGTGCAGCTCTTCGAGACGAGGCAGCTCGGTTTCGTCCGTCGCGACGACGAGCTTGCCACACCGTTCGTACGGGATGTTCTTCTCGTCGCAGTAGGCATAGATCTCGCGGCTGCCCTCCACGCAAAGCCGTGCCTTGAGCGACCCGGGCGCGTAGTAGATGCCTGCATGGATGACGCCGCTATTGTGCCCGGTCTGGTGAGTCGCGATCTGCTCCTCCTTCTCCAGCACGAGCACGCGCAGGCCCGGGTGCCGGAGCAGCGACTCGCGAGCCACGGCGAGGCCGAGGATGCCCGCTCCGACGACAACGAGATCGGCGAAGTGTCCATGCGCACGAGAAGCGCTCATCCGCCCCGGGGAGTCGGTCGCCGGGACCACTGCCCTAGCCCGATCGGCCGGAGCTGGTCTTCCTGACCCACGTGGCCGGACAGAGACAGGTTCTGGTTACCGGAGGGGCTGGCTACGTCGGGTCGATCGTCGTCGACGAGCTGCTCGAGCAGGGCTATCGCGTGCGTGTCCTCGACGCTCTGCTGCACGGAAGCGTGCCCTCGCTGCTGCAATCGTGGGGGAACCCAAGGTTCGAATTCGTCAAGGGCGACGTCCGCGACGCTAAGACCCGCAAGCGGGCCCTCGAGGGTATCTCGGCGGTCGTGCATCTCGCCGCTATCGTCGGCGATCCTGCCTGCGCGCGCCAGCCCGAACTCGCAAGCGAGGTCAACCTGGGCGCCACGAAGGCGCTGCTCCGAGACGCGGAGCGGTTCGGCGTCGAGCGCTTCGTCTTCGCCTCGACCTGCAGCAACTACGGGCGGATGGCCAACGGCGATCTCGCCAACGAGGACGTCGAGCTCAGCCCGGTTTCGCTCTACGCGGAGACGAAGGTCGGAGCCGAGCGCGAGGTGCTGCGTCGCCGCGGGCTGGCAACAACCTGTCTGCGGCTCGCCACCGTTTACGGCACCTCACCACGAATGCGCTTCGACCTGACGGTAAACGAATTTACTCGCGATCTCGCAATCCAAGCAAAGCTCATCGTTTTCGGCGAGCAGTTCTGGCGCCCCTACGTCCACGTCCGGGATGCCGCCTCGGCAATCGCTCGGGTTCTTGAATCGCCCACCGAGCTGGTCGCCGGCGAGGTCTTCAACGTCGGGGACACCCGCGAGAACTACCGTAAACTCGATCTGGTCGAGATTCTCCGCGAGCGGTTTCCGAAGGGAAGGGTCGACTTCGTTCACCGAGACGAGGATCCTCGCGACTACCGCGTCAGTTTCGAGAAGTTTGCGGAGCGCGTCGGGTTCAAGGCCGAGCGGTCGGTCGAAAAGGGGATCGACGAGGTTCTGGCGCTTGTCCGCAGCGGGCTCCTCGGCGACCCGTACGACGCCGTCTATCGAAACTAAAGCGGCTGGCTCGAGACAGCAGGTGCCGGGGTATGGTGACGGTGTCTGGGGCGAGTTCGCCTCGTAGTCCACGGCGAACCGAGGAGGTCTCGCTCGTCGCGCCAAGGGACCCGACGTCTACGCGAAACGAGTTCCACCGTCGTGCCCCACGGCGACAGGGGAACCGGCTGAGTTCGGGGAATGTCTCCAGCGGGCCCCGCAGCTGCGAGACGACCGGCGACTTCGTTCAGTTCCGTGGTTCAGCGGCCAACGGAGCCACACCGAGCTCGAGTGCCGACGGACGCTTGCGCAGCGTGAGCTTGGTTGTTTGGCGGTTCACCGCCACTTCGCGGCGTAGGAGCACGACGGCGGCGGTCCAGGCGAGGATTCTCAGATCCACCCAGACGGTTCGCCGTGAAACGTACAGGCGGTCCAGCGCGATCTTCTGAGGAAGGAAGCGCTCGAGGTAATCCCCGAGCCGGTTCACGGGGTTGAGCAGCTCGTCCTCCTTCGCGAACGCGAGCTGGCAGAGTCCTACGATGCCCGGCTTCACTGCAAGGATGACTTTGAAGTCCTCGGGACGAAGCTCAACGAAGCTCGGGTCCTCAGGACGTGGGCCAACGAGGCTCATCTCGCCCTTGAGAACGTTCCAGAGCTGGGGCAGCTCGTCGAGCTTGGCTTTCGCGAAGACGCGACCCAGCCGAGTAAGCCTCTCGTCGTTGCTGACCGTCAAGGCAGGTCCGCTCGCGTCCTTATGCATCTTGCGGAACTTGAGAATGTGCAGCTCGCGACCGCGGAAACCGACTCGACGGCACCGGTAGAAAACCGGCCCGCGACTCTCCAGCTTGACTGCGATCGCCAACCCAAGGAGAAGCGGGGCGAGTACGACGAGCGCAACTGCGGCTCCAACAATGTCGAGCACCCGCTTTAGCGCAATGTCCAAGGAGCCCGGTAGGTGCTCCCAGTTAGCCGGCACTTGACCTCCCATCGTCGAACTGTCCCGGTTCCCGCCCGAGCGGCATGCCGTGGACATGCCATCCAGACGATTCTAGGCGGCAGTCGCCCACTCTAAAACTCGTCATCCGGCTAGGTTTTCGGGCGTGGAGGCCACCAGACCGGCCGGGACTTCTTCGGCCTGGTAGGTCTCTCCAAGCCTCTCCTTCCGACTAGCGCCATTCTGTACGGCCAGCGCCCCGAGCAGCTCAGCCGCGACCAGGTCGACTTGATCTTCGGTCATGTGCGGGAAGAGTGGGAGGGTGATGAGCCGTTCAGCGACGTCTTCCGTGCACGGCAGCGGCCGACTCGCTGCCGCCTCCCTGTAACAGGAGAAGCCGTGAATCGGGGGATAGTGAACACTCGTCTGGACGCCGTTCTCCCTCAGGGCTTCGCGAACAGCATCGCGCGGCGTTCCCGGCGGGAGGATGGCAACTGCAAGGTGGTTGGAGGACGAACTCTCGGACCCGTCCGCGAAGGGCATGATGAGTCCTTCCGGGCCATGGAGCAGGGAGCGGTACCGCGCGACATGAACGGCACGCGCGAGGTTCGCTGCGGGCAGGCGCCGGAGCTGGACGAGCCCTATTGCCGCTCGCAGTTCATCCAAGCGGTAGTTGAAACCCTGCGCGACGACGTCGTACGTGTGAGCATGACCCCGGTGCCGATCCCAGGTGAGCGTCGTCATGCCGTGAGAGCGAAGGAGCCTGACACGATCGGCCAGCTCATCGTCGTCGGTTACGACCGCGCCACCTTCTCCCATCGCAAGGTTCTTGTTCGAAAAGAAGCTGAAGCAACCGATGTCGCCGAGCGTCCCGCACGCGCGCCCGTGCCACGTAGCCCCCGGAGCGTGAGCCGCGTCCTCGATGACCGCGAGGCCCCGGGCCCGTGCAATCTCCAGGATGCGCGCCATGTCGCAGGGGTGGCCTCCGTAGTGGAGGACGAGGAGCGCCTTCGTCCGCGACGTGACCGCCGACTCGAGATCTTCTGGATCGAGGTTGAGGTCATCCGCACCCCGAATGTCGCAGAAGACCGGGGTTGCACCAGTGTGGACGATTGAGTTCGCAGCGGCGACGAAGTTGAGCGAGGGGAGGACGACTTCGTCGCCTGGTCCGCAGCCGCAAGCGACGAGCGCGAGGTGGAGGGCCGCTGTTCCGCTCGAGACGGCGAACGCATGCCGCGCGCCGGAAAACTCGGCGAAGGCCCGCTCGAACTCGTCGACTCGCGGCCCCATGCTCCACCATCCCGACCGCACGGCGCTTCCCGCTGCCTCGACGAGCTCGTCATCGACGAGCACGTCCGACAGCGGCACCGACCACCTGGCCTCACCCATTGCCGCAGACCCCCGGCAAACTACCCAGAGCCCCCGGAAGCGGCCGCCTCGTTCTCGGCGCGCCTCCCGAACTCGTGCACGAGCGCCCAGTGTGTCGCTTCGGTGCGGTTGGCGACACCGAGCTTTCGGTAGATGTTCGACAGGTGAAATTTGACCGTCTGCTCGGTCACCCAGAGCATGACCGCGACCCGTCCGTTCGAGTAGCCCTCAGCGACGAGTTCGAGCACCTCCGCTTCGCGCCGCGTGAGTCCCGGTAGCCGGTCGGACTGGCGGCTCGGGCGATGAGCCCGCCGTGGGTGCTGGTTCGCAAGAAAGACCGAGTGAGTGAAGACTTGCCGCACCGCGGAGCCGAGGTCCTCGGGAAGGGCCGACTTGGATACGAAAGCCGCAGCCCCTGCTGAGAGGGCATCTTCGATCGAGCCCGGATCGTCGTAGCCCGAGAGGACGATGACGTTGAGCGCGGGGAACCGACGCAATGCCTCGCGTACGCATGCAGCCCCGCCCACGCCTCCGTTGAGATGGAGATCTGCAACGAAGAGATCAGGTTTATGTTGCGCAAGCAGCCCGAGAGCCTCTTCCGCGGTCGAGGCTCGGGCGACGACATCAATCCCGACTTCACGCAGCAGCGGCTCGAGGGCCTCGAGCCACAAAGGGTGATCATCAAGAATGAGCCCCGAGCGCCGCTCGTCGAGGGTCATCATGGGGTTGTACTCCCGCCTTTAGCCGCAGATTGAAGAACCCCCATCCTTTCACATATCTGTGTGGAAAGGAGGTCCCCGAGTCGCATTTCTCCTTGTGGATATCACTATCCACAGGCTGTGGGCTAGTGACATCCCTCGATCGAGGGATGTCCGGGTCTGTCGACGACGAACATGCTGGCGGCGCGGGCGGCCTCCTCTTGGTCGGGAGGTCGCCTTTCTCTAAGCCGGCGCCCGCGTCGAATTGGTAGGAGCTGCGCTTCGTCTCTTTGGAGCCGGCGGGCCACCGGAACCGGAGGTTCGACTCCTCCCGGAGGCCCCCTCTGTGATTTAAACGGATTGGAGCCACCATTCGTGCAAGAAGTAACTAGACTGTGACTACATGAAGGACGCCCCGCCAACGACTCGGGTTGTCATCCCGAGCAAGTTGGGGCTCGGGCCGTGCGACCATGCCTTCGGCGAGAAGGCCGATCTGCGTCGCAAGGCGGCTGCCGAAGCACCGCCCGAGAAACGTGCGAGGCGGCACCGCTCGGGCCACGCCGGCTAGAACCGCTTCGCGGCTAATCTGGCTTCGTGGCGGAGCACGAGATCGTCATCTGGTCGGACTACATCTGACCCTTCTGCCGCCTCGGCCAGCGCACGGCTGAGCGGCTCGAGCGCCGGTTCGGCGCTCAGATCGACTGGCTGCCCTTCGACCTCCACCCCGAGTACCCGCGCGAGGGCATTTCTCGAGCCGAGCTCAACCGGCGCTACGGCGGGAGCTTCCATGAGCGCCTCAAGTCGGCGTTCGAGCGGGAGGGTCTCCTGTACAACCCGCCGCCCGAGGTGGTGCCGAACTCGAGCGCGGCTCTCCGCCTGACCGAGCTGGCACGAGCGCGGGGTAAGCACGCCCCCACGCACGACCGGCTGATGCAGGCGTACTGGGAAGAGGGCCAGGACATCGGCGACCCAGAGGTGCTCCGCACGCTTGCGACAGAGCTTCGGCTCGACGGCGCAGAGGCTGCGATCACCGCCGACCTGCACGGGGATGATGTCGCACGCGCGACCGCCGAGGCGCAGGCGATCGGAATCAACGCGATCCCCGCCTTCCTCCTCGACGGCCGCTTGATCGTGCTCGGGGCGCAACCCGACGAGGTCTTTGAGCAGGCATTCGACGAGCTCGCCCCGGCCTGAAAGCCCAGGTAAGGCAAGGGGCGACGCGGTAGCGCCGCCCCTCTGGACGAGCCGCTCGGAGCGCGCGTTAGCGCACGGAGGTCTGCTCGACCTCACCGCGCCAGGCACGCGACTCCTGGCCGCGGCTCTCGATCAGCTTCTTGAAGCGCTCGAGATCGCTCTTCACGCGCCGATCGTCGAGGCCGATAGCACTCCCGGCCCTCTCGACGATGCCCTCGGCTTCCCAGTCCATCTGGACCATGATCCGAGTCTTCGCGTCGTCGACTCGGTGGAAGGTGACGACGCCGCTGATTCCCTTGCCGCCCGTCGCCTTCCAGGCGATGCGCTGGTCCGGAACCTGCTCGGTGATCTCGGCTTCCCACTCCTCGGACTTCCCGGCGATCTCCGCCTTCCAGCGAAGGTGGGTGTCGTCGATCTGGTGGATGTACTCGACGCCCTCCATGAACTCGGGAAACTCCTCGAACTGCGTCCACTGGTTGTACGCGATGCGTACCGGGACGTTGACCTCTATTGATTGCTCGATGGTAGGCATGTAGACCCCTTCGTTTGGCTTGTCCTCGTCCTCTACCCGGGACATACGTGCCTAAACGGGTAGGCTGGCGCCGAAAATGCCGCTCTACGACACGGTTTCCGGCCTGCCGCTCGAGGTGGAGAGCTACGCGCTCGAGGGGCTCGCTCGGGACATCTCGACCGACTTCACGAGACGGACGACGGTCGTCCGGCTCCAGGGAGGGGGACGTGAGGGGATCGGCGAGGACGTGACCTACGATGGAGACGACCAGGGCCGCCTCCAGGAGGCCGGCCCCGTCCAGCCCCTGGCGGGCTCGTGGACGTTGGCTTCGTTCTCCAAGCTCCTCGGCGAGCTCGACCTGTTCCCGGAGCCTCCCAGCGCGGACGTCTACCGCAACTACCGTCGGTGGGCGTTCGAAAGCGCCGCGCTCGACCTGGCGCTGCGGCAAGCCGACCGCTCGCTCGCAGAGGTCGTCGGGCGGGAACCTCGCCCGGTGACCTTCGTGGTCTCGATGCGCCTCGGAGAGCCCGCGTCGATGGTGCCGGTTCGCAGCTGGCTCGATCTCTATCCGGCGCTGAGGTTCAAGCTCGACCCGACGAGCTCCTGGGGAGATGAGCTCGTTGCGGAGCTGGCGGGGACGGATGCGGTCGACTCCGTCGACCTGAAGGGGTTCTACAAAGGCACCCCCGTCGACCAGCGCGCCGACCCCGCTCTCTATGCCCGTGTCGCCGAAGGCCTTCCCGACGCCTGGATCGAGGATCCTGAGCTGACCGAGGAGACCGACCGGGTGCTCGAGCCCCATCGCCACCGGTTCACGTGGGATGCGCCCATCCACTCGCCCGGGGATATCGAGGCCCTCCCGTACCCGCCTCGGACGATCAATATCAAGCCGTCCCGATTCGGCCCGGTGAGCACGCTGTTCGAGACCTACGATTTCTGCGCCGAACGGGGCATCGGCCTCTACGGGGGCGGCCAGTTCGAGCTCGGCCCCGGACGCGGGCAGCTCCAGTACCTGGCGTCGATCTTCCATCCAGACGGCCCGAACGACATCGCTCCGAACGGATACAACGATCCCCAGCCCGCCGCCGGGCTCCCCACGAGCCCGCTCGAGCCGGCTGGAGACCCGATCGGATTTCGCTGGCGGAACTACTCGCTGAACTTGTAGCCGGCGGCTTCGAGCTCGTCGCCGGCCTGCTGCAGCTTCTTCCCCGAGGTGAACGTCTCGATCTTGTTTGCCTCCGCCTGGATCTTGCCGAGGTCGCCTGACTCGAGCGCCGACTTGAAGGCATCGAGGTCATCGGCCAGCTCCTGCATGCCGCTTGCCAACTTGTCGTTTGCCTCGGTGGCGTCGTCGGGTGGGGTCAGGCCCTCGAGCTCGTCGGCCTGCGCCCGAAGCTTTTCCTGGATCGAATCCACCTCGCTCGCAGCGTCGTCCAGGGAGCTCGAGCCCTTCAGAGCACCCTCGAGCTGCGTCCCGAGCGCCTCGAAGGAGGTGCTGAGCTCAGTGCGCGTCGTGTCCAGCCGGTCTTGGTACTCCTGCTTCGAGAGTGCGTCGCCGCCATTGGCCCCACCGCAGGCGGGGAGCAGTATCGCGGTCAGGAGTGCGCAGAGGAAGGAGACGCGCGGCATGTGCGGCACCCTACTATGGCTCCAATCGCGTCACTCCAGAAGGGAGATCGTGTGCCGGCGTACGTCAAGCTCCTCGTGCTTGCCAGGCAAGGCTGGAAGCAGCTTCCGCCCGAGCAACGGCAGAAGGTTCTCAAGGGCGCGGCGAAGACCGCCCAGAAACACGGGCCTACCCTGGCCAAGCATGCCCGCACGGCCGTGAAGGCCGCGCGGAAAGCCCGTTAGGTCCAATGAACGACAGCATCACGCTCGGCCGCATTGCCGGGATCCGGGTCGGCGTGAACTGGAGCTGGATCGTCGTCTTCGCGCTGATCGTCTGGACCCTCTCCGAGTCGATTTTCCCGCGCATGAACGAAGGGCTCTCCGATGGCACGTACCTCGGCATGGCCATCGCCGCGGCGCTCCTCTTCTTCGTCTCGCTTCTCATGCACGAGTACGGCCACGCGCTCGTCGCACGCCGAGAGGGAATGGAGATCGAGGGCATCACGCTCTGGCTCTTCGGAGGTGTAGCGCGGTTCAAGGGCATGTTTCCGAGCGCGGGCGCCGAGTTTCGAATCGCGATCGCCGGGCCGGTCGTCTCTCTTGCGCTCGGCTGTCTCTTCGTACTCTTCGCCTGGCTCGCGCGAGCACCGGAGGCGGTGGACGCGGCCGCCGCCTGGCTCGGCTACATCAACCTGACGCTCCTCGTCTTCAACCTCCTCCCCGCGCTTCCGCTCGACGGGGGCCGAGTGCTTCGATCGGTCTTGTGGGCGGCTCGGCACGACTTCGCATGGGCGACGCGGATCGCGGCCCGGGTGGGACGCGCCTTCGGCTACCTCTTCATCGCCGTGGGTCTCGCCTTCCTCTTCTTCCAGGGCGCCTTCAGCGGCGCGTGGCTAGCCTTCATCGGCTGGTTCCTCCTCCAGGCCGCGGGCGCCGAAGACCGGTACCTGCTGGCCCGCCAGGCGCTCGCCGGCCTCCGCGTCCGGAACCTCATGGTGCGTGACCCGGTGACCGCCAAACCGGACATGACGCTCGGTGACTTCATGGACGAGCTCGTGTCACAACGGCGCTACACGACGTATCCCGTCGTCGAGGACGGCCGCGCCGTCGGACTCCTCCCGTTCCGCTGCGTGGCCGAGGTTCCACGCCGCGAGTGGGACACCCGGCTAGTCCGGGACTGCATGATTCCGCGCGACCGCGTCCCCGTGGTCGGGGAGACCGACGATCTCATCGATGCCGCCGCGGAGCTTGCGAGTAGCGATGTCAACAGAGCACTCGTCCTCGACGGAGATAGGCTCGTCGGGCTCCTCTCTGTGACCGACGTCGCCCGTGCCCTGCAGGTTCGGCAGCTACGGGGCAGGCCGATTCCGGCCTAGAGGGACCGACTCGGCCGAGCTGCGAGGGTGGCCGACGGGACTCGAACCCGCGACAGCCGGGACCACAACCCGGGGCTCTACCAACTGAGCTACGACCACCGCGCCGGGAGCAATCCTAGATGATCGATCGCCAAGTACCACGCCTCCGATCACCGATCCACCTTCAGGCGGAGTGCTAGGTTCCGCCAGGGCGCCTGTAGCTCAGAGGACAGAGCAGCGGACTTCTAATCCGCGGGTCGCAGGTTCGAATCCTGCCAGGCGCGCTCAAAAACGCCCTTCGACGATCTGCACGGCCCTGTTCGAGGAGTGCGCGGCTGGAACGAAGAACTCGCACTCGGTGTAGACCGGGCACGACCGCTCGAGTCCTACTCGTGGCCACTCCGGCCCTGATCCTTGCCGGTTGCTCGGCGGCTCGGAGGCCTCGGGCGCGCGGCCCGTGGTCGAGAAGAAGACGACAGCAGCTCCGCTCGCGGCCTCGGTTCCAGCGACGAAAGGAACTTGCCCGTTGACACTTCCGAACGGAAGCACGCCGCCGGGCAGGAAGGCGGCCGGGATGAACCACGGGAGGTGACCGGAGCGGGCGGCGACGCGCACCTCACGTTCGTCACTCTGATCCTGAAAGCGTCCCGGTACTGGCCTATGGCTGAGGACGGCTAGATCGCCGGGCTTTAGGCTTTCGCGCTAGCGCGCGCTGCGCGGCGGGCACGCGTCCGCTGGAAGAGCCGCCAGGCCCGCTTGGCGAGCCACATGAGGATGATGCGCCGGATCCACACGGCATCGTCCTTCCCCTCCTCCGCGCCCGCAAACGCGCGCACCCCTTCGGGGGATTTCCGACTGCGCGCAGGCGATCCACGATGAGAGGGTCGGCTGCGGCAGTCGTGCTTCAGGAGGCCAACATCTCACTCCGATTTTTGCTCGCCGGACTCACGTTCATGGCAACCGCACTCATGATCGCGGTCCTCCCCGTGGTTGCCCAGGGCCACACGCCTGTCAATGTCTGGTCGAAGCCCTGCACGATCGTCGGTACCGCAGGGCGCGACATGATTCGAGGCACGCCCAGGGCCGACGTGATCTGCGGCTTCGGGGGCGCGGATATCTTGGCGGGAAACTCCGGCGCCGACATCATTCGTGGCGGTGGCGGAGCTGATGTCATCCAGGGTGACGCCGGCCAGGACATCCTCCTCGGAGGCGCCGGGAATGACGTCCTCCAGAGCTACGACGGGACGCACGACCACGTAAACGGCGGTGCCGGCTTCGACCGTCTGCCGCGCCACGACCGCTTGCTCGACCGAGTCTCTGGCATCGAGTCGTTCGACTAGCCGGAGTCGTTCGGAGCCGGGAGCTCAGCACCCGGCGGCGTCTCTATCAATCTTTCCCTGTGCGCGAGCAAAAGCTCCCTGATGATCGCCTGGATCGAGCCGGCCACAGGGATCGCCATCAGGGCCCCGAGGATTCCGGCGAGCTCTGCACCGATCAGTACCGCCACCAGAACGGCAAGCGGGGAGAGCTGCACGGTCCGCCCGTAGATAACGGGCTGTAGCACGTGGTTTTCGAGCTGCTGGTAGAGGACGAAGAAGACTACGACGATGATCCCCCGCAGGATGCCCTGCTCGACGAAGATCACGGCGGACACGATTATCGCGGCGAGCGTTGCGCCAGCGAGTGGGATCAGGTCCAGGACTGCGACCACGAGGCCGAGGGCGATTGCGTAGCTCGAACCGACCGCCAGGAGAACGATTGTGGTTACGACGCCGGCGATGAGGCTTATGAGGAGGTTCCCGGACACGTAGCCACCGATCGTCCGGTAGATGTTGCCGCTGACCCGCTCCCAGCGAGGGCGCACGCGCTCCGGCAGGAGCCCCAGGAAGTGATCCACCGTATGAGGGCCCTCGAGGAGCATGAAAAAGGTCAGGAAAGCGATCGTCAGGGCTCCGACCAGTCCGGTCAGGATGCGCGTGAGGATCTCGATAGCAGGGCCCGTCAGGCCCGTGACGCCGCCCGTGCCCGCTTTGTCGATCGCCTCCCGAAGCCGCTCGACTACCTGATAGTCGCGCTCGAGAAAACCGAGGGGACCTCGACCCGCTGTCAGGTCCGCGACGATTGCCGGCAGAGCATCGATGAACTCGCGCACCTGGTCGACGAGCGGTGGAATGAGAAGGAAGCCGAGCCCGCTGACCGAGAGGAGGGCGACCAAGAAGACGATCCCCGATGACAATCCTCGCCCGACCCCTCGCCGCTCGAAGAATTCCACAGCGGGGTTGAGCGCGGCGGCGAGGAACGCGGCGATGAGAACCCAGGTGATGACCCGGAAGGCGAAGTAGACGAGCGCCATTGCCACGAAGACGAGCAGCGTGACCCCGAGCACGACCAGGATCGTCCGTGGGCGAAACGAGACGACCCGCTCTTCGGGCGCGGCCATCCGCGTAGTGTCCAGTGGAGGCCGGACGCCAAAGTCAGAAGAGCGAGTACCCGTGCGGAATGACCGCGCCGGGACCCGCCCTGTCCGTCGAGAGGATGAGCGCCGGCGGGTCGCTGTACCGGAGGCCCGCAGCAAGTGCGGTCGAAAGCGCGGGGCGGGCGGAGGCGGGCACGACAAGGCTCACGAAGCGTCCCTCGGCACGCTCCAGTTCCGCCTCGAGAGCTTGACCGCAGGCCGCAGGCGTTCGTCCTGCGACGGGTCCGAGGCGTCCGCCCGGCCAGCGATACGAGTAGGCCACTGCCTCGCCCGCGGCTTTCCAGAGCGTCCCGCGCGCCTCCGCCCGCCAGAACGCGTGATCGGGTGCGCGGTCGAAGCCGTATGCGGCTCGGTCCAGCGCGGACAGGGCTACCTCGTCGAGCGGCCCGGGTTCGAGGCCGTGGCTCCGCCGGGTTTTCGGCTCGCCGGCGAGGTTCATGAGCGGAGTGACGGGAAGCAATCCGGCGCGTGAGTAGAGCCCGGTCGAGGCCGGCTGGATCGCATCCACGATCGTGATCCGACGTCGTACCTTAGAGCTGCACTGCCAAACGCGCGCCAGCAGCTCCTTCCCGACCCCCCGTGCCTGCTGCTCTGGGGAGACGAAGAGCGCAGAGAGGAACCACACGTCCTCGCGTACGAGCGCGGCCGAGAAGCCGACCAATCGCCCCTCGGCGGCCGCCACCCAGAAGCGGTCGGCATTGTGCTCGAGCAGGTGCGCATGCTGACGGACGAACACGTCCTGCGGCGGCCTGGGAGGCTCGAATCTGTGACGCTCGTAGAGATCCTCGATGGAACGCCGAAAAACCGCGTGAGCAGCAGGCAGGTCTGCCTCGACCGCGAGACGGATCTCCATGTGCACGTTTTATCGAACGGGAGGATTCGGCCTGTGCAGGCCTAACGTTTTCGACACGGGCAACCGAAAGGCTCGAACATGAAGATCCAGATCGATCAAATGCAGCTCCTCCCCGACCTGGTGGCGTTCCTCGAGCGGCTCGACGTGGCAAGCCACCGGCTCGCCCCGGACATGGTCGAGGTGCGCGTCGTGCGTCCGCTGAGCGATCAGGTCGATGAAGCTGCCGATCGACTCACCATTGTCCAAACGCTCCGCGACTGGTGCTCCCTCCACCCCGGCGTCCGGGCGGACATCGTTCACTAGTGGGTCGTCATAAACGGCGGCCGCCTCCGTAGTCGGCGGCCAACCCGACCTCCCCAGCGAGAAGTTGGGCGCATCTCAAATCTGTCACGCAAGCGCCATGACTCACAGGTTGTGGATGCAACAAATTTATTTACAAAGAGAAACCAGGGCTAAGAGCTAGGATGGGACCCCAACCTGCGGCGGAAAAGTAGGCTCGTGACGCGGAACGAGCGACGCACGGCCGTCATTCTCGACGATCACCCGCTCTGGCTGAGCGCGCTCGAATCGATCCTCGAAGAGGCCTCAGTCACCGTCGTCGGCAAGACCTCGACCGTAAATGAGGCTCTGACTCTCCTCGATGAGACGAAGGCCGATCTGTTCGTCAGCGATCTTCGGCTAAGTGAAGGAGCCTCGGGTGCCGCGTGCGTCCGCGAGGCACTGAGGCGTCACCCGGATGTAAGGGCGGTCGTTGTCTCGGGGTACGATGATCCTTCGTCAGTCGAAGAAGCGCTGTCATCCGGCGCGGCGGTCTTCGTGTCCAAAGCCGCCGATCCCGGCGACGTGGTGTCAGCAGTACGCCAGGTGTTCCATAGCTCCATCTTCGTTGCAAACGGGCCTCGGCACAGCCGGCGGCTCGGCCGACAATCGGACCGTTCGACGGAGCTGACCCGTCGCGAGGCGGAGATTCTCGAGCTCGTCTCAAAGGGGTACTCGAACGCACAGCTGGCGAGGATGCTCTGGGTCACCGAACAGACGGTCAAGTTCCATCTGTCCAACATCTATCGGAAGCTCGGGGTGGCGAACCGGACTGAGGCGGCGCATTTCGCTCTGCTCCACCCGAGCTCCCAACGCAGCGCATGACGTTCTCTGCGGTCGCGGTTTGGTGCCGACGCATCGCTCACGACGGGCCCCATTGCCCGCACGCGTTTCCGTCTACGACGCACAGGAGCGGCGTTTCCGGCGTTTCCGCCAGGCTCGGCGCACTCGCCGATATCGAGTGGCGTAGGAGAGCCGCCGGCTAGCTCTTCAGGCCGACTTTCGGTCCGAAGCGGCAGGCACGACCGTGAGTCGGGTTAGGGCACGGGCCGCAGCGTTCTCATACTCGAGGAACGCCGCCACAAACGCAGGCGAGCTGTCCTCGTACTTTCCGGCCGTCACATCATCGTCGATCATGATCTCGGCGACGGTTCGCGAGTCAGGCTTGATGCCGAGCGCGCGGCACTCGCGAATCGTGCGCTCGACTCGTCGGTGAACGGGCAGGACGTCCAACTGGTCCTTCCTTCGTCGCAGTGTGCCTATTCTCCCACAGCTACCGGATCGAGCCAAAGCGCACTGTTTCGGCGTTCGGGTTTCTCGCGCGGCGCACACGATGTCATGAGGAGAAGGCTAGCGCCAGACCCGGCCAACTATCGATATCCGCTAGCAGCGGATTATTTCGTTCAACTCGACGAGCAGGAACTCGAGCAGACCCTCAAACGAGTGACGGATGACGTACTTCGATGATCACGTGCCGCAGCCGAGCCCCGACCGTTTGCGCGACGAAGCGCCTGCCTCTCTAGCAGCACCATGGCGTGGCTTAGTTGGGGTACGTCTCGGGCACGACTGTCTTCATCATGATGCGGTGGAAGTCGCGAAAGTGCTCGAACGCCGTGGCGTGGCCCCCGTCGCTGTACTGGTACAGCCGCTTCGTCGGTGCCTGAAGGCCATGGAACCACTCAAGCGCAAGATCACGCCGGGCGGCGAGCTCATGCTCGCCGGTGAAGATGTAGACCGGAACCTGGAGCCGATTCGCCGTACCGCGGAAGTCGATCCTCTGCCACTGCGGGTAGAGGACGCCGAACCCGTCGATCAGGCCTCGGAAGATGTTCATCTTGTCGACGAGGGTGTATTCGCTTCCCATCACGCCAAAGAAGCCGACGCCCGCCTTCTCGTATGCGTCGGTGTAGATGGTGGGAGGGTCGTAGTCACCTTCGAGCTTCTCGTACTGGGCCATGACGTACCCGTATGCCCAAACGTCGGCGTACGGGGGTGGCCCGTACCCGTGCAGCTTGTCGGCGATCTTCGTGTCGCCGGTTCGCGCTGCATAGGCGAGCAGGTCGTCGTAGATACGGCGATCGGTCTCACGGACGTTTACCATCTGGCCGCTTCCGATCCAGGCGTGGTAGAGCTCAGGATGCTGCTGGACGGCGAGAACGCCGATCACGCTTCCGCCCGACTCGCCGAAGAGGTAAATCTTGCGCTCGTCGAAGCGATTGCGAAGGTAGTTGGTGAGCTCGATCGCGTCGGCGACGGCTCGCTCGGTGGTGATCGTCGCTGGATCGAAGGACGAGTACGACTTGCCGATGCCCCGCTGGTCCCAGCTGACGACGACGAAGTCTTTCGCCAGCTCGCCCAGACTAGGACGTGACACCGCCAGATCGCTCTGCCCGGGACCCCCGGGAATGCTGAGCAGTACTGGCTTGTCGGCGCTCCAGGCACGGATCTCGATCCACTGATCGACTCCACCGATCTTCACTTTCTCGAGTGAGGAGATGCTGCCAGGGACGGCGTTCCCGCTCACGTCACGGATTGGTGGTGCGCTCGCCGGCCTCGCGATCAGTACGGCGAGACCGAGAATGCCGACAGGGCGAGCCCGGTAAGACCACGCCGGGCGTAGACGCCGATCCGCCGCAGAAGGCCAACGCGTCTTGAAGCGATGCCATTGAGCCGTCGGGCCATTGCAGCCCCGTAGGCAGCGGCGACGAGCATGGGCAGCAAGCCCGCGAGACCGTAGAAGCCACGGCTGACGAGAACGCCGAGAATCCCAAATGTGGTGTCCAGATGAAGTCCGTCCACCGTCGGCCCCTGCTCGGCGAGCCGTCCCAGCTCGAACATCCCAACGTGGACGGCTGGAACAAGCAGCATCGCCCAGCGCGAATTCAGGATGAAGCCGGCGGCAAGTCCGACCAGGACACCCGTGCCCATGAGCGCAAGCGCTTGCGCCGTGGTCACCGGCCCGCGTGGCATCGCGAGCGCGATAGCGATCCCAGACAACCCGCCGAAAGAAGCGGCAACGAATGCCGCGATCTTCCAGTTGCTCCACACAAGCTCCTACAAGAACCGGGCTCGTCCGGATGGACTTGGGACGATACGAGTGGTCGTCCGTGGGTCGGGCAGCCTCGGCTTCGGCCGAGCGGGCTTGGCCCGTTCTCGCTCAGTGGTGGGAGTTGTGGACATGTGGCCCTCCTTCTGGAAACTCCACCTACGATCCGTGCCCACGGGTGGCCGGAGTGGCGATCGTCCCCACCTTCTCGCTTACTGACTTCGCCGCCCGGGGGCCGGGCTTGCCGAATTCGGGAGCGTGCTGTCTACCGAGGTCGAGCGCGACGGCGAGAATGAGGGCTCCTGTCCAGACGTTCACGGGGTCGATGGAAAGCCCCTCGTTGTCGCCGATGGTGTTTGCGACTAGCCAGACGACGAACCAGATGAATGTCATGTGTTCAACTCCAGTCGTTTCGACGGCGCTCTACCGAACGATCACGAGAGGGCACGCCGCGTGGTGGGCGCACTGCTGACCGACGGAGCCCAGGAGAAGCCCGACGAAGCCGCCGTGTCCCCGTGAGCCGACCACGAGCAGGCTGCCTCTCTCCGACGCGGCAATGAGCGCATCCGCCGCCTGGCCTTCCGGCGCGATCGACTCCGCCTCCAGTCCATGATCACGGGCTCTTTCCGCGGCGTCGTTCGCGACTCCGTTGGCCCAATCTCTGGCCGCCTCATCGAGAGGAGCGGCCACAACAGGGGCGAACCCCGGCGCTCCATAGACAAGGCTGGGTACGTGCCAGGTCGTTACAACACGCAGCCGCGCACCTCGGAGCTTTGCCTCGTCAATCGCCCACTCCAGAGCACGTTCAGCGCACTCTGACCCGTCGAAGCCCAGGACGATCTCTCTTTGGTCTGTCGTCGACATTTCACAGTTCCCTTCTCTCGCGTGAAGGGCACGCTGTCGGATAGCGCGCCCCGCAGTTGCGCCCTCTAGCGAACGACGAGGACGTCGCAGGGTGATCCGTGGACGACCTTCGAACTGACGGATCCGAGAACGATCCGCTCGGCGAGGTTCTTGCCACTCGATCCGATGATGATGAGATCGGCGCCCGTTTCCCGGGCCTCCTCGACAATGACGTCGCCGGCATCGATGCCGCGCCCCTCGACGGTCTGGGGCTCAACGCCCTTTCCGCGGAGGTACTCGGCGGCATCCTTTAGCTCCTGCTTTCGCTCCGCGACCTCGTCCTCGTCGATTGCAGCTCCTGCTCGCCCCATCGCGGGGAGGATGTGCACCGCGCTGATGACCGTCACGGCAGCGCCGTTAGCGAGCTCGGCAGTGCGCTCCAGCGCACGCTTGGCCGGCTCGGATCCGTCATATGCCAGAACGATGTTCTTCATCTCGGTCTCCTTTCGTGCCGGCGTGGCTCGCCGGACTCCGTTTCCATCCTTGTATTAGCTCGGCTGGGCGGCATCCGGTCCGGCGCGGAATTCAGTTGCGGGGAATCCGCAGTGGCTGGGACCTCATCGGGCGAGCAAGCCGTCCCAACGTGCTACCCCTCTGTACGGGGCGGTCTGTGCCAAGCGTGCTCGTTGCGTAGAAAGCCACAGCCAGGTCCAACGCATCACCCCGACGTTGAAGTCGAAGATCTGACGCGGATAGCGGCCAGTTGAACAGGATGGCGAAGAAGGCGACCACCGAAAGGGTGACGAAGGCCATCCAGAGAAGGTTGTTCACCGACGGTCATCGACACGACGACAATCGCCTAGATTCGGCTTCCGAGCATCGGACGAGCCACCAAGCGCGGTTGCGGGTTTCTACCGCTCGTCGGTGGGCGGGACGGCGCCTGGCTACAGGCTACGCGGTCATCGGTCGGTAATGCTCTCCGTTCTCGTCAAGCGTCTTCGCCGCCGCCACGGTTGGGCGCCGCTCGGCCGCGCCGCCGCGGCGTTAGGGCTCCCGGCGCTACTCGCGGTTCTCGGGCCGGGGCTCCTTGCCGGCCTCTCCGACGATGACGCCGCCGGCATCACGACGTACTCGATCCTCGGTGCGCGCTTCGGCTACGAGCTGCTCTGGATCCTCGTTCTCTCAACCGCCGCGCTGATGGTGTTTCACGAGCTAGCGATGCGCATGGGCCTCGTGACGGGGAAGGGGCTCATGACGCTCGTGCGCTTGCGCTACAGCCGGCGCATGACGAACGGCGTGATTGCCGGACTCTTGCTCGCAAACATCGGGACGACAGCGGCCGAGTTCGCGGGTGTGGCCGCAAGCCTCGAGCTGGCCGGAGTCAGCCGGTATGCGAGCGTGCCTGTCGCGGCGGTCGCCGTTTCGCTCCTTGTCCTGCGCGGCAGCTTCCACCGGGTCGAGCACGTCCTCTTGCTCGTATGCAGTGTCTTCGCGACCTACGTTGTATCGGGCTTCCTCGCACATCCCGACTGGGGCTCCGTCGGGCGAGGACTGGTGGTCCCGTCGGTACCCGCCACCCGCGAGGCATTCGTAATCACCGCCGCCGTGGTCGGGACGACCCTCGCGCCGTGGGGCCTCGCGTTCATCCAGTCATACTCGGTCGACAAGAAGTTGCACACAAGCCAGCTCGGACCCGAGCGGGTGGACGTGCTCGGCGGAGCGGCGATGACCGGGGTGATCGGTGCGTTCGTCGTGATCGCGTGCGCGGCGACACTCCATGCGACCGGCCGGCCGATCGACGATGCGAGGGACGCGGCCGTGGCCCTCGAGCCCCTCGCCGGCAACCTCGCTTCGACCTTGTTCGGCGCCGGCCTGCTCGGCGCGGCGCTGCTTGCGGCGGCGGTCTTGCCGCTCTCGACCGCATACTCGGTGAGCGAGGCGTTCGGACAAGAGTGCGCACTGGACGACTCTTTCCGAGAGGCGCCGTTCTTCTACGGAACGTACGGGCTCGTCGTCGGCGTAGGAGCGTTCATCGTCCTCGTACCGGGGATCCCATTGCTAGAAGTCCTCGTCCTCACGCAAGTGCTGAACGCCGTCTTGCTGCCACCGCTCCTCATTGCAATGATCCGGATCGGCCGCGACCGCACCGTAATGGGCGAGTATCGCAATGGCCGCGTGGCGCAAGGCCTCGCCTAGGCGGCGGCCGCCGTCGTGGTCGGATCCCTCTGCGCGCTCGCCGCGGCTGTTGGCCTCTAACCGGGCGGCGCTCGCCTGCTCGGACCAATCGTCGACCCAGCGTCCCGCTCGACCGGCACGACATGCAGCGGGGACGTCCACGGCCCGGCCAAGCTCAGGCCACGATCGTCACGACGCGCGAGCAGCTCTCGGGCGACGCGCGCCGCGATGAGGTCCTCACGCGCACGCACGACCACCACGCGCACCCGGGAGCCGGATGTGCCAATGTCCGCGTCGGGTATCCCCGTACCATTCGCCTCGGCGTCGAGCTGGACGCCGAGGAACTCCAGTCGAGCGCAGACATCGGCCCGTGCCCGAGGCGATCCTTCGCCGATTCCCGCCGTGAAGACGAGCGCATCGAGCCCGTTCAGCGCCGTCGCCATTGCGGCCACCGCGCCGGCGATCCGATGTGCGAACACGCTCAGCGCGAGCTTCGATCGGGGGTCCTGGGAGGCCTCGAGCTCGTCTATGCGTGTGAACGTCCCCGACAGGCCAAGTAGCCCTGACTCGTGCTCCAGCGCCTCCTCGACTTCATCCACCGACAAGCGGTCGTGGCGCAGTAGATGGAGGACGATCTCGACGTCGATCGAGCCCGAGCGCGTTGCCATCGGCACCCCCTCGAGCGGACTGAAGCCCATCGTTGTGTCCACCGAGCGTCCCTCGTGGACTGCCGTCACCGAGCAACCTCCGCCGAGATGGCAGACGACGAGGCGCGGGACGGGAACGCGCTCAGCCGCCCACTGGACCGAGAGCCCGTGGAAGCCGTAGCGGCGGATCCCCCACTCCTCCCGCCAGCGCGCCGGCACAGCGTACGTCCGCGCCTCGGCCGGCAACGTCGCATGAAACGCCGTGTCGAAGACGGCCACGTGCGGGATGTCCGGGAATGCTGCGCGAGCAGCTCGGATGCCGTCGAGTGCGGGGCCGTTGTGGAGGGGCGCGAGCTCCGTCAGCGCGACCAGTTCGCGCTCCACCGCGTCATTGATCAGGACGGGGTCGCAGAATTGCTCGCCTCCGTGCACGACCCGGTGGGCGACCGCGCCTAAGTCGCACGGAGCGGCGTCGAGCGAGGCGATCGGCTCTGCCGAGTCACCTGGGCCGACCCGTGAGAGCTTGAGGCTCGTCGAGCCCGCATTGACGACGAGGATGGCCGTCATGGACTCGTCAGTACGGCCAGGTCCAGTCGCGGATCTCCGGGTCGTCCTCACCGTGCTCACGCGTCCAGAGACGGGCGCGAAGGCGACGGTCATCCATCTCCTGGCGAAGCCGAGAGGATGAGTCCGCAAGACCGGGAACCCGGTCGATCACGTCGATCACGAGGTGGAACCGGTCCAGATCGTTCAGCATCACCATGTCGAAGGGCGTCGTCGTCGTGCCCTCCTCCTTGTAGCCCCGCACGTGGAGGTTCGAGTGGTTAGTGCGGCGGTAGGTGAGGCGGTGGATCAGCCACGGGTAGCCGTGGTATGCGAACACGACCGGCTTGTCCTTCGTAAACAAGGAGTCGAAGTCCCGGTCGGGGAGGCCGTGCGGGTGCTCGCTGTCGGGCTGGAGCCGCATGAGGTCGACGACATTGACCACGCGGACGCCAAGATCGGGAAGGCGGTCGCGCAGGATCGCCGCCGCCGCTAGCGTCTCGAGCGTCGGGACATCGCCGCAGCAGGCGAGGACCACGTCCGGCTCGCCTCCTTCGTCGTTCGACGCCCACTCCCAGATGCCGATCCCGCGTGTGCAGTGAAGAACCGCTTCCTTCATAGAGAGGAAGTCGAGCGTGGGCTGCTTCCCAGCGACGATCACGTTGACGTAGTGCCGGCTTCGAAGGCAGTGGTCGGCAACCGAGAGCAGCGTGTTCGCGTCGGGGGGCAGGTAGACCCGGATGACTTCCGCCTTCTTGTTCACAACATGGTCGATGAAGCCGGGATCCTGGTGCGAGAAGCCGTTGTGATCTTGACGCCAGACATGTGAGCTCAAGAGGTAGTTCAACGACGAGACCGGGCGCCGCCAGGGAATGCCGCGCGTCACCTTGAGCCACTTTGCGTGCTGGTTGAACATCGAGTCCACGATGTGGATAAAAGCCTCGTAGCAGTTGAAGAGCCCGTGGCGGCCGGTCAGCAGGTAACCCTCGAGCCACCCTTGGCAGAGATGCTCAGACAGGACCTCCATGACTCGCCCGTCATGGCTTAGGCCCTCGTCAGTCGGCTCGAGCTCCGCCTCCCACGTCCGTCCGGTTACGTCGAAGACCGCCGACAGGCGGTTGGAGGCGGTCTCGTCGGGGCCGAAGATCCGGAAGTTCGTCTCGTTCCGCTCGATGATGTCCCGGAGGAAGGTGCCCAGCACCTTCGTCGCCTCGTTCATCCGCTTCCCTGGCTCTGGCACGTCCACGGCGTAGTCCCGGAAGTCGGGCAAGACGAGGTCGCGGAGCAGCTCGCCCCCGTTGGCGTGCGGATTCGCGCTCATGCGCCGGTCTCCCTGGGGCGCAAGCGCGGCCAGCTCGGAGACGAGCGCGCCGCGATCGTCGAAGAGCTCTTCCGGCCGATAGCTCTGAAGCCACTCAGAGAGAAGATGCACGTGCTCGGGATTTCCGCGAACCTTGGCGATCGGGACCTGGTGTGCTCGCCACGTTCCCTCGACCGGGAGTCCGTCGACCTCCTTCGGGCCGGTCCAGCCTTTCGGCGTCCGTAGGACGAGCATCGGCCAGCGCGGCCGGTCGCCCACGCCGTCGACCCGGGCGGCCCGCTGGATCTCATGGATCTCGTCAAGTGCCTCGTCGAGAGCGCCGGCGAACGCCTGATGCACCGCCGTCGGCTCGTCCCCCGCCACGACGAGCGGCCGCCAGCCACAGCCCTCGAGGAACGAGACGAGCTCCCGCTCGGGTATCCGGGCGAGCACGGTCGGGTTAGCGATCTTGTAGCCGTTCAGGTGCAGGATCGGGAGGACGGCGCCGTCGGTCTTCGCGTTCAAGAACTTGTTCGAGTGCCAGCTCGTCGCTAGCGGGCCCGTCTCGGCTTCACCGTCGCCTACCACGCAAGCGACCAGCAGGTCCGGGTTGTCGAAGGCGGCTCCGAAAGCGTGGGCTAGCGCGTATCCGAGCTCCCCGCCCTCATGAATCGACCCTGGTGTCTCCGGCGCGGCATGGCTGGGAATGCCCCCGGGAAACGAGAACTGTCGGAACAGCTCGCGGAGACCGGCCTTGTCGCGACTCACCTGCGGGTAGAGCTCGCTGTAGGTTCCTTCCAGGTAGGCGTTGGCGACTACCGCGGGCCCACCGTGCCCCGGGCCCGTGACGTAGATCGCGTTCAGGTCGCGTGCACGGATCGCTCGGTTCAGATGGACGTAGACGAGGTTGAGCCCGGGAACGGTGCCGAAATGGCCCAGCAGGCGAGGTTTCACATGTTCGTCCGCGAGTGGCTCCCTGAGAAGTGGGTTGTCGAGCAGGTAGATCTGGCCGACCGAGAGGTAGTTGGCGGCGCGCCAATACGCGTCGATCGCCTTGAGCTCGCCGGAGGCGAGAGGGCCTTCTACGGCACTCATCCGTCTATTCGTACCTGAGAGCCTCGGCCGGCCGGATCCTCGAAGCGCGCAAGGCCGGTGCGAGCGTCGCCGCCAGGGCGACGAGGTAGACGACGAGGAAGATGATCCCCAGGTTCAGCCAGGGGACGACTAGCGTCAGGCCGTCCCAGCTCGGCTGCTGCCGTTGGTCGCTGACGATGTTGTAGGCGAGCAGGAGGCCAAGCCCGGTTCCGACCGCGATCGCCGTGAGCGCGATGAACGACGACTCCAGCAGGAAGGTCGCCTGGACCATCCGCCGCCGGAAGCCGATTGCGCGGAGGACGCCGATCTGCTGCCGCCGCTCGACCACTGCCCGGGCGCTGATCACGCCGAGAGCTGCGACGCCGACGATCAAGCCGAGACCCATGAAACCCTGGATAAGCCGGTTGAACGTCACGGAGGCCGCGGTCGCGTCCGCGACTACCGCCTTGATCGACTCGGCCTCCATGCCACGGCCGACGAACGAGGATTCGAGGCGTGCCGCAGCGGCGTCCGGGTCGACTCCGGGAGCGACCGCAAAGTAGTGGATGGTGGGGCGCGCACGTCCCGGGAAGGCGGCTCCCAACGTCTGCTGCGACGTCGAGATACCCACCATCTCAAGTGGGGCGGTGTCGGCAAGCACGCCGATCACCTTCAGATGCACCTCCTGTCCGGTCTGCGGATCGCGTGCAACCACCGGAATGGGCTCAAAGCCGCCATCCTCGTAGTAGAACCCACTCAGCTTGAAGTCAGTGGGCGTGACGAAGTTGAAGTTGTCGCGCCGCGGCACCACGAAGCTGTCCACGACCGCGAGCCCTGGGTGCTCCTCGACGGCCCGCCAAACCTCTGCGGACGAGGAGTATCCGCGCGCGATCGAGCCCAATCCGAACGTGGTGTGAGTCAGGTAGGTCGCATCGAGGCCCCGGAGTGGGTACGGCTCGAGCTCCCTTCTGGTGCCCTGCTGGCGTGCCTCGACCGGCAGAAACGATTGGCTGGCAACGACACTGAAGTCCCCGGGCCGTGCGCCGGGCGTCCGAGCGAGCGCCTCACGCATGTCATCGATCGGAGCGACCCCCGATGTCCCCGCACGAACATCGAACCCGCCGCCGTAGACATCCAGGTCCTCGAACGCACGGATGAAAGAACCCGAGGACGAGGTCCCTGTCACGAGCGTGAAGACGACGAGGGTGAACATCGCGAGCGTCGTCCCGGTGCGGAAGCGGCTGGCGAGCGGGTATGCCATCGCGATCTTCGCGACGGGCGCGACGGCACCAAACCGCCTTAGCGCGCGGGTCATGACTGCGAGAAGGACGTCGGCGTTGTAGACGATCGTCCAGACGGCGCCGACCACAACCATGAGCCCCGAGATGACCCAGGTTGAAAAGTCCATCGCGAGCGGGCCGAAGATCGTTTCGAGGACGCTCCAGGGCATCATCAGGAAGACGACGAGCGCAATACCGCAGGATGTGAACGCGATCCGCTCCGGTACGCCGAGAACGCGAAGCAGCGGCACGAGGCTGACGACCGCGAGCGAGACCCCGAGCAGAATCGGAGTTGCGCTCGACGAGGAGGCCCCGGAGGCGGCAAGCAGCGCCGCTAGCGTGAGACCTGCGAATGCGACGACTAGCCTGCGCCGGCGCCTCGGGAGCCTCGGCTCTGGAAGGTTCCGGATGGCGGTCGAGATCGTCATCACGCTGACCCGCCACGCAGAGATAGCGACGACGACAAGGGTGATGAGCACACCGAGCGCGTAGGCGACGGCAAGACTCCGCGCGGTGATGGAGTACTGCACGTCTATCCCTTCGGAGCCGAGGGCGCTCGCGAGCAGGATGACCATTCCATACGCGACCACGGCACCGAGCAGCGCCCCGACGAGCGCAGCCGCGAGGTCGTATGCGGCTCCCTCGAACGTGAACATCTCGACCAGATGGCCGCGCCTCGTTCCGATCGCACGTGCGATTCCGAGCTCGCCGCGCCTCTCCGCTGCCAGCATCACGAAGATCAGGAAGATGAGGAGGATCCCCGCGGCGATCGAGAAGGAGCCGAAGGTCGTGAACAAGCCTATGAAGGCGGCGCCCTGCTCGTCGGCCATCTCGATGGCGTCCTGTTTCGCCGTTTCCGCCTCGAGACCCAACGGGGCGAGGACCGGGCGGAGTTCGCGGACGACCTGGTCGGACAAGCCTGCGCCGGACATAGCGTCGCCACGGTTCGAGATGAGGACATGATTGACCTGGCCTGGCCGGTCGAGCAGCTTCTGGGCGGCGGCGATCGGCATGAGGAGGGCCAAGTCGTCCGTCCCTGCACCGTCGTAGCGCACGACGGCGCGGACCATCAGACTGACGGACGTCTGCCCGATAAAGACGGTGACTTCATCGCCCGCCGAGGCGAGAAGCTCGTCCGCCGCCTTCTCGTTCAGAAACACCTCGCCGGCGTGCAGGTCGTCGAGTGACAATGCGCTGCCGTCGCCCACATCCTGGATCTCTCCGAAGCCCCTCATTCGCGCCGGATCGCTGGCGAAGAGCGTCACCCTGGGCTCGTTCGTCTTCTTCGCAGGATTCTGAATGGCCACGGGCTCGATGATGGCCGGCGTGACGCCGTCGACAAGATTCGATCCGGCGAGCGCATCTTCGATACGAGCCGCCGCGGCCTCGTCGACCAGCTCGACACCGGTCGCCGCCCCAAGCTCGAGGGTCGCGCTCGTGTCGGCCCCTTTCGGCGAGACGATCTCGTCTGTCTGGCCCAGGGCCCTGACCGCAGACGTGCGGATCGTGTGACTCATCGTGTCGCCGGTTGCGAGCGCCGCGGTCATCATCATCGTCCCGAGCATGAGGCCGAGCACGATCAGAGCGGAGCGCGCGCGCCGGCGCCCGACGTTGCGGATGCCAAGCTTGAGGAGGATCGGGTTTCGGAGCGCGAGCGCCCCTACACCGACCAGGCCCGCGCCCAGTGCGATCGCGAGGACCACGAGAAGCGTGTCAAGCGGGATGCCGAAGAGCTCCTTCATGGCTACCCGACGAGAGTCCCCGGCATCTCCGAGAACATGACCTGGTACTGCTCGCGGCCCGGCGGCGCCGTGAAGAGCATCATGTAACGCTCCAGAGTTCGCGAGGCGAATCCCGAGGCGTCAGCGGCCGCTTCCGCCGTGTCCCAGAGGGTGAGGATCATCCCTTTGCCCTCCGGCGTAGCAAGGACAAGAACCCCCTCAAAGCCGTCCTGTTGCCGCAGACCGGGTGCGACGTACTCCTCGAAGAGGCAGATCGCTTCCTCGAGCCCGTAGCGGACCGTGTCAATTTCAAGCAGCGTCACTCGCGAGTACATGCGGAACCTCCAGTCGTTGCTCCTCGACGACTTCGCCGTCGAGCATCCGGATGATGCGGTCTGTTCTCCGGCCGACCGCGATGTCGTGCGTGACGATCAGGAAAGTGAGGCCGCGCTCCTCGTTCAGTCGACGCATGAGATCCACGATCTCCTGGGCGTTCTCCGAATCAAGGTCTCCGGTCGGCTCATCGGCCCAGACAATGGCCGGGTCGTTCGCGAGGGCCCGGGCGATCGTCACGCGCTGGCGCTCTCCACCAGAGAGCTCGTCAGGGACGTGGTCGGCACGCGCCGCCAGACCCACGAGCTCGAGGGCCTCCTTCGCGCGGGCGCGAGCTTCCTTCGCGGGGCGGCGCGCCACGAGCAGCGGCAGCTCGACGTTCTCGACCGCGCTCAGCACCGGCATCAGGTTGTAGAACTGGAAGACGAAGCCCATTCGACGCGCGCGATAGTCGGTGCGCTCACGGTCGGACATGTCACGCAGCGACACGCCCTCGATCCGGATGTCGCCGCCATCGATCGCGTCCAGTCCCGACAGGCAGTTCAGCAGCGTGGTCTTGCCGCAGCCGCTCGGGCCCATGATCGCGACCATCTCGCCGCGGTTCAGAAAAAGATCGACGCCTCTCAAGGCACGAACCTTGAGCTTCCCCGTCTCATAAGTCTTCTCGACTCCGTAGGCCTCGACGATCGGCTCGTTCCCGTCGTTCCCCCGGACTGTTTCGATGGTGGGTGTCACGTCGCCTCCTTCGTCACGGCAGAGGCTGCCGGACGCCGGCCGACGCGCCATCAGGGTCAACCCGGGCGCGACCTGCGGCAAAACCCCGACCTTGCTTCCGCAGCCGAAGCTATCTCTTAGCTTGCTACCGCCTGCTCTGACTTGGCGCGCCGGGTCGGAAGCGAACCGCGAACTGTCGTTCCCTTCTCCGGCGCACTTTCGATCGAAAGCAGACCGTCGAGCAACGCCACCCGCTCGCGCATCCCGAGGATTCCGAACCCTGTCGAAGACTGGTCGGTCGAGAAGCCGGTCCCTTGGTCACGTATCACGACCTCAACGGTCTCAGCGTCTTCGCGAACGATCACCTCGGCCCTGTCGACCGAGGCGTGCTTCGCAACGTTGGAGAGCGCCTCCTGGACGATCCGGTAGACGGTTGCCTCCACCGTCGGTGCCAGGCGCGAGGGCTCCCGTCCTGACTCGTGCGCGAGATCGATCTGGATGTCGACCTTGAGTCCTGTCAGGTGCTCCAGCCGCTCGGCCAAGGAGTCGAGGGCCGGCTTTAGTCCAGACTCGTCGAGTGATGCCGGTCGCAACTCAGTGATGAGCGCGCGCAGGGTCCGGATGCTCGCGTCGATCCGCGACGTCGCCTGCTCCAGCGTCTCGGCGCGGACAGCCGCGTCCTCGGTTTTTCCAGCCGAAGCGAGGAAGAGCTTGAGAGCCGCCAATTCCTGGAGCGTGTCGTCGTGTAGCTCGCGGGCCCATCGCCTGCGCTCCTCCTCCTGCGCCTCGAGTCCTCGGCGACGCGAGTCGGTACTTACGATCTGCGCGGTAGCGACCGCCGCAGCGGCGCTCGCCGCAAAGCCGCTGAGGACGTGTTCGTCCCAAACGCTGAACTCCGGCCCGTCGACAAGACGATCGAACGATGCGAGAACGCCGAGCGCCTTGCCGCGAAAGTCAGCTGGGGATCAGGCCGGTCTGTGCGTTCGTCTGCTCGGCGAGCGCAAACCGCAGACGCCCGGGCGCGTCGGCGAGCCTCTCTGGTCTGCCCGTCTGCAAGATAACGTGGCCGCTCACCGTCCCCTCGACCGGAATGCGCTGGCCAAGGAGATCTTGATCGAGCTCGCCTGTTAGTGCCGCGACCGTCAACTCGTCCCCCCGCTCGAGGAGGACCATCATCGCGCGCGCATCGGTGAGGGCCCGACCCCGCTTCACGATCAGCTCGAGCACACGGTCGAGGTCCGTCTCGCCCGCAAGCGCCCGAGCGATCTCGGCGGTCGCCTCGAAGGTCGCCACCGCCCGCTCCAGCTCCTTCCGGCGGCCCTCAGCGGCGGCGTACGACCGGGCGTTGGAGATCGCGATTGCGGCCCAGTCGGCGAGGACGACGACCGCCTCCTCGTCGCTCTCGTCAAAATCTCCCGCGGCCTTCTCGGTCAGATAGAGGTTCCCGTACGGCTCGCCTCTGATAAGGATGGGAAC
>CAVTTI010000021.1:0-69473 GCA_963737615.1 uncultured Actinomycetes bacterium | reverse complement strand
GCAACGTCGTCCACAACCAGGAACCCTAACCGCCGTGTCAGAGATGGAGTCACCGAAGTTCTGGAGTCCCGCTCGCGTTCTCGCACGTCGGCGGGGTACCCCACTTGAAAAGTGGGTCTCGGGTGTCGAGTCGCGCGGCGCGCTACCGGACTTCTCTCCCGCTGACCTCGCGCGTGCGCGTACGCGAGGCTCGCGTCGTCCCCGGGTGCAGGGCAGCAAGTAGTTGTCCCGGCACGTGGCGACTCCGGGCCTACCGCAGCCGCGACAGGCGGTGTCATGGGTTCCGCCGTGGCCGGCCAGAAGATCCATCTGAACGCGACGCTCGCGCAGCTCGACACGCTTCCCGGGTCGGGCCAGGCCACTCGCAGGGCTCGATCACCGAGAGATACATCCACGCGGCCCAGGTGCTCTTCCCCGGAGCGGCTGCCAAGGGGGAGGCGCGGACGTTCTCGGGAGTCGCCGCAAAAGTAGTGGTAGAAAGTTGGTAGAAGTCGGGCGGAGGCTACTTCGCCCTCGAAACGGAAAAGGCCCTCTCTGCAGGGCCTTTTCTAGTAGCGGGGGCAGGATTTGAACCTGCGACCTCCGGGTTATGAGCCCGGCGAGCTACCTGACTGCTCCACCCCGCGTCGCTGCTAGCAGGATACCAAAGGACGAACGATACGATGACTCCGTGCCTTGGTGGACCTGGGTTTCTCTCGTTCTCTTTCTCGGCGTGATCGCAGTCACGGCGATCGTCGCCATCGTGCTCTCGCTTCGTACCTACCGACTCCTCCGTGAGACTCAGAAGGGCCTGCTGGTCGCGCTGGAGGATCTCTCCAGGGACGCCGAGGCGGTCGAGCGCCGCTTCGAGAAGGCCTCGGAGCGGGCCGCGGAGCTCGAGGCACGGCTCGCCTCGCTCCAGCGCTCGGCGGAGAAGCTCGGCGTCCTCAAATGGGCGATGAGCGACAGCATCGACGCGGTCAACCGGCTCCGCCACGCGGTCCCGCGCAAGTGACCCGGGTCGCTGTCCTCGACATCGGGACGAACTCGACGCGACTGCTCGTCGCCGACGTGTCCGACGGCTCCGTCGAGGAGCTCGACCGCCGGCTCGCAATCACGCGGCTCGGTGAGGGCGTCGATGCCAGGCGGCGACTGCTGCCCACAGCCATCGCTCGCGTTCGAAATGTTCTCGTCGACTACCGCCGCGCCGCGGACGAGCTCGGTGCCGAGCGAACCCTCGCGCTGGCGACCAGCGCGATACGCGACGCGGAGAACGGCGAGGCGTTCCTCGGTGAGCTCGAGTGGAGCTACGGCTTCGAGACACGGCTTCTCTCCGGCGACGAGGAGGCACTCCTAACCTTCCGTGGCGTCGCCTCGGGCCGCACGATTGCCGAGTCCACACTGGTCGTGGACGTCGGCGGCGGCTCGACGGAGCTGATCCTGGGCGGGCCCGGTGGCGTCTCGTTTCATACGAGCCTCGACCTCGGCTGCGTCCGCCTGACAGAGCGGTTCCTGCACAGCGACCCGCCGACGGCCGAGGAGCTGGAGGCCAGCGGCGCCCATGTCCGCAAATTGCTGCGCGAGGCTGTTCGCCCGCAGATCGACGCGACGACCGCCCTCGGTGTCGCGGGCACGGTCACCACACTCGCCACGCTCGACCTCGGGCTCGAGGAGGAAGAGCCCGAGCTCGTCCACGGACACAAGCTCCCCGCTCAGCGCGTCGATCAGTTCCTCGGCGAGCTCAGCGCGCGACCCGTGTCGGAGCTCCGCGAGCTTCCGGGGCTCCACCCGGAGCGGGCGCCCGTGATCGTCGCGGGCGTGGTCGTCATCCTCGAGATCCTCCGCCACTTCGACCTCGAAGAGCTAGAGGTCAGCGAGCAGGACATCATGCACGGGGGCGCACTCGCCGCTGCCGAGCTCTCCGCCCCGGTCGAACGTGACGCGCCTCCCGGCGCCTACACCTGCTGCTGATGAACCTCGCCAAGCGGCCGTCGCCGCCGTGACCGACTAATCCGGGTCTGTCTCGCCCAGCTCGTCGGCAGCCATGCGCCGGATCAGGGGCTCGCGCGGGAGGATGCCAAGAAACCGTCCATCGTCGACAACCGCGAGGCGCTCGAGATCATGCTCGGCCATCACACGCAGGGCCTCCTCGAGGCTCTCCTCCGGGCCGATCGTCCGCACCTCGCCGTCGGCGAGATCCGCAGCCGTGAGAGAACCGAGGTCTCGCCCTTCCGCGATCGCCGAGACGAGGGTCTCCGGCGTGATGCTTCCAACGAGCCGCTCGCCGTCGACCACGAGCGCGCTCTCGACGTGCGGATGCGTGAGCAGTTCAGCCACCTGCTGCGAGGTGGCGTCCCCGGGCAGAACCCGCGGGTCGGAGACGAGGGCTTCGCGGACGATCATGGATAGATGCCGCGTGCGCTGAGGGCGTCGGCGACCTCGCGGATGCTCGTCACGAGCGCTGCCCGGCGGAGCGAGAGGCTCTCTTCCTGCGAGAGCGCCCAGACGCGCTCGACCGCGTCGCGCATCAGGTCGCCGAGCCGAGTCCGGATCTCGTCGCGGCCCCAGAAGAGCCGCTGGATGTCCTGCACCCACTCGAAGTAGGAGACGGCCACGCCGCCCGCGTTCGTGACGATGTCGGGCAGAACCGGGATCCCGCGGTCGGCCAGGGTGTCGTCCGCCTCGAGCGACGTCGGGCCGTTCGCGCCCTCGGCGACCACGCGCGCCTGGACGCGGTCCGCGTTCTCGCCGGTGACCTGGTTCTCGGTCGCGGCCAACACGAGCACATCGCAGGGAAGCGCGAGCAACTCGGCGTTCGTCAAGGGCTCCCCGTTCGGATACCCGCCGAGGTCTCCGTGCTCGGCGCGCCACCTGTCGACGTCCTCGAGGTCGAGGCCCTCCTCGCGATGGACTCCCCCTGCGATGTCCGACACCGCGACGACGCGGGCGTCGCGAAGCACGAGCTCGTGCGCTGCCACGGCGCCGACCTTCCCGTAGCCCTGAACGACGCAGGAGGATCCCGCGAGCTGGAAGCCGAGGAGCTGGAGCGCCTGGTCGACCACCATGACCACGCCGATCCCGGTCGCCTCCGGGCGGAGAACCGATCCGCCCACCGAGAGCGGCTTCCCCGTGACGATCCCGGGCACCGCGTGCCCCATCTGCATCGAGTACGTATCCATCATCCAGGCCATCGTCTGCTCGTCGGTCGCCATGTCGGGAGCGGGGATGTCGCGCTGGGGGCCGATGATTGGCAGGAGCTCTTGCGTGAAGCGCCTCGTCAGGCGCTCGCGCTCTCCCTCGGAGAAGTCCTTTGGCTGACAGCGGACGCCGCCCTTCGCGCCGCCGTAGGGGAGCCGGAGGAGGGCGCACTTCCAGGTCATCCACATCGCGAGGGCCGCGCACTCACCGAGTGTCACCGCCGGGTCGTAGCGGATCCCACCCTTCGTCGGCCCGAGGACACTCGAATGCTGGACCCGATACCCGGGGAAGATGCCGACCGAGCCGTCGTCACGGTGGACCGGAATCGAGACCGAGAGCGCTCGCTCGGGGAACCGGAGCACCTCGGCTACGCCCGCCGGCACGCCCGCGTGTGAGAGGGCGCCATCGAGCTGGCCGAGTGCCGTCCGAAAGAGCGGATCGTCGAGCTCGGGCGGCAGCGTCGCCGGAAGCGCTTCTGCCGCCGTCCTAGCCACGCCGCGAGTCTAACTTCCCCGCTTCTGCGGGCGTTTCTCGACAACCAGGGTGAGCCCGTCGCGACCGACCACCCGGACTCGCTCTCCGATGTCGGCTCCCTGCTCGCAGCGGGCCTCCCAGAGCTCCCCGTCGAGCCGGATCTGTCCCAGCGGGCTGCATTCCCGGACGACCTCTCCCACACCTCCGACTAGCGTCTCAGCACCTACCTGGATCCGTCGCCGGCGCGAGAAGCGGATCCAGAAGGACATCTCGGCGAGCTCAACGACCGCGGCCGCCCCCAGGACGACGGCGTCCCAGGGGCTATCGAGAACGAAGAGCGCGAGCAGGATCGCCGCGACGAAGAGCACCCGGCGAGCGTACCGCCGCTTGCCTTTCGCCCCCGAAGGAGGCAAGAACGGGCGCCGCCAACCTCGTCGGGAGGGAGACGTCATGGAGGCAGGGCTCGGCACCTACCGCGCCTAGGTTCGATCACCTGCGGGAGGGCTCGATCGGGCTCCCGGAGGTTCTCTTCCAGTCGATCACGCACATGGCTCCGGCCGCGCTGTGGCCTTGTCGATCCTCGTCTCGGTTGGATTCGCTGGCCAGGCACTGCCGCTGGCGGTCCTCCTGGCGATGATCGCGTGCCTCCTCGTCGCGAACCGATCGGCCAGCTCGCGAAGCACATGCCGTCGGCTGGGAGTCTCTACACGTACAACTCGCGCGCCCTCGGCCCACGTGCCGGCTTCCTGACCGGCTGGGCGTTCCTCCTCAACGGAGCTATGCCTGCCCCGCTCGCGCGCACGCACCCGGTGCACAAGACGCCGCACGTCGCGATCACCTTCAACGTGGTCGGCGGCGTCGTCGTGGCGCTCCTGCTCGGCTGGAAGTGGGGACCACTCCTCGCCTTCGCGACGATCGCGACGGCGATCACGGTCGTCGTAATCCTCATCTACATCGCGGTCTGTCTCGGCTCGATCCTCTACTACTACCGAGAGCGGCGGAGCGAGTTCAACCCGCTCCTCCACCTGGTTTTCCCGCTCCTCGGCGCGACCGCATTCGCGTTTCCTTCGATAAGTTAATACGGGCCGGACGATCCATCTCGGCTTCGGGAACCGAATCGCGATCGGGTCGATCGGGCTCGGTCTCATGGTCCTGTTCGTCCGCTCTCGGCGACGCGACCGCAGGCGCTCCAGAACGCCGACCGGATCTTCGTCGACGACGAGCTCCTCACGGCGATCGACACCGCACCGGCTCCGGCAGGGAAGTGAGCTAGACGATGGCCGTCTCACCGTCGATGCGGTAATCGGGCGCGAGAGCGTCATCTGGGCACTCGGCCCCGTCATCGAGCCGTCCTCGAGGTCGAGCCAGCGCGATCGTCCGCTTCGAGACAGACGTCGCTTCGAGCGCCACGATCGTTCCGAGGCGACCTCGTCACGGGCAGCTCCGACATGAACCGCGAGGTCAATCAGTGCTACCGGCCCCGTGACCAAGGTCTTCGACGTCAGGGACGGCTGGATCCAGATGGACGAGCGGATCCGCTTTCCTGCGAGGCCGATGGTGGGGGTGGTCGGCGTCGCGACCGAGGGCGAGACGCTCACGAACGCGCTCCCCGCCGAGCACGGCGGCAACCTCGACAATCACATCCACGGGCCCGGAGCGCGCATCCTCTTTCCGGTTCGCCAGCCGGGCTGCATGTTCGCGGTCGGCGACATGCACGCCGCGATGGGCGATGGCGAGATCTGCGGGACGGGCGTCTAGATCGCCGGCGAAGTCGTCATCCGCTTCGACGTTGTGAAGGGAAAGCAGGGGCGCTGGCCTGTCACCGAGCTGGCCGACCGCTGGGTCGTCCATGGGACCCACTTCGACTTCATGGACGCGATGCAGCTCGCGTGTGAGGAAGCGGCCCGGATGCTCGTGGACGAGTGGGACTTCACGATGGAAGACGCCTTCATCTTCCTCTCGGTCGCCTGCGACGTGGGCGTTGCACAGGGGTGCAAGCCGGGCCCCGGCTTTGAGACGATCGCGCGGGTCGTGATCCCGAAGATCCCCGCCGTGCCCGGGCCGTTCAGGCTCTGAGGCGCCGAGCCGGGCGCATCCTTCGGTTCGCCCCGCCGGTTTTCGCAGTCGAGACGGTGCCCTTAGCGTCCCGTTAAGCAGGCAAAGAGCCCGACCGGGGTTGATCAGATCGCAGTCTTGTGCCGCGGCTCATAGAGAAACAGTTCGGCTCCGCCGGGGAGCAGCATCGTCACGCCGATCCCAAACCCCTCGTCCTCGGGCTCGCCGCGGAACTCGAGCCCCTCGCGTCGGAGTTCCTGCACGGTTGTGTGGATGTCGTCGCACATCAGGCTCAGGTCCCGTCTGACGTGGTACTCGGCGGGATGAACGCCCACCTCGGCCGGCGGCAGCGCGAAGATGAGCCAGCCCTCACCTGCGTCGACGTGGCGCCAGCCGAAGACATCACGGAGGATCGATCGCACGGCTTCGGGCTCCGACGTGTAGAGCAGGACGTGAGCACCCGTGATCGCCAAGCGCGCAGATCCTAGACGAGACCAGAGCTCGATCGTCTCTCACGCCCGTTTCATCCGGGGTTCCTACGCTTGGAGCCAAGGTAGTAATTCAGAGAGCAAAAGGAGGAAGTCCATGAACCGAAAGCTTGCTGTGGCCGCCGCGCTCGTTGTAGGCGCCGGAGCGGCCTCGGGTGGGGTTGCCATCGCAGCCGGCGGCGATGATGACGGCACCGACTCTCCAATCACTGGGTCCGCACTCGATCACGCCTCCGCGGCCGCGCTCGAGCACACCGGCGGCGGGAGGGTCACCGGCACCGAGGTCGGCGACGAGGAGAGCTACTACGAGGTCGAGGTCACCCTCGACGGCGACCGCCAGGTCGATGTCCAGCTCGACAAGAGCTTCAACGTGGTCAGCTCGGAGGGCGACCGCGAGGAGCCGGGCGAGAACTGAGCTCGCCTCGACAGAGCATTAGGGCTCCCCGTATCGACTGCTACTCATCGACGGCAAAGGGCGGGTCGCGGCGAGGGATCGGTGAGGCGTTGATCAGCGAGGTAGAGGTCTCGCCGTAGACGAGGAAACGGTCGAGCAGTGCGCTGAGATCGTCGATCGAGCGAAGGTGCATCTTGAGGAAGAAGCAGTCCTCGCCCGTGATGCGATGGCACTCACCGATCTCGGGGATCTCGGCGGCGAGCTCGGGAATTCGGGAAAGCTGGCCGGGGGCCGGCCTAATACGGACAATTGCCGTCATCGCATAACCGAGGCAGCGCGGGTCGACCTCGGCCCGGTAGCCGGTAATGACACCTGCTCGTTCAAGACGTTGGACGCGCTCGGCGACCGCCGGCGGCGACAGGCTGACGCGGCGCCCGAGCTCGGCGAAGGAGACGCGGCCGTCCGTCGTCAACTCGCCGAGGATCCTGCGGTCAGTATCGTCAATACGCTGATGATTCTTATTCTCTCGAGCTAAAAATCCGTTCTTCATGGCTGCTAGAGAGACTAACACCTTTGATTGGCCATATCCATTTGCGCCGATCTGAGGAACACTTTCGGTATCGCGAGACAACCCGTTGAGGAGGCCCGTACCGGACACCTTTCTGGCCGTACGGCCTCGGTGCCGCCCCACGCGTACTTCTTCGGCAGTGCGGTCTTCCACTACCTGGGCCCATCGTTCGCCGTGCTGCTCTTTGCGCGCGTGGACGTCTTGGGCGTGGCCTGGATGCGCATCGCGTCAGCTGCGGTGGTGTTCGCAGTCTGGCGGCGGCCGTGGCGGAAGTTCGCTGCTCTCGACCGGGGCGGCCAGCTCTTGATCGTCGTTCTCGGCGCCGTCTTCGCCGTGATGAACGTCTGCTTCTACATATCGATCGACAGGCTGCCGTTGGCAACGGTGGCGGCCATCGAGTTCATCGGCCCAATCGTCCTCGCCTTGATCGGCGCCCGCGTCGCGCGTAACTTCGCGGCGGTCGCGGCGGCTGGAGCCGGTGTCTACCTCTTGACTCACGTGCGCTTCGCCGGCGAGCCGGCCGGTATCGCCTTCGCGCTCGCAAACGCCGCGTTATTTGCCGCCTACATCGTCCTGGCTCATCGCGTCGCGCGTCGCTCGGCCATGGGCGGCATCGACGGGTTGGCGGCAGCGATGATGTTCGCCTTCGTCTTCGTCTCGCCAATCGGCTTCTCGGGGGCGGCCCATGCCCTCGGTGACCCGGTCGCCATCGCCGCCGGAATCGGCGTCGGGCTGTCTTCGTCAGTCATTCCCTATGTCTTCGACCAGCTGGCAATGTCACGGCTGGCGCGCGCGACGTATGCACTGTTCGTGGCCCTGTTGCCCGCGACGGCGACGGTCATCGGCGTCGTCGTGCTCCGGCAGCTGCCCTCCCTGGTTGACCTGGCCGGCGTCGCATTCGTGATGCTCGGCGTCTTGGTGCACCGCGAGATCGCCAATTCTGAGTCCACCCAGCCAATTGTCGTCACAGCCAGCTAGGGGTGCGTTGGCTCAGACTAGGTTCTATGCCGGGGGTGGGAGTCGAACCCACACTGGCTCTCGCCACGAGGATTTTAAGTCCTCTGCGTCTACCGTTCCGCCACCCCGGCCTTGGGCTACTGGCTTCCGGGGGTTAAGACCGAAACCGGGAAGCGCTCCGGCCCGTTCCCTCGGTGGAGGTCCACGAAGTTCGAGAAGGCCTCGTCATTGAACCGCTTGCACGTCTGGAGGTACGTCCAGGCGGTCAGGGCGATCTCGTCCGAGAGCTCCGGCTTGTCTTCGAGGAGCGCCGGCGGAAGCGGTGCGACGACGAGCCCATTCGGGTCGTCTCGATACCAGGCGACGATGTCCTGCACCGTCTGAGCGGGCACCTCGGGCCCGTACTGGACGATGACCCCTCCGTGTTCGAGGTTGTGGACGACCTTGATCTGCTCGACCGGCTCGTCGTAGACGCCCCAGACGATTGGTGCCAGCGGCTGAGGTTGGTGCGGCCCGCTCGTGGCGGGCACGGAGTTGTACTTGAAGCCCTTCGGAAGCGTCTCGACATGCCGCTGTCCCTGGGACTCGAACGTCTCGCGCGTGCAGCCGCCTGTCCCGAGGGCAGTCTTCACGTCCTCGCTGCCGCCCCGCGCGACATACGCGATCGCGGTCGTCACGAGCAGGGCGGCGAGGGCCCCCAGAGCGATCAAGTAGATTCGGGTCCGTCTCGGGCTTTGGGGTTCTGATCTTCGCTTCGGCGCCTGGACAGGCCGAGGAGGCGCCGGCGTTCGGCTCTTCTTCTTGGCCATGCAGCAACGCTAGCAGCGCACCGCAACGTCGCTCAGGCCGAGGCGCGGACGTCGCTTCCATAGAAAGCGGCGACCTCGTCGAGCTCGGACACGACTGGGCACGGCGGCAGCGCGTCGAGGAAGCGGCGCCCGTAGCCTTTCGTCCGGAGGCGGGAGTCGAGGATCGCGACCACCCCCTCATCCGAATGGCTCCGGATCAAACGGCCGAACCCCTGGCGGAGCTGGAGGATCGCGCTCGGGAGCGCGTATTCGCCGAACCAGTCCCCGCCCCTTCGCGCGATCCCTTCGCACCGGGCCTCGACGAGGGGATCTCCAGGCGCCGAGAACGGGAGCTTGTCGATCACGAGCAGCGACAGCGACTCGCCCTGGACGTCGATGCCCTGCCAGAAGGTCGAGGTAGCGAAGAGGACCGAGTCGACCTCGTCGCGGAAGCGCTCGAGCAGCCGCTCCCGAGGTGCATCCCCCTGGCAAAGAACCGTGTAGGGAAGCCGTGGACCGACGAGCTCGACCAGCGAATCGAGGGCACGGTACGAGGACGTCAGGACGAGCGCACGCCCCTGCGAGAGCCGACAGAGGGCTGTTACCTCGTCCGCGAGACGCTCTGCATAGCCGGGAGCCCGAGGCTCCGGGAGGCGTGTCGGGACATAGACGAGCGCCTGCTCGCGAAACTCGAAGGGAGACGTCGCGACAAGCGAGCGTGGGCTCTCGAGCCCCAACCGGGCCCGTGCGAATCGCTCGTCGAGCGTGGCCGAGACGAGAACCGACGTGACCGGCCGGTCCCAGAGCTCGTCCCGGAGGAGCTCCGACACTTCGACCGGCGCCCATGCCAGCGCCCCCGCCTCCGCCCAGGAGACGCGCTCAGGGTCGTCGACGACGAGACAGGCGTCGAGGTCGTCGGCGGTATCGAGCGCTCGCCGGCGGAGTCCCTCGGCTTCCTCGCCCCCGCCTGCAAGCGCCTGGGCCAGCTCCCCGAGCGCCTCACCGAGCGCGAAAGCCTGGTCGAGAAATGGATCGAGCGCGGGCGCCGTGAGGCGGGTGCGACCTCCGACCGGCTCGAGCGCCGCCATGAAGGAGCTCCCCGTGCGATCGAGCGCAGCGAGCGCCCGGGCAGGGGGAACTTTCCCCTCCTCGCGGCACGAACGCTCGATGTCGCGGGCGAGCTGGCGCAGGCGCGCGACGGAGACGCGGCCGCCGAACCAGGCCGAGGCGGCCTCCTCGAGCCGGTGGGCCTCGTCGAAGATGACGGCATCGTGGTCGGGAAGGACGCCGGTGCCGTCGCTCCGGGCCCGCAGCGCCAGATCCGCGAAGTAGAGCGCGTGGTTTACGATCACGAGCTCCGCTTCCCCGGCGCGCTCGCGGGCCGCCTCCGAGTAGCAAGACGAGACGAGCGGGCAGCGCTTGCCCTGGCAGCGATCGGCGCCGACGGCGAGGTCGGCCCAGAGCGATGCGCTCGGCTCGAACACGAGCTCCGCTCGGTCTCCCGTCTGCGTCGATTCGACCCACTCCCGCAGCCGCTCGTACTCACCGGCGTCCGCCTCCGTCCGGAAGAGCGCCGGCCCGGATCCGCCGAGAAGCTCGAGTCCGTGCAGGCTTTTCCGACAGAGGTAGTTCTGCCGCCCTTTCAGGACGGCGCAGCGAACGTCCCGTCCGAGAGCGCGGGCGGCCGCCGGGACGTCCTTGGTCAGCAGCTGGTCCTGGAGCGCTTTCGTCGCCGTTGCTACGACGACACGCTGACCGGAGAGCAGTGCCGGGACTAGGTACGCAAGGCTCTTGCCTGTCCCGGTCCCGGCCTCGGCCAGCAGGTGCTCGCCGGCTTCGAGGGCATCCGCGACCGCACCTGCAAGCTCGCCCTGCTGGGGCCGGGGCTCGAAGTCCGGTAGGACGGCGACAAGAGGACCGGAGGCACCGAAGAACGTCTGCATAAGTGGGCCCAGAGGCTAGAGTGGCCCCCGGCGATCATAGGCGAACATCTGTTCTGATTCTACCGTCCTGTCTGGACGAGGACGTGGATCTGCCGGCACTCGGTAGGCCCCGAGGAACGGGGGCTTCCGAAAAACGCCGCTCTTTGCGAGTTCTTCGGAAGCTGGCTCTTGACTCGTGTAAGCCCCGGGCCATAGGCTCCGCGAGCCAGATCCGGTAAGCCTCACGGCTCGCCGGATTTGGCGTTTTTTTCGGGCTTTGCCGGGGCAAATCACTGCCCGAGCCCCTACCAGGAGGTTTTCACCAATGGGATGGCTTGACAAGCTCATGGGACGCGGCAAGCAGACCGCCGGCACGGCAACGGACTCTCCCGCGATGCGTGAGGAGGGCCGACACCAGGAGGCGGCCGGACAGGCTGAGGACCGCGCGAGCGCGGCCGAGGACGCCGCTCAGGCCGAGCGCGAACGCGCGGCGAAAGAAAGCGCCGAGGCAGACCGCCTAAACCCGTAGCGGAGGTCTTCGGAGGGGGCGCCGTCCGGCGCCCCCTCTAGCGTTTGTCGGTCCATGGCCGCCTACGCATCTCTTGGAATCCTCGTCGCCCTCGGAGCCTTTGGCTTCGTTTGGCTCGCGCGCTTCCTGCGCGCCGAGTCTGCCCGGGTGCGGACCGAGAGTGGGACCCAGCTCGCCGAACGCAATGCCGAAGTCGACAGACGCCTCGTCGGCATGATCGAGACGATGGACCGGCGGCTCGGCGAACTCGACGGCAAGGTCGACCGTAGGCTCTCGGATCTCGACACCAAGGTCGATCGCCGCATGGAAAGCGCGTCCCAGACCTCGCAGAAGATCCACGAGCGCCTCGGCAAAGTGGGCGAGGCTACTGACCAGATGCTCGAGCGCGCCAAGGACCTCGCGCGGCTCGAACAGGCGCTTCGCCCGCCGAAGGCCCGAGGCGGATTCGGCGAGTACCTGCTCGGAACGCTTCTCGCAGACATCTTCCCGCGGGACAAGTACGAGCTGCAGTACGGCTTTCGTGGAGGTGAGCGGGTGGATGCCGTCATCCGCATCGACCGGTCACTGGTCCCCGTCGACGCCAAGTTCCCGCTCGACAACTTCCAGCGCATCGTGGAGGCGGAGAGCGACGTCGAGCGGGAGCAGCACGCGAAGCAGTTTTGCCGCGACGTGAAAGGACACGTCGATGCAATCGCAGACAAGTACATCCGGCCCGAGGAGGGCACGTACGAGTTCGCGCTCATGTACTTGCCCGCCGAGGCGGTCTACTACGAGCTGGTGTGCGGTCGGCTCGGCGGCGATTCGAGCCCGCTCGCGTACGCGCTGGAGCGGCGGGTCATCCCGGTCTCCCCCTCCACCTTGCATGCGTACCTGATGGTGCTGGTCCTCGGATTCAAGGGGATGCAGATCGAGGAGCACGCGCGCGAAGTGATGGCCTACTGCGGGCAGCTCACCCGCGACTTCGGTCGCTTCCGGGAAGATTTCGAGCTGGTCGGGACGCACCTCGGCCGGGCGCAGTCGAAGTACGTCGAGGCCGAGAAGCGGATGGGCAAGTTCGAGACCAAGCTCGAGCGTGCTGCCGAAAGCGACGTCCCCGCACTCGTCGAATCGCCACCCGAGCTCCCACGGGCGCTCGACGCTGCCTAATCGGAAGGGTCAGTCCGAGAGGCCAGCGATCGTGGAGGCGAGCGCCTCTGGAATGCGCCCGTCGAGGACGAGGCCCCAGTGGGCGAGGTCCGGAAACTCCAGCGTCGCCGAGCCATAGAGAGCGGCGACGGCTCGACCCCTGTCCTCGGGAAATTCCTGACCGTAGACCACGACCGACGGGCACGGAAGGGAGGGCACGCTGATGCCCCGCTTGCGCTCGGCGCGCGCAAACGCCGACTCAGGCCGCGCCGGGACGCCCTCAGGAAAGGGCCCGTAGGCCGCCTCGGGGTCGAACGTCCCGAAGACCAGGGGCTGCCCCGGATCCGAGCCCTGCACTTCCGCTGGAGGGCTCGGTTCGAGCAAGACGACCAGATCGGGCCGGAGGCGCTCGGCGGTCATGAGGACAACCAGCCCGCCGAGGCTCCAGCCACATAGGACGAGCGGGCGCGGGGCGTGGGCAGTCGCGCGCTCGACGACGCCGGCGTAATCGGCCAGCGAGGCCTCGGCGACGTCGAGCCCTGCTTGCAAATCGGCGAGTTCGATCCGCCACCCTTCGAAGAAGCACCTCCAGGGCTCGAAGATCCAGGGCCCGCTCCCCGCGCCGTGAACGAGGACGAGGGTTCCGCCTTCGCCTCGCGACGTCAGAAGCGGAGGAGGGCGCCGACGCCGTCGACGGGACCGAGATCCTGGACGTGTTGGACGACCCAGACGGCTCCACCGTGCACGAGCGTTTCGTGGACGAGGAGATCGAGACCGTTCTCCCGCTCCTCGAGCGAGGTGCCGTCGAGCGGACACTTCCCTCCCGTCGCAGCCAGGCGACCGCAGGCCGGGCACCGCGACGCGGGCCGGTCCGTCCCGTCCTGAACCAAGAGGAGCTCCACCCTCCCGTCGGAGGCAGCCTCGAGCGTCTCCTCCCACCCGGAGGAGGCACGTCCGCCCCGGCCGGCTTCCTCCCGCCAGCGCTCGACGGTCTCGCGTTCCTTGTCGATCCGCCAGCGTTCCAGGACGGGTGTCGTCAGCTCCAAAAGCTCGACCGGGCTGGCATGAGCTTCGGCGTGCGTGTGCCCGACGAGGGCATTCCGCGCCTCCTGGGAGAGAAGCTCATCGAATTCGGCCCAGATCTCGTGCGTCGCGACAACGACGACGCGAGGGCCGTGCAGACGACGCACGAGCGAGTCCAGGCGCTCGGCCACGGTGCGAAGGTGCTCCATCGCATGCATGTCCACGTGCCGCTGCATCCGGGATTGCGACAGACCACCCTGATCGTGGCGGCGCAGTTGCTCCTCGAAGAGGTTGTCGACCTCCTCGAGCTTTCCGGCGCGGAGGCGGAAGAAGTGTCCCTGCTCCCGGCTCACCACCACCACGATGGCCCCCTCGCCGCGCCCTACGAGGGGCACGAGGGGCGCCAAGTAGAGCTGGCGGTTGACCTTGATCTCGTCAACGACCGCCTCGGTTAGCGAAAGGGCTCGCCACACGTTGTCAAGCCCGTCGGCGAAGACCGCAAGCCCGTGGGCGCCGTCGCGCTCGAACTCGTCCACGACATACGTCCGGATCCGGTCGAAATCAGCGTGGAGGGCCTGCCGCTGGTCGTGCGACAGATCGCGGCGATGTGCACCGTCCGACTTGGAGCCAGCATCGAGGAGCGAGTTCAGCCGGGTGTGCGCATCAGCGGGCGTCGGGACCACGCTCGGATCGAGGTTCAGGTAGACGCTGATCGCGCACCCCTTTTCGGCCTCGAACGCGGCGAGGTCTCGGAGGTCGTTCCAGGAGATCGTCCGTGCCATGGCTCCCTCGCTACGATTGCCGCGGGCGTTGAAAACTACAGTAAGAGGGAAGGTTCAGCCGATCTATCTCGTTTAATGTCGTGAGGGGCTGAAAGGCCTCCGCGGTCTTCAATAGAGAGGGATTAGTGAGCGACAGGAGCGTTCGTGAAGTAATCATCATCGGCGGCGGCCCAGCCGGATATACGGCTGCGCTCTACAGCGCCCGGGCCAACCTGAATCCGCTCCTCATCGAGAGTTTCTCGTGGGGCGGGCAACTCATGATCACGAGCGACGTCGAGAACTACCCGGGCTACCCGGAAGGTGTGCTTGGTCCGGCGATGATGCAGGACTTCCGAACGCAAGCGGGCCACTTCGGCACCGAGTTCATTACCGACGACGTGACGAAGGTCGACTTCTCGGAGCGGCCGTTCCGTGTGTGGGTCGGCGAGGACGAGTACAGGGCCGAGACGGTGATCATCGCGACCGGCGCTGTTGCGCGCCAGCTCGGGCTCGAGTCGGAGCGGAAGCTCCAAGGGGCTGGAGTCTCCTACTGCGCAGTGTGCGACGCAGCCTTCTTCAAGGAGAAGAACGTGGTGGTCGTCGGGGGCGGCGACTCGGCGATGGAGGAAGCTGTCTTCCTGGCGAAGTTCGCCGACAAAGTCACGGTCGTACACCGTCGCGAATCCTTCCGCGCCTCACCGATCATGGTCGACCGCGCGCGGGCGAACGAGAGGGTTGAGTTCGTCCTCGACTCGGTGGTCGAGGAGATTCGCGATACGGAGAGCGGCCGCGTAACGAGCGTGGTCGTACGCAACGTCAAGACCGACGAAGTGATCGAGCTCCCGGCCGACGGGGTCTTCGTCGCAATCGGTCACGATCCCTCGACGAAGCTCTTCGAAGGCCAGATCGACATGGACGACGCTGGCTACATCCTGACCAAGGGGAAAACGACTGAGACCAGTGTCACCGGCGTTTTCGCGGCGGGCGACGTGCAGGATCACGTCTACCGCCAAGCAGTGACCGCGGCTGGGTCAGGCTGTCAGGCGGCCCTCGATGCTGAGCGTCTCCTCGCGGCCCAGGAAGGTGCATCCGGGGAGCCGCTCGTCGAGGACGAGGCCCTCGCGACACCCACCAACTGGTAGCGCGGGGCCCCCCGGCACGAGCCAGGGACACTTTCGACCCAAACGGCGCGCCACACGTGTGCCTTTTCTCGTTAAGCTCGAAAGTGGGTGGTGGGTTGGGGTGCCCCGGACGGGACACGGTGAGCGCGCAACGCCGGGTCGGCTGTCGTCGCCCAGGCCGAAGGCCTCTGGGTAGCATCGCGCGCGTGCCGTACTTCATCTGCCCCCACTGCCGCCGCCGTTCCGTCGACCACGATCGACGCGAAGGGCTGACCGAACGCGCTGTCGGGTGTCCCCATTGCGCCTTCGGGTTTCTCTTCGAGCTTCTCGACGACTACTATCCCGCTCCCGGCACGGGCTTCATTGTTTGCGACAAGGAATGCCGGGTGATCGCGACCGGCCAGGGTGTCTTCGAGCTGACCGGCTTCCGAGAGCAGGACGTGATCGGCCAGGACGTCATGAAGGTCTTCGGGATGAACGGAGACGACCAGAACCCTGCGCACGTGGCCGTGGAGTGGGGTGTACGACAGCTCGACAAGCGTGCCTCCCTGACGACAAGGTCGGGCGTCACGAAGCCCGTCCGCGTCGACTTCTTCCCCGCCTACGACGAGGACGGAGGGCTCCTCGTCGCGGTGACTCCGGCCTAGACGTTTTCCGAGCGGCATCCGGACGCACTCAGAGGCCTGGTGAATGCAGGCGCTCGCCCATTGGGCCCGCGCTGCTCGGACGACGACGGGCGTTGCACTACTTCGTCTAGGCGGCCAGATCGGGCTCGTCGCCGCCGACCAGGCCCAGGGCGATGGGTCTTGCCCGCCCATCCTCACGCGCGGCGAAGAGCTGTGCGTCGACCCAGGCCTGGAGCTTCTCGACTGACCTAAGGGCTGCGGCCAGGTCGGTGACCTCGGTTCGAAGGCCGCGGACCTCCGCGGCCGAGAAGACGCCCAGGCGCTCGAGTTGGGCCGACGTCTCCGGGCCGAGCGCCCGACGCGCTTCGCGCTCAATGGACGACTGGCGAAGACGGTCCCGTGACCGTTCGAGCTGCGCCGCGAGACCCGCGTGCTTGGCTGCGAGGACGTCGAGGTAGACGGCGAGATCGACCGTTCGCATCCCGGGTCACGCTAGGTTGAATCACCGCGCGAGTGGCGCACGGCTCGCGCCGGAAGAGGGCCTGGACCGTATCCGATCTAAACGCGGCTCGAGGGGCAGAGGTCGTTCACGACGCACCGCTCACACCGGGGGCGACGTGCGAGGCAAACGCGGCGGCCGTGCCAGATGAGGAGATGCGGGAATCGCGCCCAGTCTTCGCGAGGAACGAGACGCTGCAGGTCCCGCTCGATCTTGACGGGATCCTCCTGCCGAGTGAAGCCGAGCCGCTGCGAGAGTCGGCGCACGTGGGTGTCCACGACGATGCCCTGCGCCGCCCCACGCTCCGCGGCGACGACGTTCGCCGTTTTCCTTCCCACTCCGGGTAGTCGCACGAGATCCTCGATCCGGAGCGGCACCTCGCCGCCGAACACTTCGAGCAGCATCGCCATCGCGCCTCTCAGGTTCCTGGCCTTCTGCCTGAAGGTGCCGGTTGGCCTCAGGTCCCGTTCGAGCTCTTCGAGTGGGACCGCGAGGTAGTCCTCGGGAGTCTTGTACTTCCGAAAGAGGGTCTCGGTGACGCGATTCACGGCGACGTCCGTCGTCTGCGCGGAGAGCATGACCGAGAGCAAAAGCTCGAGATCGTTTCGGAATCGGAGCGCGATCGTCGCGTCCGGATGCTCGCGCGCGAGGCGCTCGATGATCGGGCGGATGCGGAGTCGCTTGGGGCCCACGCGCCGCCGCCCTTCGGCGACGTAGCTTCGCATCAAATGGTTGGTCGGTAATTGGCGTCGAGCAAGTGTCGATCGAATCTAGGCAGCTGCTGAATCCGGGTGAAGGAGACGCGGGCCGGCACAGACGATGTCGAGTGCCGGGCAACCCGGACAGACGAACTCGCTCGGAGTCGGCCTGAACTGCCCCTCCTGAATGCGGTTGATGGCCGCCGTGAGCTCGGCTTCGAGCGCGGGCATCTCAGAGCGCTCGAACGTCGAGACAACCGGCTGATCGGGACGTTCGAGGAAGACGTAGGCCACCTCGACCTCGTCGGCTCCGGCCCGGAAGGCGGCTAAGGCGTAGACGAGCCGTTGCAGCACGTAGTCAGACTCGACGGCCTCCGCCGAGGACATCTCCTCGAGACGGTTCGTCTTGTAGTCGACGACGAGGGCCCGGCCCCCCTGCAGGCGCAGGAGGTCGAGCCGCCCGTGCAAGAGCACGCCATCGTGTTCGAAGGCGAAGGGACGCTCGGGCAGCACGCCCTCGAGGGCGGCGAGCCGGCGAGCGAAAGGCGAGTCGTGCCATGCGGCTACGAGTCGCTCGACTCGCTCGACGTCTTCATCCGTTGCGGCCGGGTAGCGCGCGAGCACCCGCTCGCGCACCTCGGCGGCCGGTGCTTCGACCTCGAGCAGGACGTGGACGGCGTCGCCGATCTCCGTCGCCGCAAGGCCGCTTGTCCCCCCCGGTACAGCCCCGTCCTCGTCCTTCGGGGAGAGCCCGACGATTCGCTCCGCGTAGAAGCGGTAGGAACACCGCTCGAACAGGGCAAGCGCGCTGTAGGAGAGCCGCCTAATCCGATGACCTGGCGGAGCGGGCGGAGGGACGAGATCGGGAAGCGTCGGCGCCACGCGCACGGAGCCGCCCTCACCCGCCGCGAACAGCTCGAGCTGCGGCTCTGCGAGTACATCGAGGTCAGCCCGGGCCTCGTCCGCCCGCCGGTCGACACGAACGAGCACCCTGCCTTCACCCCGCTCGAGCTCGACAGGTCCGTCGTCCGGCAACTCGGCGTCCAGACCGTCGAGCACCCAACGGATGGGCGCCTGGGCGTCGCGCCGGCTCGTGGGATCGACGGAGCCGGACACGATCAGCCGGTCGATTGCCCGCGTCATGGCAACGTAGAGGAGACGGCGGCCCTCCGCCTGCTCCGCCGCCGACTCGGCCTGCTTCACCTCGTCGTAGTCGAAGGCTTCGCTCCGCTCGCCGGTCGCCGGGTCGACGAAGCGGAAACCGAACCTCCCGTCGGGAAGGCAGAGGATCTCGTCGGGAGACGGGGACGGGGGGTTTCGCCCTGCGTCTGCAAGGACAACGACCTTGAACTCGAGTCCCTTGGCGGAGTGTACGGTCAGGAGCCGCACCGCCTCTGCGCCCTCCTCCTCGGCGACGGCCTCGACCTCCTTGGCCCCCGCCGCCTCCTGGTCGCGGAGGAAGCGGACGAAGCCCTCGATGTCCGGGCCCCGCAAGTCTTCGTAGGAGCGGGCAAGTCGCGCGAGCTTGCGCAGGTTCGCGTAGCGGCGGCGGCCGTCCCAGCGGGCGAGCACGGCGAGGTCGTAGTCGTGGGCGACGATGATCTCCTCGCAAAGGCGCTCGAGCCCGAGGCGCGCAGAGGCCTTGACGAGGCGGTCGTACCGCTGGCGGAAGGCGACGAAGAGCCGTCGGTCCTTCTGACCGAGCTCGGCCGGCAATTCGCGCTCGAGGCCGGTGAACAGCGGCCGGCGGCTCGCTGAGCGCCGCAGCAGGACGAGCGCGTCGTTCGACACGCCGACGAACGGAGACGCGAGCACGGTCACCAGCGCCTCATCGTCGTAGCGGTTGTGCAGCAGCCTTAGATAAGAGACGAGGTCGACGACCTGCTGCTGGCCAAAGTAGCCTCGCCCGGCCGCACGATGCGTCGGCAGCCCTTCCTCGCGAAGTGCCTCCTCGTAGCGCTCGGCGTCTGTTCCGGCCATGAAGAGAAGCACGATCTCGCCCGGCGTCGCCTCGCCCGCCTCGACCAGCTCTCGGACGCGCCGGGCGACGTGGCGCGCCTCGGCGGTGCGCCAGTGCGTCTGTCCCTCACGGTACGTCGACTTGTCGGTGACGAGCAGCTCGACCCCTGGGCCGAACAGCGGCTCGGGGAACCTGCCGGCTGCGACCAGCGGCTCGAAGTTGGTGCCGAACTCGGTGCCGAAGAGGTGGTTCACGACCCCCAGCACCTCGGGCCGCGAGCGGTAGTTGCGCGTCAACGCTAGGACGCCCTCGCTTGCCGCCCGCCGCTCGCGGAAGACCGCCACGTCCGCATGGCGAAAGCGGTAGATCGACTGGAACTCGTCCCCGACGAAGAAGAGCTCGTCGGCCCCGAGCAGGTCGACGAGCTCGCACTGGAGCCGGTTCGTGTCCTGGAACTCGTCCACCATGATCGACCTGAAGCGCCAGCTCGTCTGCTCGCGAACGGCCTCGTGGCGGCGCAGGAGATCCCGTGCGACGAGCTGGAGATCCTCGAAGTCGAGTGCCGACTCGCGCGACTTCGCCTCGGCGTAGGCGCGATCGAATCCGACGAGGAGATCCTCGAGCAGGCCCCGGTCGCGGGCCGCGACCTCGTCCAGCGCTGCGCTCTCGACCGCCGCAAGCGCGTCACCGAACGAAGCGAACCGCTCGGCCCCGACACCGTGCACCCGGAGCTCTGATAGATCGAGGAGGCGCTCTGCGGGCGGCGGTGGGGACAGTAGCTCCAGGGTGCGCTCGACGAGAGCGCGGCCCTCCGGATGATCCTCGGTCAGAGAATGCGTCAGGGTGGCGATGTCCTGGAGCTCGGCGAGCCGCTCAGCCAGCTTCACTCCTTCACCCGCCCGGAGCTCGAGAGGCCTTCCTGCCGACCGGAGTCGCTCGAAGACCCCGATCAGCATCCGCGCGAGCCGCGCTGCGCCATACGTCGCGAGAAGCCTCACCCGGTCCGGATCCCGGTTGCCACAGAACTCGAGAAGCGCCGTTTCGAACGCCTCGGAGCGGAGGACGCCAGCGTGGCTCGCATCGAGAACGCGGAAGCGCGGGTCGAGGCCGGCCTCGAATGGATGGTTCCGGAGGAGGCGGGAGCAGAAGCCGTGGATGGTCGAGATCCACGCGCGGTCGATCTCCCGCGCCAGATCGTGACGCTCCAGCTCGACGAGGCGTTCTCTGATCCTGCTCCGCAGCTCCCCTGCCGCCCGTTCGGTGTACGTGATCACGAGGACTGAATCGATCGAGAGCCCGCGCTCGCAGACCGCCTTGACGAACCGCTCCACGAGCACTGTGGTCTTTCCGGTGCCCGCCCCGGCCGAGACGAAGACAACCCCGGTCTCCTCAATCGCCGCGACCTGCTCCGGGTTTGGCGCACGCGTCTCCGTGACAGTCACGCCCGTTTCACCCGGCACATCGACCAACGGTCGCACCAGGTTGGGCACGTTCCGCTTCGTGGGTCGTGCTGAACGTCGCCAGCGCGCATCCGCCCCACAGCGACCCGGGCAAGGCCCTTCGCGGCCTCGACCTGGCCCCAAAAGGCGTCTTCATCCAGGTAGTCAGCCTTCTTCAGGCCGGGAACGTCAGACTCCTTCGCATCCTCGCGGACGAGCCCGCGCGCCTCCCGCGAGCCGGCCAGCGCGCGGTAGAGGCCGCCGATCGGCTCGATGCCGACCAGGTCGCGCAGGGCAAGGATGTAGAGCGGGACCTGCAGCCTGCCCTCCGACTCGATCTGGGCCGCGGAGTGCGACGTCTTCCCGGACTTGTAATCCTGGACGATCCCGCGGGCGCTGAAGGGGTCGACATCGATCCGGTCGATCTTGCCGGACAGGGTGAAGTCGCCGAGGTCGAGGCCCCGCTGAAGCTCGACCGGCGCGCGATCGCTGCCGAAGGCAACCTCGAAGCGCCGCGGGACGAGTGGGAACGCCAGCTCGAGCTCCTGCCGGACGAAGAGCTCGAGATCGCGCGCGAGGGTTCCCTCCAGCTCGAGCAGCTCGACATCCGAGAGATCCATGCGCACCTGGCCCGCGACCGCTTCGGCGAGGCACTCCCGCAGAAATTCGATGCCCTCGTCCAGGCGTTCGGGATCGAGCCGTTCGACTCCCATCCGCTTCGGCAGCCCGCTGTAGAACTTGTAGAGCGCCTGGTGGGCCACCTGGCCGCGAAGGCGCGGGTCCAGCTCGGCGTCGATCGTCCTCGGGTCGACGACCCGATTGAAGAGCCACATGGACGAGCAGTCTCCGAACATCTCGAGCGCGGTGACCGGATAGCGGGTCTGCTCCCGGAGCTCGGCCAGGACGGCGGGGTGGGTGAGCCTCGTCTCGCGCGAGAACGCAGTCAGCGCCCGCTCGATCCGCCGCTCCCAGCCATTCGCAACCGCGAGAGCCCGCGCCTCGGAGTCGTCCCCCGCGGCGAGGGATGCGGTCGCCCGGAGCCGTTCCCGCTCGGTCGGGGCCCGCTCCACGTCCCACGCAAGTGCTGACAGAAGCCGCCGTCTCGTCCAGCGATCGACTTCGGCCGGCGCGAAGCGGCTCCGCACCTCTTCGTAGAAGGGGCTCGGCTCGCGAGGCCGCCCGTCGTCGGAGGCTGCCTCGCGAACGAGCGTGAGCCGCTTCCAGGGTCGGGTGCAGGCGGTGTAGAACAGATAGCGGTCGCGGGCGAGCTGATCCGGGCGAACGAGGCGCCGCCCGCGCCCTTTTGCTTCGAGCTCGCGCCGGTCGTCGTCCGAGAGAAACGGAGTCTCGGTCGCCCGTCGCGGGAAGGTGCCTTCCTCGAGTCCGAGCAGGAAGACGGCCGCGAATCGCCGTGTCCGAACACGGAGGAGGTCGAGGACGGCGACGTAACCAGGATCGCGCGCACCGGGAAGCCGGACGGACGCGTGCTCGAGAGCCGAAACGACCGCTTCGCGGGAGACGGGCTCGGTGAGACGCACCCAGCCCTGGAGCTCGGAGGTGACGTCACCCAAAGACTCGAAGGCGCGGAGGTCGAGGTGCGTTTCCCGTGCGGTGGGCGGAGACTCGAGCCCGTACGCGGCACGCAACATCGTCCGCGCGAGCGTCTGCACCGCAGCGACGGGGTCTTCGGCAGCCCGTAAGTCGGCAAGGGCTGGAATCGGGTGGCCCAGCACCCGGAGCGCCTCCTCCTCCACCCGGGTAGCCTCCGAGACCGCGCGACCGCGCAGCCGCCCCTCAACGAAGTCGGCCCGGGTCCGCGGCAGGCCGGAATAGGGCGAGCGGAGGAAAGAGAAGAGATCGCGCCGGGAGCCCCCGAGCCACGCGAAGCGAAGAAGTCCCATCAGGGCGTGCCCGAAAGCAAGCTTCGGAAGCGACACGCGGCCCTCGATCGCGTATGGGACTCCGAGCGACCCGAAGGCGGTCTCGAGCGGTGCGCGATAGAGCTCGACGCTAGGGCAGACGACCGCAATCTCCTGGGCGGGAAGCCCGGAGCGCAGGAGCGCCAGGATCTCGTCACCCACGAGCTCGAGCCCCCCACGGGAGCCCGCCGCCTCGAGGAAGCGCACGGCACCGTCGAGCGGCGGGGGCTCGGGGCTGGTCTCCTCGAAGAGCGTGTTGGCGAGATGCGCGAGCGCCGACGCGTCGTACCAGTCCTGCGGTCCTAGCTCCTCGATCCGGTCACCCGAGAGCGCGGACAGGTCGGTCGCCGCCCTCTGAAGCGACGCGAAGACGGGCCGACCCGCCTCGTAGGGAAGGGAGACGGTCACCTCCGTCCGGCCTGCGAGCGCCTCGAGGAGCTTCCACTGGGCGCCCGTCAGGTCCTCGAAGCCGTAGGCGAAGAGGGGCTCTCCGCCCCAGGCTGCAAACTCGCCCGCGATGAGGTCCGCGGCTCGTCCGCGCTCGAGGTCGGCATCTGAGAGCCCGAGGCGCTCGAGCTCGCTCCGGTAGGAGGCGTAGAGCCGCGCGAGGTCTCCATCGACATCCTTCGGACCGAGCAGGCCCGATTCGAGGTCGGCGATCGCGTCCCCGAGCGCGTCCGCAAACCCCGGAAACCGCGCGGACGCGGAGAGACCGTTCAACGACGCTCCGGCGACCACGCGGGAAAGGAGAAACGAGCGCTGGACGGGCGTCAGCGGCGGCCTCCGGCCGTCGTCGCCCCTTGCGAGAATGCGCCGGAAGAGGTCGTCGAAGGTCCCGATCCAACCTCCGAAGAGACCCGGGGACCGCGTCAGCAATTCGCGCTCGGCGCGCTCCACGTCGCCGCGCGTGGGAACGATAAGAACCGGCTCCCGGTCGAGCGAGGCGAGGTACAGATCGAGGAGACGCGCAACCTTGCCGGCGTTCGCCGGGCCGACGAGCAGAGCCAACGCCACTCCAGCATTCTAGGCCGCCCACCGGCTGATCGCCGGTGGGCTCGGGCCTAGGCAGGATCGGGCTTAGGCCGCGACGGACTTCGGCCGCCGGCCGCGCCGCGCAGCGGGCGTTCCGGGCATCTTGCCCGCGCAGTTGTCGCAGAGATCTGCGGCCTTCGCGCCGCGGCGCGCATCGGAAAAGGTCACGCGAAGAGTCGCTCCTTTTCCCTCTTCGACTTCTTTACCACAATCGTCACATACGAGAACGGTCTTTCGAGCCATCGATTCCTCCAGAAATGTCGGAACGCTCAGAGTAAAGCGCTAGCAATTCTAGGGATCGATTCTCGCGCGTCAAATCCGACTACTCGTGCCTGATCGTCGCACCGGAGAAGGCGCCGGTTCGCTCCGTATTCTGAGCGAAAGCATTTTCACTCAACAGAGCCTTCGCTCCGTAGTGTGCGACGATGCCGATTCCCATCCGCGCCAGGTCGCCCGAGTCGTGATCAGGACGCGTTCCCGAGACTGCATTGCCCGAGATCATGCACTCTGAGTAATCGCCGCAGAAGATTCCGACCCCCACTCCGCCGGCGACCTCGTTGCCCTGCACGTCGCCCATCGACATCTCGGTGATCGTGATCCCGCGCATTGTCGTTTCGACGACGCGGTTTCGCCGGACGAGTGAGTGGGCGAAGTGGGTGACGATGCCCTCCTGCCCACCCACGATCGTGCAATCCTCGACGACGCTCGGGGCCAGGTCGAATCCGAACGAGATGTCGATGCCCTGCCCGTACTCGGCGTCGAGCGACTCGACCAGGCAGTCGCTGATATGCGCCTGGCCCCGCCGAACCTGGATCCCGTCGAGGGAGAACCCGGAGATCGCAACGTCCTCGACGACGACGCCCTCGGCACCGTCCACTTCGATCCCGATCTCGCCGCCCACGATCGTGAGCCCGCGCACCGTGACGTCGTCCGCAGTCACCACGATCCCGCCCCGGACGATTGCGCCCGGGTCGCCGACCAGGGTCTGGGAGTGGTCGAGCACGAGTGGGCCCTGATGCACGCCCGCGGCGAGGCGAATCGTCGGGGGCCGCGTTCCCCAGGCGACTCCGCCAGCTCCGGCGAGGAGGGTCACGAGGGCAAGCGCCGCGACGACCCCGAAGCGCCCGAGCTCGCCACCGTCCTCACCATAGGAGAGGGAGAGGAGCGGGAACGCGGCGTGACCAAGCAGCTGCGCGAGAGCCCAGGACCCCGCGAAGAGCGCAAGCGCGCCGCCCAGCGGGGCGCCGATCCCGAGCACCTGAACCAGTCCCATCAGGATCCCGAGCTCCAAGAGCCCCGCGGGAACCGCCACCCAACCAGGCTGGTACGGAAGCAACCGGTGGTAGAGGAATGCATCGAGGGCCACTCCGACCCCAACCATCAGGGCCGCCAGCTCGACCGGCCACCAGTCACGCATGACGACGCCGATCCCGGCCGCAACGAGGAACGGGATGAGTGTCACCGCGAGCCGCGATTCGAGGCGCCCTCTCAGCGTGTAGGACATCGCTTCACCGCCCGGAGGAACCTGCGAGCCGCGTACTTCGCGCCCATGAGGGTGTCGGCGGCGGGGAAGGCCCATTGCGCCGGCGCTCCGGCGAGAGCAAGCGTCCGTGTCGCATCGGTCAATCCCGGCACCGTCGAGTCGGGCGTCAGGACAATCCATCCCTCTTCGGTCTCGATGCCGTGGTCTTCCGCCAGCCGCGCCAGAAGCGGATCGTGAACGAAGCCACGGCGAAAGCCTGTGGCGCAGACGATCTGCGCCGCGCCGTTCAGCTTGGCCGAGACCCGGAAGCGGCCTTCGCGCTCCGCCTGCTCGAGCGGTTCGTCCCAGCTTCGCCCCGGCGGATACGAAGGAGCAAGCCAGTGCTTGAGCCAGGCCACCCGCTCACCGGCCGGGGCGGCGTGAAAAGCGGTGAGGCCGCGACGGCTGAGGAGTGGACGGGGCACGTTCAGCGGCCGGCGCACCGGCTCGCGACGGCGGACGGAGACGACGGTCGAGCCGGCCGCGAGCGCGTTCAGCCATTCGGTTGCCGCAGCCATGCCCGCCCCGACCACGGCCACCTCGTCCGCGTACTCGTGCGGCTCGTAGGCGTGGACGGTCCGGGGGTCGCCTTCCAGCTCGTCCGGAAGCCGCAGGCCGGGGTGGCCGGGCGCGAGCAAGACGTGCCTGAACACCCCGTGCCCTCCGACCTCGAAGCCGCCGGGCACCGGCCGTACGGCGTCCACGAAGACCTCGTGGAAGCTCTCCTCCCAGCCACAGCGACCCCTCAGCGCCTCGACGTGGCCGAGGAACTCCTCGACGGTCGGGTTGTAGCGGTTGCAAACCGTCAGGGCAAGCGGGGCGAGACGCTTCCGTCGGAGCGCCTCCCGGACGGCGAGGCCCGGGAACGAGGCGGGGTAGCAGTGCCCCTCGCTCTCGGAGCGCATGCGCTGCTGGCGGATCGACTCGGCCCGCCGGCGCCAGGTCGCTGCAGGATCAGCTTCGGTGCCGAAGACGGCGATCTCTCCCGGCTCAAGGCCGCCATGCCGAAGGGTCGCATACGCGGTGAAGCCGGCAAGGCCCCCGCCCACGATGGCGCAGCCGCCGCTCATGAGACCACCGCTTCGCGGGCCGGCACTCCGAGCCGGATCGCCAGAACCAGATAGAAGGCATGCGACCAGAGGAGTGGCGAGGCCGGCGGCCCCCAGCGGCGCACCCATTCCTCTCGTGCCGCAGGCGCCAGAAGATGCTCGTCGCTCTGCTCCGGTAAGTCGCCGTTCGGATCCGCCCGGTCGGCGACCCAGGCAAGCTGCGCCCACGCTTCCTCGACTCGGCCGGCAGCCTCGTAGTAGGAGCCGAGGAGCGCCGCCAGGAGCAGCCATTCCCCACCTCCGTAGTAGGTGTCCTCCGCATGACGGTGGACGCCGCCGTGCGCGAGCTCCTCTTCGAGCGCCGCGACCGTGGCCCGAACGACGGGGTCGTCTGGAGCGAGGACCCCGAACGGAACTGCACAGGCAAGGAGGCTTGCGTCGAGCCTGTCCTCGCCGAGGGCTGCGTTCAAGCGGCCGCTGCGAACGCCATCCCGGCGGATCGCTTCGACTGCAACCTGAGCCGCGGCAGCGGACGATTCGCGCACTGCCGGAGCGACGCCGTCGATCCCGGCCGCAGCGCGTAGACCTGCGGCGGCGGCTGCAAGCGTCACCGTGTGGCGCCCGGCACGCTCCTCCCACCAGTCGAAACAGGGATCGTCCAGCAAAGGAAGCGACGTAGCGCGCGCTGAGCTCGACTGCATCGGCGAGCCGCGACACCTCACGCCCGTGCCGGCCGGCGTGCTCGCCGAGGGCCCACATCCAGGAACCGTAACCGTCGAGCTGATGATTCGACCACTCGCCGGCCGAGTCGAGGCCCTCCAGGGTGAAACGGCTGTGCGGGTGCTCGGCGGAGTCGATCGCCTCGCCACGGCCACGGCGCTCGACCAGTTCCTCGATCATGCTGCGCCGCGCCCGCAGGACACCCGCGCACCAGTCGAAGAACGCCTCGGCGCTCGCAACCTCACCCGCGCGACTCGCGGCATCGGCGATGAACGCGCCGTCCCGTAGCCAACAGAATCGGTAAGGCTCGAAGCTCGGGCCGGCGGGATAGGCGCCCGACGGAGCCTGGTTCCCAAGGATGGTCTCGACGCTCTGGGCCGCAAGCGCAGCGAAGCGGTCCCGGTCGACCGGCGTCATGCGTTTCCGGACTACTTCACCGATCCGGCGAGCAGCCCTTGCACGAAGTACCGCTGGAACGCGAAGAAGACCGCAAGCGGGATCACGAGCGAGACAAAGGTCGCCGGCGCGATCAGCTCGATGTTCGCGCCGAACTGGCGGAGCTGCGAGAAGATCGCGACCGTGATCGGCTGGGTGTCGCGCCCGAACGTCAGGGCGACCAGCAGGTCGTTCCAGGTCCAGAGGAACTGGAAGATGGCGAGCGAGGCGATCGCGGGGAGCCCGAGCGGCAGGATCAGCCGCACGAAGATCCTGATTTCGGAAGCTCCGTCGATACGGGCTGCCTCCATCAGGTCCTTCGGAATCCCGATGAAGAAGTTCCGGAGTAGGAAGATCGCGAACGGGAGGCCGAAGGCGGTGTGGAACAGGATGAGGCTGAGCCGCGTGTCGTAGATCCCGATCGAGTTGTAGAACTGGAACATCGGGATCAGCGCCATCTGGAGCGGGACGACCAGAAGCGCGATCACGATCACGAAGAACCAGTCCCGCCCCGGGAACTCGAGCCAGGCGAAGGCGTAGCCGGCAAGCGCACCGACGAGGATCGGAAGCAGCGTTCCTCCGACGGCGACGATGGCCGTCGTCACGAGGGAATCCATGATGCTGGTGTTGTCGAAAACGGCCTGGTAGTTGTCGAACGTGAGCTTGCTGGGAGCGCTGAACACCTGCCACCAGCCCTGATCCTGGAAGTCCTCCGGAGCGAGCAGCGAGGTAATGAAGAGGCCGAACGTCGGCACGAGCCAGACGAGCCCGACAATCACGAGCAAGATGTGCACCGGGGTCTTGCCGAGGAAGCGGACGACGTGCGCTCCCGATCCTTCCTTCCCGGGAGCCCGCACAGGCTGGGCGGCTTCGGCTTCGACCGTGGCCATCGTCACGCCTCCCTTTGGAATCGGCGGATGTTCAGCATGAGGACCGGGATCACCAGGATGAAGATGAAGACCGCGATCGCAGAGCCGACTCCGAAATCATTGGAGCCGCTGAAGGCGGTGCGCCACATCGAGAGGGCGAGGACGGTTGCATCGTCCTGCACGGACCCGGGCGCGATGGAGATGACGATGTCGAACACCTTGAGGACGTTGATCAACATGGTCACGAAGACCACGGTGAGGACGGGTGCCAGGAGAGGAACGGTGACGAGGCGGAAGACCTGCCATTCGGTGCCGCCGTCGGTTCGGGCCGCCTCGAGCACCTCGCGCGAGATGGCCGCGAGGCCCGCTGCGATCACGACCATCGCAAACCCGGCCCAGATCCAGAGATAGGCGATGATGATGGACGGCGTCACGAGCTTCTCGCCGAGCCAGCTGACGCCGCCGAACGGCTTCTCAAAGGTCGCGGGGCCAATTGCGACCTGGTACTCCCCGTTCTCGACGGAGGGGAACTCGAAGGTGCCGTCGGGCTCCGTCTTGGCGGACTCGATCGACTTCCCTCCGGCATCGCGAAGCTCGACGGTGACACCGGGCAGCCCGAGCTCGTCGGGCTCGACTTTGCCGGGAGTGCCGCCGCCCGGCTTGAAGTCCCGCCAGACGACCCCCTTGATGCCGCCCTGGAGAGGCTCCGGCTGGACGGCCTGCTTGGCGTCCTCCGGCACCTCGTCGGCCGCAACGGCCGTCAGACCGAGCAGGGCGACCTCCCCCGGTTTGAGCGGCTGCTTCAGTGTGAGACCGCCTGACGGAGACCCCGCCAGGTCCTCGGTCGAGGGCCTCGCACTCGAGAGAACACCGGGCGGGTTCACCGTGTCGTGAACGACCGCGATCGCGGCGTTCAAAGCGCCCTGGTCCGGATTCTCGATGTACACGATGCGCCACGTGATGCCCGCTGCGAAGGCGGAGATGGCCATCGGCATGAAGACACAGGTCTTGAAGGCGACCGACCAGCTGACCCGCTCCGTCAGGACGGCGAAGATCAGCCCGAAGATGGTGACGAGCGCCGGCACGATCGCGATCCAGATGAAGTTGTTCTTGACGGCCGTCAGGAGGACGTCGCTCGTGAAGATCTGCTTGTAGTTGTCGAACCAGACGAAGTCTTCTCCGCTCTTGTCGAAGAAGCTCCGGAAGATCGTCCGGACCGTCGGATAGACGATCCAGATCACGAGGAAGAAGACTGCAGGCGCGAGGAAGCCGGCCGCCAGCGCGTATTTGCGCCAGCGACCGGGCTCCCCCGATTGCGGAGCGGCGATCGGAGGTGGTTCTCCGGCGACGGTGCCGCTACCGCTCATCGATGCCTAGCCGTATGCCTTCTTCGCCGCGGCCTCGAGCTGCTGCGCGATCCCGTCGACATCGTCGGGGTTCTTGAGGAAGTCCTGGAAGAGCTTGAACTCCCCCTGGCCGACAGTGCCGCCGAACTCGGCCGGCTGCAGGTCGGAGAGATCGAAGCGGAACGTCTCCGCCTCGCCGATCGCCCCTGCGGTGGTCTGCTGGATCGCGTCCGGGTAGACGCTCGGGTCGAGATCCTTGTTGAGCGTGGCGAAACCGCCCTTCTCGGCCCAGATCTGGGCAGCCTCCGCAGTCGTCAGGTACTCGGCAAGCGCCTCCGTGGCAGGCGTGTCGTTGAAGAGAACGAGGGTGTCACCGCCGCCCACCACCATCGCGGGCGAGTCGTCGATGGAGGGGAACGGGAAGACGTTGTAGCCGGTCTCAGGCTTGAGGCTCGACTCGACGGCCCCCGGAACGAAGTCGCCCTCGATCACCATCGCGGCCTTCGGGCTGTCGGAGAACACGTTCGCGACAGAAGTCGGGAAGTCCGTCTGTAGCGCTCCGGACGTCCCGCCCACGATGTTGGCCTCGTCGCCGAGGATCTGGGCCATCGTCGTCAGGGCGTCCTTAACCGACTGATCCGTCCACGGGATCTCGTGTGTGGACAGCTGGTCGTACTTCTCGGGACCGGCCTGGCGAAGGTAGATGTTCTCGAACAGGTCGGTGAGCGTCCAACCGTCGGCGCCACCGATCGAGTAGGCCGGGAGACCAGAGGCGTTGATGGTCTTCGCGGCCGCAAGTCAGGTCGTCGAAGGTCTCAGGCGGCTCGACGCCGGCATCCTCGAACGCCTTGACGTTGTACCAAATGGTCGACTTGTTGGCGGCCTTGAAAATGAAGCCGTAAAGCGTCCCGTCGACCGAACCGAGAGTGACCGCATCCTCACCGAGATTCGTCTGCACGTCGTCCTTCATGAAATCGAGCGACTTCAGCGCGTTCTTCCCGACGAAGTCCTTCACAAGCCCCGGCTGCGGCAGAAGGGCCATGTCGGGTGGGTTACCGCCCTCGACAGCCGTCGAGAGCTGCGTCGGCAGCTGGTCGCCTGCAGACGTGTACTTGACGTCCACGTCCGGGTTCGCCTCGGTGAATCCGTCGAGCACTGCCTGGAACTTCTTCTGCTCGGGGCCGGTCCAGACGCCCATGATCGAGATGCTTCCGGAGGCGCCACCCGACCCCTCGGCGGTTCCGGTGGCCTCGCCACCGGTCGACCCTTCCTCGTCTCCGTCGCCACCGCAACCGGCCGCCATCGCGACGAGCGCGAGGGCAAGCAGGAGCGTGACGAGATGGAAGCGATGCCTTCTCATGCGGCTCCTTTCGTTGATCCGTTGTAGATACCGAGCCCCGTTTCGGGGTCGAAGAAATGGAGAGCGCGGGTGTCCACTGCCACCTCGACGCGATCTCCGAGCTGAACTTCCGAGCGGGCGCCGAAGCGCCCGACGATCGTCGTCTTCTGCGGGCGGTCGCCGTCGGCCTGGGCTACCCGCTCATCGCCGACGTCCAGGGCCAGCTCCTTGACGTCCTCGGTCAGGGCCGGCGGCGCATCGACGGCGAAGTGCACCATGATCTCGGATCCGAGCGCCTCACGAAGCTCGACCTGGCCTTGAAGCCTGCGATCCTCGGGAGCGTCGGGAGTGAGGGCCACGTCCTCGAGGTCCTCGGGCCTGATCCCGAGGATCATCCTTGCCGACCCGGTCGCCGAGCGCAGGTCGGGCCGAGAGCGTCTCCTCCCCGAGCGCGATCCGCTGGCTTCCGGCCACGACCACGAGCCCGTTCCCGCTCTGCTCGAGCGTCGCTTCGAGAAGGTTCATGGACGGACTTCCGATGAAGCCGCCCACGAAGATATTGACCGGGTGGTCGTAGAGCTCCTGCGGAGGCGCAACCTGCTGCAGCTCGCCCTTCCGCATGACGGCGACGCGGTCGCCCATCGTCATCGCCTCGACCTGATCGTGAGTGACGTAAATCGTGGTCGTGCCGAGGTCACTCTGGATGCGGCTGATCTCGGCCCTTGTCTGCACGCGGAGCTTCGCATCGAGGTTCGAGAGCGGCTCGTCCATGAGGAACGCCTGCGGGCGGCGGACGATCGCTCGGCCCATGGCCACGCGCTGCCGCTGACCGCCGGAGAGCGCGCGCGGCTTTCGCTTCAGGAACGGCTCGAGGCCGAGGAACGTCGCTGCCTCGTGCACGCGCTTGTCGATCTCGTCCTTCTTCTCCTTCCGAAGCCGAAGTCCGAAGGCGATGTTGTCGTAGACCGTGAGGTGGGGGTAGAGCGCGTAGCTCTGAAAGACCATCGCAATGTCGCGGTCCCGCGGAGGGACGTTGTTCACGGTGCGATCGCCAATCTGGAGGATGCCTTCCGAGATTTCCTCTAGCCCAGCCACCATTCTGAGCGCCGTCGTCTTGCCGCAACCGGACGGGCCGACGAGGACCATGAACTCGCCGTCTTCGACCTCGAGCTCCATCCCCGAGACGGCGCGGGTGCCGTCCGGGTAGATCTTGCTCACCCGATCGAACGTCACACCGGCCATCGCCCTCCGTCCCCCTTTGGCTCGAGCCGAGAAACTTAGCAACCGCGCCGATTTTTTGTCCCGGGACCGGGGCGGGGAGGCGGATAGACTCGGCGTCCCGTGGAGACCTCGACCATCGTCGTCCTCGAAGGGGACGAGACAGGCCAGGAGCTCCTGGAGGAGGCGCTCCGGGTTCTCGCGCCCGACGTGATCGGGCTCGAGCTCGAGCTGCCCCGCTTCGACCTCTCGCTGGAGAGCCGACGAGCAACGGAGAACGCTGTCGTGCACGAGGCGGCTGCAGCGATTCGGGAGGCTGGGCTCGGCCTGAAGGCGGCCACGGTGACGCCAGAGGGGGCCGGCGATGTCGGGAGCCCGAACCGCATCCTCCGCGAGGACATCGGAGGCCACGTGATCGTCAGGACCGGACGCCGGATTCCCGGTGTCGTGCCGATCGGCGGAGTGCATTTTCCGATCTCGGTCGTCCGCATGGCGGTCGGGGACGCCTACGGCGCGAAGGAGTGGCGCGAAGGCGACGGTGAGGACGAGGTGGCGTTTCGGACGGAGCGGATCGAGCGGCGGATCTGCCGCGCCGTGGCCGAGTTCTCGTTCATTCATGCCGAGCGAACCCGCGCCAAGGTCTTCGGCGGGCCCAAGTACACCGTCAGCCCGGTCTACGAGGGGATGCTGAAGGAGGAGATGGACGAGGCCGCCAAGCGGCATCCCGAAGTGCCCTACGACCCCCAGCTGATCGACGCGACCTTCGCGCTCCTGATCAGCGCCGCCGGCGAGCCGCTCGTCATTCCTTCCCTGAACCGGGACGGAGACATCCTGAGCGACCTCGTCCTCCCACTCTTCGGGTCGATCGCAGGCTCCGAGTCGCTCCTCGTCGCGTTCGACGAGAGCTACAACCCGCGGGCCTTGATCGCCGAGGCGACGCACGGAACCGCACCAGCGCTCTTCGGGAAGAACATCGCCAACCCGATGGCGATGATCCTGGCAGCGGGCGCCCTCCTTACGCACATCGACGGGAGGGACGCGCGGGCGGCCGGCCGGGCGATCCGCGAGGCGGCGCTCGAGGCGGTCTCGTCAGGGACCCGAACGGCCGACCTCGGCGGCCACGCGACGACGACCGAGTTCACGGACGACGTGAGCGCGCGCGTGCGGGCGAAGCTCGAGATCTGGGCAACGCTGGATGGTTGATCGGCGCGGGCACGTCAATTGCCGACCAACCATCTAGAGTCCTGAGACGGGGTCCTTGAGCTCGTTCCGCGGCTACTTCCGGAGCCTCGACCCGAAGCTGCCCCGCTCCGTCTGGACGATGGAGGCAGGAGGCCTCGCGAACGCCTTCGGGAACGGCGTCACCTTCCCGTTCGTCGTCATCTACCTCCACAACGTTCGCGGGCTCTCGCTGGCCACCGCCGGGCTCGTGCTGGCGGCGCACAGCGCCGTCGGGCTCGTAGTGACCCCGGGCACCGGGCTCCTGATCGACCGCTTCGGTGGGCGCGTTACGCTCGCGACGGCGCTCATCCTGATGGCGATCGGCTGGGGGTGCTTTCCTCTCATCGACGAGACCTGGCACGCCTTCGCCCTCGCCGCGGTCGCAGGTGCGGGGAACAGCAGCTTCTGGCCGAGCCAGTCAGCGCTTCTCGCGGGCCTGACGCCGCAGGCGCGCCGCCACGCGGCCTACGCGCTTCAGCGCGTGTCCAGGAACCTCGGCATCGGGCTGGGTGGGATCGCGGGAGGCCTGATCGCGGTCACGTCGGAGCCCTCGACATTCACGGTGCTCTTCCTCGTGGACGCCGTCACGTTCCTCGTCTTCGCCGCGATCCTCGCGCTCGTCCCCGAGCCCGAGCTGCCGCCCGTAAAAGCGGGCGCCGTTCGCGGCCGCTACCGCGACGTCCTCCGACACCGGGCGTTCGTGGGACTCGTCGCCCTGAACGTGCTCTTCGTCGCAGCGGGCTACGCGCAGTTCGAGCTCCTGCCCGCCTTCGCCCACGAGGAAGCCGGGGTGAGCGAGCGGGCAATCGGGTTCCTCTTCTTCGTCAACACGCTCGTGATCGTGCTGGCCCAGCTGCCCGTCGCCAAGCTCCTGGAGGGCCGGAGCAGAATGAAGGCGCTCTCGTTCATGACCGGCCTCTGGGCCTCGGCCTGGCTGGTGGTGCTGGCGGGCGGGACGTGGCTCGAGGCGACCTCGGCTGCGGCGATGTTCTCTGTCGCAGCCGTGATCTTCGGGCTTGGCGAGTGCTTCCAGGGCCCGACGCAGGGTGCACTCGTCGCGGATCTGTCGCCGCCACGGCTGCGTGGCCGTTACATGGCTCTCTCGGCCATTTCCTGGGACATCGGCTTCATCGTTGGCCCGTCGGTCGGGGGCTTCGTCCTCGACCACGCGCCCCTCGCCCTCTGGCCCGGTGCGGCGGCCGTTTGCCTCGTCGCGGGTGTGGGCGCACTCGTGCTGGACCGCCACATTCCACCGGACCTTCGCCTGACACCGGCGTAACCCCGTTCCCATGGATCCTTCCTATCCGCAAGCGAAGCGACGCGGGCCTTACCCCGGCGAAAATGCGCAAGCATTTTCGCCGGCTTAGAGGGGCGGGTTCTGAACGTTGTGCTCGGTCGCGTACTGGTCGACGAGCTCGTTGATGACGTCCAGCCCGTCCCCGTAGGCGTAGTTGATCTTGACGAACGGCTCCCACTTCTCGGGGAGCGCATCCTCGGGGAAAATCGCCTCGACCGGGCACTCGGGCTCACACGCGCCGCAGTCGATGCACTCCTCGGGGTCGATGACGAGCATGCGATCCGCCTGGTGGATGCAGTCGACCGGGCACACGTCGACACACGAAAGGTCTTTGATGTCGATGCAGGGCTCGCCGATGATGTACGTCATACCCTGAGTCTAGTCCGCGCGTTCCGGGCCGAGTACCGCCTCCGTCTCACCTATGGAACGAGTTCCTTGACGATCTCCGGCGCACGCTCCGCGAGGGCCGAGCGCACAACGACCCGGTCGAACCCCGCGGTCTGGCCGGCCCGCAGACCCGCCGTGTCCGTGTGGTTCGTATAACCGAGAATGGGGATGTCCGGGAACGTCTCTGCGACCTCTTCCGGGTCGACCCGCGCAATGTCGACGATGACCAGATCCGGAGGATCGACGTTCTCCGTCGTGATGATCTTGTGGCCGGAGCCCAGCAGCGCATCGAGCTTCCCTCGAAAGAAGACATCGACCCCCGCCAGCAGGATCGTCGCCACGGGTGGAGCCTACCACCGCTCGCAGCGCACAGAAATGCTCTGCTAGTTTCGAACTGGTGGCCGGGGAGGACTACCAGCGCGGTCTCGAGCTGGCGCGACGCGGCGAGTTCTTCGAGGCGCACGAGGCGTTCGAGGTGGTCTGGCGCCGGGCCGAGGCGGCCGAACGCGACTTCTACCAGGGGCTCGTCCACACCGTCGTCGCTTGGCTCCAGGCGGAGCGGAGGAACGAGGTTGGATGCAGGAGGCAGCTCGAGAAGGCACGCCGCAGGCTGACGCCGTACGCGCCGAGCCACCAAGGGCTCGACGTCAGCGGGCTCCTGACCACGCTGGACACGGCCCTCGCCTCCTTTCCGACCCTGCCCGAGCTTCGCATCGCGCCCGCGCTCGTGGACGGCGAGGAGCTTGCGCAGGCGCTGGCCTTCATCCGCGGGATCCAGGATCGGGACCCCACCGAGAGCAAAGCCTTCGCGCTCGGCGTGGCTTTCCAGCGGCCCGACCTCCCGCTGGTCAGGGACCTGAACTTCGTCCGTGTCGAGGAGCTTCCGCAGGACGCGAGCGCCGCTCGTCTCGCAGAAGACGCAGACCTCCTCCATGCGGATGGAGTCTCGCACCGGAAGATCGTCGTCCACGGGGAGCAGAGTGCCGCACGGCTCGCGCCGGGATTCCGGGAACTCGGATGGCGCGTCGACCGAAATCTCGTCATGGCACTCCACGAGCTTCGCCCGCCAGAGCGGGCTCAAGACGTCGTCGAGGTGGAGCGGGCCTCGATCAAGGCCTCGGAGCGAGCGTTCCTGCTCGGTGAGGACCAGACCACAAGCGACGACGAGATCGAGCAGATCCTTGCGATCTCTACCTTCACCGAGCAGGCGTTGAACGTGCGTGCGTTTGCGACGTTGGACGCTGGGCGCGCGACGAGCTGGTGCGAGCTCTACTCGGACGGGATTACCGCGCAGATCGAGTCCGTGAGCACGCTCCGGGCCGAGCGGGGCAAAGGGCTGGCGAGCGCAGTGGTCGCGACCGCTGCGCTCGCGGCTCTCGAGGCCGCGCACGACCTCGTCTTCCTGGTGGTCAACGAGGACGAAGGCCCGGTCGACCTCTACCGGCGGCTCGGATTCGAGGGCATCGGGCGGGAGATCGTCTTCTTCAAGCCACCGCCCTAGGAGCCAAGGCCGAGAAAGTCGAGCAGTCTGTTCAGTCCGACGTTCAGCCACCAGTCCCGCCCGAAGAAAAGGAGCAGGCCGAAGGCAACCAGGATCGTTCCACCGACAGCCTGGAGGATCCGGTAGCGGTCACGGAGCCAGCGCGAGGCCTGCGTGGCCCAGGTGAGGCCGGCTCCGACCGCGACGAACGGCACGGCGAGACCCAGCGAGTACACGAGAAGGAGGAGCGAGCCCTGAACGACCGTTCCCCGCGAGCCGGCGAGCGCGAGCGCGGAGGCGAGGAACGCCCCCAGGCACGGGGTGGCACAGACTGCGAATGCTCCTCCGAGCAAGACGCGCGAGCCGCGGCGGCTCGCTCCCTGTACGAGCTCCGGCGCGACCAGCCTTTCCAGGAACGAAAAGGGCAAGAGTCCAAGGAAAGCGAAGCCAAAGACGACGAGGACGATTCCGGCCACCTGCTTACTCGTCTGGGTCAGGCCACCCACGGCACCGACCGCAGCACCGAGCGCGACGAAAACGAGCGTGAAGCCGAGCACGAACGGGAGGCTCGCCGCGACCACGCGCCGGCCGCCGACGCCGGGCTGCGTCCCGGACACGACCGAGAGGTAGCCGGGGACGAGTGGGAGGATGCAGGGCGTCACGAACGAGACCATCCCGGCCAGAAAGACGGGCAGGATTTTTCCTTCCACCAGCTCTAAGTGTCGAAGCGGGCGAGCTCCTCGTCGACCCGCCGGTCGAGATCCGGGGTGAGCGCAGCCCTTCCGTTCGAGGACGGCCCCGGCTCCGAAGACTCGGGCTTTCCGCGGCGCCAACGCCGGGCGAGGAGCGCGAGCACAGCCGCCCCGATTCCTGCTCCCACGAGCGGCAGAATCCAGGCGAGCAGGTTGAAGCCACTCCGGGGCGGTGCCGCCAGCACGCTCTCGCCGAACTGGGCGACGAGCTTGTTCTTGATCTCACTCTTCGTGTCGCCGGCGGCGATCCGTTCTCGGATGAACGCTTTCATGCGCAGGGCGATCGGTGAGCTCGATTGGTCAATCGTGGTGTGGCAGGTCGGGCAAATCACCTCGTTCGCGAGGTCCGCGAGGGTCGGATGCTGCTCGCTTGCGTACGCTGGGACGGCAACTACTGCCGCTGCCACCAGAAAGAGAGCGAGCGCCCGCCTCACGATTCCGCCAGCGCGCGCCGGATGTACTCGTCCAGCTCCGAGTCATTGACCGGGCCCTGGACGCGCGCGCCCACGAGGTTCCCGTTCCGCCCCACGAACCACGTCTCCGGGAAGCCGGTGACACCGTAGCGGCCGATCGTCGACCCCTGCCCGTCGTGGAGGATTGGATACGTCAGCCCGTAGCGCTCCACGAACTTCCTTGCATCCCCCTTGAAGTCGTTGACGTCGATGCCGACGAAGACCACACCCTGGTCGCGGTAGCGCCTCCACGCCGACTCGAGCCTCGGCGACTCCTCCTTGCACGGCTCGCACCAGGAAGCCCAGAAGTTGAGGACGACCGCCTTCCCCCGGAGCGACGCGAGCGAGATCTCGCCGTCACCCGCGAGGCGCGCGAGCGTAAAGTCGGGTGCGGGCGGCGTCTCCCCGCGCTCCAGCGCGGACGTGAGTCCTCGCGCCTGCTCCTTCGTTGCGAGCTGCCAGGCGAAGAGCGAGATCAGGAGGGCAACCACCGAGACGGCGGCCACCTGCAGGATGAGTTTGCCGCGGCGGGCCATGCCCGCAATCGAGTCTAGTGACCCTTCAGGTGATGCTGTCTAGCTTCCAGGGTCGTGAGCGGTCACTGGCTTCGGGGTTAGGCGCGGACGATGAAGACCGGCGTGCCGACCGAGACGCGGTCGAAGAGCCATTCCGCGTCCGGGATGCGCATGCGGATGCAGCCGTGGGACGCCGAATAGCCGATCGACGCTGCGTCAGGCGTGCCGTGGATGCCGACGCCCGACACGGAGAGACCCATCCACCGCGTGCCGAGGGGATTGCCTGGTCCCGGCGGAATCGGCTCGAGGCCCTGGGCCCAGGCGGCGTCGGGCGGATACCACCACGGATTTCGGGCCCTCACAACGATCGAGAAGCGTCCGATCGGAGTCGGGTAGGCCGACTGGCCGACGGCAACCCCCATGCGCCGGACGAAGGTCGTGCGCCGGTAGAGCGACAGCGTGTGGGAGCCGCGCCGGATCACGATGATCGAGCTGTAGCTCGCCGGTGTAATCCTCGGCTCGATTGTCTCGACTACGAGCTCGATCGGCTCGCGAATATTGGCTCGGAGGGCGTGCCCGATCACGCTTCGCATCACGAGCCGGCGAACGCTCCAGCCGTTCCGCGGCTTCGTGAACCTCGGCCGCAGGTTCCGGAGGTAGAGACGGGTGTTACGCGGGGCCCGCGAGCGAACGCGATCGAGCATCGCCACGTACGTGCGGATCCGCCACCGGTTGACCGAGATCACGAGCGGGACTCTCGCGCCCGGCTGAGCCGCAAGGGCCGCGGTCACCGCGTCGCCGACGTACGCCTTCGCCCAGAGCTCGCGCGGCGTGATCCGCCAGGTGCTCGTGCGGAAGTGGAAGCTGAGCGGGCGGGCAAACTCGGCTTCAACGGCCGCGATCGCCGTTTCCCTGGTCATGCCGCTCAGGTCTACGCCGTAAACGACCACTCCCGACGCGACAGTAGAAGGAAGAGCGTCGGCGCGGGCCGGGCAGGCAAGGAGCGCCGCGACAACGGCGGCGAAGGCGAACGTGCGGCGCAAGGTGCACAAATGGTAGGGGCGCGAGCCGACATCTACAACTCTGGGCGCTGAAAGAGACGTGGATCGTCGCTGACGATCCCGTCGACACCAGCCGCCGCGATCGACTCGATCACGTTCGCATCGTTCACGGTCCACGCCCAGACGGCGGCTCCCACAGCGTGGCAGCGTTCGACCAGCCGCGGCGAGATGACGAGCCAGTGGAGAGTGGCCACATCGGCCTCAGCTCGGAGCAGCATCCGCTGGATCCGGGCCGGGAGGGCCCACTTCATGCCGGCCAGGCTCGCCCGGACGAGCGCCTCCGGCACGACGCGGCGCTCACTCGCCCGGTAGCGGTCGAACGGATAGGCGAACGCTGTCGCGAAGCAAGGCTCGAGCGTCCGCACCGCACGCAGGCTCGATGCGAAGCAGGAGGAGATCAACGTTCGCTCGACGAGTCCGTGACGGCGGATAGTCTCGACCACCTTTTCCTCGAACCCGTGCCACTTGAGGTCGACGTCCAGCCCGATGTCGGGCCGGGAGGCCCTCGCGAGCTCGAGAGCGTCGTCGAGGGTCGGACCGTCGGGGACCGCAAGCTCGGGTGCGTGGGCGACGACTAGCCGCCCCCTCACCTCCAGCACGTCGAACTCGACGATGTCGACGTCGGCCGCCAGCCCCGCCTCGATCGCGGCGAGGGAATTCTCGGCGGCGAGCGCGGCGGCTCCCCGGTGCGCGATCCGGAGAAACCGCCCCTCCTCGGAGCGCAGTCTCACGGCGCGGTCGGCAGGAGATCCTCCTCGATGTCCCCGCCGCCCTCGGCGATGTAGTCCACGATCATCCGGTCGGTCAGCCACTCCACCGGAGCCTGGTCGTCCGTCAGCGGGCTCACCTCGGCGCGCACCGGACGGAGTTGCCGCTCGAGCAGCGGCACCAGCGAGGCGATGCGCGAATCGACGTTCCGAGCGCGGCCGAGGAGCTCCACGCGCCTGACCGGCCGGTCGAAGCCGAGCATGAGCTCGTTGAAGCGGAGTGGCTTCCAGGCCCAGCCCTGGGGGAACTCGGCCAGAAGCGTGCTTCCGATCGCCTCGCCGAGCCGGTCGTCGCCCGGCACCTGGGCGACGTTCAGGGCAAGAACACCGCCGGGTGCGAGCCGCTCGCGGGCGAGCCGGAAGAACTCGCGCGTGGCGAGGTAGAACGGGATATAGGGCTGGCGGTAGGCGTCGACAACGATCAGGTCATAGCGCTGGTCCGTCGCCTGCAGGAAGGGGCGCCCGTCGGCCGTGACGACGTGGAGCCGCGGGTTCTCACCGAGGCCCATGAAGCGCCTCCCGGCCTCGGTGACCTTCGGATCGATCTCGACGCCGTCGATCTCGACGTCCGGATAGAGAGCACCGTATGCGCGCGCGATCGTGCCGCCCGCATTCCCGATCACGCACATGCGCCGCACGGGCCGGTCGAGGAGCGGCGGCACCATGAGGAACATGTCCCATTCCCCGCCCGTCAAGACGGAGTCCGGGTGCCAGAGCGAGTGGACGGCCACGCCCTCATTCAGCTTCAGCACACGCGACCGGTCATCGCGCTCGACCACCTGGACGTACTGATAGCGGGACTCTGTCTCGTAGAGCAGCCCCGGGGTCGCCTTGACGGCTCCGGCCGGGATCAGGAGGAGGGCGAGGAAGACGAGGGTTACGAGCTGCCACCGGCGCCCGAGGAGCAGCGCGGCTCCGAATACGAGCAGGGCTGCCGCCCCGAGCATCGTCCGTTGCGTGCCGAGGAGCGGAATCATGACGAGAGCCGACACGAACGTGCCGAAGATGCTCCCGACCGTCGAGACGGCGTAGAGGCGCCCGGCGACCGCCCCCGCCTGCTTGACATCGGAGATCGCGAGCCGGATCGCGAATGGCGAGACCGCCCCGAGGAGCGTTACCGGGATCGCGAAGAGCGCCAGCGCGGCGAAGAACGACCCGACAACGGCACCGACCGTGGCGACATCGAGGCCCCTCACCGCCAGGTCGAGAATCGGGCGGGCGATGAACGGCGTCGCCGCGATCACGAGCGCGGCGACGACAACCAAACGGCCCAGGAGCCGGGGGTCAGGGTGGCGGTCAGCGAGCTTCCCGCCGAGCCAGTAGCCGATCGACAGGTAGATGAGGATCAGCCCGATGATGTTCGCCCAGACGATCGTTGAGCTGCCGAAGTAGGGCGCGAGGAGGCGCGAGGCGGAGATCTCCGTCGCGAGCGTCGCGCAGCCGCTCAGGAACACCAGCACCGAGAGCCGGACGCCGCCCACGCGAGACTCGGTGGCGGGAACGAAGGCCGTCGGCACCTGTGTAGATGGTCGATCGGTAATCGGTGTGCCCAGCCTCTAGCTTGCCAAGCGGAGCACGACCACGGCGCAGTCGTCCGCCAGATCGCGGCCGGAGAACGCCCGAGTGTCGGCCACGACCTGCTCGGCGAGCCGTTGTGCCGGCAGGGCTGCGTGCCGCGCAAGCGACGCGTCGAGGCGGTCCTCTCCGTAGAGATCGCCGCGCCGCCTGGCCTCGATGATCCCGTCCGTGTAGAGGACGAGGGCGCTGCCGGGTTCGAGGCCCACCTCCTGCTCGGGGTACACCTGATCCAGGTCGATACCGAGCGCCATCCCTTGCGCAAGGACCGCCGTCACGGTGCCGTCGGGCCGCACGAGGCGCAGTGGTGGATGACCCCCACTCGCGCAGGACGCGCGACCGGTCGACGGGTCGACCAGGACGTAGAGCATGGTGATGAACTTTCCTAGCTCGATCTCTTCGAAGACGACCTCGTTGGCCTTGGCCAGAAAATGGGACGGCTCCGGGTAGCTCCGGGCGAGCGCTCTGAAGGTGAACTTCGCCATTGCCATGTCCGCTGCGGCCCCGATTCCCTTGCCGGTGACGTCGCCGAGGACGACGGCGAGGCGGCCGTCCTCGAGGAGGAGGAAGTCATAGACGTCGCCGCCGACCTCAACCGCAGCCGACGACTCGTAGACGTGCCCGAGCTCGAGCCCCGGCACCTCCGGCAGGTCACTCGGCAGAAGCGACCGCTGCATCGTCTCGGCGAAGTCCTTCTGCTGCTGAGAGAGGCGCGCGTTGTCGATCGCGAGCGCGGCCTGCGACACGACCGTCAACGCTGCATCCACCGTTTCCTGGTCGAGCGGGCGGGCCGGGTCGAGCGAGAGCAGGGTCAGCGTGCCGAGGATCTCGCCGGGCGTCGCCATCGGGATCACGGCGGCGGAGGATCCCTTGGCCAGGAACGGCTCGAGCAGAAGGTGTGAGTCCGTGTATGCGGCGGTCCCCGGTGCCAGTAGGGTTGGCTTTCCCGCGCGGAGGAACCTGCGCGCGAGCGGCGCCTGCAAGGGCTGCGGGCGCGCGAGGATCGTCTCGGCAGGAGCACGGAGCGAGGCATCAGCCACGTGGATTGCTTTCGTGACGAGCGCCTCACCTCGCTCGTCCGGCATGCGGATCGCAGCCGCGTCCAAGTCGAATAGCTCCACCATGGTCTTCGCGACCGCGTCGAGCGTGGCGTCGAGCGACAGGCTCCGTGCGAACGAGTTCGAGATCTCGAACAGCCCTCGGAGCTGGCGGGCCGCCTTGCGCTCCGATCTGAGCGTCCGCTCGAGGACCGATCCGAGCTCCTTCGTCCGCTCGTGGAGAAGCGCGTTCTGGACGGCCACCGCCAGCTGGCTCGAGAGCGCGATCAGGAGGCGCTGCTCCTCGCCCCGAAACGGCCTCGGCCGACGGCCGTAAACCGCGAGCGCTCCGATCACGTCGTCCTGAACGACGAGTGGGACGAGCAGCGCCCGCCCGATGCCGACCTCGGAGACCGCAGGCGCGAGTCCGGCCAGTCGCGGGTCACGGCCCGCATCTTCGATCGAGACGAACCCGCGGCCGCGAAACGGGCCCAGCGCAAGTTCGAGGAGCCGCTCGGCAATTTCAACATGCGGCCCCCGGAGCGCAACCGAGGCAGCGGGTGCGGTCAGCCGTTCCGCCTCGCGCAGGTAGACGGCGACCTCTCCGCTCCCGGTCAGCTCGACCACCCGCTCGACGGCTGTCTCGAGCGTGTGGGCGAGTGAAAGCTGCGAGATCGCCTGGCCGACCACCGCGATCAGCGTTTGCGAGCGCCGCAGCTCGTCCTGGACGAGCGCCGCGCGGCGGGCCCGGCGCAGGGCCACCGCGGCACGAGCAGCGAAGGCTGAGAGGCTCGACTCGTCCGCTGCCACTGGCTGGCCTTCGTAGACGAGCTGCAGAGCTCCGGCCGGAGGCTCTCCCAGAGAGAGGACCACCATGTGATCGGGTCGCTTGGGGGACCGGGTGTCTCGCCGCGCAATCGCATCCTCCACCAGCGCGACTGCTTCCTCGAAGTCCGGAAGGCGTCCCTCCAGGCCATGGGCTGCGAGGAACGTAGGCGGTCCGAAAGGCTCGATCCGCCAGAGCAGCGCCCCCGCCGCGCCGGTGGTCTCGACGGCGAGACGAACAACGTGCTCCGCTGTCTCCGCCTCGTCCGACCCCGCCGCCAACGCGCCGCCGAGGGTTTCGAGCGCCATACGACCGTGTCGTCCGTTTCCCTGTCCGTCAAGTGCCTCGGCAAGGCGGAGGCAAACGCTCAGATGGGCCGCCGCGAGCCGCGCCAGAGCCCGTTCGCGCTTAGAGAGATCTTCCATGCGGCTATAGAGCTCGAGTGATCCTGCGGGACCGTCGGCGCCGAGGACCGGGAAGACGTGGACGATCCCGGCACGCGATAGCCGCGCGGCGCGGGCGAGCGCCGGCGGTAGCTCGGCCACGTTTGAGCCAACGCTCAACTCCTCGAGTGACAGGTCTGCAACCGGGAGCGTCGATCCTTCGAGCTCGGGAATGACGGAGGCGGCTCTCGCATACACAACCCGTGCCTCGAGTTGCCCCGCCCGCAACCGGCGTACGATCGCGAGATCGGAGCGCGTTGCGAGTGCAGCGGCCCGAACGATTCCCGTGAGCGCGCCCTGCACCGGCTCGCCGTCCAGGATAGCCGTCGTCCCTGCCGTAAAGGCGTCGATGGCAGCGGTGTCGTGCATCATGGGACTTCGCCCGAGCGAAGGGCGTCCTCGGCGAACTGCACTATGCCAGTGATTATGGTCTCAGATGAGCGTCAACCGGATTTGCGGTTCGGCCCCTGACCGGGAAGAATCACGCGTCATGCCCGCCCCAGCCCCGCGACGGGCCACGCGTCTGAAGCAGGTCCGACCCACGCCTGCCGTCGAGCGAAACTTAAGAGTCGAGCGCGCCAAGCGGCGTGCCCGGATCGAACACAAGCTCGAGCGACAGCGCGCGCGCCGCCGGTTTGCAGTGCTCCTCTTCCTGCTACTGCTAGCAGCCGTCCTGATCAGCCTGACAATCTGGGATCAGATCCAGGCGCTCTTCGGACTTTGATGCAGCTCGAGGAAAACCCGCGCCGCCGCCTACCGAGCGCCAGCTTCTGGACGCCGGGTGAAGGGCTTGCGTGGGTCGCCGCGCTCGTCTTCACGCTGAGCTCCTTCATGGGCTGGTACACCGGGTCCGTCGAGGGCCTGGACGTCTCTGTCCTTGCCTGGCACAGCGGCGCTCTCGGCAAACTCGTCCTCTTCGTGGGGCTGGCCGTTCTCGCCGTCCTCCTGCTGCGGGCTGCGGGCTTCGAGCTCCCCCCATCCGTGCCGGTCGGCATGCTGATTGCCGCGCTCGGCGCCCTCGGCACTGTCTTCGTGCTGATTCGTCTCCTCGACATCCCCGACGACTTCACCGGCTTCGGCCGGTCGATCGGGATCTGGATCAGCCTGGTGGCTGCGATACTGCTCGTGGTCGCCGGTCTTCTGAAAGCTTCAGAGGAGCTCTAAGGACAAGCACGACGAGCGCCCCCACGCTCGCGCCCACCGCGGCCCCGGCCAGCACGTCGAACGGGTAGTGGACTCCCACGTAGACGCGTGAAAAGCTGATCGCGACCGCGAGTGTGACGAGCCACGGGAGCGCGCGAGGGAAGAGGTAGGCCAGCACGACCGCCCCTGCGAAGCTTGTAGCGGCGTGGCCGGAAGGGAGCGAGGAGCCGAGCGTGCCGCCGAGCAGCGAATCCGCCTCGGGCACGATTGACGGCGGGCGCGGGCGGTCGAAGACGGTCTTTAGGATCGTCGCGACGAGATCGGCCGCCCAGACGGACCCGGCGGTCAACGCCGTCGGCAGCAAGACGGAGCGGCGCCCGACGAGCGAGAGCATGGTCGCGAGCGCGATCCAGACAATTCCTCCGTACCCGATCACGGAAAGTGCGATGAAAATCGGGTCGAGCCAGGCGACGCGGTGCTCGACAACCCATACGAACGTGCCGCGGTCGGCCGCAGACAAGCGTCTAGGGGCTGAGCAGCTGCTTCGTGGAAGCGATCAGATGCTGCGGGTCGAAGGGCTTGCCGATGAACGCTTGTGCCCCGCGCTCCCGGGCGGCCTCCGCCGACTGCTCGTCGACCTTCCCGCTGAACATAACAACGGGAATCGACTCGACTCCATGGCGCTCTCGAACGTGGCTCAGCATCTCCCAGCCGTCCACCTGCGGCATCATCACGTCGAGCAGGATGAGATCGGGCGGCTCCTCGTCCAGCGCTTCGAGCCCTTCTGCAGCGCTCGCGGCTTCTCGCACGAGATAGCCTTCCATCTCGAAGTTGACCCGCAGGTATTCCCGCAGCCGCTGGTCATCGTCGACGATGAGGATGAGAGGTCGCACCCGTCGGGAAGGGCGGGATCCGCCGAGGAACGAATCCAGGTCTTCACGCCGGAACCGGCGGTGGCCTCCGGGCGTGTAGAAGGCGGACAGGCGTCCACTGTCGGACCACTTGCGAATCGTGCTCTGGGCGACCCCGAGGTATTTGGCGGCCTGACCCAGCGTCAACCACTCGGGGTTGGCGCCCGCATTGGAGCGACTCGTCGGTCGATCAACCACCCTAATCCCCGCGAAAACCTAACATCACCTGACCGTACATACCCTAAGGTGATGAAGACGTAACTGTCACCGTTCGAGTCAACGGGGGCAACGTGCTCGGGTTCAGGTTGCGGATGCCGGTCTGGGCTCCTCCCGGCCGCGGAGCGCTCTCGAGCGCGCGGCCGACCGCAAGGCCGACAAAGAAGACAACGATCATCGCCAGGGCCCGCACCACCCAGACGAGCGCCCGGCGGCGCCGCGCGCGAGTGCGCTCCTGGACTCGCTCCTGCCTCCGCGCAAGCGAGGAGTGGATGCCTGCTTCGCGATCTTCCATCACGGCCGGTAGTCGGTCGCTCCGTGGGCGTACAGCGCGAACGCCGCGTCCTGGACGAGTGTCGTGTCGCGAACCCCCGCCCGCGCCTTCGGCGGCGTCTCTCTGAGGACAACCTCGCGCACCCACTCCTCCGAGCCCCGGTAGGCGCCTGCAAGCTCGTTCAGGGTGTAGGTCTGCCCCACCCTGCGTCGCAGCTCGTCGACGACGGCATTTACGAGGAGCAGGAGGTGCCTGGAGCGGGCAGTGCCTTCCCCCGCCGCCTCGAGCCGGCGCCGACCCTCGTCCCACTGGTACCGAACGTGGTCGACCGCCACTACGGCGCGACCTCGGACGCCGAGGCACAGCGTGCGTCTGGGCACCAGCGCTCGCCGACTTCCTCGACGATCTGCTCGCCCAGCAAGTAGCCCGGCCGCGCGAGCGCGAACGCCGCGTGCGCGTGCAGGCATTTCAGAGCTCCGCTCTTCGTTCCGGCGATGCCCGCGTCGATCTCCGGCCGAAGCTCGCGCTGCTCGGCGTTCGCGCGATCGAGACTTTCGCCGAGCTGCGGGTCCGATGACGCGGCCTCGGTCCATCGCTTGACCCCGCCGGCGGCCTCGCTCCGCGCGAGCGCGGCGACGAGCCACGGACAGGTCAGGTAGTACGTGGTCGGGAACGGCGCCCCGTCCGGCCCGACTGCCGGCTGCTCCGTGACCGCAGGAAAGCCATGCACGCAGCGGACAGCGACCCGGGAAAACGGCCGAGCCGGTCTTCCGAGCTGCCAGGAGACGAGTACCGCATCGTCCACGAGATCATCGTAGCCGCCCTCTTTCGTGACCCTGGAGGCCCTTCACGATGAACAACCGCTCCCCCGGCCGCACGAGCCCGATACGCCGCGCCTCCTCAACCACGAACTGATCCGTCTCGGAAAGGGCAAGGCGACGGGCCAGCTCCTGCCTCTCCCGCTCGAGCGTTCCGAGCTCGGTCCGACGGGCCTGCACCTGGTCTCTTGCATGCAAATAGGAGCGCACCGGGTGGACGTACGCGAACGCGATGACACCGATGACCGCGACGGCAAGCCAACGGAGAAACGGCGAACGGCGCTTTCGACGGGAGCGGGACACGGGGCATCGCAATTCGACCGCCCCGCCCCGCCTCCTTCCCGGGGCGCGTTACGGTAAGCGGGTGAACCTCTACTCCGAGGCGGCGGGCGAGGGGCCGGCGGTCGTCCTCGTCCATGCCGGCATCTGCGACTCCCGCATGTGGGAGCCGCAGTGGGCATCGTTTCCCCGCTCGCACCGGACCGTCCGCTACGACCTGCGCGGATTCGGCCGCTCGCCGATCCCGCCGGGCTCCTACGCCCACGCCCGGGACCTCGCCGAGGTCCTGGAGATGAACGGTCTCGAGCGCGCATCGATCGTGGGGGTGTCGATGGGCGGCCGCGTCGCGCTCGAGCTTGCGATCGCGCATCCTGAGCTCGTGGCGAGCCTCGTCCTCGTCGGCGCTGCTCTTCCGGGGCATGCCTGGTCGGAGGAGATCGAGGCGTACGGGGGCGTGGAGGACGCGGCGCTCGAACGCGGCGACCTCGATGCTGCGGTCGAGGCGAACCTGAGCACATGGGTGGACGGCCCCCATCGGGGTCCCTCGATGGTGGACCCGGAGCTTCGCGCGTTGGTCGGAGAGATGCAGCGCCGCGCCTTCGAGCTGCAGCTTCCAGTCGAGGGCGAGGCAGATGAGGAGCTCCTCGTGCCGGATGCGGGCGAGAGGCTCAGCGAAGTACGGGCCCGCACCCTGGTCCTGGTCGGCGACGACGACGTCTCCGACATCGCCGTGATCGCCAAGCGGCTCGAGCGCGAGATCCCGGACGTGCGCCGAGCCTCGATCACAGGCACCGCTCACCTCCCGAGTCTGGAGCGCCCAGAGGAGTTCGACGAGCTCGTCCTGGCGTTCCTCGGGATTGCTAGCTAGGCAGTCTCGACCTTGATCAGGTTCGTCGTGCCCGGCACGTTGACCGCAGTCCCCGCGGTGATAACCACGCGGTCGCCGGACTCGACTATGCCGGTCGAGCGGGCCGCTTCAAGGCTCACGGCCCAGAGGTGTTCGACATCCCGACATTGCTCGATGAGCGCGGGTACGACTCCCCACTCGATCGCAAGCTGCTGGGCGGCATGGGGCTTGTGCGTGACAGCGATGACCGGCCGACGGGGGCGATGGCGCGCGACCGCGGATGCGGTCCGCCCGCTGTACGTCGGGACGAGCACCGCAGCCGCTTCGAGGACTTCGGCGATGTCGCAGGCCGCGTTCGACATGGCCTCCCCCACGGACCGAAAGGGCTCGTCCTGCGCGAGCTCGTGCCTGTACGCGAGACTCGGCTCGACGGCGCGGGCGATCTTGTCCATCGTCTGAACGCTCTCGATCGGAAAGCGCCCGACCGCGGTCTCGCCCGAGAGCATGAGCGCCGAGGTGCCGTCGAGGATCGCGTTGGCGACGTCGCTTGCCTCGGCCCGGGTGGGCTCCGGCTGATTCAGCATCGACTCGAGCATCTGCGTTGCCGTGATCGCAGGCTTCCCGCGCTCGAGCGCAGCCTGGAGAATGCGCTTCTGTACGAGCGGCACTTCGGCGGGGCCGATCTCGACTCCCAGATCGCCTCTCGCGACCATGACCGCGTCGGAGACCCGGAGGATGCCGTTCAGGTCGTCGAGCGCTTCGGCCTTCTCAATCTTTGCGATCACGAGGGCCTCGGAGCCCGCGGTGTGGAGAAGCTCGCGCAGCTCCCGCACGTCATTCGCCGAACGGACGAACGAGAGGGCCACGTAGTCCACGTCGAGGCCCAGCGCGAAGTCCAGGTCGCGCAGGTCCTTTTCGGTGAGCGAGGGGACGGGGATGGGAACGCCCGGGACGTTCAGGCCCTTGTGGGCGTTGACGACACCGCCGACCATGACAGTGCTCAGGACACGGCCCCCTTCGACTTCATCGACGCGAAGACGAACGCGCCCGTCGTCGATCAGGACGTCGTGGCCGGGCCGGAGGACCTGCGGGAGAACCGGCGGGCCCACGGGTAGGTCGCCGCCTGAACCGTCACCGTCACCGGTGAGCCTCACGCGGTCGCCCGGCGCGAGCTCGAGTGGGGCCTTTAACTCTCCGATCCGGAGTTTCGGGCCCTGCAGGTCGGCGATCAGGGCGAGCGGGCGCCCGGCACGCGCCTGCGCATCGCGGACGAGGCGGGCGCCCTCAGCGTGGTCTGAATGGGCTCCGTGCGAGAAGTTCAGTCGCGCCGCGTCCAACCCCGCGTCAACAAGTGCGTCGATCATCTCTGCAGACGAGGAGGCGGGGCCGATCGTGCAGACGATCTTCGTGCGACGCTGGCCGCTGTTCACCCCGGTCACGGTAGCCGAGAGACCCGAAGGCACCGGGCTCGGGTACGAAAATCGGCGTTCCCCGGGGGACCCCCTGATTACTGGTTCCCCCGCGTCCAGCGTATGACGCCCAAGCGCGTACGTGGCACGCAGTTCGTGTCGAGAGCTTGACGAGATCGCGACGAGTCAGGTGGTACGGGAAAAGGCGGACCAGCCCGGGTACTCGGCCCGGTCGCCGAGCTCCGCTTCGATCCGGAGGAGCTGGTTGTACTTCGCAACGCGGTCCGTCCGCGACGGCGCGCCCGCCTTGATCTGTCCGGCGCCAGTGGCAACGGCCAGGTCCGCGATCGTCGTGTCTTCCGTCTCCCCCGAGCGATGGGAGATGACCACTCCGTACCCGTGCGAGCGCGCGAGCTCGATCGCATCCAGCGTCTCGGTCAGCGTCCCGATCTGGTTGACCTTGACCAGGATCGCGTTCGCGACACCCTCTTCGATCCCACGCTGGAGGCGGGCGACGTTCGTGACGAAGAGGTCGTCGCCCACGAGCTGAACCCGGCTGCCGACCCGATCGGTCAGCTTGCGCCAGGCGGCCCACTCGTCCTCGGCGAGGCCGTCCTCGATCGAGACGATTCGGTAGGTGTCCGTGAGGCTCGCCCAGTAGTCGACCATCTCATCCGGATCCGCTTCACGCCCTTCGAATCGATAGCGCTCCTCCTTCCAGAGCTCCGTGGCGGCGGGATCGAGCGCGAGAGCCACGCGGTCGCGGTGCCCTGCCCGCTCGGCCGCCTCGAGCACGACTTCGATCGCCTCCTCGCTTGACCCGAGGTCCGGTGCGAAGCCACCCTCATCCCCGACTGCGGTCGCAAGGCCGCGCTCGTGCAGGAGATTCCGAAGCGCATGGAAGGTCTCCGCGCCGATCTCAAGCGCCTCGGTGAACGACTCGGCGCCGGCCGGAACGACCATGAATTCCTGCAGATCGAGCGTGTTCTGGGCGTGTGCCCCCCCGTTCACCACGTTCATCATCGGGACGGGCAAGACGTGGGCATCCTGGCCGCCGATCCAGCGGTAGAGCGGAACACCCGCATCAGCCGCAGCGGCTTTCGCGGTAGCGAGCGAGCAGCCGAGGATTGCGTTCGCGCCGAGCCGGCCTTTGTTGTCCGTGCCGTCGAGGTGAACCAGCAGCTCATCGATGGCGCGCTGATCTCCAGGATCCCGCCCGGCGAGTGCAAACGCGATCTCTCCCCCAACGTGCTCCACCGCCCTGAGCACGCCTTTGCCGCCGAAGACGTTCTTGTCGCCGTCTCGAAGCTCGACTGCCTCGAACTGCCCGGTCGAGGCACCGGAGGGGACGGCAGCGCGGCCCACTGCACCCGACTCGAGCCCAATCTCCACCTCGACCGTGGGGTTCCCACGCGAGTCCAAGATCTGGAGCGCACGCACGGACCGGATCGGCGAGCTCACCGGGCATCGGCCCCCTTGGCCAGGTCAAACAGGCGATCCTGCTCCTCGAGCGGAAGCTCGGCGAAGGTCCGCCCCTCCGCCGCTGCGAGCCGCTCGGCTTCCTCGACACGCTCGACGAAGCGACTTGAGGCGGCGCGAAGCTCGAGTTCGGGGTCGACGTTCAAGCGCCGTGCAACATTCACGCAGGAGAAGAGCACGTCACCGAGCTCGGCGGCGAGGGCCGGGTCTGGCTCGGTCTCGGGAGCGGGGTCGCGCACACCGGCGAGCTCGTCGCGCAGCTCCCTCAACTCCTCGTCGAGATCGCCGAGCGCGCCTGCGAGATCCGGATACTCGAAGCCAACGCTCACCGCGCGACGCTGCACCTTGCGAGCGTAGATGAGCGCCGGAAGATTTTCGGGGAGGTCGTGGAAAATGCCCTGCCGCCCCTCCTGTTCCGTTTTCAACTCCTCCCAGCGGGCCTTGACGGCGCCCGGTGACTCGAGGGAGTCTGTGGCGAAGACGTGCGGGTGCCTGCGGACGAGCTTCGCATGCAGGCCGCGCGCCACCGACGCCAGGTCGCCGGCGCCGCGCTCTTCAAGAAGCAGCGCGAGGAACACGACCTGGAAGAGCAGGTCGCCGAGCTCCCCGGCGAGCTTCTCGTCATCTCCGGTCTGGGCCGCGTCGGCGACCTCGTAGGCCTCCTCGACGGTGTGCGGGACGATCGTCCCCGCGGTCTGCACGCGATCCCACGGGCAGTCCTGACGTAGCCGTGCGGCGAGCTCCTGGAGCTCGGAGATCGCTTCCGCGAGTCCCTCGCCGCCGGTCAGGGGTCAGCCGGTTGTCTGGGATTGGGTCTGGGTCGTCGCGGTCGCAGGTGCAGGTGGCTTGTAGCCGGCCGCGTACACGACGTCCTTCGCGTACTTCGCCTGGGTTTGCTTGAGCCAGGTCTGCACGGCGGCGCTCTGCTTTTGCTGCTTGAGCTGCTGCTCGATCGTCGGCTTCGCCTCGGTGAGCGTTGTCACCTCGATCGGCGCGAGCGCTTCGATGATGTGCCACCCGAACTGAGTCTTGACCGGCTTGGAGATCTCGCCCTCGTCGATTGAGAACGCGATCTTGTCGAAGGGCGCCACCGTCTGGCCCTTGCTCACCGTGAGCTTGCCGCCCTGCTTTGCGGAGGCAGTGTCCTGCGAGAACTCCTTCGCGAGCGCCGCAAAGCTCGCGCCTCCCTTGAGCTCTTTGTAGAGCTCGTCGGCCTTCTGCTTCGACTTGACGAGGATATGTCGGACTACCCGAGGCTTCGTGAACTGCTCCTCGTTGTCTTTGTAGTACGTCTCGATCTCCGTCTCCGGCACCTTGATGCTGCCGGCCACCTTGTTGAAGATCTTCTCCTGCAGGAGCTTGTCCTGGATCTCCTCGCGGGCCTGCTCCTCCGTCAATCCGAGCTTCTTGAGCTCGGCCTGAAGCTTCTCGTCGCTCCCGCCGAAATTCGTCTTCTTCAGCTCGTCGAGCCGCTTGGTGACCTCCTCGTCCGTCACCTTGACCCCGAGATTCTCGGCTTCGTTCCTGAACTCGTAGCGCTGAACGAGAAACTGCACGGCCCGAACCTTGAGGTCGTTGTACTCGGGAGATCCGACCTTCGGGAACGGTCGCTTCTGTGCTTGGTAGCTCTGCTTCGCGCGATCGAGGAGCGCGTCGTACTCGGCCTTCGGGACCTCCTGGTCCCCGACGAGCGCGATCGCGTCCACTGGGACGTCCTCGGCGGTCTTCGTGTCGGAGCCCCCACCACAGGCGGCCAAGCCCACGGCAAGCGCACAGGCGAAGAAGAGAGTTAGTGTCGTACGGAGAGGAAACCTCATGAAAAAAGCGGCTGTCGCTAGGCGGCGAGCCGGAGCTCAAGCATAGCATCGACGAGCTGGAGCGCTTCTGCGAAGGAGGCAGTACGACGGTTCACCTCACGGCGTGCGGTCGAGTAAACGGCCGTGTCCGCGAGCCGGCGAAGCTCGCGCAGCTCGCCCGATCCGAGGATGAGCGGACCGACTGAGGCGCGCTCCCCGCGGAACACGAGGAAATCGGCGCCGAGCCGCGCAACCTTCAGCTTCGCCTCCTGGATCCGGAACAAGTTCTCGACCGGCTCCGGGACCTCGCCGTATCTGTCCTCGACTGCCGCATGGATCTCCCGAAGCTCGTCCTCCGTCTCGGCGAGCGCGAGACGGCGGTGCAGGTCGATCTTCTGCGCCTCGGCGTCGATGTACGACGCGGGCACGTAGGCGTCGATCTGGGCGTCGACCCGAACCGGGCGCCCCACGGCGCGCCGGGCGCCCGAGAGCTCGGCCACAGCTTCGCCGAGCAGCTCGAGATAGAGCTCGAAGCCGATCGCGGCCACGTGACCGGACTGCTCCGCGCCGAGGAGATCGCCGGCACCCCGGATCTCGAGGTCCCGCATCGCGATGTTGAACCCCGCACCGAGCTCGGTGTGGTCTGCGAGCGCGGCGAGACGCGCTCTCGCCTCGGCCGTCAGCTCCTGGCTGTCGGGGTAGAAGAGATAGGCGTGGGCGGGAACGTCGCTGCGGCCCACGCGTCCCCTGATCTGGTAGAGCTGGGAGAGTCCGAGCGCATCCGCGCGTTCCACCACGAGCGTGTTCGCCTCGGGGATGTCGAGGCCCGACTCGATGATCGTGGTCGAAACCAGGACGTCCGCGTCTCCTGCGAGAAAGGTCAGCATCTGCTTCTCGAGCTCCCGCTCCGGCAGCTGGCCGTGCGCGACGATGAACCGAAGCTCGGGGCAGATCTGGCGGAGGTGCTCGGCCGCATCCTCGATCGACTCGACACGGTTGTGGAGATAGAAGGACTGCCCCTCCCGCTCGTGCTCCCGGCGGAGGGCAAGCTGAATGGCCTCCTCGTCGAACTCGCCGACGTGCGTACGGATTGGGCGCCTGCCTTCGGGCGGAGTCTCGATCACGGAGATGTCGCGAAGTCCCGAGAGCGACATGTGGAGCGTGCGCGGGATCGGCGTCGCGGTCAGGGCGAGCACGTCGACCTCGAGCCGAAGCTGGCGGAGGAGCTCCTTCTGGGCGACCCCGAAGCGCTGCTCCTCGTCGAGGATCACGAGGCCGAGGTCCTTGGCGCTGACGTCGCGCGACAGAACGCGGTGGGTCCCGATCAAGACGTCCACGCGCCCGGCTGCGAAATCGGCCAGGATTCGCTTCACGTCCGCCGGCCTCCGGAACCGCGAGATCATCTCGACGTTGACCGGAAAGTCGCGGTAGCGCTCGCGGAACGTGTTCCAGTGCTGCTGGGCGAGAATGGTCGTGGGGGCGAGGAAGAGCGTCTGCTTTCCGGCCACCGCGACGGCGAACGCGGCCCGAACAGCCACCTCGGTCTTCCCGAAGCCGACGTCCCCGCATACGAGACGGTCCATCGGCCGAGGGGTCTCGAGGTCCTCCTTGACGGCCTCGATCGCCCGCTGCTGGTCGGCCGTCTCGATGTACGGGAAGCTGGCTTCGAGCTGCTCCAGGAGGTCGCCCTCGACCTCGTAGGCAACCCCTTCTGCACGCTGCCGCTGCGCATAGAGCGCGAGGAGCTCGCCCGCGAGTTCCCGGGCACCGGCCCTGGCTCGGGTCTTGACGAGCTGCCAGGCCTTGCCTCCGAGTTTCGAGAGTGCTGGCTCGGCGGCGCCTGCGCCGACGTAGCGCGAGACCTTGCCGATCTGCTCGTGCGGGACATAGAGGCGATCGTCCCCCTTGAAAGCGAGGAAGAGGTAGTCCCGGGTAACAGCTGCAACGGTCTTCGTCTCGAAGCCGAGCAGCTTCCCGATCCCATGATCCTCGTGGACGACGTAGTCGCCGGTCCGCAGGTCCGCGAAGCTCTGAAGCGCGCGACCGAGCCTGGCGTCGGCGCGCGGCGGGCGCTTGCGGAAGACCTGCGTGTCGGGCAGCAGCACCAGCCCGAGGTCGCGCGAGACGAACCCGCGCCGCGCGCGAGAAACTGCGAAGACGAGGCCTGGCTCAGCGGGCAACGGGTCGCCCTCGTCGAGGAGCACCGGCTCGACCCGGCGCAGCAGCGCCTTCGTCCTCAGGGCCTCTCCGCGGTGGGCGAACGTCACGACGACCCGGTTCCCGCCGCGCACGAACCCGCCGAGGTCGCGCTCGGCTTCCGAGAGACCGCGCGCGGCGACCGCCGGGCGCTGCGCCTCGAACGCATACGGCTGCCCCGACGGAAGCTCACTCAGGTCGACCACCCCCTTGAGCGAAACGCCGTCGACCAGCTCCTCCTCCCACACCTTGCGAACCTCGTCTGACTCCCACACCAGATCGGGCGGCCCGAGCGGCGCGACAAGGTCGTTCGGAATCTCGACGTTTCCCCGGGCACCGAGCTCGGCGTCGGAGAGGCCCAGCCGCCGTTCGGCGGCGGGGTGGATCGTTGCCTCGTCGAGCACGCGAAGGGCCCTCTGTGTGAAGGCCGAGAAGGCGCGGATCGACTCCACCTCGTCTCCGAAGAGCTCGATTCGAATCGGCTCGCGGCCCGTGGACGGGAACACGTCGACGATGCCGCCACGCACAGCGAAGTGGCCGCGTTCCTCGACGCGCTCGACGCGCCCGTACCCGGCGAGGGCGAGCTCCGCGACCAGCTCCTCGGAGCCCGGTTCGGAGCCAACCCGGACGTGCATTGTCTCCGGGCGCGACCGGAGTGGCGGAAGCAGGTCGGCCACCCCGAGGGCCGAGGCGCAGACGAGACCTCCGCCTGCGAGGGTCTCGAGCGCACGAGCTCGCTCGCCCACGAGGTGAGGAGGTGGCCGTAGACCCGTCTCCCACCGGACGCCGCGCGAGGCTAAGAGGCCGACTCTGTCCTCGCCGAGAAACCACCCGGCCGCCTCGGCGGTATCTCGAGCATCGGCATCGTCGGGAAGCAGGCAGACGAGCGCTCCGTCCCGGGCGATCCAGGCGGCAGCCAGGAAGAGCGGCAGGAGCGCTTCGGAGACGCGCGCGCGGTCAGGGGCCGCTGCGAACGCCTGCAGGCGATCCGTCTCCGCGAGAGCGCGGGCGAGGGGATTCAGAACGGGGGTGTCGGTGAAAGTCTTCAGGTCCATAACGAGCGACGGAACCGCGATTCCGCGGACGCAATCGTAGCCCCCAGTTAGGCTCCCGCCGTGGCCGGAGAGCTCGTAGACATCGGGAAGAGGCCGCTGCTTGTCGCGTCCTTTGAACCTCCCGGCGCGGCTCGTCGCTTCAACGCCTGGCGAGAGGAGCACGCCGACGCACTCGCCGCCGTGCCAGAGGCGGCGCTCCGGGTCGAGTACGGACGCACCGGCCAGGGCCTTTTCGTACGGGTGCGGATCGACGAGGCGCACATACCCGACGGCCTCCTCCCTCCGCCGCCCGCCGCCTGAGCTAGACGGGCTCGAGCAGCTTGTGCGGTTCCGGGGGCAGCTCGACCCGAATGGGGTCTCCGGGCCTGACGTCCCCGGCGGCCAGGACGACGCTCATGACTCCGGATTTCCGGACGAGGCCGCCCTGTTGATCTCGCCCCAGGGCTGCGGCCATGAGTCCGGGCTGGAGCCTGTCCAGCTGGACGCACGGATTGCGAAGACCGGTCACCTCCACCACGGCTCCGTCGCCGAGGTGCAGCCGCGTGCGTGCCGGGAGCCCCAGCAGGTCGACGCCTCGCGTTGTCACGTTCTCGCCCATCTGGCCCGGTACCACCATGAAGCCGGCACTGCGGAGCTCTTCGTGGAGCTCCTCGTGGATTAGGTGCACCTGGCGCAGATTGGGCTGACTCGGGTCCCGCCGGACGCGGGAGCGGTGCTTGACGGTCTCCCCGAGATGGGCGTCGCCTTCGACCCCCAGGCCGCACAGGAGGTGAATGCTCTCCTGATTCGCCTTGATCATCGTGTGCGACGCGCTTCGGCTCACCGCGGTCACGATCCCGTCCACCATCTACTCGTTGTAGAGCCGCTGTGCGGCCTCGAGGCCGTCTCGGGCGATCGCCTCGACCGCGTCGGCGGCCCGAGCCACGAGCGCGTCCAGGTCGAACTGCTCGTCGAAGGGAGAAAGCACGTAGTCCGCGACCGGCCGACGGTCACCGCGCTCGGGCCGTCCGACACCGATCCGGAGCCGAAGGAACTCCTGGGTCTTCAGGTGCTGAGCGATCGAGCGCAGGCCGTTGTGCCCGGCGAGACCGCCGCCGGCGCGCAGCTGGAGACGGCCCGGCTCCAGGTCGACCTCGTCGTGCACGACGAGCAACGATTCGGTCGGAACCTTGAAGAAGCGGACAGCTGCGGCCACGGCTCGTCCCGACTCGTTCATGAAGGTCTGCGGCTTCAGGAGCGCAAGGCGGCGGGCACCGAGCCGGAGCTCGGCGAGATCGGCAGAGAACTTCGACCGCCAGGAAGCGTCGTGACGCCGGGCCAGCTCGTCGCACACCATGAAGCCGACGCTGTGCCGCGTGCGTGCGTAGTCACGCCCGGGGTTCCCGAGACCGGCGACCAGCAGGTCGAGCGCCGAGGCAGACTCGCCTCGACGAAACAGTCGCACGAGGACTTACCCCTCGGGGTCTGTGGTCTGGCGCTCGCCCGCGGCGTCGGCATCCGGCTCGCCGGCTTCGTCGGCGGCACCTTCCGCCTCTCCCTCAGCCGGGACCTCGCCCTCGGCCAGCTCCTCCTCGGAGACCTCCTCCTCGGGCTCCTCGGGCTCGAGCGTCGGTGGGATGACGCTCGCGATCGTGGTCTCCGGGTCATCGAGGTACGTCACGTTCTCGATCGCGGGTAGATCGCTGACACGCACGTTGTCGCCGATGTTGAGCGCCGACACGTCGAGCTCGATCCGGTCGGGAACGTCCATCGGGAGTGCCTCGACGTTGACCTCCCGCAGAGACTGCTGCAGCACGCCGCCCTCGGTGACGCCTTGCGACTCGCCTGTGAGCTCAACGACCACCTGCGCGTGGATCGCCTGATCGAGCCGAACCTCCTGAAGGTCAACGTGAAGGAGGCGGTTCTTCACGGGGTGAAGCTGGTACTCCTTGAGCACGGCGTGGTGAGGCTTCTGGGTCCCTCGACCACGACGTCGATGATCGCGTGGAGGCCGTGGGAGCCGGTCAGGACGCGGCGGAGCTCGCGCTCGCCGACGCTGAATGGCTGCGCAGGCTTGCCGCCCCCGTAGAGAACGCCCGGAATCGCCCCTGCCGCGCGTAAACGGCGCGCAGCCTGGCTCCCGCCGTCCTCCCGCGGCTTCACTTCCAGCTTGACGCGTTCAGCAGCCATACCGGCTCGCCAGTCTAGCTAAGAGCCTCTGACGTGATGGGGCCTCGGCTTCCGTTAGGGCTTCCCTAGGGCCGAGTTGGTTTCCGCCAACGCCCCTCGGGCGGGGGATGGCGTTGTAGTACCCCCAGGCAATGCTGAGAGGGTAGTTCACTGCGCATGCATGAGGACCCGCTCATCGAAGCCGTCTCTGACGGCGAGGCGACCCCCTCCCCAGCGAGGCAAAGGCCCGCGCGCAAGAAAAAGTCCGGCTCGTCCGCTCCGGTCGTCCGCGTCGAGATCTACACCGACGCAGCGACCCGCCACCTGGGCACCGGGGGGCCGCAGGTCGAAGCGCATGCGTTCGCGACCCATGAGGAGGAGTCCCTCCAGGCCGCCGAGCTCGCCGAGCTCGCAGCGCGGCTGGCCGCGGCCCAGATCGAGCTCGACGAGCGTGAGCGGCGTCTCGCAGCTGCCAGGGCGGAGCTCGACGACCGCGACCGCCGCCTCGCGGCCACTCACACCGAGCACGACGAGCACGAGCGCCGTCTTGCAGCCGAAAGCCAGCGGGTGTGCGAGGAGCTGGAGCGGCTGGCCGCCAAAGAGCGGGAGATTGCCGAGCGTGATTCCGAGTTCATCGCAGTCGAGATAATCGAGTCCGAGCGGCTCCGAATCGAGCGCCGCTCCCGCTACCTCGACGACCTCGAGGAGAAGATGAGAGAACGTCTCCAAGAGCTCGCAGGCGCTGAGGCGGATTTCGAGCTTCGTCTCGACTCGCTCGAGCGGCGCGAAGACGCCGTCGAAGAGCTCGAGCGGCGAATCGAGCAGAAAGAGAGCGACCTCTCCGCCTACGTCGCTCAGCTCCAAGGCCAGTTTGGCCGCAGCGGAATCTCAGCCGTCTCCTAGCCTGCGCTAGAACGACCAGAGATGGTCGTCCGCTGGGTTCTCCCGCTCTTCTTGCCAGAGCCGGGCGAAGACAGCGGCCGCGATCAGCGGAGCCCCCGGAAAGAGCTCGAGGAGGACGACCACGATCCAGAGCGCGGACCCGAGGCCTCCGACGACGACGGCGGCGACGACCGGGAGGGCTGCAAGCCCGAGCGTCCACCACTGCGCGACGACCCACCCAAGCCATGCGTGAAGGGCGAGCGGCACGAGGAAGAGCGCCGCGACCACGAGGCCGGGTGGCTCCATCTGAGAGTTCGCGACGACGCCGATCCAGAGTGACATGAGCGCGCCGTAGACGAGAGGGGCAGTACGGGGGTTCCTGGCGAGTGCTGACACCGAAACATCCTTCGGATCGGGGCGGGCCGCACCACCGTGTGTACGTATCTGCACCGATCCTGGCCGAGCGGCGCCTCTCGCGCATCCCCCAAAAATGCGAGAAGGGGCGCGCCTACGCCCCTTCTCGAGCCAATGACTGCCCCTCACACCAGATCGGTGGAGTTCCTGAACTCAGTATCGCCCCTGCCGCCCGCATTGCATAGGGTCGGAGCCGTTGAACTTCCTCAACGCTCGTCGAGGAGGCGGACAGCCGCATCGCGGTCCGGAACTCGGAGCTTCTTAAGGATCGCGGAAACGTGAGAGCGCACGGTCACGTCCGCGATGAAAAGGCGCTTTGCGATCTCCGCCGTCGAAAGGCCCTCGCGAAGGAGCTCGAGCACCTCCCACTCCCGCTGGCGCAGCTCCACCGCGGGCTGGTGAGCGAGGACAACGCGCTTTCGGCGCCCGCGTTCGCGGAACTCGTCGATCAGACGTGTGACGAGGTTCGCCGGCAAAGGAGCCTCACCCGCGAGCGCGCCTCTGAGAGCGGCGGGCAGCTCGGAGCGCTCGACGTCCTTCAGGAGGTAGCCGCATGCCCCGGCGCGAAGTGCGTCGAAGAGGTCCGCGTCGTCGCGGGACGCCGTCAGCATCACAATTGCGACTCCCGGCAGCGCGCTCGAGATCTCGGCCGCCGCGGCGATGCCACTCCCCGGCATCCGGATGTCGAGAAGGCAGACGTCAGGCTGCTCGGCCAAGGCGGCTTCCACGGCCGCTTTCCCGTTGCCGACTTCCGCGCAGACTACGAAGCCGTCGTTCTCGAGCACGTCGCGGACGCCCGCACGCGTCTGCGGATGGTCGTCGGCGATCAGGATCCGGACGGGGTCACTCATGACAGCCTCATGGGAGGACAACCTCGATCGCAGTTCCCGCCCCGGGCTTGGACGAGAGCGTGAAGACACCACCGAGGGCCTCTGCACGCTCGCGCATGCCGATGATCCCGAAGCCGCCGCCACGGGGCGCCTCGAAGTCGAACCCCTGGCCGTCGTCTGCGATGACCAGCCGAAGCCCGTTGCCGTTCTTGAGCTCGACCCGAACCTCGGTGGCGCCGCCGTGCCGGGCCGCGTTCGTCACAGCCTCGCGAACAATCCGGATGAGGGCCTCACGTGTGTCCGCGGTCGCCTCCAGATCGGACGCCACCGCGAAGCGGAGCTGGGTGCCGACGCGGTGGGCGACCTCTTCGGCTGCCTGGACGAGGGCTACGTCGAGTGGCTCGTCGACCGGCCGCGTGAGGGCGGCGATCGCACGTCGCGACTCGTCGAGCGCGCGCTCCCCCGCCGCGCGGGCGGGCCCGGAGGTCTCGGCGACTACGAAGGCAAGCTCCTGAGCAAGCCCGTCGTGGAGCTCCCGCGCAATCCGTCGGCGCTCCTCGAGCACTGCCGCCTGTGCGAGCCGGTGCCAGTAGGTCTGGATCTCGCGGCCGGTTCCGACGAGGACGAGCAGATAGAAGCCGAGGCGAAGGAAGTCGCCGGTGTAGACCCAGTCGGAGTAGAGGGAAGGGAAAAAGAGGTAGTTCAGGTGTGCGAAGGCCGCGAGGGTCGCGCCCGTCCCGAACCACTGCATGAGCTCGTCGCCGGTCCGCTCCGCACGCCGGAGGAAGCCCACGGCTGCGACCGCGAGGAGGAGCGTGGCGAGGAGTTGCACCGTCAGGACGATCGGATGCCCGACGAAGAGCGGCCGGTCAGACGCCTCGGGGGAAAGCCAGGCGGGGAAGCCGAGCGAGAATCCGAGCCCGAAGACAGCCACGGCTGCGGCCGTGCCGACTAGGGCCCAGACACATGCAGTCAGCCCGAGCGAGAGGCTGCGAAGCGGCATGCGGAGCCGGCGGCGGCTTGCGAAGGCGGCGGCTGCAAACGTCCCAGTGCCGAGCAGCGTTCCCACGAGCGAAGTCCAAATCGGGAATGCCGTCAAGTAGACATCGGGGAGGGCAGCCGGAAGCGCAAGGAAGAAGAGATCGGTGAAGGCGAAGAGGGCCAGAGCACAGACGAGCACGAGATCCGACATGAGCGAGCTCTCCCGAAAGCGCCCCAGCACGAGGTACGCGGCGAGGAGCGCGATAAGCGCATTCGTCGTCTCGATCGCGACATGCAGCGACGGGCTCCGATAGGCCCACGCGGCCGCAGGGACGAGAAACGCGAGCAGGCTGATGAGACCGGCTCCGCCGGCCGCCGCGACCAGGGACAAACGGGGGCGCCAGCGCACGACATAGAAGTCGGCAACCGGCAGCATCCTCCTTAGCGCCGCGAACCGAAAAACCGAGGCGCGGTGAGCTTCCGTTCGCGCCGCCGAAGCTTACGCACGCTTGATGCGGCCCAGTCCTTTGACCCCAGCTGACCCTGTGGCTAGCCCCGGTTGTGGTTTACGACCTCGATGTTGTTTCCGTCGGGATCGAGAACGAAGGCACCGTAGTAGCCGTCGTGGTAAACGGGCCTTTCGCCGGGAGCCCCATTGTCCTCGTAGCCCGCCCGGGTAGCGACGCGGTGGAACTCGTCGACGGTCGCATTCTCCGTGGCCGGAAAGGCCAGATGGAGGTGCTCGGTGGGCGCGCCGAGGACGACGGAGAACGAGCCGCTCACACTCACGAACTGCGCGCGCTCAGGGGTGTCCAGCTTCAGGCGGAAGCCCGTGTGCGCCGCGACCGTTTCGTAGAACCGTCTTGACGCCGCTACGTCCACGACGCGGATCCAGAGGTGGTCGACGCGGCTCTCATAGTGCATCGCCGCGTGGTGCACGGCCTCAGCGCTGTTCCCGTCGGGGTCGAGCAGGAAAGACCCGTAGTAGTCGTCGCGGTACTGCGGCCGGAGCCCTGGCGGGCCGTCGTCGCGATAGCCGGCCTCCGTGCCTACGCGCCAGAACTCGTCCACGTGGGCGCGCGTAGGGGCCACGAAGCCGACGTGACGACCGTGGGTCGGAGGCTTCTCGTCGCTCGCCGGCGAGAGCGAGAAGTCATCCCACTCGACCAGCCCATCGTCCGAATAGGTCTTCTCGATCCCGAGCGTGCGCAGGACGGTGTCGTAGAAGCGCTCCGACGACTCGCGGCCTGCCGCTCGGATCGTCACGTGGTCGAACACGTGGCATTCATCCCCGCTGAGGGCCGGTCCAATACCTCTAATGGCAGCGACACGAGTGAGAGCCCGCCGCCTGCTCGGAGCGACTTCTGGAGAAGGCATGCGCCTTTGCTGAGGTTGCGATGCCGATTGCGATGCCGAATCCGACAGGGGGCACGAATCGCTGCTACGTTGGACCCAGCGCGTCGGGCTCTAGCGTTGGAAGCCGCCGAGGCTCCGTCTGTCACACCTGGCCTGAGCGCAGCAGGGAGTCCGTTCGGACTTTCCTGCCCTGTGAGATCCAACAGAAGGAGCATCACATGCATGCGACCATTCGCCGTTATGACGGTGTGGACCAGAATCGTACGGTCGAGCTGACCAACAAGGTCAACGAGACCCTCGTCCCGAAGCTGAGCAAGCTGCAGGGCTTCAAGGGCTACTACCTGATCGAGGCCGACAACGGTGTCATCAGCTCACTCGGACTCTTCGAGACCCCTGAGCAGGCTGACGAGTCGACAAAGCTCGCCGCCAGCTGGATTCGCGACGAGAGGCTCGAGACGGCGTTTCCGAACCCGCCTAAGATCACGAGCGGCAAGGTCATGACGCACAAGAACGGCGTCACCTCCTAGTTCTACCTGCCGTAACTCACGCATCGGGAGGGCCCGCATTTCGGGGCCCTCCCTTCGTGTGCCCTACTCCAGGCGCGTGCTGACCTCACCCCGCCGACCGTCGGACGCTTCGGTTACCACCACCCGGCGCGCCGTGATCGCTCGGTCGGGGCCTTGACGGCCGACCGTTTCTGACGAGAGTGAGAGGTACGCGCTTCGCCTGCGGCAACTCGCGGGGCGTGACAGCGGCAGTGACAGTCGAAGTAAGCGACCCAACCCTGGTATACGACTTGATGGAGTCCCTGCGGGCTTCCCAATGCATCGTCGCTCGCATCGGGGCGAAGACGCTGCTCGTTGGTGTCGGATGGCCTCTGCATGACGCCGACCCGCGGCGGGAGCTCGACGTGTGCTTGCGCGTCTGGGGTGTACGACATCAGGGGGCCTGGGCGATTCGCGTGGGCTGAGGGGCGGGGAGGTGGCGAAACGACCGGGCTAAGCGGCAGCCTGGACGGGACGACCGCCTCCCTGCTCGTCTGCATCCACCGCGAATTGTCGTAGGCCTCCGGCCTCCAGCGCCCGAGGACTGCGAGCGGGGTCTCGACCTTGAGGCCGACCCCGCGGCTCACCGTTGATCAAGCAGTTCGTTTCCGAGCCTCGCCGAGGAGATGCCACGCTATCGCGCTCGGTCCCAACCCTCGAGGCGTCATCTGATTGGTCGGCAACTGCCAACGACGCGGGGGCGCCGAAGCTTGTAAGCGTTTTGTGAGAACCGTCAAGTGGTTCACGCACACCAGCGAACCTTGGAAGGCGGGAAGCTGGGCTCCCTGAGCCGCAGTGGGGAGGCGCGTATGTCCCGTACGCGCAATCCCGGCTTCCCGCATCCTCTTCGCTACGGCTCCTACCGGAACGCGAGGAGAACGGAGGCCGGCGGGGAGAGCTTTTTGCGGTGGCGATCAGAGGGACGCCCTCGTCCGGTGTTGTCGCAGGCAGGAAGCGGCCGCGAAGGATCTTTTCGTCGAAGCCGAGTCGCGGGAACGCCGGACGCTTGGTCACCGCTGCTCGGCCCACCGCACCAGCACCTCGGACGCCGGCAAGAGCGTGCGGCTGCCGAGAAGGCCCGCAAGGGCTTCGGCCGCTGGCTTAGCCCGACGCCCATCGAGCATGGCAAGGAGGCCGAGCACGGCCGTCGCCTCCTCGAGCGAGGCTCTGTTGTCGCCACAGTAGCGAGCGTGCCAGCGGAGCGCAGCAGCCCGGAACCGCGTCGGCTCTTTGGAGAGGATCAGAAGTGTGAGCTCGAGGGCTTCTGCGAGCCCGACGTGGTCGAGCTCAGTCGCGGCAGCGCGAGCGGCCCGGAGGTTCTGAGAGTCGAGCGCTCGGCGGAAGCGTCCATAGGTCGAGCCGCTGGAGGCCATGGGAACGCATGTTCGCAGAAGCGACTCCTTTGAGCTATCGTGCCCGGCCGGACGTTCACCGACGAACGACGGGGAACACCTGCGGCATGAGACTACGAACCGGCGACCCAACCCTGCTCGACGACCTGCGCGCGCACTTCGAGCGCTCCGGCTTCGTCGTTGGGAGCACCGGTGACGCCGACCTCGACGTACGGCGGCCAGATGCTCCGAGTCCCGAGCAGGAGGCTCGGGAGATCGAGGTGCACCTGAAGGTCTGGCGCATCATGCAACCGGGCGTCGAGGTCGAATTGGTCGACCGGTAGACCGCTGGGCCGCCAGCTAGCGGGCTGTACCGCGACCGACTGCGCTACCCCGAAACGAGAAAGACGCAGCGCAGAACCCTGGCTCTGCGGTCCGGGATCGATCCCGGCAACCCGCTAGTTGGCGGCACCCAGACGCTAGCGCGATCTGGCCCAGCCAACTACTAGACAGTCGGCTAGCTAACCGTTCTGTTCTCTTCGCGGCGCGTGGTCTCGGGTCGCCATTTCTCTCGAGGATCTAAAGGGGGATTGAGCAGAAACGTCGACGAGCATCATGGGCGGAGGGGTATCCAGCTCCTCGCCTCGCAAGGGTTCACAACATCGCATTTACGTCGTGCTCGGAGCGTAGGTATGGAGTCCAATTGCTGGTTACGCTTGCCCGCCGACCCCGGACACCCTCGAAGCAGGACTCTCACGATGTGTAGGGGTTCCGAGTTTCTTGCGGACAACGAGAAAGTTTTCGCGCCAACCCGGGATCAAAAGGATTAGGGGCAGGGACAGGAGGGCTCGGGCGGTTCCTATCCCGTTGGAGCCGCCCGCCCTCCAGGCGTTTCTCGCCGACCAGGACACCCGGCAGCAGGGCTCTGGCGATGTGTACGGGTTCCCAGTTTTCGGACAAGACGAAAGTTTTCGTGTCGACAGGGATCTAACGGATTAGGGGCAAGGTCAGGAGGGCTGCGGCGGCTCCTATCCCCTTTGGGGCCGCCCGTCCTCCCGGCGTCTTGCAAAAGCCCCACAAGCTCAGAGCTTTGCTATATCCCTCCTTGACCACCAACCTGCCTCTCGCACAAGGAACGAGCGGCGATCTGCTAGTCGCGTACATCGAGTCGGACAACTTCGCGAATGCGCTGGGGCTCTTCTCGAGCTCGCAGGACGACTTCGACCTCTGGTTCAAGCGCCGGCTCGCTGACTCGACCGGGGTCGATCTGAACACGCCACCCGAGATGAGCTCCCGGAGCTGCTCCAAAGCTACAGCGCGGCGGTTCCGGCCTAGCTGGCAGCAGACACCAAAACCTCACTCGGAGGCAGCCGCCGTGCTCGTCCTCCTCGCGGGCCTTGGCTCTTGCGGGCGTTCTCGACTGGACCCTCCCGGCGGCGGCCGACGTTGCTGGTTCGGTGGACAGACCAGCGCGCGCTCAGAGAGCGGTAAGCGAATTGTCAGGGGCGGTTTACCCAAACGCGATCCGCGCATAATTTTGGCGGAGAGCCCGGAGCCGCAACCCGACCAACTCAGGCCCGCGTCGGGGTCACCTCTCCGGGGGAGAGATGAACGGGCTCTCCGTACAGATCGAACACTGGTCGCCGAGCGCTAGAACGCCCCATACACATCGCCGCCTCGACCGCCTCGACGTTGTGCGGCGAGTCGCGGCCGGTCTCGGCGACGGCCTCCTGCCACGCGGCCGCTTCCACACGATTCCCTGCAAATCGCATGGGCCGTGCTGGAATCGAACGAAGCGACCTTGGGATGAAGAGTAGCTAGACGGTGGTTCGACGGGCTTCGGGTGCACTGCTTTTCCCTGCTAATCAGTAAGTTCGAACCGGTCGTTCCAGGAATCGATTTCGAGCTGTCTCGGCGTGTCTAGTTGCCGCTCTGTTGCCCCCCGGGGCCAGCTCCATCACAGTGCGCGATATCAGGCTCGGGCAAACCTGACTAAGGCGGCGATCGTCACGCGTCCTTTGCCATCCAGGCGGAGAGCGTCTGCCAGTGAGAGTTGCCCGCGATCAAGGCGCGTTGTACTCTCGCTTAGTAGCGGCCGTTGCTAGGCCGCGGTAAGGAGCCGAGCGTGAGTCAGTCAGTCGAAGCATCCGCTGGCACCGACACGGTGCCGAATGGCAGCGGCGGCAATGGCAAGACGCGCGAGTCGCCCGCCGAGGGCGCGGTCCTCTTCACCGAACTCGTCCTCGCACACTTCCATTGGTTCGTGCTGAACGGGCGCTACGGCAAGGTCGGCGGCCTCCCTGAAGGGCTCGCCCCCGCAGGGTGGCGTTCCGACGAGTCGACGGAGCAGGATCGGAAGGCAGCTGAAGACTGCTACCACGAGAAGCTCAAGCAGTTCAGTGCTGCGGAGGGGAAGATCGTAGCCGCCTACTGGTCCGCCATTGTTCCGTCCGGGATCGTGATGACGGAGCAGCGCCGCCACCCGAAACTGCTCAACCTCTTGTTCGGCCCCAGCCTCTCGCTTCACAGGGCGACGACGTGGCTAACAGCCTCGGATCCGCGCATCGCTGAGCTCCTCCACCACTGCGACACGCTCGGCAACAAAGCCGCTCAGATCCTCACGCGCACTTCCAAGCGGGTTGCGATGACCTGGATCTTCTCCGCGGAGAGCTATCTCCTCGGGATCGTCGAGGGACGTTCGTGGGGGCCGATCCCTGCCCCAAGCGAAACAAACGGCCGCCGTGAGCCGAAGGCGGCGGATGGCGATCCGCCGTCTGCCGGCACTACCGGTCAGACGTCGCCCGCCGGGCCGACGAAGGGTTCGGAGGACTCGGCCAAGGGACCATCGCGCGAGATGACCGACGACGATCTCGTTGACCGCGGACGTGCCGAGGTCATCGAGATCGAGAAGTACTACGACCGCGCCGCCGCCAACGCCGCGCGATTCAACCTCTTCTGGGGTATGGTCGCCGGCGCCGTCCTCGCCGGGGCGGTCGCTGTCGTCATTGCCTTGATCGCGGGCTTCGGCTTCGACTCGATCGATCTCCACTCGCTGTCCACGCGCTTCTTCTTCGCCTGCTACACGGCCGGGGCGTTAGGTGCGATGGTTAGCGTTCTCACCCGGATGCGCAGTAATAACTTTGCGCTCGACTACGAGGTCGGACGCACGGCCTCGTTCTGGCTGGGCGCGATTCGCCCGTTCATCGGCGCGGTCTTTGGCCTGTTCATCTACTTCGCGCTGGAGAGCAAGTTGCTCCAGCTCCAGGAGCCCGAAGAGGGGAAGGCGTTCTTCTTCTTCACGCTCCTCGCCTTCGTCGCCGGGTTTAGCGAGAGGCTGACGCGAGTGATCCTCAGTAATGCGGAGCGAACGGTGGCGGGGACTCTGGAGGAGGCGGACAAAGCGGTCGGCGACACATCGACAACGACGGAGAGCGTGGACGGGACAAAAACAACCGTCATCCGCAAGCCGTCGCGCACGAGTTCCTGACATACGCCGTTCTCAAGATGCGGACGGCCTCGATGGGATCTCGGCCGAAGCGGGGACTATAGGGATCGCACACGGCTCCGTAAGACGATCGAAACGGACCTCTACATGTCGATCCGGTCCGGGAACTCTCTACGGCGTCATTGTGCGCCTCGATGCGCTCAACAAGGTTCCCGAGCGCGGGTAATTCGGCGTCTTCAGGAGCGACGATCGCACGGTGCGTTGCCCCATGCGTTGCCCCTCTCAGTCCGGAAAGCTCCGAGCCCGCTAGCTAGAGTGGCTTGTGTGCAGGCTAATCGAGAGATGGGCCGTGCTGGAATCGAACAAGCGACCTTGGGATTAAGAGTCCCCTACTCGCGATGGCTGTCGCCGAGCATCCAGCGTTGCATTGAGCACCGCGGAGCCGACGATCAGGCGCCCGACGAGGTAGAGGGAGAACAGCAGGGCAGTGGCGACACCGAGCGCGCCGTAGGTGTCGGCGCGCTCCTCGACGAGACGCGATGTCAGATACACGTTGAAGGCGTTGACGAACACCATCCCGAGAGCGACCAGTGCGGATCCGGGCACGAGCGCCGTCCAGCCGACGTCACGGCGAGGAAGAAGCCGGGCGAGTGCGAGCCAGCCGCCGCCGAGCAGAACCGCGTACACCAGGAGCGCCGTGACGCCGCCAACCTGGTCGCTGCGGCGGATCCACCCGACGATCACGACGACGGCGAACTGCGCGACGATCACACCGCTGAAGACAGCGAATCCCTTCGACGAGAGCCGGATGGCGCGGCCGGAACCGTGCCAGGCGATCGCATGCACGATCGCGATCGCCCGGTAGAGCATCCCGGCGGCGTAAACGAGGACGGGGAAGGTCACGATGAAGATCGCCCAGCGCGCCGGGCTGGTCGCGGCCGCTGCGACCTCCTTGGCGATCAGCCCGGTCAGTCCCGAGCGAGAGGCGACCTCGGATGGGCTCTGCTCCGTGGTATCGGCGTAGACCCCGATACCGGCGACGAGGAAGAGTGCAAGTGGCAGCAGGAAGACGAACAGGCGGTAGGCGAGCGCACCACCGAGCATCCCGCCACCGATCGTCGAGTCCCGCTCGGCGACGTCCAACGCAAGGTCGAGAGACCTGTGGCGGCGACGTGCAGCCTCGACCTGTGAGCGGAGGACGCGGGCTGTCGCCGTCCAACGGGCGATCCGACCGGGGATCGTCGGCGGAACG
>CAVTTI010000020.1:0-109930 GCA_963737615.1 uncultured Actinomycetes bacterium | reverse complement strand
TTCTTGATCACCTTCCCGCCCGATTTGGCGACGGTGCCGTCGGAGAGAGCCACCGTGATCCCGATCACGAGGTCGCGCGGCGCCCCGTAGCGGTGGCGGAGAGGTCCCGAGTCACCGGTCGCGACGATCCCCCCGATCGTCGCAGCATCCCCCGCCCCGAGCGGCGGGTCGAGCGCGAGCATCTGACCCGCCTCAGCGAAGACGTCCTGCACGTGCGCGAGCCGTGCCCCCGCCTCGAGGACCGCGGTCAGGTCGCCTGCGTTGTGCTCGCGGATCGCCGCGAGCGACTCGGTCGAGAGATCGAGGTCGGCGCGGCCCGCCCCGCCCCACTCGAGCTTCGTGCCTCCGCCGACCGGCCGGACGGCGCGCGCCACTTCGCCGCTCGCCTTCAGGAGCTCGGCGGCCTCCTCGTAGGACGCAGGCTCTAGCATCACATCCGCTCTGCGACACCGTCGCGCTCGAGAGGATGCTGCCGGTAGGGGCCCGGCACCTCGCCACAGAGCCTGGGCGTCGGCATCACCTTGCCGGGGTTGGCGAGCCCGTCCGGGTCGAACGCGCAGCGGAGCCGTTGGAAGGCGTCGAGGTCCGGCTCCGAGAACATCGACGGCATGTACTGCTTCTTGTCGATCCCGACCCCGTGCTCGCCCGTGATGGATCCGCCCGCGTCGACACAGGCCTTCACGATCCGTCCGGCCAGCTCCTCCGCCCGCTCTGCCTCGCCCGGCGTGCGCCCGTCGTAGCAGACCAAGGGGTGCAGGTTCCCGTCTCCCGCGTGGAAGACGTTCGCTATCTGCATCCCGTATTCCGCCGAGAGCTCGTCGATCAGCCTTAGCACCTCGGGCAGACGCGTTCGCGGCAGCACGCTGTCCTGGACGTAATACGTCGTCGAGATCCGGCCCATGGCGCCGAATGCCGCGCGCCGGGCCTTCCAGAAGAGCTCCCGCTCGATCTCGTCCCGCGCCACCCGCACCTCGATCGCCTCGGCGACTCGACAAAGAGCGACGACCTCGTCGAGCCGCGAGGCGCACTCCGCCTCGGGTCCGTCCAGCTCCACGATCAGCGCCGCGCCCGCATCGAGTCGGTAGCCGGCGTGTGTGGCCGCCTCGGTCGCCTGGATCGACAGCCGGTCCATCATCTCGATCGCTGCCGGGACGATTCCGGCGGCGACGATCTCCGTCACGGCCTGTCCCGCCTCGTCTGTGTGGCCGAAGAATGCAACGAGCGTCCTGATCGTCTCGGGCACCGGAACGACGCGAAGCGTCACCCGTGTCGCCACGCCGAGCGTCCCCTCCGACCCGACGAAAGCGCCGACGAGATCGTAGCCGGGAGGGTCGAGCTCCTTGTCGCCCAGCTGGAGCAGCTCGCCGTCCGGAAGGACCACCTCGAGACCGGTCACGTAGTTCGTCGTGAAGCCGTACTTGAAGCAATGCGCGCCACCCGAGTTCTCGGCCACGTTCCCTCCGATCGAGCAGACCACCTGGCTCGACGGGTCCGGCGGGTAAAAGTGGGTAGGACCGACCGCGCGCGACACCTCGAGGTTGGTCACGCCCGGCTCGACCACGATCCGTTGATTCTCGAGATCGACCTCGATGATCCGGCGCAGCCGCGACAGCACGATCAGGACGCCCTCCTCGTGCGGAAGTGCCCCTCCGGAGAGGCCGGTGCCCGCCCCACGGGCGACCCAAGGAACGCTGGACTCGAAGCACGCGCGCACGACCTCCTGAACCTCCTGGGCCGAACCGGGGAGCACGACGGCGCGTGGGGACACGCGATATTGCAGGAGCCCGTCGGACTCGTACGTCCGCAGCTGGTGGGGGTGCGTGACGACATGCTCGTCGCCTGCGATCTCGCCCAGCCGCTGGATCAGCAGATCGACGTCCATCCGTGGCCATTCTGACCGGATCCGTAGGCTGAGGGATGCCGCTGCTAAAGATGCCGGTGGGCCGGGCCGATGGGAAATTCATGAGGACACGTCGCGCCTTCGTACTTCTTGCGCTGCTCGCGACCCTCGCGGGCGCGGAAACCGCGTCCGCCGCGTCCTGGGCGCGCGCCGAGATCCGGGTCGCCGTGGAGAGCGGCCTCATGGGCCCGAGCGTCGCTGGCTTCCGTCCCAACGGGGCTTTGACCCGACGCGACCTGGCGCAGATCGTCGCAGGAATCACGCAGAGAGAGCAGGTGGTGGTCGAACCGGACAAGAGGGTGACCGTCGCGGAGCTCGACCGGGCGCTCGTCCGCGCCCTCGGCCTCGGCCCTGCCGCCCAGAAGGTTCGCGCCGAGCTCGTCGCGTCCAATCTCCGGCCGCCGAGCCGGGCCGGCACCGAGGTCCTCGCGCGGCTTCTCGGGCTTCGCTTCAACCACCCGCAGCAGGATGACGACCTCGAGCTCCTGCCGAGCAACCGGGTCACGCGGGCTGAAGCCGCCTACTCGGTCGCCGAGCTCGTCGGCTTCGACGACTGGAAGCTTCAGTGGGCCAACGACAAGGCGTCCTCGCTCAATCTGCCCGTTCTCACAGCGTGGCAGACGCGGGTCCTTCGCAGGGCGGTCCGCTTCGTCGGCTATCCCTACATCTGGGGCGGCACGTCGGAGTTCGCCGAATCGCCCTTCGGAGTCGATGCCCGGGGCGGGTTCGACTGCTCCGGATTCGTGTGGCGCGTCTACAAGCTCGAACGGTGGACCGGCGCGCCGATGCTCGGCTCGACGCTGCTCGGGCGAACGACCTATGCGATGAGCGGGGAGATGCCGAAGGCCCAGCGCATCCTGCGTCGGCGCCTGCGTCCAGCCGACATCGTCTTCTTCGGGGATCTGGGACCACGCTCGCGTCCGGCGCAGATCGGCCACATGGGACTGTATTTGGGTGGCGGCTGGATCGCCCACTCTTCCAGCCAGGGCATGACCCTGGTTCCACTGGAGAACTGGTGGGCCGACAGCTTCGCCTGGGGGCGGCGCCCGCTCGCCGAAGCCGGGCTTTCGTAAAAGTCTCGCAAGACAATAATCCCCCGATTGAGTGATGACCCGCTAAAGGGTGAGATTGATACTGGTTTGTGCTGGCGTCCACTCAAAAGGGGATCACGATGCTTCATTGGAAACTCACAACGGCCGTCATGACAGCTCTTGTCGTCTGCTCCGCCTTCTTCGGCGAGCTTGACGGCTTCATCTGGAGCTAGTCACCCAGTGAACGGCAATTCCGCCCGCTCGGCTCCGAGCGTTGCGGAGCGCGCACAGCCGGAGGCGTCTGAGACCCTCCGGCTTCTGCCTGTCGTCGTCCCGGTGACGGCTGCCGGGATCGCCGTGCTGGGCGCGGCGATCTGGAGCCTCATGACGTCCACTCCGTCGCTCGGGTCCTTCGCCGGCCTCCTGGCCCTGTTGGTGGCCTCGGTGGTCGTCGAGGCCTACCCCGTGCCAGTCGAAGGCGTTCCGGCTGGGTCGGTCTCACTCGGCGCCGTGTTCATCGTCGGGACGGCCGTCGTTTACGGCTGGGTGCCCGCCGTTGTGATCGGGTTCGCGACGCGAGCCTTGGTGGACATCCTGGACCGGCGGCCTCCGATCCGATTCCTCTATAACGCCGGCGTGTACGCGCTCGGCGCTGCCGGCGCCGGCGCCACTGCGTCACAGTTCGGCGGCAGCGAAGTCGTGGACGTGTTCCTGGCGGTTCTGGTCGGAGCCGGAACGTTCTACGCGACGAACGTCCTACTCGTCGCGCTCGTTATCTCCGTCTGGGCCCGAGAGCCCTTCTTCGGATTGCTCCGCCAGTCGGTCTACTGGACGTTCGTCCCGTTTTCGATCATGGCCTCGGTGAGCCTCATGCTCGCCGTCCTCTGGGATCGCTCTCCGCTTCTCTCGGCTGCTCTCATCGGCCCTCTCGTCGCAATTGCTCTCTATCAGCGCTCCGTCCACGAGTCTTTGAAGGCGATGCGGCTCGCGCTCACCGATCCACTCACGGGGCTCGGAAACCACCGCCACTTCCACGAGCGGCTGCAGCGCAGCCTCGACGAGGCGCAGGAGGAAGGCACCCCCGTCACGATCTGCCTCATCGACATCGACCACTTCAAGCAGATCAACGACCGCCACGGTCATCCGGTCGGAGACCGCGTGCTGGCACAGGTTGCGAGCCGGCTCCGGCAGGGCGGCGAAGCGTTCAGGCTCGGCGGCGACGAGTTCGCGATTCTTCTGCCTGGCCGAACCGGAGAGGACACGTTCAAGATCGCGAACGCCGTGCTCGACCGGGTCGCCGCGTCTCCGTGCGAACACGGCAGCACGGTGAATGTCTCCGCCGGCATCGCCACGTATCCGCAGCATTCGCTCGACCGAAGCGAGCTGGTGCGCGTGGCCGACAACGCGCTCTACTGGTCGAAAGAGCATGGCCGCGGTCGGGCACACGTGTACCGGCCCGACGTCGAGGAGCTAGCCGAGCTTCGCTGGCTCATAGATGGGCGGGATCGGGCCGCCTGCCTGCGTGCCGCCTCGAGTCTCGCCCACGCCGTGGACGCGCGCGACGCCTACACCGGCAGCCACTCCTACGTGGTCGGCGAGCTGGCCGCCCGCGTCGCGATCCGCATGGGCCTCGAACAGGAAGAAATCGAGCTCCTCCGGCTCGCAGGCAGCCTGCACGACCTGGGCAAGCTCGCGATCCCCGAGGAGATCCTGCGCAAGCCCGGCCCGCTGACCGAGGCGGAGCGGCTCGTCCTCGAGCGCCACCCGCAGATCGCGTTCCGAATGCTCGACTCGCTCGGGGTCGAGCCCGTCGCGGACTGGATCCTCCACCACCACGAGCGATGGGACGGAACCGGCTACCCCCACCGGCTCTCGCGCAACGACATCCCGCTCGGGGCGCGAATCCTGTTCGTCGCAGACGCATACGACGCCATGACCACGGATCGCGTCTACCGCGGCGGCCTCCCGCACTTCAGAGCCCTCGCAGAGCTCGACCGCTGCTCAGGCACGCAGTTCGACCCGGATGTCGTCGAGGCATTCAAGACGGAGTTCGCGGTCAACGAAGGGCTCGAGCCCTCCCTGCTCGAAACCGCCTAGCTAAGGCCCCCGCCTACTAGGCGAAGTATCGTGACGGCCGATGCGCCGTCTCCGGAGCGCGCTCGTGGTCGGGGCCGTCGCCCTCGTGGCCGTCGCCGCAGCGGTCGATGGCATCCGCGGGGGCGAGCGGAAGCCCGAGCCCCGAAGTCCCGGAGACGACGCAGGCGACGTAGCTTCGACGGCCGAGTCGGTCTCGGGAACGCTCGTCTACCTCGACCGCCACTGCCGCCTGCACAGGATCGCCCTTCCAAGCGGAGCCGATGCGAACGCACCCCGCCAGGTCGCATGTGGACTCACCCTCGATCCAACCGGCCGCGTGGCACACGAGGGTGAGACCTGGCAGCCCGGCGGCGTACTCTCTGCACGCTGCATTGACGGTCACGTCGCCGTGCGTGCGCCGGGGGGAAAGCCGATCCTCCGCCGGCGCGGCTGCTCACCCGCCTGGAAGCCCGACGGCAGCCTCACCTACGTCGTCGACGGCTCGCTGCGCCTCTCCTCGCGCCTCAGCGACCGACGGCTGCTTCTCTCCGCTCGCGACGTGAGCCGCGCGGTTGGGCCGGCAAGGGCGACCATCGGACCCACACGCCTTCGCGAGGTGGCGTGGCTCGACGACCGGCGCTTCGCAGCCCTGCTGACGACCAATGAGCCTCCCGGGCCGGAAGGACTCGACCTCCTCGTCGTCTTCGAGGGGCGACGCCCCGTACGCGGGGCGACGTTCCTGGCGCCCCGCCTCTCGGGTCTCGTCGTGAGCCCTCGTGGCGGTCACCTCGTGGTTCGGACAGGACGCGGCCCGCGGGAGGCGCTCACCCTTTTTGACCGAAGCGGAACTCCGTCCAACCTCTCGTTCGTGAATGCCCATGCGATCGCGTGGTCACCCGACGAGCGCTGGGCTGTCGCGGCGACGCGGCGGAGCATCCTCCTCTTCCGGACGACGGGGCCATACCTGCGCGTCCGCCGGTTCGCGATCGTCGCGACCGACATCGCCTGGACGCGCTGACTACAAAGGGATGTTTCCGTGCTTGCGCGGCGGGCGGCGCTCACGTTTGGTTAGCGCCGTTGCGAGCGCATCGCAAAGGATTGCGCGGCTGCGCCTCGGCTCGATCACGTCGTCCACGTAGCCCCGTTCCGCAGCCGTGTACGGGTTGGCGAACTGCGCCTTGTAGTCCGCGATCAGCTCGGCCCGGCGCGCATCCGGGTCGTCCGCCTCCTCGAGCTCCTTCCGGAAGACGATGTTGACCGCCCCCTCCGGCCCCATGACGGCGACCTCAGCCGTCGGCCACGCGAAGTTGAAATCGGCGCGTATGTGCTTCGAGCTCATGACGTCGTAGGCACCGCCGTACGCCTTGCGCGTGATGAGCGCGATCTTGGGGACGGTTGCCTCGCAATAGGCGTAGAGGAGCTTTGCGCCGTGCCGGATAATTCCGCCCCACTCCTGGGCTGTTCCCGGAAGGAAGCCGGGGACGTCAACGAAGGTGACAAGCGGCACGTTGTACGCGTCGCAGGTGCGGACGAATCGCGCCGCCTTGACCGATGAGTCGATGTCCAGGGTGCCCGCCAGCGCCTTTGGGTTGTTGGCGACAACGCCGACGGGATGCCCGCCCAGCCGCGCGAAACCGCAGAGGATGTTCTCGGCCCAGAGCTCGTGCACCTCGAGGAACTCGCCGTCGTCGACGATGCCCGCGACGATCTCTCGCATGTCGTAGGGCTTGTTCGCGTTGTCGGGCACGATCGTGTCGAGGGCCGGGTTCTCGCGGTCGATCGGGTCGGAGGGCTCGAAATAGGGCGGGGGGTCGACGTTGTTCTGGGGCAGGAAGGAGAGGAGGTAACGAGCGTCCTCCAGGCATGCCTCCTCGTCCCGCGCCGTGAAATGAGCCACGCCCGACTTGGAAGCGTGGGTGATGGCCCCGCCGAGCTCCTCGAATGTGACCTCCTCCCCGGTCACGGTCTTCACGACCTCCGGCCCGGTGATGAACATGTACGAGCTCTCCTCGACCATGAGAACGAAGTCGGTCATGGCCGGGGAGTAGACGGCACCTCCCGCAGTCGGCCCCATGACGAGACTGATCTGCGGGACGACGCCGGACGCCTGGACGTTGCGCCAGAAGATCTCCGCGTAGCCGCCGAGCGAGACAACCCCTTCCTGGATCCGGGCACCCCCCGAGTCGTTGATCCCGATCACCGGGCAGCCGAACTTCAGGGCGAGGTCCATGACCTTGCAGATCTTCTCCGCGAACGCCTCGGAGAGCGTGCCGCCGAAGACGGTGAAGTCCTGCGAGAAGACAAAGACCTTCCGGCCGAAGATCGTGCCGTAGCCCGTCACGACCGCGTCCCCGTACGGCCTGCGATCCATCATTCCGAAATGAGGATTGCGATGGCGGACGAACCGGTCGAGCTCGACGAAGCTGCCCGGGTCGAGGAGCTTCTCGAGGCGCTCGCGGGCCAGAAGCTTCCCGCGCTCGCGCTGACGCGCGACTGAGCGCTCGTCGCCGGCGTGAAGCGCCTCTTCTCGCAGACGCGCGAGCTCGTCGAGCTTTGCCTTGGTGCTGTCCTCCGCCGGGCCTGCGCCCGCAGGGTTCGGTGGCTCTCCGGCGCCGGCCGGGTCGCCCGGCGCTGACTCGATCGTCGAGCCGTCCTCGGTCGTCGCCATGTGCGTGGAGCTTAACTTCGTTGCAGGTCCGGCACGGAACGGCGCACCACACGCGCGAAACGGAGCGCTACCCTCGAACGCGGGGGAAGCACTAGTCAGGGGGCCCCCAAGGGGACTAAGTATGTGGCGGGCACGGAAACACCGAGGGCCGGCGCGTGACCGGCCCTCGGTTGGTTTTCTCTTCCCGGTCGGCCTAGCCCCCGCCCGGCTGCAGGACGCCGTTGACCGTGAGTGCATACGGTGCGTACTTCGCGATCTGCTCGGTCGGCTCGTCGTACATGACGAGCACTGCGACCGTGTTGGCCTTCCGCACGAGCAGGCGTTCCAGCCGCCCGCGGTTCGCTGTCGCGACGAACGACCCATCCGGCTGCTGTGTGACGCGAAGCGTCGCCGCCGATGCCTTCTTGTGGTTGGCCGTGTAGCTGATGAGCTGGACGGTGAATCCGGAGACGTCGATCGGATTGATCTGCGTCAGCGATTGGAAGCCCTCTAGCGACGAGCCGTCGGAGAGCAGGATCCCGTTGAGCATGACATTGTCGATCCACCAGCCAGGCAACGAGACGCCTCCGTCCGTCATGTAGCGGAAGGAGAGGAGAATCGTCTGGCCGGCATAGGGCGAGAGGTCGAAGGTCTCCGTCACCCAGCCGCCCGAGTCGCCGTTGAGACCGGGCAGATTGTCCTGGATCGCCTGCGGCACGCTCGGGTCGACCTCGGACGTCGTGTTGGCATTCGAGAGACTCGTGAATGTCTCGCCGCCGTCCGTGGACACCTGCACGAAGGCATAGTCGAAGAGCACCTCAGTCTCGTACTTCGTCTCGAACGTAAGGGTCGCAGGAGCGGCCGGCACGGCCACTTCGCGAACAATCGCCCGATCGAAGTTGTCGCCGCTCCCCGAATAGAGAGCAGCATCGCCGGCTCGATCAGGTGGGTTCGGATCCACGGTCCACTCGACCGGATCAGCGGGCAGCACGCCCGCACCCTCGAAGCGGATCGATCGGATCTGCTTGGCCGAGAGATACGTGCTGGCTGCGTTCCGAACTCGCACGTAGTCCGATCCGTTCGGCGGCGCCCCGGGGGATTCGAACGCGTCGTCGTTGTCCCAGTTGATCGTGGCGTCGAGCGTCGGGATCCGATACTTCCTCTTGGTGCCTCGCTTCAGCTTCGCCCCGTCGTCGAGAACACCGTCGAGTGCGACCGCAACGCTCCACTCGTGCAGGAGCTGCTGCGACATCTTCCGGATGTGGAACTCGTCAAGGGCCTCCTGGACAGCAGCAAGGCCGTTCGCCTGGCCACGATGCAGGAAACTCATGAAGTCCTCCCCGTACCGACCTGCCAGGAGCTCCATGAACGAGTAAGCCGCTCCGTAGTCGCAGAGGATCTCCGCCTCGTCATCCCAGTTCTGGTCGCCCCAAACGGTCAACGAGTTTTCCGGGCCGCCCTGGCGCGGATTCGGGTTCGCGGGAGTGAGAAGCTCGCCCCAGCCCAGGAAGCACTGGATGTGCGAGTCGAAATCCTGGTCCGTGATCGGCTTCGACGGATCGACGTAGCCCGTGAGCGTCTGTGCCCAGTCGGCCAGGCCCTCATTGATCCAGATGCTCTCGTCTATATCGGAGTAGTACTCGAGCAGGTGCTGGTACTCGTGCGCGAAGACTCCTTCGTACAGGAACGGCCGCGCCGGCGAGCTCGTACACAGGTCACTGGACGGATCGTTCGGCGGATTCGCGCGCGTGCGGTGGATCCAGTCGAACGCGTCGACCGACATGACGTTCCGGTCAGCCAACTCGTTGAAGAACGACCAGAAGAAACCAGCGATGTAGGTGAGGCCGTTAACGTTGTCCGTGTCGTAGAAGTTGTCGTCCCGGACGTTGTCGATGAAGGTGACGATCTTCTCGCCGTCACCCGCGAACAGGAGGCCTGCAGCCTCTTCGTTCGAAATCCCGAGAGCTGCCGCCAGGCCTTCGTTTACTACTGAACCGTCGCGGGCCGGCGGCACGGCAAAGACGCTCGATTCCTTCGGATAGATGTTCGTTTCGAATTCGTTGACGAGGTAGTCGACGTCCGTCTGCGTGATGATCGTGCGCTCTCCGTTCCGGCAGTCCCCGGCCGGGAAGAGCAGGTCGTTTGCAACCCACACTTCCATGTGCGCGCTCACGGCCTTGAGCGTGAACGTCTTCACGTAGACGAAGTCGGTGTCGTCGAGTGCAAACCAATCCCGCTGCGTTCCCACCGGAGGAGTCGCGTTCGAAAGCAGCGCGCGTCGCGCCTGCACGCCGGCTCGATTGTCGAGCTTGCTCGCGCCGCGAAGCGGCAGCAGCTTGCCCCCGTTGTAGTCGGGCCCGACGTTGGCGATCCGCGCCCCCGCCTTCGCCTTCTTCACATTGGCCGACCGCGATGCCCCCAGACCCGTGGATGTCACCACGAGCGCGAGGCATGCAATTGCGGCCAGCGCAAGGCTGAATCTCCTCATGCGACCTCCCCCTCTTTCCCTCGTGACAGCTCGGCGGCGACAGTGTAGGACAGTTTTCGGTATTTGTCAGCGTCCCGGGGGGTGCTGGCCGTCGTACGTGCCGAACTCCTCACGTAGGACACCGCAGATCTCGCCGACCGTGCAGTTCGCAGCCAGCGCCTCTCGCATCGGGTAGAGGAGATTGCCGGTGCCCCGTGCTGTCTCGCGAACGTGCGCGAGGGCCGCCCCGGCCGCGCCGGCGTCTCGCTTCGCTCGGACACGAACCGTCCGCTCGATTTGCCGCCGCTCGGCCTCGGGATCGAGCGAGTGCAGCTCGACCTCGGACTCGTCGCCCTCCGCGTAACGGTTCACGCCCACGACCACACGGGCGCCGGAGGCGACCTTGCGCTCGTGCTCGAATGCCGCCTCCTCGATCTCGCCCTGCACGAAGCCGCGCTCGATCGCGGCCACCGCGCCGCCCATCTCGTCGATTCGGGAGATCAGGTCGCGCGCACGCTCCTCGAGCTCGAGCGTGAGCGCCTCGATGAAGTACGAGCCGCCGAACGGGTCCGCCGTGTCCGTTACCCCCACCTCGTTCGCGAGGATCTGCTGCGTGCGAAGGGCGATGCGCGCGGAGCGCTCGGTCGGGAGTGCGAGGGCCTCGTCGTAGGAATTCGTGTGGATCGACTGCGCGCCGCCGCTGGCCGCCGAGAGCGCTTGCACCGCGACGCGGACGACGTTGTTCTCGGGTTGCTGGGCGGTGAGCGTCGATCCGCCGGTCTGCGCGTGGAAGCGGAGCGCCTGCGCGCGCGGGTTGGTCGCCCCGAATCGGTCGCGCATGATCTCGGCCCACAGACGCCTGGCGGCACGGAACTTCGCCACCTCCTGGAAGAAATGGTTGTGCGCGTTGAAGAAGAAGGAGAGCCGAGCACCGAACTCGTCCGGCGAGAGGCCCGCTTCGACAGCGGCCTGGCAGTAGGCAATCCCGTTCGCGAGTGTGAACGCCAGCTCTTGCACGGCAGTCGAGCCGGCCTCTCGAATGTGGTACCCGGAGATCGAGATCGTGTTCCAGCGCGGGATCCGCTTGTGGCAGTACGCGAAGAGATCGGTCGTGATCCGCATCGAGGGCCGCGGAGGAAAGATGTAGTTCCCGCGCGCGATGTACTCCTTCAGGATGTCGTTCTGGGCCGTCCCGCGGAGCGCATCGGCCGGAACCCCTTCGCGCTCGGCGACCAGCTCGTAGAGGAGGAGCAAGAGCGCCGCGGGCGCGTTGATGGTCATGGACGTCGAGACCTCGCCGAGGGGGATGTCTGCGAAGAGGAGCTCCATGTCCGCAATCGAGTCGATGGCCACTCCGGTCCGCCCCACCTCCCCGAGCGCGTGTGGATCGTCCGAGTCGTAGCCGAGCTGGGTCGGGAGGTCGAAAGCGACCGAGAGGCCCGTCTGCCCCCGCTCGAGCAAGTAGCGAAACCTCTCGTTCGTCTCCTCGGCGGATGCGAACCCTGCGTACTGGCGGATCGTCCACGGCCTGCCCCTGTACATGTCCGCATAGGGCCCACGCGTGAAGGGAAACTCGCCCGGCGGCTCGAGGTCGAGCCCCGGAACGTCCGCGGAGGTGTAGACCGGCTTGACCTCGATCCCCGAGTCAGTTTCGCGCTGGTTCTCCTCGACGGCCATCAGCTCGAAAGGCTACCGCCCACCCCGCGGGTAGGCTGCCTTCGTGCGGGTGGTCGTCAGGCTCTTCGCCGGCCTGCGCGAGCGGGCCGGCACTGGAGAACAGCAAGTTGAGCTTGCCGAGGGAGCGGTAGCGGCCGACGTCTGGGCGTCGCTCCTCGACCGCCTCGGCGAACGGCCGGACGGGCTGGTTCTTGCGGTTAACCGTCGCTACGCGGCCGAAGACACGCCGCTGGCAGACGGCGACGAGGTGGCGCTGATCCCCCCGGTCTCGGGTGGCTCACCGGTCCGCCTGACCCGGGAGCCGATCGACCTCGCGGCGGTGGCCGCGGAGGTCGCCGACGAACAGGCCGGCGCCATCGCGACTTTCAGCGGCACCACCCGCGTAGAGTCGCGGGGCCGCTCCGTTCGCCACCTCGACTACGAAGCGTATGCGGGAATGGCCGAGGAAGTCATGGCCGATCTCGTCGAGGCGCTGAAGGCCAAGTACGAGCTCTGCGACGTGGCGATCGTCCATCGCACAGGTCGGGTCGGAATCGGCGAGACGAGCGTCGCAATCGCGGTCTCGGCCCCGCACCGCGGCGATGCGCTGGCCGCGTGCGCCGAGGCGATCGACACGCTCAAACAGACCGTGCCGCTCTGGAAGAAGGAGTGTTACGAGGAGGGCGAAAGCCACTGGGTCCGTGGCTCCTGAGCACTGCGAGGGCTGGGCTGGTACAGGGGTGGTACGCGGGATGCGCGGGGAGGACGGGGTGGGACGATCGGGCGTCGCCCTCTCCCTCGCGCGACGCGTCGCTGGGTGCTGGCTGCGGAGGACGACGCCGTCGCTGTGAGGCGGGCGCTCGCACTGGGCAGGGGGCTGCAGGGGTGGCTGTGGAGCGGACAAGAGGAGGGCCTTAGCGCTTGATGATGTTGTGAACCTCGAAGATCTCTGGCTCGCCCGAAAGCTCGATCCCGACATCGGCCAGTATGGGCATCAACTGCTGACCGTAAGCCTCCAGCTGCTCTCGAGAGCCCCAGATTTCGCTGACCCGCAAGTTCCCGTCCGGCCCGAAGCAAACGTGTAAATCCATGCCGTCTGGAGGAAGCTCGATGCCGGCCTCCTCATGCCGCCGGATTGATTCGTCGTACTTCTCGGCCGTCAAGTTTGTTGGGCTGAAGCGGACGACGATGCTCATGCGAATCCCTCCATGCTCGGGTGCGGCCGACCTTACTCGGGATTGCCAGGCGAAGCCGGGTAGATTCCGGGGAGACGCAGCGGTAGGCTTGCTCATGGGGCAAGCCAAGATCGCTCTCGAGTGCGTCGAGTGCGGAAAGGGAGAGGACGAGGTCGCGCCCGGCTGGCAGGCTTTCCTGGTCGGCGACCCGGACATCGAAGACGACCAAGAAATCGTGGTCTACTGTCCCGACTGCGCGCGGCGAGAGTTCGGGCCGTTTGCCTCAGAGGCCAGCTAGGAGCAGAACGGTGCTTCCGCCCGGTTGCTTTGCCGACGCTCGGGACTCCCTGCGGGCTTCACGCTTCCATTTCAAACAGACTCGCGGCCCGCAGCTTTTTCCAGACGTTGAGGTAGAGGTCGAGTTCCATGCGCGCCTGCTCGGCGTGGATCGCGTGGGGGACGTCCACTTCGATCAGATCGACATCAAGTTGCCGTGCAGGGCAGCCTCGCCGCTCCAAGAACACGAGCAGATCCTCGAGGAGATCAGGCTTACTGAGGCGCAACCGGACGCCCATTCGCCTTGATCTCCTTCCAGGCCTCGGAGTCCGCACGCTCGCGCTCATGAACCGCCGCTGAGACCCGCCGCCGCAAGATGTCGCGCTCCGAACCGCAGAGCCGCTCCCTTACGTTGAGAGCGTCAAGAGCCTCCGTGCCGATTCCCAGATCGTCTTTCCATTCTGTGATTCCCATGCCGTCCTTCCACACAAGTCGAGGGTGGCGGACCACAGCCGCCACCCAGCAGATCGAGCGAGCCCCCGCCGCATCGGGGCCCACCTCTTTTCGATGCTCGCGCTCTTTCGATCGCAGAGCCCGTTCACGCTTCCCTCTGGACGGAGTATCGTGTCGGGAGGCGCACTTGACCCATCCCCCGTCCGATGGTTCATCGCGACGCTTCACCTCCGGGGGCTGTGACTGCGCCCCAACCGTGCCGCTTGCGGCCTGAGCGTCGCCAGCGGAGCCACAGCACCCAAAGCGAGCGCCCCTTTGGCGTGATTGGATCAAACCGTGGATGTCGGATTACATGCGCCTTTTCCGATCCTCCGGATGTTCGATGTCGAGGCCACCAAGCGCGGAGGGTCAGGCAGCCGCACGGCTTCGTAACTCCAGCCGTCCGTCCGCTACCCCGGTGATGTGGAGCGCACTTCCACGGCTTTTGCCGCGCCGCTCCCACCAGGCGCCGGCGCCTGTCGCGTGTACCTCCAGAAGAAGGAAGCGTACGAGGGCGGCGAGGAGTGGATCGGGCGGGGATCGTGAGCGGGCGAACCGTTAGCTACGCTGGCCCGCCATGAAGAAGGATCTCCACCACCCCGGCTGGACCCAGAATCTTCTCCGGGCCTCGGCTCTCCGTCCGGGCGAGCGCGTGCTGGTCGTGGTCGACGAGCCGCTTGCAGAGGCCGGCTCACAGCTCCTCGCCGCCGCGCGCGACGCGGGCGCCGAGCCCGAGCTCCACCTCTGGGCAGGAGAGCGCCCGCTCCCCCAGGTGCCCACGGCGATGCTCGAGGGCGCCCGGCACGCTGATGTCCTCTTCTCCCTCCAGCAAGCGCCGAGGGCCGACGAGGCTTCGCTCCGCTCCGAGCTGAACGAGACCACGCTCCGCCGCGGCGGTCGTGGCCTCTTCCTCGGGTTCGTCGACGCCGCGCTGCTGGTGGACGAGCTCTCGCTGCCCCCACCGGATCTGGCCGCGGCGGCCGACAGGCTCCTCGACCAGCTTCGTGCCGCCGACTCCATCCGGCTCCGCAACCCGGCCGGCACCGACCTCTCCTTCCGGGTTACCGGCCGGCCCTGGCTGACCGATGCCCACCCGCTCGGGCCCGGTGAGTACGGCAACTACCCGGGCGGAGAGATCTTCGTCGCCCCGCTCGAGGACTCGGCTGAGGGCGTCCTCGTCGCCGACCTGACCGTCCCGTACACAGTCGAAGGTCTCGTCGACGAGCCGGTGGTCCTCCGGTTCGAAGCAGGTCGGGTGACTTCGATCGACGGCGGCCGCGCCGCTTCGATGCTGCGAGACCTGGTCAAGCAGGCCGGTGCCGGCGGCGACGTGATCGCCGAGCTCGGAATCGGTCTCAACCCGACCGTCAAGCCGCGCGGACACGTGATGCTGGACGAGAAGGCGGCCGGCACGGCGCACGTCGCGATCGGCCACAACGCGGGCTCGTATGGAGGCGCGAACCAGGCCTCGATCCACGTCGACTGCATTCTTTCGTCCCCGGAGATCGAGGTCGACGGCCGCCCGCTCGACCTGCCGGCCCACTAGGCGCCTTCGCCCGCAGGGCGATGAAATTATGCGTCGCTGAAGTCCCCAGTTCGCCGGCGTGATCCCGGGCTTCACGGAAATTTAGCTCGGCTTCCCTCCTGCCCCGAGGCGCTCCAGGCAGGACGATCGCGAAGGCGGCGGGGGCCGAAGCTCCCGCCGCGATCGTGCGTCATTGCAAGAGTTGGTTCCGCTCGAACGGCTTCCTCACCTGGGCTCCCCTGCCTCGCTCAGTTTGGGGTCGAGCGACTGGAACGACACCGGCATTGCTGAACGGCACGAACAAGCTCGACTCATCGATATTGCAGTCGAGGCCACGCTTCGGCGGCCAGGACAGAGAGACTGCAGCTTCGTTTGGGTGACGGCTCCCCTCTCCCCGGTTCGCCCGAACCGGCTCTGGGAACCTATGACAGTTGGGGCATTTCAAGGGTTTTCGGCGACCGTCAAGCCGAACCGGCGCCGCCGATGCAGCGCGAAAGTTGACGGCTACGATGCATCCATGAGCCAGCTGACGCCTGAGCAGGAGCGCGAGCGCGAGCTCGCCTGGACGGATGAGGAGCTCAGGGGGTACGAGCCCATCCATCCGCAGAGCCGCTGGCGTGAGCTCGCGAGGAAGATCTGGGCGCCGATCGCGGCCGTCGGCTTTCTGCTCTTCAAGCTGAAGGCGTTTGCGCTTGTCATCATCAAGCTCAAGATCTTCGTCACCTCAGCGTCCATGCTTGTCTCGGTGGCCGCCTATGCCTGGATCTGGGGCTGGCGATTCGCGGTTGGTTTCGTTCTGCTCCTCTTGGTTCATGAACTAGGACACGTGATCGAGCTCCGACACCAGGGCATCCCCGCTTCGGCGCCACTCTTCATCCCGTTCCTGGGCGCAGTTGTGGGCATGAAACAGCTGCCTGACGACGCCTGGCGGGAAGCCAGGGTCGCGCTGGCGGGGCCCATCCTCGGCAGCCTCGGTGCGGCCGGAGTCTGGGCTGCCGGCGAGGCGATCGACTCGCAGCTCCTCATCGCGCTCGCCTTCACCGGGTTCTTCCTGAACCTGTTCAACCTCCTGCCGATCGTGCCGCTGGACGGCGGCCGCGCAGTCGGCGCGGTCCACCCGGCCGTCTGGGGCCTCGGGCTCGTTGCTCTGCTCGTGCTGACCCTGCTTGCCCCCAACCCGATTCTGCTCCTCATCCTCGTCGTCGGCGGCCTGGAGCTCTGGCGCCGCTGGCGCGCCCGGGACACGGAGGAGTCGCGCGTCTACTACCGGGTCAAGCCCTGGCAGCGAGCCGCCACCGGCGTGACCTACATTGGACTCGCCGTCCTGCTCGCGCTCGCGATGAGCGCCACGCACGTGGAGCGGACGTTCTGATGGAGGACCGGCGGATCCTCGACAGCTCCGACGGCGCCGACGGCCGCCGCGTCGCCACGATCGCCGAGGAGTTCTCGCTCGGGTTCACGACCCTGGAGAAGATCCCGAGCCCCGCGGTCACGATCTTCGGCTCGGCCCGGGTGAGCGAGGATCACCCGGCCTACGGGGAGGCGCGCGAAGTCGCCCGCCTCTTCGCGCAGGCCGGGTTCACGGTTATCACGGGTGGCGGCCCGGGCGTCATGGAGGCGGCGAACCGCGGCGCCCAGGAGGGCGGCGGGTTCTCGGTCGGCTTCAACATCGAGCTACCCCACGAGCAGTACGCGAACCCGTATCTGGACCTCGGTCTCACCTTCAAGCACTTCTACGTACGGAAGACGATGTTCGTGAAGCCGGCGGAGGGATTCGTCATCTTCCCCGGTGGCTTCGGCACGCTCGACGAGCTCTTCGAGGCCCTGACGCTCATCCAGACCGGGAAAGTTCGCCACTTCCCCGTCGTCCTGTTCGACTCGAGCTATTGGGACGGCCTCATGGACTGGATCAACGGCCCGCTCCTCGAGGAGGGGATGATCTCGTCCGAGGATCTCGACCTGCTCCTCGTGACGGACGACATCGAGGAGGCCGTCACCACGGTCGTGGACTGCCACCGCGAGCGGTGCGCCGAAGTTCCCGCCGAGCCCGCAAAGGCCGACGCTCAGTAGCGTAGCCGCTCCGCGAGCCGCCAGGCGCCGGGAAGCAAGGCACCGGCGAGGCGCGATCCTACGGCACTTCGGGGCGCGGTTCTATCCGGGAAGCGTGAAGTACGGCCCGGGAGGAGTCTTACCCGGCCCATAGACCGCGGTCGGGTTCTGCGGGGTGTAGCGGGTGAAGAAATTGTCCTGGCGGATCACCTTGCCGTTCTCCAGCACCTTGCGATGGACGTTGACGCTAAAACCCGGGCCACCGCCTGGCTCCGTGCGCACCGAGCCGGCGGGGGCGGCCGGGTCGACCGCGTACTGAAGGGTCGGCGAGGTGTACGCGGTCGGCGCGCTCGTCGTCGCGATCACCTTTCGCCCCTGGCGCGTGCCGTAGAAGCTCACCGTCAGGGTCGACGAGTTCCCGCTCGCCTTGATCAAGATGGCGTGGTCGAGGTCGTTCCGGAAGACGAGATTGGGCCCGCCCCACGAGACTGTCGCGTCTCGTCCCATCGGGTAGTGGCTGATGTAGAACGAGTGGTTGTGGCGCTCCCGGATCGGGAGACCAGCCTCGAACGCTGCGTTGAAGATCGTGGTCGCCACCTGACAGACGCCGCCGCCGATCGCCGGGACGAGCAGGCCTCCCAGAATCATCTGGCCCTCGAGGAAGCCGCGCTCACTGGTTCGCGGCCCGATCGTCCCGTTGAACGAAAACGTCTGACCCGGGCGGACGATGGTGCCGTCGAGGTACTTGCCCATGAGCAGGACGTTGTGGATCCGATTCGAGGACGAGACGCCCATGTCGGTCGTGAAGGTCGAGATCGTGCGCTTGATCCCGAGCGCCTTGGCGTCCCGCGTCGTCAGCTCGGCCTGCTGCTTCGTGAGCGTCACGGTCGCAGCACGAGCTCCGCCCGGCGCGAGGCCGGCGGCGACGATAGCCGCCGCAGCCTTGGTCGAGGCCAGGCGCGTACCACCCCGAGACCGAACCACGCGAACGTGGTTCCCCGAGACGGCGAAGGTCGCGTCCACGGGCTTCCGCGTCGCGGAGGCGACGAACCGGCCGACCGCGCGCCCCACGGCGTCCTGCGCGAGAACCAGGCTGTAGCCGCCCTCGGAGGGCTGGAAGCGGACCAGGCCCGCCAGCGTCCGCGGCCAGATCCGTCCGATCTCTTCGCCGCGGAAGCGAATCGTGACCGGCGCCGACACGAGCTGCTCAGCGTCGGCGGCCGCACCCCGAGCCTCAGCCGTCGTAATCGCAGGCGCCTTCCGCTGCAGCGCCACGCGGACGGTCCCGGAGCCCGAGAGGGCAGTGCGGCGAAGCGCCGCGATCAGGCCGGGCTCGTCGATGACCGCTCCCAAGCGCCCCGGGAAGACCACGGGCGTGACATCTCGCATCGCAACCCTCGCCGAGACCGGGCGCTTGGTCAGCGCACTCAGTCGCTCCGCAAGCGCCTGACGGCCCCGGGGGAGGACACGCAAGACGGGGTCGACCTCCCGGTCGGCGGCGAACGGCAGCACGATTGAGGTCAGGCGCGAGATGAAGGATCCCCGCGCTTCCTCGTAGGCTGCGGCCTCCGTGGCCGCAACGTCGAGCTCGTAAAGCCGGCTCGGACGTGTCGTGAACTCTCGCGTGCCGACGACCACGCTCACGGGGCGGCCGAAGTTCCGACTCAAAGTCGCCTCGATCTTCGCGCGTGCGTCCGCGCGGGACAAACCGCCAACGTCGATCCCGGCCACGTTGACGCCGGGGAGGACTGCGCTGCGAAGCATCACCGCCCGGACGAGCACGAACGCGCCCAGAAGGGCGATCAGGATCGCCAGTGCGAGCGCAAGGGCGGCCCAGCGACTTCCCCAGTCGCGTGCCGCTCGCAGCCGTCCAGCATCGAGCTCTACCATGAACGCGATCGTACCCCCCTGACCGGCTCTCTATCATCAGGCCAATGGCCAGGGGAAACCCGCTCCGCGACCTTCCGTCGGTCGACCGTTTGCTCGCCGACGATTCCATCGCCCCGCTGGCGGCCCAGCACGGACGGCAACTCGTCGTGACCGCGATCCGAAACGCGCTCGCTCACGCGCGGGAGGACGCCCGGGCCGGTGGTGGTGTCGGGGATCTGGTTCATCGTGTACTTAACGAGCTGGAGGCCCTGGAAGTTCCCAGACTCCGGCGTTCGCTGAACGCGACCGGAGTCCTCGTTCACACGAACCTGGGCCGGGCGCCGCTGGCAGAGGAGGCGCTGGAGCGGGTGGTCGAAGTCGGCCGAAGCTATTCGAACCTCGAGTACGACCTCACCGCCGGCGCCCGCGGCTCACGACAGGACCACGTAGCGCCTTTGCTTCGGGACCTGACCGGCGCGGAGGCTGCGCTCGTGGTCAATAACAACGCGGCAGCCATTCTCCTCGCGTTGGCCGCAATCGCGGAAGGCCGCGAGGTGATCGTCTCACGCGGCGAGCTGATCGAGATCGGCGACGGCTTCCGGATCCCCGACGTCCTCGCACGCTCCGGCGCGAAGCTCATCGAGGTCGGGACGACGAACCGCACACGGCTCGCCGACTACGAACACGCCGTCGGAGACTCGACAGCCGCGATCCTCCGGGTGCATCAGTCGAACTTCCGGATGGTGGGCTTCACCGAGCAGCCGGGCCTCCGTGAGCTTTCGGCGCTTTCGGAGCGCCGCGGCCTGGTGCTGGTCGACGACCTCGGATCAGGCCTCCTCGACGAGCTCATGGACGAGCCGAGCCCACGCTCGAGCCTCGACGCGGGCGCACACCTCGTCTGCTTCTCGGGAGACAAGCTTCTCGGCGGGCCGCAGGCGGGAATCGTCGTGGGCCGCGCCGACCTGGTCGAGCGTCTGCGGCGTCATCCGCTCCAGCGCGCGCTTCGACCCGACAAACTCTCGCTTGCCGCTCTCGAGGGAACGCTTGCGCTCTATCGCAGCGGTCGGCACGACGCGATTCCCGTTCCTCGCATGCTCCGCGAAGACCTCGGCTTCGTGCGAGCTCGCGCGGAGCGGCTGGCTTCGCACACCGGGGGCACCGTCGAGAGCACTATCGCCCGCGTCGGCGGCGGAGCGCTGCCTCTCACCGAGCTCCCGAGTTTTGCCTGCGCGCTCGCGCCCGAGCTTGCGGAGGGCCTGCGGGGAGGGAACCCACCCGTGATCGGCATCGTCCGCAACGGCCGCCTGCTGCTCGATTGCCGGACGCTCACGGATGCGGAGGCAGAGGAGGCGGCGGAGGCGGTTCGCGCGTGCCGCGCACGGTAGGCACAGCCGGGCACATCGACCACGGCAAGACCTGGCTCGTTCGGGCGCTGACCGGGAAGGACACCGACCGGCTACCCGAGGAGCAGGAGCGGGGCATCTCGATCGATCTCGGGTACGCACCGCTCGACCTACCGGATGGGCGGCGGCTCTCTCTCGTCGACGTGCCCGGCCACGAGCGCTTCGTGCGGAACATGGTGGCCGGCGCGACCGGAATCGACCTCTTCCTACTGGCCGTCGATGCAGCCGAGGGGGCACGGCCCCAGACACACGAGCATCTCGCGATCCTGAGATTCCTCGGGATCGAGCGGGGCGTCGTCGCGATCACCAAGATCGATGCAGTCGACGAGGAGACCCGCGAGCTTGCCGCCTTGGAGGGCCGCGAGCTCGTTCCGGGCGCGCCGGTGGTCGCAACGAGCGCCCGGACGGGCGAGGGCCTCGACGAGCTTCGCTCAGCGCTTGCCTCGGAGGCCGATGCCGTCGAAGAGCGAGCGGTGTCGGGCGCCACACGACTCTTCGTCGACCGGGTCTTCACGCTTCGCGGGATCGGCACTGTGGTAACGGGAACGCTCTGGTCAGGATCGCTCGGGGAGGGAGACATCCTTGTCGCCCAGCCGGGTGGCCTCGAGGTTCGGGTTCGAAGCGTGCAGGTGCACGACCGCGACGTCGAGCGGGCCGGGGCGGGCCAGCGTGTCGCTGTCGCGCTCCCGGGAGTCGAACGAAGCGAGCTCAAGCGCGGAGATGCGCTGGTCGAGCTCGGCGCGTTTCCCGCCAGTTACCGGCTGGACGTCATCCTGGACGAGCTGGAGGAGATCCCGGACGGCGCGCGCCTCCACGTCCACCACGGGACCGCCGAGCACTACGCACGGGTGGTCCGGGCCGGCGAGCGCTACGCCCAGCTCCGGCTCGCCTCGCCGGTAGTCGCTGCCCGGGGCGACCATGTCGTTTTGCGGGACCGGACGACCCTTGGCGGCGCGGTCGTCCTCGATCCTGTTCCGCCGAGAAAGCTCTCGGCCGAGCGCCTCGAGCTGATCGAGCGCGGTGACATCGCTGCTACGGTCCACGCGCCGGTCCGGCTCGACAGCCTCCGCCACCTCGTTCCCGCCGATCTCGACGCAGTCGAGCGAGCCGGCGAGTGGCTCTTCTCAAGGGCCTGGCTCGAAGCCTTCGAGGAGGATCTTCGAACGCGCATCGGAGCGGCGGACTCGCTGGACCCGGGCGTGCCAGTTCCCTCGGCTGCCTGGGCCGCGGCTGTCGTGCCCCGTCTCGGGCTCGAGCGGCGAGGAGCGAAGCTGTATCTCCCCGGCGCAGCGGCGTCCCTCGGAGACCGCGCCAATACGGCCGCCCGGCTCGAAGCCGAGCTCGAAGCGGCCGGCTACACGCCTGTTCCCATCGAGAACCGGGAGCTCGGCGCCTACCTCGAGCGGGAGGGGCGACTAGTGCGAGTCGGAGACGGCCTGGCCGTCGGAGCCGGCGCGCACGGGCAGGCCAGGCGGCTCCTGGTCGAGGAGTGCGAGCGGGAAGGGTCGATTACGCTCGCGCGTTTTCGCGATCTGCTCGGAACGGGACGGCGGCCGGCACAGCTCCTGCTCGAGCGCTTCGACGCGGACGGCGTCACGAGGCGGGTCGGCGACGCTCGGGTGCTCAGGCGGCGAGCATCCCGGGGCTGACCCGGATCTCGAACACGCAGGCGGATCGTCCCTCAGCATGCAGTCGGTCTGGTGCTCGTGGATGAACGTCTCCACCGAGAGGAGAAACGCCCGGGAGCCACCGGCGGCGGCGAAGAAGGCCGGGTAGAGGCGGGCGAACGTCTGCTCAGCCGTGAAGGCGCCGACTTGGTAGACGAGCTCACCCTCCGGAGTCCCAGTGAGCTCCGAGGCCCGGTTAATGAGCGCGAGCAGGCGCTCGTCCTCGTAGGACTGGCTCAGGAGGAAGACGGGCTGGTCGGAGAAGATCTCGGAAACGACGTCATAGCCGTGGCGTGCAGCCATGTAGTCGACGAAGCTCGCGAAGATAACCCCGTGCACAGCGGCACGATTGTATTCGCGTCCCGAGAAAGAATAAGGGAGCGGAGCTCGCCGCAACGAGCCCGCCCCCACCTGTCTTCCGAGGGAGCCCCCGCCGCATCGGGGCCCACCCTCAGAAGTCCGCCGCAAACCCTTACAACCCGCAGTATCGCTCATGCGTAGCGCTTCACTCCATGCCCCAGGAGGTGGTTCACACCCGTGGTTCACTTCCCTTGAACGAGTGATGTCGGCGAGCGTTGAATGGCCGATCTATACGCCAGGCGGGGATCCGAGGGATCTAGCCGGAAGCGAGACTGCTGGGGGGCCGCAGCCCAAGCAACTCGCGAGAGGGAGGCGGGTGAGTCGCACCGCCTCTCTCTTCTTTTAACGGCCCCTTCTTCGGCGCCACACGTAGGCAAGACCAGTCCCCACGAGCGACGCCGAGGCGGCCAGGCCGCGGCGGCCCAGGCTGACCCGAGCCCCGTGCCCGCCCCACGCTCACGCTGGGAGCCCGCTTCCCGAGGTTCAGCGTGACGCCGGGGAGAAGCCTTCGCCGCTGTTGGAACGCCAGCCCACGCAGGCATTGTGTCTCCCTCGAGGGTCAGAAGCTAGGCTGGCCCCGGAGCGGCTCGGGCCCGGTGGCCCAGCCGGTCTTCAAAACCGGTGAGGCGGCGCAACCCGTCGCTGGGTAGGTTCGACTCCTGCGCCGCTCCGTTCGAAGAATCCCTGCACGGACGCCCCAGTCTGGGTGAGGTCGAGGCGCTTTGTGACGATGCCAGCGAGAAGTTCGTTGACCGAGACAACGAACTTGTCAATTCCCTCGCGCTCGAGTGTGGTGACAACGTCGTTGTAGTCAACGCCAGCGTCGGACAGCTGGTTGAACAGAGACCGTGCCTCATCGAGCTCCATCTCAAGTCGAGATTCAACGCGGCCGTGATCTTGGAAAGCGCGGATCGTCTCCTCGGGCATGGTCGAAATCGTCTGAGGTCCGATCAGCTCCTCTATGTAAAGCGTGTCGCGCATGCTCGGGTCCTTCACGGAAGTCGAGGCCCACAGGCAGCGCTGCGCCGTTGCGCCGCGCGCAGCCAGCGCGTCCCAGCGCTCGCCGTCGAACAGCTCCTTGTATTGCTGGTATGCGAGCTTGGCGTTGGCGATGCCGAGGCGGCCCTTGAGGTCATCCCGACCGGCTTTCGTGAGTCGGGGGTCTGTCTCGGTGTCGACACGGGAGACGAAGAAGCTGGCGACCGAGTGAATGCGACTGGGGTCGCCGCCGGAAGCAAGAAGCCGCTCGAGTCCGCGCAGGTACGCGTTGGCGACCTGGTGGTGGCGGCTCAGCGAGAAGATCAGAGTCACGTTGATCGAGTAGCCGCGGGCGGTCATCTCCTCGATCGCCGGTACGCCGGACTCGGTGGCCGGGATCTTGACCAGCAAGTTGGGCCGAGAGATCGTCTTGTGGAAGTAGGTAGCTTGAGCGATCGTCGCCTCGGTGTCGCTAGCCAGGTGGGGGTCGACTTCAATCGAGACGTAACCGTCCCCACCCTCGGTGCGCTCCCAGACCGGCCGAAGCAGATCGCAGGCGTTCGTGACGTCGCGCATCGCCAGCTCGAGGAAGATGCTCTTCGCGTCGCCGGCGCTGGCAGCGATCTGCTGGTCGTATGCCTCGCCGGACAGGGCTTTCGCGAAGATAGTCGGGTTCGAGGTGACGCCAACTACGGCGTCGCCTTCAACCGCGCGTGCCAAGGCGCCAGACTCAAGCAGTTGGCGCGACAGGAAGTCGATCCAAACGCTCTGGCCGAGCGTCGACAGCTGATGCAGACGAGACGTCATTGCGACGTACCGGCCATGAGTTCGCGAAAGAGCGCGTCTGTCAGAAGGGCGGGGGCGAGACATGTGTCGAGGTCATCTATCGCCGCGAGCACTCAGGCGGCCCTTTCCACCAACGAACGCGTCAGCCCCTGGGCGACGATCACGGGTCGTCTTGCGGTGCGGACGACCGCGTGTGAGACGCTGCTCCCGATTTTGCGTCGACGCCGACCGACGACGACCAGCTGCGCTCCGCGGTCGCGTGCGAGTTCGAGGATGCGCTTGTGCGGTGTGCCCTCGAGGATCTCGCCTTCGGCGGTGACGTCCGCGCGCGCGGCGGTCGAAAGCGCTCGGTCGAGCACGGCCCGCGCCCGCGCCATCGCGGACGTCAGTCGACGCTGGTAGATAGGCGCGCCGAGCAAGCCGACCGGACCGCGACGGACGTACACGAATACCAGCGGGGCGCCCACTTCTGCCCCGAGCCGAACTGCTGCGTCGACGGCGGCCGTGCTCGCTGCGGAGTCATCGACGGCGGCGATGATCGGAGCCGCGGCGGCCTCAGGCGTCAACTTTTCCACAGGACGATTGACGGGCGTGAATGCCGGTGAGCCGGTTGGTGTCGCTAGTGCTGTCATCGGACCCCCTTCGATTGTGGCTGTGCGCAAGCGGCCTGATGGCGCCGCAGATGATCCTGCTCATTCGCACGCTTCGCTTTCTGTTCGCCTGCTTCAGGTTGCCGTGTGCTGGCCGCGGCGGCTATCGGGTCGCGAGCTCATTTGGTGCGGGGACCCAGCCCAGTTCTCTGACCATGGGGTTCACGCTGTCTGGAGATGGGTGGGCCAGCCGATGGCGGTCACGACCAGGCCGGGCGAACCTGATGAAGAGATGAGGAGAAATTAGTGACTGGCTCGATCATCTGTGCCATCGACGACTCGGAGTCGGCTAGGGGCGCTGCGCGGGTCGCCCGCGGCCTGAGTAGCAAGCTCGGGCTGCGGCTCGTATTCGTCCGTGTCGTGGAGCCCGGTTCGAGCGACCAAGAGATCACTGCGATCGCCGAGCGGCTCGAGCGCCTGAGCGGGCGCACGACCGAGGTCGACTGCGGCGCCGGTTGGCTCGTTGCCGTAGGCCATCCGGTCGACCGCCTGGTCGCCGCGGCCGCCGAGGAGAAGGCCTGGTTGATCGTTGTGGGCTCGACCGGACCAGACTCGTCGTTGTTGGGCAACGTGTCGGCCGCGGTCTCACGACGAGCGCCGTGCCCAGTGGTCGTAGTGCCACCGGGCGCCGATGGCCGCGGCGACAACAACCTCGCCAAGGCTATCGGCCGCTACAGAGTCAGTTTCAGCAAACAAGCACAGACCACGTACGACACCGATGACCGCAACCTTGCCGGCGGCATCGTCCGCTTTAGCCTCGGCGGGCACCGCCAAGACAGCTAAGGGGAGTGGCATGGCCTGCGATCCGTTGATGCGCTGGGAGAACGAAGGCGGAGCCGTCATCGATGAAGACGAAGGCGCCGACCCCGATGACCGGTCGCAAGCATTCGAAGAGCAGCTCGCAACGCTCACCCAACCCGATGCGACCTCGGTGTCGTTCAGCCGACCCCGTCTAGCCGACCTTGGGTGGTGGCGGCGAGGGGTCGTGGTTCGATGAGCCAGACAACTATCTTCGAGCTGCTTGGCATCACTGGCATCTCGATCGGCGTCGTGGCCTACGTGCCTCAGGTGGTCCACCTCGCACGCGAGCACTGCTCGGCGGGAGTCAGTAGCCGAGCCTGGGCGATGTGGCTGACGAGCAGTCTGCTCATCGGCGCGCTCGCCCTCCATCGCCACGACCCCGTGTTCATAGGGCTTCAGGCCAGCAGCCTGACTTCGGCCGCAGTGATTGTGTTGCTGACTCACCGCTACCGCGGAATGGTTTGCGAGACGCATGCGCACTTGCGCACCGGAGCCAGCGATCGAGACGGCGTCCCGGGTACTACGAGATCTTCTGTCAATGACTGAGAACTGACCAAAGGACGTCCGAGAACTGCCCAAGCAGGACGTCCGACCTCGTTGTCCCCTGTCGCAAGCCGCCTCCAGGATGGGTGGTCGAAAACCGTAATCTCAGGCGCCCTCTCCATTTCCAACGCCGCAGCGGCCTACGAAGCTGATGCAAACCCAAGGAAGGAGAGTCAGATGCACTCCGTACTGTGTGGAATCGATGAGTCGGGCTCGCACGAGGCCGTTGGTGCCGCAATCGAGTACTGCCGCGAGAACCGCGCCAGGCTCGGGCTTGTTGGGATCGTGAAGGACAAGTTCAACGACACGACCAAAGGCGGGGCGGGCGAGCGCGTACGACGCTACAAGACGGTGAAGAGTGAGCTGGAGCGCGCGGCCGAGTCTGCACGGACGGCCGGCGTGACGGTAACCACGGCGATCCGCGCCGGCGAAGCGATGCGTGAGCTGCTTCGAGAGGCCGACGCGACCGGGTCAACCGAACTCTTCTACGTCCGCTCACGCGGGCTAATCCGAGCGGCGTTCACCCGTCAGCCTCGGCGGGAGTTGGTCGTGCAAGTGGCGGCGGCCACCGCGAACGCCAGGGAACTGGCGACGGCCGCCTAGGAAGGCGTAGATCTCGAAAGGAAGACCATGCTGGCCTATTACGAGCGTGAACTCATCCGTGAGCTGAGACGCGACGGCACGCGCTGCCCGCGCTGCAATGCTCTCATGCACGCGACAGATCTCGCAATGCGGAGTGAGGGCCTTTGCACAGCATGCGCCGAAGGCAAGACGATCCAATAGCGACACCCCCCGCCGAAGCCCCATCGCACCCGTAGGGCACGTCAGGGCCGAACGGCGAAGGAATTCTCTCGAGTGGGCGATCAGTCAGATTGGATTGCGACAATCGACGGTCGCCCGGTGCGAATTCTCGTTCTCGCCGACGGCACGCGAGCACCGCGCTCCCCGAGCGCCGGCCGCTGCAGGGTCTGTACGAATAGCCCATCGCCGGCGAATGAGGCTCGTAGCGGGTGAAGGTGGGGCCTCCCCCGATCGACGAGCACTGATCCCCGGAGCATCCTCAAATGAGTATGACCAAGACACGCTTTGTCAGCTCGGACGCGAGACGCCAAGTTCGTAATGCGCCCAACACCGAAACGGCGTTGTTCCTGGCCATTTTGGCGATCGGGTTAGCACTGCTCTCGCTTTTCGCCGTAGTGGCCTTCGCCGCGTTCGTGGAGCTTGACGACATTCTGCCGCTCTTCGCCCTTCCGCTCGTGTTGTTAGTCCTTTCAGCGCTCTTCCTGCGGCGCTGGACGGCAGGCGAAGCCGCGGCGAAAGCGGTTCAGGACATCGGCCATCGCTCATCGAAAGGGCGACCTCCGAGGCAAGTCCGCAAGGCGACAAATGAGCTTGAGACAAGACGGCACGCGTTCACATCAATGGCGGTACAGAGATGACGCGCGTTGCCATCAACGGCTTCGGGCGGATCGGCCGGAACTTTCTCCGCGCCTACCTCGAACGCCGACCCGACTACGAAGTCGTCGCCGTGAACGACGTCGGCGACGTCAAGATGATGGCGCACCTGCTCGAGTTCGATTCCCTGCTCGGGCGTTTGTCCGAAGAGGTGACCGCCGAGGCAGCGACGATCATTGTGGGCGAGCGCGAGCTACAGGCGTTTTCGATCTCGGAGCCTAAGGACCTGCCTTGGCGCGAGCTCGGCATCGACGTCGTCGTCGAATCGACCGGCCGTTTCACGAAGCGCGGCGAAGCGCAGGCGCATCTTGATGCCGGCGCAGGCAGAGTGGTGATCTCGGCGGTAGCGAATGACGCCGACGTCATGGTCGTCCTCGGCGTCAACGACCACGCTTACGATCCCGAGCGCCACCGGATCGTTTCGAACGCCTCCTGCACGACCAACTGCGTCACGCCGCTTGCCAAGGTCCTCCACGACGCGTTCGCGATCGAGCGCGGCTTCATGACGACCGTCCATGCCTACACGGCCTCGCAGCCTGTTCTCGACGCCCCGCACAAGGACATGCGCCGCGCACGCGCGGCCGCGATTAATCTGATCCCGACAACGACCGGCGCCACCCGCGCCCTCGGCACTGTACTGCCGGAACTCGCTGGCAAGATCGACGCGATCGCGATTCGGGCTCCGATCCCGGTCGGCTCGATCGTCGACCTCGTGGTTGAGGTCTCCCGGCCCGCCGGCCGCGATGGAGTAAACGCCGCCTTCCGAGGCGCCGCCGAGCAGGGATCGCTCGTAGGGATTCTCCGCTACGGCGATGAGCCGCTTGTCTCAACCGACATCGTTCGCTCGCCGTACTCGTGCGTCTTCGACAGCCAGCTGACAATGGCGCAGGATTCACTCATCAAGGTGTTCGGCTGGTACGACAACGAGTGGGGCTACAGCTGCCGTCTCGTCGACCTCGTCGAGCTCGTGGGGGCGGAACGATGAGCCCCACGAAAGGCCTGTCGCGCGAGCAGCTACTCGCCTTCCTTGCCGAGATGCTGCTGATCCGGCGCTTCGAGGAGAAGGTGACCGAGCGCTTCCGCGCCGGCGAGCTCGCCGGCTTCTTGCACGCCGCCATCGGCCAAGAAGCAGTCGCGGTCGGAGTTTGTCGCGCCCTCGAGGATGGCGACCTGATCGCCTCGACCCACCGTGCCCACGGCCACGTGATCGCGAACGGGACGCCGCCGAACGAGGTGATGGCAGAGCTGTACGGAAAGCTTGAGGGCTGCTCGCACGGCTATGGCGGCTCGATGCACCTCTATGACGTCGAGCGCGGCAATATGGGCGCGAACGCCGTCGTCGGCGGCGGGCTGCCAGCGACGGTCGGCGCGGCGCTCGCCTTCAAACTGCGTGGGGAGCCGCGCGTCGCGGTCGCTTTTTTCGGCGACGGGGCGACGAACATCGGCACCTTCCACGAATCGCTGAACCTTGCCCAACTCTGGCAAGTGCCGGTCGTCTTCGTCTGCGAGAACAACCGCTGGGCCGAATCGACCCCGCAGTCGCAGCACCAGCCGATCGAGGACCTAACGCTCCGCGCGGTCGCGTACGGGATGCAGGCAATGAAGGTCAACGGTCAGGATGTCGAAGCCGTCCACCTCGCCGCACGAGAGGCGCTTGCACATACACGCAACGGTCACGGCCCCGTCTTCCTCCTCTGCGAGACCGAGCGCCTCACCGGCCATTACATCGGCGACCCACAGGTCTACCGCGACAAGGAGGAGCTCCGCGAGCTGCGCGAGACGCGAGACCCGATCGAAGGACTGCGCCGGCGGCTAGAGCTGAGCGAAGAGGAGTGGGCGGGTCTCGATGGGGATGCCCAGCACGTCGTCGACGCAGCTGTTGAGTTTGCCCAAGCCAGCACCGACCCGAGCCCCACCGACGCCCTCAAGAACGTTTACGCGCCCTGATGACACCAGAGTCAAGCAAAGCGCCTAGGACGGGCGCAGAGAGAAGGAAACGATGAAACGAGAAACCGAACGTGGTAATGGCCTGATCGTCGTCGGCGTCGACAGCTCGGACGGAGCCAAGGAAGCCCTCCGCTTCGCCATAAAAGAGGCGAAGCTTCGGCAGGCAGCGCTGAGAGTGGTCCATTCCTGGCAGTACGGCTACATCGGCACCGCCGGTCTCGAGGGTCTGGCACCGGTCGTAGGCGCCGATCGTGACGACCTACAACACACCGCCGAGATCGTCCTCGACGCCACGGTGCAAGAGGTCGTGCCCAACGCGAACGGCGTCGAAATCGACCGCCGGGTCGTCGAGGGAACCCCCGCTTCGGTGCTGGTCGAGGAATCTCGTCACGCCGACTTGCTGGTCGTGGGGTCGCGTGGCCACGGTGGGTTTGCCGGGCTGTTGCTCGGATCGGTCAGCCAGCAATGTGCACACCATGCGGCCTGTCCGGTCGTGATCGTACGCGCCTCTTCAGCGAAGCGGGGCTGAGAAGTCATGGATGTGCGGCTCAAGCGCGCCTACGAGCCGGCCGCGGCCACCGACGGCTCCCGGGTGCTGATCGACCGGATCTGGCCGCGCGGAGTCTCGCGCGAGGAGGCGCACCTCGACGAGTGGGCGCGCGAACTCGCACCGAGCGGCGCGCTCCGACGGTGGTTCAGCCACGACCCGGATCGCTTCGCCGAGTTCCGGCGTCGCTACCGGGCCGAGCTGACGGCGCAGGAGGCGAAGCTGCGGGAGCTTCGCCAGCGTGCGCGCCAAGGCACCCTGACGCTCGTCTACGCGGCCCGCGACACCGAGCACAATGACGCCGTCGTACTCGCCGAGCTCCTGCGCAGAGGGCCTAAGCCCAAGCGCGACGAGAAGGAGGACTCATGGCCGAGTACGTAAATCAGGGTCTAGCAACCGAGGAGCTGCAGGGGGAACTTCGTGACCTGCTGTGCCTCGCCGTCCTCGGTGACCATGTCCGGTGGGTAGTCAGAGGCGACGAGGCCGGCGAGCTTGTCGACTGGCTGACGAGAGCCACAGTCCAATGGCGTGCTTGGGCCGACCACGTTGCGAAGCACTTGGTGACGCTGGGCGTTGCGCCGGACGCACGGGTGCGCTCGTTGGCGAAGGACATTTCGGTCAACTGGGTTCCCGACGGGTGGCTCCGCCCGGATGAGGCCCGACAACTTCTTGCCTTCCGTTTGGCCAGCGCGGCTGCATCGGCCTGTCACCGGCAGTCGAACGCCACAGCCCCGGACACCGTGCGCCTGCTCAATATCGTGTGCTCGGGCTTGGAAGCGCAGGCACGCGGGCGACGCGAGGTGGCGCTCGGCCATTCGGCAGGCGACCGGGGGGTCCCGCACGTGAGGGATGCGGCGTAGAAGGAGTCCATGAGAGTGACAAATCACTCAGTTGGCGCACTTCGTTGCCGAACGTTCGTGGCACGACCTCTCGGAGGCCGCAGCGAACTAGCGGTCGAGGGTCCCCTTGTAGAGGGCAGCACCGCCGAGGCTGGTTCGGGGGCTCCTGCCGAAGTCGTCGATTTGGACGCGTATCGTGCTGGTCGGCGTAACGCCGAGCTCAAAGGCGCAGCCCAGCGCGTGGAGAATGCTCATCGCAACTCTTCCGGTCTGCAGCAATGGGTGGGGCAGCGTTGCTCGGGCGTACAGTGAAGGGCCACCGGCGCCGCCACGGGTTTTCCTACGTCCTTCGTCGATTGGGACGCGACCCGGCTTTTCACGGGCGCCCGTTGGCGACGATGATCCAGGCGCTGGTCTCGACCGTCATCTCTTTCGTGGCGGTCGCAAACTCGCACCAAAGACCCGGTCGTCTGAATGGAGGCCGGTCTCAGGGCAAATGAGGCCCGGCCCGGATAGTCCTCCGCGTTCGATACCGACAAGCTGGGTCATAGGCATACGGGTGGGGCCGGCGAGAACGGCAACCGGAGGCCAGAAACCGGGCCCAACGAGGAAGGGAAGAAAAAGATGGGACAGGCCCAGCACGCGGGAGCGCGATCTATCGACTTCCCCGGTGGCGGGCTCCCCTTGGATCAGTTCACGCCGCGGCACGTCAAGCCCGCGGACTGGTTGCGCTTCAAGCATTCGATGGCAGAGATCTTCGCGGCCTTCGGGATGAACCTCGAAACGGCCGGCACCGAGAGGACGCCGGAGCGGTTCCTGAAGGCCCTGTACGACGCGACCGCCGGCTACGAAGGCGACCATAATCTGCTGACCTCTTTTCCGACCGAGTGCCTCTGCGACGACGACTGCCTTGTCAGTCAAATCATCGAGGGGCCGATCTCCTTCCATTCCCTCTGCGAGCACCACTCGCTGCCCTTCTACGGCTTCGCATACATCGGCTACATCGCGCACGAGCGGATCATCGGCATCTCGAAGCTGACCCGGCTGGTGCACATGTTTTCGCGCCGCTTCACCGCGCAGGAGCGGCTAGGCGAGCAGATCGCCGACGCGCTCGTAGAGCTGATAGAGCCGCATGGCGTCGCCGTCCACCTCCAGGCCGTCCACCTCTGCACGCAGATGCGCGGCGTTCGCGAGCAGGGCTCGAAGACCGTGACGACGTCCTGGCGTGGTCGCTACAGCGACGTCGCCGACCTGCGGCGCGAGTTCCTGGCCGAGCTAGCCCATCGGGATCACTGAACAGACAAGCGAGGAGAGCGATGCGAGCGATGCACACCACCCAGTACCTGATCGCCGGTGGGGGCATGACTGCCGACGCCGCGTGCCGAGGTATTCGTGACTTCGACCCCACGGGGGAGATCACGGTCGTTGCCGAAGAGCCCCATGCGCCCTACGCCCGTCCGCCGCTTTCCAAGGCCCTTTGGAGAGGGGAAGACGAGAGCGCGATCTGGCGCGGCACCGTCGACCTCGAAGTCGGGCTCCGACTCGGACGTACGATCATCGAACTCGACCTCGAAGCGCGCCGAGCGATCGACGACCGGGGCGAAATTTACGCATATGAGCGATTGTTGTTTGCCACCGGGGGCCGTCCACGTCGCCTCGCCTTCGGCGGCGACAAGGTCACCTACTTCCGGACTCTCGACGATTACCGGTACCTGCGCGGACTTGCCAACGCGGAGGCACGCTTTCTCGTGATCGGCGGCGGCTTCATCGGCTCCGAGATCGCGGCGGCACTAGCCATGAACGGAGGCTCGGTGACGATGGTATTTCCCGAGCCGGGGATCGGGACCCGCATCTTTCCAGCGGAGCTCTCCGCCTCCGTGACCGACTACTACCGCGCCCAGGGTGTCGAGGTTTTCGCCAACACGTCAGTGACGGCGATCGAGCCGGAGGGCGAAAAGGTGCGGGTGGTGACGGGAGACGGTCGCATGGTGAGGGCGGATGCGGTCGTCGCTGGGCTCGGCATCGAGCCGAGGGTGGAGCTCGCTGCCGGCGCAGGCTTGCCGGTTGACGACGGCATCTTGGTCGACGACAGAGGCCGCGTCAACGGTCGCGAGAGAGAGTTTGCCGCCGGCGATGTTGCCCGTTTCCCCGAGGCCGCACTAGGCGGTACCAGGCGCGTCGAGCACGAGGATCACGCCAAGAGCCACGGCCGGCGGGTCGGCGCGAACATGGCTGGCGCCGATGAGCCGTATGACCACTTGCCATTCTTTTACTCCGACCTCTTCGACCTCGGCTACGAGGCGGTGGGTGAGCTCGATAGCCGCCTTCAGATGATTGTTGACTGGAGCGAGCCGAGCAAAAAGGGCACCGTCTACTACCTGGACGACGCCCGGCGACCACGAGGCGTTCTCCTTTGGAATGTCTTCGGCAGCGTCGAAGGAGCGCGCGACCTTATCCGGGCGGGCGATCCAGCCAAGCCGGGAGCGTTGTTGGAGCGGATTGGTTGAGCTCGTCGACAGTCACCCGCTCCATGCTCGCTCTACCGGCGCTTGAGGCGCTTTACGAAACCCCTGAGCTGCCGGAGTTCGTTCTGCCGGCCGCCCTGGCGGATGCATACGGTGGGTCGCTCGGGTTCTCGGAGCCGCGACTGTACGCGAACTTCGTCGCCAGCCTCGACGGCGTCGTCGCCGTTCCCGGCGAGATCCGGTCGAGCGGGATGATCAGTGGACACAGCCAGGCCGACCGGTTTCTCATGGGACTCCTGCGCTCGTGCGCAGACGCCGTGCTCATCGGGGCAGGAACGATGCGCAGTTCGCCTCGGTCGCTGTGGACGGCCGAGCAGGCCTATCCGCCGGCCGCGCCGCTCTATGGCGAGTTGCGCCGCTCGCGGGGCCGGCCGCCTCGCCCTACACTCGCCGTGCTGAGCGGCAGCGGCTCGGTCGACCCGTGGCATCCGGCCTTCGAAGAGGGCGCGCTCCTGCTGACCAGTGCGCGCGGCGCGGCCCGACTGCGTGGCCGCCTTCCGCATGCAACGACCATCCTGGCAGTGGGCGGCCACGGGCCCGCAGGGACGGTGGCTGCCGTTGAAGCCCTGCGCCTGAGCGGACACGAGCTGATCCTCTCCGAAGGGGGACCGACCACTTTCGGCGCGCTGGTCGCCGCCGGACTCGTCGACGAGCTCTTCCTCACTACATCGCCGCTTTTGGCCGGCCGCTCCCCGGGCGCTATGCGACCGGCGCTGGTTGAGGACGCCGAGCTTCTTCCGACCACCGTAGTCGAAGGCAAGCTGCTGACGCTCAGGCGCGCCGGTTCACACCTATTCGCCCGCTATCAGCTTCCGAGACCAGAAGCGCCCTGCGACAACTAGGTTCATCTGCGTGCTCGTCTGGACAATTGGCCACGGGACGAGGAGCACGGATCAGCTGATGGCAACGCTGGAAGACCGCGGCGTCGAGACGCGAGTCGACGTTCGCCGCTTCCCCGGCTCGCGGCGTAGTCTGTAGTTCAGCCAGGCGGCGTTAGTCGCCGAGCTCGAGTCCGCCGCATCGCCTACCTGCACGCCGGTCGAGACTGTTCTGGCAGGCGCTCGACCGTCCTAATGTTCGTGGAAATCATGGCGAACTACGCCGCAGGCAGCATCCGAGTCGTGATGGCGATTCGATTCCAAGCGTTGATCACCGTGATAGCCCACACGAGATGGGCGAGCTCGTCCGGTTCGAAGTGCGCACTCGCGTCGTCCCAGACGGCGCGTGGTACGTGCTGGTCGGCGATCAAGGTGACTGCGTCGGTGAGTGCGAGTGCTGCTCGTTCCTTGGCGTCGAAGAAGGGTGCTTCGTGCCAGGCGGCAACAGCGTGGAGACGTTGTTCGCTCTCGCCGGCCCTCCGCGCGAGCTTAGTGTGCATGTCGATGCAGTACGCGCAGCCATTCAAAATCGATGCACGTAGGTTGACGAGCCCGCGCAAGCGCGGGTCGAGCTCGACTTGGTGCCCCAGCGCGACCATCGCGCGGTAGAGCGCCGGCGCGGCGCGGCCGATCTCCATCCGAGGCTGCTCAAACGTGCTCGCCGCAGTTGTCATGAGGTTCTCCTTTCCGTCCGTGTGTCCTCGTCCGCTCGGCCCGAGAGGGATCCCGGCGTGTTGAACCCGCCGGCTGCGCAGAGGCCACGATTGCTTGCGTTACCGGGAGCTCGGTCAGGGCCCGCGCCTTCGTCAACAAGTCCCGTTCCAGCCAGTACGAATCGTGCTCGGGTGGGACGGCCAGCAACACGGCGGTGGCGGAGAAGGCTCCGAGCGCGTCCGTCATCGATTCCAGCGGCTTGTCAGTGCCGACGGAACCGCTCGCGGAGATGCCGCGTCGGCGCAGGAGCCTGACTGCGATTGACATCGTCCGCTGCGCAATGCGGCGCTCCTCTGACTCGTCGTTAGCCAGGAAGCGCAGATGAGAGACACGAATAGGAACGACCAGGTGCACGGCGACGGCCCCGTCGAGCCGCGCTTGGATCGCGTCGGAGAGAGCGGTTTCGTTGCAATGCGCGTCGGCAACGACGAGAAGCCGCCGGTCTGGGTCGAGGGCGCCCGCAGGCCTCTGAGGGCTGACACGCATGCGCGGGATTACGAGCGTTGCCGCGGCACTCAGGACAACGACCACTGCGGATGCGATAGCGAACCCGACCCAGCCCGGCGCCGGTGGATCAATCGCGAACGCGGTGACGAGTCCGGCGACGAGAAGAAGGGCGGCGATCGTCGCAAAGATGAGCGCGAAATTCACCTTCGCGCTTACCAGTTGGGGACGTGCGGCTTTCCGGTCATGCGACCACGACCTCGTCCGCGGCCCGCACTCTCGCGCTTGCGGGCGTCCTCGGTCGGTACTCATCCCCGCCGGCCCGACGCATTCCCAGCCATTCCGGCCGCGGCCGGCCGACCGTTGCAACTACGCGACCCGCGACCAGAGGGCCTCGAGGCAGAACGCGACAGCGATCAATGTCGTCAGCGTTCGTAGACGCGACCAACGCCAAAGCGAGCGCCTCACGGATTTCGAGCATGCCCTGAACGTAGCCTCGCCGCGAGCCCACGTCCCTCGGGCAACGACCCCATTTCGCGCGTCTGTTGACCTACTCCGGTTCCATGCGGTCGGCGCCCTCGAGCGAAGCCGACGCCGGCTCGGAGGTAATCAGAAGCTAGGGTTGGATCAGTCCGCGGCGGATTGCGTAGCGCGTTAGTTCGACACGGTCGCGCATGCCGAGCTTGTCCAAAATGTTCTGGCGGTGGCGCTCGACGGTCTTGATGCTGATGAAGAGCAGGTTGGCAATCTCCTTCGACGTGTGCGCCTCGGCGATCAACTTGAGCACCTCAAGCTCGCGCGGCGTCAGCACGTCGAATTGGGCTTCGCCCCGGCCACCATGCTCGACGTAGTCGCGAACGAGCGTCGCTACCGCGGACGGATAGAGGAACGAGTCGCCACGCATAGCCGCGCGGACCGCATCGACGATGTCGGTGTCGGCGCCCGACTTCAAGACGTACCCGGAGGCACCGGCTTTTAGCGCCTCGAACAAGAACTGCTCGCTGTCGTGCATCGACAGCATCACTATCCTCAGCTCCGGCTTGCGTTTCTGGAGCTCGGCGGCGGCCTGGATGCCGGTCATGCGCGGCATCGACACGTCGAGGACGGCCACGTGGATGTCCTCTTTGAGCGCCTTTTCGACGGCGTCGGCTCCATCTTCAGCTTCGACGACGACCTCCAGGTCGGCCTTGGCGTCAAGGACCTTCTTTAGGCCGGACCGGACGATCGCGTGATCGTCGGCGATCAGGATGCGGGTCACGAGCGGAATCGTCATCACGACACTCCTACGGAGCGTACGACCTTCATTGCCGGGACTTCGAGCCGCACCTCGACGCCGCCCTCCAGCGCCGGCTTGATCGCCAGCGCCGCCCCGATCAGGAGCGCGCGCTCGCGCATGCTCCGCAAGCCGCCGTGCTCCTCCGGCTCACCGGCGAAGCCGCGGCCGTCGTCGACGACACGTAAGACAACGCTGTCGAAGCCAGGCTCGAGGACGACGGTGACCCGTGTCGCCTGCGCGTGACGGGCGACGTTGGTCAAGCTCTCCTGCGCGATCCGGTAGACGGCGAGCTCGGCGTCGCGCTCGAGCACAGGCAAGGCCCGGTCAAACTGGCGCGTTACACGGATGCCCGATACGCGGCTGAACGTCGTTGTCAGCTCGGTCAGCGCGCTGACGAGCCCGAGCTGCTCGAGCATCTCCGGGCGTAGCTCGCTCGATATTCGGCGCACCTCGTTGAGCGCGCGGCGCACCGCCTGCTTGGTGTCGTCGATCTCAGGCCGATGAGCGGGCGCACTTTCGGCGATCGAGTCGAGGTGCAGCAGGACGCCGGTCAGCACCTGGCCGACTTCGTCGTGGAGATCACGCGCGATGCCGATCCGCTCGGCTTCTTGTGCGGCGAGGATACGTCGGCCGCTTTGCTGGCGTTCGCTCTCGAGCCGGTCGAGCATTCGATTGAAGGCGGTGACGACGCGGCTGATCTCGTCCTTGCGAAGTACCTGCAGACGCTGGCCAGGGCGTAGAAGGTCGACGGTCTCCATTCTTTGTGCCAGGCGCTCAAGCGGCGCCAGCGCTCGGCGCAGGAGGTACGCATTTGCGGCCAACGTCCCTACCAGCCCCAAGACCACAATCAGCGCCTGTATCGGCTTGATCGGAGCATCGATCTCGACGGGGCTGAACAAGAGCAGGGCAGCGAGAACGCCGAGAACGCCGGCGTTGACGGCGAAGACGCGCCAGAAGACGGAGAGAGGACGACCCATCAGCTCGACCTTAGCGCTGCCCTCCGTTCATGCGGCCATTCTCTCGCCCGGCCTCGCGGCGGCGCGATTAAGACCGGAACCGGCGTCTCGCTGCCAAGCTGGTCGGCTAGGCGGCTGTCGAGGCCGCGCCGAAGCCGACCGCGCGTTCCTGCCCCGACGACAATCAAGTCGGCGGCCTCCTCCGCGGCGATCTGAGCGATCACGGCCGCTGCGTCACCCGTCCCGAAGCGCCGCTCGGCGCGATCGGCCACGCCGTGCTCGGCGGCCAGTTGCGCGAGCAGGCGCGCGACGCCTTCTCGAATAGCGTTCATCGACACGCTCTCGGCGCCTTTGTCGGCGCCGTTGCCGGCGATAGCGCCGTCGCTAGCGTAGGCGAGCACTAGACGCAGGCCGAGCCGATCGCTCAGCTCGACGCCCACTTCAAGCGCCGCACGTCCGTATTCGTTGTCGTTGACCCCGCACACCAGTGTCCCGCGCATTCGTCCTCCTCTAGCTCTTGATAACCATCGCGCCGTTGGCGGCGGCCCGCCATCGGGCCAGGGCCTCATTTGGCCTCTGCTTTCGAGTAGGTGCTGAGGCGAGATGGGGCTTTCGCCCTATAGCCCAATCGCGATTTCGAGGGCAGGCTCGCCTTGCCGGACTTGGCAAAGGCATTCCCTGACCGAGAGAGGAGATCGATGAGCGGATTCCCCGCCCCCATCGTCGACGACATGCTCGTTACCGCTGACGGCTATGGCCAATTGTGTGCGGAGCTCGAGACGCTGAGGACGCTCCGCCGCCAGGAGGTGACCGAGCAACTCCGTCAGGTTCGCGAAGACGGCGACCCCGACGATCCGACCCTCTTCGACCTGCTCGAGGAGCAAGCACAGCTCGAGTGGCGAATCGCGGTTCTCGAGGCGCAGACTGCGGCGGCGCGCATCGTCGCGCCGGCCGCTTACGGTACGGCTGGGATCGGGAGCTGTGTCCGCGTGCGGCACGGCGACAGCGGCGAGGTTGCCGAGTACGAGCTTGTCGGCACGATCGAGTCCGATGTCGGGAACGGTCGCGTGTCAGTCTGCGCGCCGGTCGGTCGCGCCCTCGTCGGTCATCGGCGCGGGGACTCCGTCGCCGTCGAGACCCCGCGCGGGACGACGCGACTGGAGGTTCTGAGCGTGCGTCCCCTTCGACCGTGGCAAGCGAGGAAGGCAGCCTGACCCCCGCTGTCCACGTAATCGCTCTGCCCGGTTGACGCGTACGACATGACCCACGCTCGACACAGACGAGGTGTGGGCGAGGTGACGTTCAACGGACTGAAGCTTCTGACCGCGCCAGGGTTGGTGATGACGCCACGCCCGACCAGTGAACAGCTAGTCGCCGCGGCCTGCGCACACGTGGGCGACGGCGACGCGAGTGTCGTCGACGTCGGAACTGGGAGTGGTGCGATCGCCATCGCGATCGCGATCGCTTGCCCGAACGCGGAAGTCTGGGCCACGGACACCAGCCCGAGCGCAGTACGACTCACGAGCGCCAATGTCCGTCGCCACCGTCTCGCAGGCCGGGTCTTTGTCCGCCAGGGGGACCTGCTCGCGCCGGTGCCGGGGCCCGCCGACGTCATCGTCGCCAACTTGCCCTACGTGCCGGCGTCGAGCGCGCCCGACCACCCCGAGCTCAAGGCCGAGCCGTTTGACGCGGTCTTCTCCGGGGACGACGGCCTCGACTCCTACCGCCGTCTCGTCGACGGCGCCATCACACGCCTCACCGACAGCGGCATCCTGCTCCTGCAGCTCAACCGGCACCTCGTCTCGGCCGATCGCAGCGAGCTGCCGGCGCTTGCGGCCGCTCTCGCCGTTCCTGGGTCGCGAGTCGCCGAGGTTGGCTTGGCCGAGGCGGCGTGAGGACGCTTGAGTACGCACCCCAGCGCCTGCCGTCGTGCGGCTCGATGGAAACGAGCACTTTCAAGGAGATCCTTGGCCGGTTCGCCGGTGAGTCGCCTTCCTGCTGGTCCCGGTCGGCTATCCAGCCGGGAGCGCAGACGCACCCGCGCTGACGACGAAGAGTTCGCCGACGTGGTCGAGTTCATCTCACTCGACTTCAGCCGGCGAGTCGTTCATTGAGCGGAGCCCGGCGTGACAGCCAGCCAGTCGGCTCGACCCAGACGGCCGCAACGCCGCACATCGGACACCGCTCGGGCCGCGTCCGGCTAACGATGCCGTAGCCGCACATGCTGCAGTGGAGGTCAGCCTTTCGCACAGTAGGAGCGGCCTGCCCGCTGCCGGACGCTGTATTTGCGTGCCGTTGGACCCAGTCGATCAAATGGTCAAAGTCGAGCTTGTCGAACAGGGGTAGGTCGAGGCCGCGCGCTGACGGAGCAGCTCCGGATCTGAGCTGTGAAGCGCGATTTGCAACGATGGCTGGAGCGAACGCAGTCTGACGGCGGTATCGATGCCGTTGAGGCGGGGCATGTTCAGGTCGAGCACTGCGATGTCAAGCCGACGCGCGCCGGCAAGCTCCACCGCCTCGATGCCGTCCGCGGCCTCGACGACCGACGCGACGCCGGCAGTTGCCCGGAGCAGCCTCGCGAGCATCGTGCGGACTCCTCGATGATCGTCGGCCACCAGCACGCGCGCGCTGGTGGCTGGGACTTCGGGTGGAACATATGGAATCGGCACGGAGCTCCTCTCGATTGGTTGTCGCGAGCTTCCCTCCCGCCGGCCGAGACGGCTATGGGTTCATGGCCCCATCTGTCGCGGACAGCGTGGTTCTGAGTCACCCCCGCGCGAAATGGGGTCAACTCCCGATGGCTTTCTCAGGCCTGCTCAGCGACGCTGGCAGTAACAGAAAGGCGGATAGAAATGAGGAGATCGATCGTTTGCGGAGTCGACGGGTCAGCGGATTCCCAAGCTGCGCTTGCGAACGCCGCGCGACTGTCCGAGCGGCTCCGCTTGAGGCTTGTAGTCGCCCACGTCGCCGAGCCCGCTTACATCCCGTACGCGGCCGCCGCCCCCTTTGGCGGGACGGCCGGACCAGACACCCTCGCCGCCGAGGTGCACTCGCAAATGGCGATAGCCGAGCGTCTGCTCGAGCAGGTCGTCGTCAAAGCTGGGCTAGTCGACGCTGAGCGCCGGGCGAGCGTCGGCCAGCCGGCAGAGCGCCTCGCTGATCTCGCCGACGACGAGGACGCGGAGTTCATCGTCGTTGGCTCGCGCGGCCGCGGTGCCTTCAAGGCGGCGTTCCTTGGCAGCGTCTCAAACAGCCTCGTCGGCGTCGCTCGCTGTCCGGTCTTGATCGTGCCGTCGGGAGCTAGCGAAGAACCGTAATGCTCGGCATCCGCAGGAAACAGTCGCTCCAACTAAGGCACCGGCCCGGTGTCAAGGGAGCCGTTCGAGGGGGAGTCACCTGGAAGGTCTGAGAACTGCATCGCCACACCGGCGTCGCAAGCTTCGCTTACGGGCCTCGCAGGGACCGCGAGGGTGAGAGGCTGATTCGCTCTATCGCGAAGGCTGGACCCGCGCCCCGCGCGAAGAAGGTGCTCGCTCAGAGAGCGAGAGGGCGAGTCGCAGGCTCGAGCTGACCTTCCGTAGCGTGCATCGCCTCGTGAGACATGCCGGCCCAACGGGCCGAAGGTCCAGGGAGTTCTCTCCCTACTCACCCAGTAGGGAGTCTTGCCTTGGGGCTTCTGTCTGCGCGGCTCTCTTCGAGCGTGTCAGTCCGGTGTCAGACCCCGCGAGCTCGAGAGGCGACCCCCCGACCCCGGTACCCCACCCCCCAAGTGAGCGGGACTCCTAGCGGAGCCTCTCCGTGCCCGCCCAGGCGCGCTTGGCCAGCGGCTCTTCGAGGAGACCTCACACGTCCAGAGCGCACCGGATGAGTACTTGGCTGCTACGCCGATCGCGATCGGCGTAGCAGCAGCGACCGCCAAGCCCAGCGCCACAAGGACCCAGGTTCGCATCTTTCTGAGCGAGGAGTATCCTCGGCAGCAGACGCTTCCCCTTCGGCGCGTCCTTCGCGCGACTCGCATGAGCCTGCGCCTGAGAGGTTCAGTCCACATGTTGATGGCACCCGCGGGTCAGAAAGAGCGAGAGAAATGGCACGTCCGCACGTCCGCCTGAGGTCAGACGTGGTTGCCACGCGCCCGCCGAAGCCGTCGACCATCTGGGCTGTGGTGCTCGCCGGGTGTGCGGCCGCTGGCACCACGTTCAGCCTCGTTCTCATGAGCGATGCCGTCAGCGGCCACGTGGGCGAACCCTTGGTGTTCGCGATTCTGGATTCCTGGATCACCATCTCCTACGTGGTCTGCGGGGCGATCGCCTGGTCGCGGCGCCCCGCGAGTCGTTTCGGGCCTCTCTTGATCGCGGCGGGTTTCGCCAACTTTCTAACCGACCTCACCTGGACGACGAGCGACCTCCCGTACACGATCGGGCAGGCGCTCGACCTTCTGCCACCCGTCCTCTTCCTGCACGTGTTCCTTGCGTATCCGAGCGGTCGGCTGCACGGGCGGATTGAGCGGGCCCTCGTCGGGGCTGCGTACGTGACCGCGCTGGGGCTCCAGCTCGTTCGGATGATGATCGGGGGCTTCGGCCCAGATAACCTGCTCGAGGTTACGACCCAGCCCGGCATGGGCGAAGTCCTGTTTCGGGTTCAGCTGGTGACGATCAGCGCGCTTTGCCTGACCGGACTCGGCGTCCTTGCCATCCGAAGACGCGCTACTGGCCGGCCGCTGCGACGCTCGCTGGCTCTCCTCACCGACGCATTCGCGCTTGGCCTCGTGATGATCGCCTTCTTCCTCATCTCGGTGGCGTTTGGCGGTCCGGTCGTCGCACAGATCCGCTGGGCCACCTTCTTGACACTGACCGTCGCGCCGGTCGCCTTCCTGATCGGACTCCTTCATGACCGGCTCGCCCGCTCGGCTCTCGGCGAGCTCTTTGTCGAGCTCCGGGCGGACCCGGCGCCGGCCGATCTCCGTGATTCGCTCGCACGGGCGCTTCGCGATCCGTCGCTGACCCTCGCGTATTGGCTGCCCGAGTTCGGAAGTTACGCTGATCAGGACGGCCAGTCCGTTGAGCTGCCGGACCCCAACGGCGCGCGGGCGATGCGGCTGATCGACCGCGAGGGCGCACGCGTAGCGGCGCTGCTGCACGATGCTGCGTTGGAGGATGAGCCCGAACTCCTGGCTGCGGTCACCGCCGCTGCGGGGATCGCGCTCGAAAACGCGCGGCTGAACGTCGAGCTGCGAGCCCGCGTCGAACAACTGCGTGGCTCGCGCGCGCGAATTGTCGAGGCGGGTCAGCGAGAGCGGCAACGATTGGAGCGCAACCTGCACGACGGTGCGCAGCATCGACTCGTTGCGCTCTCGCTCCAGTTGAGCCTGCTCGAAGAGGAGCTTGCCGGCGACCGCAGTGCGACAGTTCAGCTCGAGCGGGCGCGAGGCGAGATCGACACATCGCTGGAGGAGCTGCGTGAGATCGCGCAGGGAATTCACCCGGCCGTTCTCAGCGCCCATGGGCTTGCCGTCGCGCTCGAGGAGCTTGCGGCGCGCGCGGCGGTCCCCGTCGATCTGAGAGTCGAAATCGAGGGACGCCTTCCGGAGGCGCTCGAGGTTGCTGCCTACTACCTCATTTCGGAGAGTCTTGCGAACGTCGGCAAACACGCGCAGGCATCTATGGCCACGGTCGATGTGACGCGCATCAACGGGCACATCCGCGTCGAGGTTTTCGATGACGGCGTCGGAGGTGCCGATACCGAGCGCGGGTCGGGTCTGCGCGGCCTCGCCGACCGGGTCGAGGCTGTCGGCGGGCGGGTTCGAGTCTGGAGTCAGGGAGGCCGCGGCACCCGCGTGAGAGCTGAGATCCCCTGCGCGTCGTAATCGCCGAGGACGGCGTCCTTTTGCGGGAGGGACTGGTGCAGCTGTTGTCGGCGCGCGGATTCGATGTCGCCGGCAGCTGCGATACAGCCGAGCGGCTCCTCAGGCTCGTCCGGAGCTACTCGCCCGACGTCGCGATCGTCGACATCCGCTTGCCACCGACGCATAGCGACGAAGGGCTCCAAGCGGCGCTCGAAATTCGTGCCCAACACCCGTCCGTAGGCGTCCTCGTGCTGTCGCAGTACGTCGAGGTCGGCCTAGCGATGAAGCTGCTTGCCGATTCGGCGGAAGGAGTCGGTTATCTGCTCAAGAACCGAATCAACAACGTCAAGGATTTCCTCGGGGCAGTGCGACGAGTCGCCGCTGGTGGCACGGCAATCGACCCGATCATCATCTCGACGCTCCTCACGAAGCGACGAAGCGACGATCCGCTCGCGCAGCTAACGCCCCGCGAGCGCGAGATTCTTGTCCTGATGGCGGAGGGCCGGTCGAACCAGGGGATCGCCGACAGGCTTGTGATCACGCTCCGTGCTGTCGAAAGGCACGTCTCAACGATCTTCGGCAAGCTGGGTCTTCCCTCGACGGGAACAGAGTCGCGCCGCGTCCTCGCCGTATTGCTCTACCTGCGCTCCTGACGCGCGGGTCGACAACACGAGAGAAAACCGGCCCCCGAACGAACAAGTTTTCCGGCTTCCGCTGCGCTGCCGTTGCTGACAGTGTGGACATTTCCGCAAGACGAAAGGACCGGCGATGAAGACGCGCGTCATCCAGGACGATTCAGACGACCCCACCACCTTCGAGGATCGCGCCGAGGCGCCGGTTGAACAAAAGCGGTCGACCAACCTCGCCGCGCATGGCAGCTCGGGCGAGCCGACCGTAGCGGTGAAGGCACCCCCGGCGCTCGAGCCTACTGGCTAGCACCTCGACTGCCGCCGAACAGCACTCCCTTGGGCGCTCGGATCGCGTTTGATGCGACCGCCCCAAACTCCAGCGAACGGAGGAACACGATGACCAGCCCAGCCCCACACGCGAAGCCGACAAGGACCCGGAGGAGGCTTGCACTCTCGGGCGCGATCCTCGCCGGCCTGACGGCGGCCGCGCTCCTAACCGCTTCCGCGATCGCCACTACCGCGACCACCACAAGCACGCCCGCACCGCAGCTTCAGGAAGACCTCGACGCACTCGTCGCCGCCGGCGTTCCGGGCGCCATCCTGGTGGTTCGCGACGGAAGCCGCACCGTCAGCCTCGGCAGTGGCCTCGGCAACGTCGACGAGCAGACGCCGATGCGACCTAGCGACCGCTTCCGGATCGCTAGCCACACGAAGACCTACGTGGCAACGGTCGTCCTGCAACTGGTCGCCGAGGGGAAGCTTCACCTCGAAGACACTGTCGAGCAGTGGCTGCCCGGGCTCGTTCCTAATGGTGATGGGATCACGATTCGCCAGCTCCTGAACCACACGAGCGGGCTCTTCGACTACGAGAACGATCCGCGCGTCCTCGAGCCCTACATAAACGGCGACCTCGGCTTCCACTGGGCGCCGCGGGAGCTCGTCCGGATCGCAGTGTCGCACGAGCCTCTGTTCGAGCCCGGCGCCACGCAGTCGTACTCGAATACGGGATACATCCTTGCCGGACTAATCATCAGGGCGGCGACCGAGAACACGCTTCGTGGAGAGCTGAGCCACCGCATCTTCCAACCTCTGAACCTGCGCGCGACGTCGTTTCCGACCAGGCCGGGGATCGCGGGTCGGCATGCGCACGGCTACATCATCCTCGGGGAGCCTCCCGCAATCGACATCACCGGCATCAGTCCGTTCGTCTGGGCGGCCGGCGCGATCATCTCGACGGGTGCGGACGACCTCGGCTTCTACCGGGCGCTTCTCTCCGGTCGCCTGCTCAAAGCTCGCTTGCTGCGGGAGATGAAGGAGGTAGTTCCCGTGGAAGGTGCACCGCCCGGTGCCGGATTGGGCCTCGGTCTGATTCGAGCTGGAACGTCTTGCGGCATCGCCTGGGGCCACAACGGTGCCTTCGGCGGCTTCTTCTCGGACGCGTGGACGAGCGAGAATGGTCGACACCAGGCCCTGCTGATGGTGAACCTCGACGAGACCTCGCAGACGGAGGACTTCAAGTCGCTCTTCTACGAGCTGCTCGATAAGGCCTACTGCAGCACGTTCAGGTCGGCGAATCGGTGACCAGCGCGACCGAAACCGGTGGGCGCCACCAGACATGGCGTCCACCGGTGATCCCCGCCCGCCTTGCAGCCCTGATGCGACGGGAGTACGGCCTCTTCCTGCTGGGCATCTGGGCATCGAGCATGGCTCGAGGGGCTTAGAAGCCATTACACGGGCTCGCGTGTAAACGTCACTCTCCGGGAAGCCCGTTTCGGATTCCGAGCTCCCAAGAGCCGAGAAAGTACGCCTCTTGGAAGAGTGGAGAAGCCGCTCTACCAGTGCATCTGTCCGAGCCTGACCGCCCGAGACCGGTGCCAGATCAGACATGGTAAGGAGGGGGTCGACGGTTCGAATTCGCCAGAGGCTTCAACAAAAGACCTGCAAATCGGGCTAGAGTGTTGTCTGCAGCAACGAGATGAAGATTCTTCGCGGGTACGAGACGGGTACATCTTGGAACGCGCGGGCATTCGCGGGCACGCGCGATCAAGCGCGACCACCTCTGGCTTGGTCGAGACCTGCGATCGCAGCTCCCTGAGTCAGAAAGTGCCTGCAAACGGGGAGTCGCTGTTGCTGGCGCTGGGCGCGACGGTGACCACCTCATTCGCTAATGGCGCGAAGCACTGCGACAAGCGAACGCCTCTGGGCCCACGAAGTGAAGGGTTGCGCAGAGGAGACTAGACTCCGAGTTTCACGAGTTCGTTATCGGCCGAGATCTCGCCGGAGAGACTTCGACACGCGGCCTCCTCTGCGTAGCCGCTCGGTTGAGCGAGGAGGCGTATATGCAGCGCGCGGCGCTGCCGGCTGGCATGACGGGCCGCTTCGGGTCGAAGCGGATCGGCCCGCGTGTTGCTGCCGCTTGGACTCGCCGGACATTCATCGAGCCGCGGCCCGCCGTCTGGGTTGTTCTCTGGCTCGCGGCTGCTGCTGCCGAGCTCGGAGTGTTCGTTCCGGTGATCTTCAACGATGGCAGGCCGGTGACAACGTTGGATGTGTTGTCCCGAGCGGTCGGAGGATCGTTCTTGGCTTGCGGCCTCATCGCCTGGCATCGGCGGCCGCAGAACCGTACAGGGCGCCTGATGGTCGCGACGGGCTTTGCGTTCTTCGCGGAGCCGCTTCTCGGGCAAGTCGACTCCGCGTTTGCGCAGACCGTGGGCACGCTGCTCGCAGACGCCTGGACGATCGTGTTCGTGGCCCTCCTACTCTCTTTTCCGAGTGGCCGCCGCGTCCGCTCCGCAGCAGATCGCCTCGTGCTCGGCGCGTTCGTTTCCCTCCTCGTGCTCCAGTTCGTGAGGCTGTTGTTTCTTCCTCAGACGAACGACTTGCTCGCGGCGTTTCCGAATGCTCAGGTCGCCGACTCGATCAACAAGGCGGCAGGTTGGGTCACGTTCGGAGCTTCGGTCGCAGCGTTTGCTCTACTCGCAATGCGCTGGAAAGCAGCCAACCGGCCGCTCCGTCGGGCACTCCTGCCGAGCCTCGCCGGCGGCATCAGCCTCCTTCTCTTCGCCTCGTTCTTGCTGAATACGCTGGTGACCGGCTCGCGCTCCCAGCTGCTCTTGTTCGTAACGGTTGCCGGCCTGCTCTTGGTGCCGCTTGCCTTCCTCATCGGGTTATTGCGGTCTCGGTTCGCCCACGCCGGCGTCTCTGACCTTTTCCCCGACATCGGGACGATGCGCGGCGGCGCGTTGCAGGCAGCACTCGCCAAGGCGCTTGGAGATCCTTCCGTGATCCTCGCGTATTGGCTGCCCGAGTTCCAGACATACGTGAACGCGGACGGTGAGCCGGTCTCGCTGCCTGCCGCCGGCGATGACCGGATGATTGCGCGGATCGTGCAAGACGATCGGCACGTCGCGGCGTTGGTCCACGACTCGTCGCTCGCGGAGGAGCGTGAGCTGCTGGACGCGGTCTGCGGAGCGGCGGGCATCGCACTCGAGAGCGAGCGGCTGCATGCCGAGCTTCGGGCGCGGCTGGCAGAGCTACGGGGATCGCGTGCGCGCGTGATCGAGGCGGGTCACAAGGAGCGGCAGAGGCTGGAGCGCAACCTGCACGACGGTGCACAGCAGCGACTCATCGCGCTCTCGCTCGAGCTGAGTCTGCTCGAAGAGCAGCTGGACGCCGACCCCAATGCGAGCGCGCGGCTCGGCGAGGCGCGGCGTGAGATCGCGGCGTCGCTCGGGGAGCTGCGCGAGATCGCGCGAGGGATCCATCCCGCCGTCGTCAGCGGACATGGCCTCGCCGTCGCGCTGGAGCAGCTCACGGCCCATGCGCCGGTTCCGGTCCGCCTTACGGTCGAGATCGACGGACGCCTCCCAGAGTCGCTAGAGGTTGCCGCCTACTACCTCGTCTCGGAGAGCCTCGCGAACGTCGGCAAGTACGCAAAGGCGTCGTCCGCCACGGTCGAGGTCAGCTGGAGAGACGGCCAAGTCCTGGTCGAAGTCGTCGACGACGGTATCGGTGGCGCCGACACCGAGCGCGGCTCAGGCCTGCGCGGTCTCGCCGACCGCGTCGAGGCCCTCGAGGGGCGGCTTCGGGTGTGGAGCCCGACCGGCGGTGGCACGCGAGTCAGGGCGGAGATCCCGTGCGCGCCGTAATCGCCGAGGACAGCGTCCTCCTTCGCGAGGGGCTCGAGCGCTTGCTGGAGGAGGGTGGAGTCGAGGTTGTGGGGAGCTGCGACACGGCCGAGGACCTGCTCCTGAAGGTGCGCAGCTACTCGCCCGACGTCGCGATCGTCGACATCCGACTTCCGCCGACGCACAACGACGAGGGCTTGCGCGCCGCGCTCGAGATCCGCGCCGGCCAGCCGTCAGTGGGCGTGCTGGTGCTGTCGCAGTACGTCGAGCTGGGGCTGGCGATGAAGCTACTGGCCGACTCTGCCGAAGGGGCGGGCTACCTGCTCAAGGATCGCATCAGCGACGTCAAGGAGTTCATCGGCGCGGTACAGCGCGTCGCGAACGGCGGCTCGGCGATCGACCCGATCATCGTCTCGACCTTGCTCTCGAAACGTCGGAGCGATGATCCGCTCGTCGAGCTGACGCCACGCGAGCGCGAGGTGCTCGAGCTGATGGCCGAAGGGCGTTCCAATCAGGGGATCGCCGACAAACTCGTGATCACGCTCCGTGCCGTCGAGAAGTACGTCTCCAGCATCTTCGGCAAGCTTGGTCTCCCCTCGAGCGAGAGCGACTCGCGCCGAGTGCTGGCCGTGCTCCTCTACCTGCGCTCCTGAGGCGCGGGCGCGAGACACCAGAAACCCGCCCCAGAAACGGCAAGTTTCCCGCCTTCCGCTCGGCGGTCATGGCTGCGAGGTTCAGTGAAGCCCCGCAGTGTCGAGAGGAGCAGCGATGAAGACGCGCGTCATCCAGAACGAGCCGAACGAGCCGACGGACGAGAACCTGGTTGACGCCGGCGGTGAACCGACGCGACCAACCAACTTGGCCGGCAGGACGGGCGGCTGGGGTGCGCGGTACCGAAAGATCGGCATCGTCGTGCTGCTCGCGGCGCTGGTTCTTGCCGGTGCCTTCTTGGCGAGCCGTCCCGCAAGTTCGGACACCCTTGCTGCCAGTGAGGCAAGTGCCGCTGCACCCGCCTTTGCGGCGATAGACAAATTCGTAGACGCGGAGATGGATGCGCAGCGCATCCCCGGCTTGGCCCTGGGCATTGTGCAGGACGGTCGAATCGTCCACATCCGTGGCTTCGGCAATGCCGATACGTCCGGCCGGGCCGTGACACCGCAAACACCCTTCATCATCGGGTCGTTGGCGAAATCCTTCACTGCCCTCGCGATCATGCAACTGGTAGAGGCGGGGAAGGTCGAAGTCGACGCGCCTGTCCAGCGATACATCCCCTGGTTTCGGGTGGCCGATGAAGAGGCCTCCGCCCAGATCACCGTGCGCCACCTGTTGAACCAGACGAGCGGCCTGTCGACAAAGACAGGACGTTCGTTCCAAGGGAGCTCGGACACGAGTGACAGCGCGCTGGAAAAGGCCGTTCGAAAGCTGAGTACCGCTCAACTCACAGCGCCGGTGGGAGCGACTCACCAGTACAGCACGATCAACTATTCGGTACTGGGGCTCGTCGTGCAAACCGTGAGCGGACAGTCCTACGAGAGCTACGTTCAGGAGCACATCTTCGATCCGCTGAAGATGCGCAACTCCTTCACTTCCGAGGTGGAGGCGAAGCCGCAGGGTTTGGCTACGGGTCACCGCTATTGGTTCGGCCGTCCTGAAGCCGTCGATCTGCCCTACAACCGTGGCCTTCTCCCCGCTGGCTACCTCATCTCCAGCGCGGAGGACGTGGCTCACTATCTGATCGCCCAGCTCAACGACGGGCACTATGGCGCTGGAGCAGTCCTTTCGCCCTCAGGGATGGCCGAATTGCACCGGCCCGCCGTTCCCACACCTAAAGCTGACACGTCGTACGGCATGGGCTGGTTCGTCGGGCCGGTGAACGGCATTCCGGCCGTCTTTCATCAGGGCGAAACCTTCAACTTTCACGCGAACATCGTTCTGATACCTGAGAGCCGGCGTGGAGTTGTCGTGTTGATGAACGCAGAGAACTCCGAGGATCTCTTCCTTCGCGGGCGCATGGGGACCGTCGCTGAAGGCGTCGCCAGCCTCGCGCAGGGACAGGAGCCGCCCTCGCCCCCGTCGAACATCGGGGTATTCCTGATCTACGCGGTCGTATTCGGCGTGCTCATGCTCCAAGCCGCTGGGATGATCAGGTCGGCGATGGCTTTCCGCCGGGGGCGTGTTTCACGCGGCTGGTTCGGACCGGGGTGGCACATTGGCCTGGGACTGGTGCTGAACCTGGCTTGGGCGCTGCTCGTCTTGGTTCTGTTGCCGAAGCAATTCGGACTGCCACTGCTCATTCTCGCCCAGGGACTCCCTGACCTCGCCTACCCGCTTCTAGTGAGCGGCGGCGTTGCAATCGGTTGGGCCATCCTGAGGACGGTATGGGCGTACCTCGTCCTCCGCAAGAGCGGTGACGGTAGATCGTTTGGCGTTGGCCGACCGATAGCTGCGAGCGGATGAAACGAGGCCGGAGACGCCTGGCCGTCGCAGGCCCGGAAGATGAGAAGCAGCGTTTCGGACTACCAGGGCGACCCGATCAACCACGTTCCCGATGTGTTGGTCGTTTCCCACGGGCAGAGGTTTAGCAATTGCTGACTCCCTACTCGCACAGTCGGGGGTCATGCCTCGAGGTGTGTATACATGCGGATTCACGAGCCGGTGTCAGCTTGGTGTCAGGGCTTACGGCGGCGGATCTTCAGCGGGTTCAGGGCTGCGGCGAAAAGCTGGACTCGTGCTTGCTTGTCGCCCTGAAGCTGCGACGACCGAGCCGAACCCACCTCAGGGGTACCCCACCCCCGCAAACGGGCGGGACTCCTAGCGGAGCCTCTCTGTGGCCGACCGTGGCCACCACGCGGCCAGCCCGCGCTATGCCTCGGCCTTCTGGGGGCGGAGCCACCGCAGTAGCCCCACCCCTGTCAAAGAGAAGGCCCGAATTCAGGGGACGACGCTCGCCAATCGGCTTGTTTGCGCTCGTCGAATGAAGAGATTCTGTTATCCGGCCGACGGAGCCGAATCAGTATTTTCCGGCTGCAGTGCAAGGGGATGGAACTCGAGCAGCGCGCAAAGAGGGCAGTGAGCGACGACGTAGGGCGCGACGTCCGGCTCCTCATCGTCGTCAACGATGTGGGCTATCGCGGGCGTCTCCACTGAGGCAGCCACACTCCTCGCAGCGCATCATCGCTACGACTTCTCGATCAGGCAAGGCCAAGTCGCTAGTTTTCTACGCCTCTCGCGCCCAAGCGACAAGTGTCTCGCAGGGACGTTCTAGCCCCATTCATCTGAGCAAGGCCCCTGCCCAGACGGCAAGAGGCCGGGGGGTGCCGAGTCACGTTGGTGGCTGCGAGGCAGCGGATGTCGGTCTGTCCGTCGAGTCGTCGAGTTGGCGCTACTCAGAGCCAGTCGATCGTCGAGGCGCGGAAGTACGTGAGATCGTCGTGCGCCCACAGTCGGCCGTGCTGGGCGAGGCGATCGCGGTGGTCGCTCCAGGTGCCGGCTTGTGGGTAACTCCAGGCGTCATGGTCTTCGCCGGCATTGACCTGGACGACGCTGTCCAGGCCGTCCGGGAAGGAATCCTCGAGCAGCGGGTCGGGGAGCCGGCGCGCGGACGGCGGTTTGAGCGGCTCCGCCGGCGCCTCTCTCGGTAGCTCCCGTGCCGAGAGTGGTTCTTCAACGCACCTCGACGGCGGGACGAACAAACGACATCGTGAGCTCGGCGACGCGCACGAGCTGCCCGGGCATCTCGGCGGCGGGGCGCTCGGCGAAGTCCCTCCAGGCGTGCTCAGGCTTGTGGCGGCGCCCCGCAAGTCCCGCTACCGCCTCGAAATCAGGGTCGAGCACGATGACCCGTTCCTCGCCGGCAGTTTCGACGATGAGCGCGTTCAGTGCCTGCTCGGCGGGCGCGACCCTCCCACTCGACTTTCTGTCGCTGTCGTGGACGACGACGAAAGGGATCCCGGCGGCCCTGCAGATGCGCGCGAAGAGAGGGATGTTCGGCTTGCCGCCGCACTCGATGATCGAGATCGCCTCGCGGTCGACGTCGTGCCCGAGCGCCGCGAACACGAACGGGAGCACGAGCTTCTCGGTCAGGCCCTCGACGAGCACGACCGCGTGGGCGAGAAAAAGCTCGCTGCGCGCGGCGTCGAACTCGGTCATCACACGGAAGTCGTCGTCGGCGGACACGGGCTCTGGCTGAAGAGCGTGCGTTCCGGTGGCCGGAAGTCGCTCGACGAAGACGAGCTCGTCCATCCGCGTGACGTTGAGGAAGGCCGGCGATTGCGTCGAGTAGATCACCTGATTCCCAGCGAGGGAGAAGTCGCGCAGGAGGCGGTAGAGGTAGCGCTGCGCCTGTGGGCGGAGATAAAGCTCCGGCTCCTCGATCAGGAGCAAGAGACCGCCGAGCCGTTGCGAGTTACAGGACTCGACGGCTTGCAGAAGAGCCAGCGCTCGTGCTGAAGGCGTCGGCGCCCGCTGGGCGAGCGCCCGCTCGAAGAGCTCCACAGCGGGGCCTTTCTTCCTCGGCGTCCAGGCGGCGAGCAGGGCGCCGGCTCGTTCTTCGGCCGGGACGAAGAGCGTGGGTGGTGCGGTCGCGTCTCCAGTGACGGCGGTTCGTCCCGGGCTCCCTTCGAGCGTGGCCTCGCCGCCGTCGGCGAGGCGTACACGGATTGAGACCTCTCCCTCGCCGCCTACCGTCATGTCTGTGGCCGTGAGCGGAGCCGCAACGGGATCGAGAACGGCGCGGATCGCCGCGAGCAGGTTCGACTTGCCGGCGTTTGCCTCACCCACCAGCGCGCACAGCGGCGCTGGCGAAAACGCGACGTCGCGCGCGCTCCGGAACCCACTCACTTCGACGCGAGTGACGCCAACGCTCGCGCGGACCTGTGCCGGCTTCACACTCGGCAGCGCGTCCACCTCCGCCTCGTTACGTCTGCCCGGAACGTACGACGAGCACGGACGAGCGCGCCTGATGCGCGACGCGCTCACTTACGCTCCCGAGCGCCTTCACCCCGTGCAGCCCTCGGCTTCCGACGGCGATCAGGTCGGTCGACTCGGACGCGGCCAAGAGAACCTCGACCGCGGGCGCGTCGTGCTCCTCGAGCTCCGGCGAGATCGCTTGCGCCGCTTCGCGGTCGAGCTGATCCCTGGACGACGCCACGGCCCGAACGCTGCCGCCGAACCGCCCGGCGAGCGAGCGCGCGACGGTGAACGCGGCGGCGGATTCGAGCGAGCCGTCCACGCCTGCGACGACCGTCTGGGGCCACGCCTCGGAGTCGCGTGGCGCCCGGGCGATCAGCACGGAGCAGGTCGCGTCGCGGAGCATCCGGGCCGCAACGGTGCCAAGCAGGAGTCCTGCGGCGCGCCCACGCCCGTGCGATCCCACGGCGATGAGCGTCGCGCGCTCGGCCTCAGCCTGCCTGAGCATGACCGCGACCGGGTTGCCGTCGAGAAGCCTGGAGCTGGCGGAGGGCGCGATCGCCTGCGCCTCGGCAAGGGCCGCCTCGGCCTCGTATTGCAAGAGTTCGGCCGCGTGGGGCGCGGCCATCCCGGCGTGCGCCGCTCGCGCGAGGTTCGCTACAGCCAAGAGGAGGACTCTCCCGTGCTCGTCCTGGAGGCGCAGCGCTTGCATGACTGCTACGAGGCTCGCGGGCGTGCCGTCGACGCCGCAGAGAATGCGTTCGAAGACCTGGGGCTCGCTGGCGTGTGCTGTCATCGTCGCGGCCTAGGGAGGCGATCCGGTGTCGATCCAGGCGCGAAAACGCTCGACCTCCTCGGGCGTCCAGCGGCTATCGGAGGGCATGCTTCCGTCCGCGAGCCGCTGGTAGATCGCCTCGGCATTTGTGCGGACGACCTCGTACGACGCGAGGTCGAAACGAACGACATCGCGCTGACGTCCTCTTGCCGGAAGAGAGGATGGATGTCGCGCTCGATCCCGCCGGGTCATTTCACGACGAGGACGTCGCAGGGCGCCTCGTGGAGCGCCTTGGTGCTCACGGAACCGAGCACGAGGCGCTTCACCGGGTTGAGGCCGCGGGCGCCGAGGACGATGAGGTCCGCTCCGGACTCTGTCGCCGTCCGCACTATCTCGTCCGCCGCTTGGCCGATGGGCATGGTCGCCGTCGCTTCGATGCCGCTCTTTCTCAGTACCTCTTGCGCATCGGCTATAGCCGCGCGGTGCTGCTCCTCCTCCTTCGGATCCGCATAGCCTGTGTAGGGCGGATCTCGGTAGATCGGATCGGCGACTGTGACGATCGCGACGTTCGCCTGCGACATGAAGGTTGCCACGCGCTCGACCGCTCGGCGGGCTGGCTCGGAACTGTCGTAGGCGATCAGTACATGTGGCGCGTCCACGCCTTCTTACCCTATCCCTCGCTGCCAGAAGGTTTAGACGTAAAAACGGGTGCATCCGCAGGTCCTCGCTAAAGGGGGGTTCGACCTCGAATCGACGGCGCTCGTCGACCACGCGTCCGCCACGACGGTTCTAGGCGGCAGTGCGCAAAGCCATCTTCGTATTCGAGTCGAAGGGGACCCCGCACTCGTACGGAGATATGGCGGGAGCCGATCCGCGCGACTCTTACCTGCTTTCGGGGCTCGGAACGACGAGCACCGGGCGATCCGCTCGGTGGATGATCCCGCTCGACACCGAACCGAGGAGTGCGCCGGCTATGGCGCCGAGCCCTCGTGACCCGACCACGATCAGCGGAGCATTACGCGCTCGCGCGAGCTCGACGATTCGATCGGCCGCGCTTCCCTCGAGAATCTCCTCTTCCCCGTCGATGCCTTCTTGCGCGAGAAGCTCGCGCGCGCGACTGAGCGCCTCGCGGGCGTATGCCATCTGTTCGGTCAGCTTTTCCTGGTAGTAGGGGTCGCCCAGCGGCCCGAGCGACGGCCGCACGTAGACGAGGACCGCGCTCGTTCCGATCGTCCGCGCTACCCGCGCGCCCGCGTCGACCGCCGCTTCGGCGCCCTGGGAGCCGTCGGTCGCTATCACGACCGGTTCTCGGTCGCCAAGCGCTCGTTCCATTGGGCGCATCGTACTGGGTGCCGTCGGGTACATCGCCGCTCCCAGACTTCGTAAAGGCGCCCGCACCTTCCGGCGCGATCGACCAACACGCGCGTGCGGACCGAGTGAGATCGTTCCTACAGCGGTGGCGCGGCGATGCTCAAGGCCTTGCTTATGCGCGTTTGAGGTTGGACACGGCAGCGTCACGAAGCAGCGTCCCGCCCTCGCGAGCCGTGTAGCGGAGGTGCAAAATAACGTCGGAGATCGTTCCGTAATCGAACTGCCCGCCATCGGTACTATCGCTAGCTGGGAGCACCAGCTGCCAATCACTGACGGCGCCTGTTCCCTCGAACGGCAGGTAGCGTCCGTCGCGGAGGATCGCATCGAAGAGGGCGGGGTCGTTCTCCCCTGAGCGTGTGAGGATGGACTGCGACCTGCCGACCTCATCGCTGAACCGATCGTCCTCTGCTCCCTCACGCGGATAGCTGCCATCCCGCAGGAGCGAGCTTCGGCGGATCGAGCTCTTCGTCTGTGTGAGTGTGCAGTTGAGGCTGGCGTACGGCCCCGGCACGCACGGAATGCTGACTGCCACGGACTTGATCCGGCGCAAGAAGTGGCCGGGCTCGTCCATATCGAACCTCTCCTCGGTTACGACAATCGTGCAGCTGCCCGTATTCCGGAGCTCGAGGATGGCCTCGGGCTCGAGCTGTAGCAAGCTGACGTGCTTGATCATCTCGGACTCGCGCCTATTGCGGGTCACGGAGTGACGACCCACCCGCTAGGCCCTACCCATAGAGACCGAAACCCTTCGATGAGTACTCGCCTCGGCCGCCAGCTTACAGCTCGTTTCACGGAGCTCCCGAGTCCGTAGCGACGCATGCCCCGCTGATCTCACGGTCGCGCGGACTGTCGCGCAGGTCTCGCATCGCTAGGAGCCGAGCCGAAAGCTACACTCCAAAACCGGCTAGGCGAAACTTGGTACCGCTTTTGGTACCGATCTGAGCTGACCTCAGCCAACCTGAGCGAACACAAAACGCCTGAATAAGCGGGTTCGTGCCCTGCCCTGCGCCGCCCCACAGACCTTCAAAACCGGTGAGGCGGCGCAACCCGTCGCTGGGTAGGTTCGACTCCTGCGCCGCTCCGTTCGACGAACTCCCTGCAAACGGCCAGGTGCGGATACTGCCTCGTCGGCGAAACCGTTGTTCGTGATCGCTTGGCGACCTCGACGGACGCCGTAGGTACAGGTTTCCAACTATCGCGCATCTATCGCGCGCTTCGGCAGGCGAACGCCGCTCACACCACTCGACGGGCATCCTGACCGGGATGGTTTCCTCCGTTGGGCCATCATTGGGCGTCGCCCGTCGCTGGCCCGGATGTCGTGCGACGGTAGCTGCAGTACTGCTGCCTGCCCAACTCCCGCGAGCAGAAGCGGAGCTGACGTTACACACGCGAGAACGCGGCGTCGTTCAGGCGAGTGGCCAAAGATCAGATACTTTCACTGAGTGGAGGGAGTTGCCTTCGTCGACGGAGCTTACGTTCCGATTGACGAGGCACGGATTCCGATACTCGACTGGGGTTTCCTGCGGTCTGACGCGACCTACGACGTCGTGCACGTCTGGCGTGGATCGTTCTTCCGACTCGGCGACCACGTCGAGCGCTTCCTGCGAGGCGTTCGACGGCTGCAGCTGCAGCTGCCGTTCGAGGTGAGCGAGCTCGAGCCGATCCTGACGGAGTGCGTGCGCCAGAGCGAATTGCGGGACTCATACGTCGAGATGATCTGCACCCGCGGACTGCCGCCGGCCGGGAGCCGCGACCCGCGCGAGGCGCGCAATGCGTTCTACGCCTTCGCGATTCCGTTCGTCTGGATCGCAGACGAGAGGCAGCGATCAACGGGCCTCTCGCTCCACATCAGCGCTCGTGAGCGGATCTCGCCACGGTCCGTCGATCCGACGATTAAGAACTACCACTGGCTCGACCTGACGGCGGGCCTGTTCGACGCCTACGACGCCGGTGCGGACACCGTCGTACTCGTCGACCCGCTGGGGAACGTCGTGGAAGGTCCCGGCTTCAACCTCTTCGCGATCAGCGAAGGCGTTCTCTCCACGCCAGATGAGGGCGTGCTCGGCGGCATCACGCGGCGGACGGTGATCGAGCTGGCCCGCGAGGACGGCGTGCAAGTACGCGAATGTCCGCTGCCGGCACAGGCAGTTCGCGACGCCGACGAGGTGCTCCTTACCACCACCGCCGGCGGCGTGGTCGGGGTCACGTCGATCGACGGTACGCCAGTCGGCGATGGGAAGCTCGGTCCTGTTACACGGTCACTCTGCGACGCCTACTGGCGGCTGCACGAGTGTCCGCGCTACGCAACACCCATCCTCTACCACTAGGACCAGGTATGGAGGACTTCCGTGAGGAGGTAGGCACGAGCGAGCGATGCGGCGCCGGGGCGTCAGTGGCGCCCTAGTCTGTAGCGATGGCGTACCTGTATGTAGCAACCGGCGACGGGATCGCCCGCCTTGACGAAACGAACGGCGGGTGGGCGGTGGAACTGTCCTTGCGCGGCAGCAGCGCGCAGTGCCTTGCGGTCGATCCGACTAACCCGAGCGTGCTCTACGCGGGCTTACGCGAAGGCGGTGTGCGAAGAAGCGACGACGGCGGGCGTACCTGGGTCGATTGTGCGCTACCCGAATCGGGCGTCTTCTCGCTTGCCATCAGTGCGGCCGACGGTGCTGTGTATGCCGGCACCGAGCCAAGCCGTTTGTTCCGCAGCGACGACGATGGTGCGAGCTGGCGCGAGCTCGAGGCGCTGCTCGAGCTGCCGTCGCGGCCGACCTGGAGCTTCCCGCCGCGGCCGTGGACGTCCCATGTGCGCTGGATTGCGCCCAGCCCCCACGAAGCCGATCTGCTCTTGGTCGGGATCGAGCTCGGCGGGCTGATGCGGTCGAGCGACGGTGGCGCGAGCTGGCAGGACCATCGCCCCGGGGCGCAGCGAGACGTGCATTCGCTCGCCTGGCATCCGCGCCTGTTGGGCCGGGCATACGAGGCGGGCGGCGGCGGCGCAGCCTTCAGCAAGGACGCGGGCGAGAGCTGGCAGCCAGCCGACGAGGGGCGCGACCGCCACTACACCTGGTCGGTCGCGGTCGACCCGGACGACCCGGACCTCTGGTACGTCTCGGCGAGCACCGGTCCCCATGCCGCACACGGCCGCGGCGATCCGCAAGCTTTCATCTACCGGAGGCAAGCGGGTGAGCACTGGCGTTCGCTCGCGGGCGGGCTGCCTCAGCCACTGCCGGCGATGCCCTACGCGCTGGTCGCCGGGGACGGCCGCCTGTTCGCCGGGCTCGCCGATGGACAGATCTGGGAGAGCAGAGACCGCGGCGACAGCTGGCACGCCTGCAGGTCGCAAGGCGATCCGATCGAAGCGCTCCACGCGCTCGTCTACACGGTGGGCTGAGCTACCCCAGCCAACGCCACGCAGCCGCCCACCAGCTGCGCAGATCAACGAACGGCCGAGGTTTTTCGACGAGAGGTGGCGCTGTGGAGGTGCCTCGTGGACCGGACTGAACGCCTCTGTGAGCCCCGCTCCCTGAGAAGCCAGCGTGGGCTCGGAGCTGGCGGCAAGAGTTGGGTTCCAAGCAGCGCCTGCGGTTCACGTGGCTTGGGACGTGCCCGTTGTGGCGAGCAGGCCTTCGTACAGCGAGGTGACGCGGGTTGCGATCGTGTCCCAGGCGTAGCCACTCCGGATCTGCTCGTAGGCCGCCTCGCCCCGCGCGTGGCGCTCCCCTGCATCGTTGACGACCTTGATGAGAGTGCCGGCGAGCGCGACCTCGTCTTCGGGCTCGACGAACCACCCGTTCGGACGTCTGGGGGCAGTGTTCACGAAGGAGAGCGGGCCTCCCGTGGGGGTCGCGATCACAGGCAGCCCGCAGGCCATCGCCTCCAGGTACACCTGGCCGAAGGGCTCGTCCACCGAGGGCGCCACGAACGCATCGGCCGCATTCAGCCCCTCAGGCAGGTCGTCGTGTCCCCGCCAGCCGCTGAAGAAGATCCCCTCGCTCCCGCCGGTGCGCGCCACCTCGACCGGGTGCTCTCCCTCCCACTCGCCCGGGTACCCACCCCAGACGACGAGCGGCGCCGGGCGCTCGAAGCTCGATCGTGCTCGCTGGTAGGCGCGCACGAGCAGCGGCACGCGCTTGAAGGCGAGGAAGCGCCCAACGTACAGAAGCACCGGGTTAGCCTCTCCCGTCTTCGGATCGGCGAATACCGCCAGGTCGTCTGCTCCGTAGCGAACCGAGCCGGCCACACTTGAGGCGTCCCATCCGCGAGGATCGTCGACGAGCCACGCTCGCCATCGCGCCAGTCGCTCTTCCGGGCCGAGCCCATGTCGGTCGAAGCGCTCCACGTCGACGCCGTTCGAGATGACCTCGACTCTTGACGCGTCGATGCCGAGCAGACGGACGGCCTCATCGCGATCGTGGGGCGAGATCGCGACGAGCTGAGTCGCGCGCCGCGCGTTGGCCTTCAGGCGAGCCTCCCAGGCGTCGCCGTGTCGCCATGCCTCCCAGCGCGTGCTCTCAAAGAGTTCACGCTCCGCGTCGGTGAGCGGGGCTTCGACCCGCCTACCCCCAGCACCTGCGGCCATCCCTGTGAGATCGGTGCCGAGACGAACCGCCAGCTCACGGCGGCGGCGAATCCCGTCGAGCATCTTCAGCTCGGTGCCGTGCAGGTGCGCGACAACGGGCAGGCTTGGCGCGAACCGGACAAGTGCGTCGTGTTGCGGCGTGAGGTGATGAAGGTGCGCGATCGCCGCCTCCGCGGCCCCGCCCTCGGCAAAGAGCCGCTGCCAGGCGGCGACCTGTCGCTCGGCCTCTCGATCGTCGAGCGACGCGAAGAGTCGGTCGGGCGCTCCCACACGATCCTCGAACGACGGATGCAGCGGGATCTCAGCGGCCATCGGGTCGTCGCCCCGATCGAACGCCCTCAGCGCCGGTGTGAAGTCGGCGACCGCGACGTCGAGCCCGGCAAAAAACGTGGCTGCGTTTGCCACCGTTCCTGGCTCGCCGAGTGACCCTGTGAAGAGCCGAACCGGCCAGCCCTTGCGATCGAGGGCTGCGGCGAGATAGCGGGCAACCTGCGCCGACCCTCCGCGCGGATAGAAGAGCAGCCCCATCGTCACCGGCTTTCCCACGGAGGGGTTCTAGCTGACGTCGGGGCGCAGCAGGCTCCGCGGTCGCCTCACCTACCCGATCGCCCGAGGCGCGGTTGCAGAACCGTCGCGGGGTAGGTTCGACTCCTGCGCCGCTCCGTTACACGCTTTGAGGGGCTACCTCGTTTCAAGCCTTCTGGACAGATTCAGAAGTTGGCGCCGCGAACTGGAACTGCGGTCGGAGCGGCCTTCGAAGATTCGAGCGGAGGCCAGGAGTAGCGGCGGGCCCCCGCATACGATCTGCGGTACCACGATTCCGACAGGCGCGAGATCTTCACGACGTCGCCGCTATGGGGCGAGTGAACGAAGCGGCCGCGGCCGATGAAGATCCCGACGTGGCCGAGACCGTCGAAGAAGACGACGTCGCCGCGCTCGAGATCCCGACGTTGGACCGCCCGACCCTTCTCCCAGAGCATCGCCCCGTTGTGCGGAAGCGCAACGCCGGCCCTGCCGTAGACGTACATGACGAAGCCGGAACAATCGAAGCCCGCAGGGCTCGCTCCGCCCCAGCGGTAGGAAAGACCCAGATAGCGGAGAGCGATCGTGACCGCCTTTCGGCCACGCCCATCCGCCGCCGGGACCGGTGCTTTCGCTTCCAGGCCGGCGCTAACGAGTGCAAGCGCCTCAGCGCTGACCGTGTTCGCCACACGCGGTTCGGGAGTTGCGGAGGGGTCGTTCGCGGCGGCTCCCACCGAGGGGAGAGCGAGCAGGACCAGCACGAAGCAGATGAGGGGGCGGCGAAATCGCACGGCAACGCAAGGAGCCCGGGGTGAACGGGCTTACTTCGGCAAGGAACGGGCGAAGCCTTAACCGGATCTAGCTGCGACGAGGACTTGGCGAGCGACTAGCGAAGGGGCATGTTTCGGGGAATCCTCTCTCAGCGAATCGCCTCACGGTAGCGCGTGTTACTGCTTACGGCGCCCCAGAACGGGTGAAGAAGAGAAAGCGGCCCAGAGGAACCGTGCCCGCGGTATTGAGCGCGAAACGCACGCAGAGCGCTTATCGGCCGTCCGCCGCGAACAGGTACTCCCACATGCGCAAGTACGCCTGGGCTAGCCCGGCGAAGCGAGGGCGACCGCTCAAAGCGGCCGCCCTCGCCGGTGGCCCGGTTTAGAGGAAGCTGTTGATCCAGGCGAGGATCTCTGGCTGATCGATGCGATAGGAGTAGCCCGAGCCGGCGCAGAGAATCTTGCGCAAGACCCCTCCTCGTTCTCGTTTGCGCTCGGGAGGGTAGCGAATTGCGGCTTCGTTCAGTGCCGCCCCTGCGGACTGTAAGGATTCGCGCCTTAGCGTGGGTGCTGGTGGCTAACGCACCGGCTTGCCAAGTGAATGCGAGTCACTGTACGCTGCTGTCCGTTTGTCGGACAAGCTGACACTCGGCCCGATCGAGCGCCGGAAGACGTACGACCTCGTGGCGGAACGGTTGACGGACGAGATCATCTCTCGCCGCCTCAGCCCGGGGGACGTTCTTCCCCCCGAGCGGGAACTGGTCGAGTCGTACGGGGTTGGACGGTCCTCCGTTCGCGAAGCGCTGCGGATCCTCGAATCGCGGGGCCTGATCGAGAGCGCGAACGGCACCTTTACTGTAGGCGCGCTTCGTAATCCCCTCGACCATTCGCTCGACTTCCTTCTGGCCTCGGAGGAGGCGGACTACCGTGAGCTCTTCGAGGTGAGGCGCATCCTCGAAGGCGAGGCTGCAGCGCTTGCCGCTTCGCGCCGCCTCGATGCGGAGATCGACAGGATGGGCGCCGAGGTGGAAGCAATGGAGGCGGGTCTCGGCTCCGAGGAGGAGTTCATCACCGCCGATCTTCGCTTCCATCTCACAATCGCGGAGGCGAGCAGGAATCGCCTCATCGCACACCTGATGCACGCGATCCGCTCGCTCTTGCAGCGCTCCCTCTCGTCCAGCTACCACATCGAGGGGAGCCCCGAGCGTGCGATCGAGATGCACCTCCTCATCCTCGAAGCGATCGCCGCCCACCAGCCCGAGGAAGCCCGCCAGCTGATGCAGGAGCATGTCTCCCGCGTCGAGCGCGACACCACCCAGGGCTCCAGGAAGGCCCGCACATGACGGCGAAGCTCGGTTTCGTCGGTCTGGGCGTGATGGGTGGCGGGATCGCCCGCCGCCTGCTGGAGGCCGGGCACGAGATCCACGGCTACAACCGCACCCGCGAGAAGGCTCGCCCCCTCGAAGAGCTCGGACTCGTTCTCGAGGAGAGCCCACGTGCGGTTGCCGAGTCGGCGGACGTCGTTCTGAGCATGGTCACCAACGTCGCGGCGCTCCGGGCCGTGGCAGAGGGCGACGAAGGCATTCTTGCCGGGCTCGCGCCGGGGAAGATCTGGATCGACATGACCACGGCGGCACCGAGCGTCAGCCGCGAACTCGCCGCCAAGGCCCGCGAACGGGGCGCGGACATGGTCGATGCCCCGGTCTCGGGAAGCGTAAGCACGCTCGAGGAAGGTCTTCTCTCGATCATGGTCGGGGGGCGACCCGAGACGTTCGCGCAAGCCGAGGCGATTCTGAAGGACATCGGCCCCAAGGTGACGCTTGTGGGCGACAACGGGCAGGCGCTGCTCCTGAAGATCGCAATCAACTTGAGCCTGCAGGTGCAGATGGTGGCGTTCTCGGAAGGCCTCCTGCTTGCCGAGAAGGACGGCATCGACCGCGAGGTGGCGCTCGACGTGATGCTCTCCAGCGTGATCGCCTCGCCGATGCTGAAGTACCGCGCCCCTTTCGTGCTCGAACAGCCCGAGGAAGCATGGTTCAACGTCAACATGATGCAGAAGGACATGCTCCTGGCGCTCGACCTGGGCCGGGAGCTCGACGTCCCCATGCCGACGACGGCGATCTCGAACGAGCTGTTGACCGCGGCGCGAGGAATGGGCCTCGCACACCATGACTTCGCCGTCGTCTTCGAGGTGCTTGCGCGCATGGCCGGTATTCCCGAGAGGCAGCCCTCATGAGCACGGCCGAGACTCGGCCTGTGGAGATCACCCCGGAGCTCGCGCTGCGGATGTACGAGCAAATGCAACGCATCCGGACGTTCGAGGAGCACGTGAACGAGCTCTACCGCGGTGCCAAGATGCCCGGCCTGGCCCATCTCTACATCGGCGAGGAGGCAGTCGCGGTCGGCGTCTGCGAGGCGCTCACGGACGACGACTACATTACGAGCACGCACCGCGGGCACGGGCACTGCCTGGCGAAGGGCGCATCGGTCGAGCGGATGTTCTGCGAGCTCCTCGGCAAGGAGGAGGGCTACTGCCGTGGCAAGGGCGGCTCCATGCACATCGCCGACCATGAGCATGGGAATCTCGGTGCGAACGCGATCGTTGGTGGCTCGACCGGGATCGCGACCGGAGCCGCCTTCTCCGCGCGGGCCCGCGGGACGGACCAGGTCGCCGTCTGCTTCTTCGGCGAGGGCGCTCTCGGCCAGGGGGTTCTCTACGAGGTCATGAACATGGCGTCGCTCTGGAAGCTGCCCGTGGTCTACGTCTGCGAGAACAATCTCTACAACGAGTACACCCACTACTCGGAGACGACCGCCGGCGACATCTCGGCCCGAGCCGCGGCCTTCGGCATTCCGGCAGAGGAGGCCGACGGCCAGGACGTCTACGAGGTCTACGCGGCGACTTCCCGCGCCGTTGCGTCAGCGCGCGCGGGCGACGGGCCCGGGTTCCTCCTCTTCCATACGTACCGCTATCACGGCCACCACGTAGGCGACGTCGACCGCGCCTACTACCGATCGAAGGAAGAAGAGGAACGCTGGCAGGGCGAGCGCGACCCGCTGAAGCTGCACACCGATCGGCTCGTTGCCGACGGCGTGGACGAAGCGGAGCTCGAGCAAGTCACAACGAGGGTCGGCCAGGAGGTGGCGGAAGCGGTCGCGCATGCGCTCGAGGCGCCCTACCCCGATCCGAGCGAGGTGACCAAGCACGTCTACGCCTAGTGTCAAGGCGCTCCCGAAGGAGCACTCCGGAACGCGGGAGATCTCGCTCGCTCAGGCGGTCAACGAGGCACTCGCGGAGGAGCTTCGCCGCGACCCGACCGTCTTCATCATGGGCGAGGACGTGGCGGAGGCTGGGACGCCTTTCAAGGTGATGTCCGGACTCGTCGAGGAGTTTGGCCCGCAGCGGGTGATCGACTCGCCGATCTCCGAGGCGGGTATCTCGGGCATTGGGCTCGGGGCCGCGATGACGGGCATGAGACCGGTCGTCGACATCATGTTCGGGGACTTTCTGACGCTCGTCATGGACCAGGTCGCGAACCAGGCGGCGAAGATCCACTACATGTCGGGTGGGAGACTGAAGGCGCCCCTCACCATCCGGACGACTCTGGGAGCTACTCGCCGCTCGGCCGCCCAGCACAGTCAAAGTCTCCACGCCTGGGTTGCACATGTCCCCGGGCTGAAAGTCGCAGTCCCTTCGACCCCTTACGACGCCAAGGGTCTGCTCAAGTCCGCGATACGGGACGACAACCCGGTCGTCTTCTTCGAGGACAAGATGATGTTCGCGACCAAGGGGCCGGTGCCGGAGGAGGAGTACACGCTGCCTCTGGGCGTCGCCGACGTGAAACGGGAAGGGGAGGATCTGACGATCGTCGCGACGAGCTCCATGGTGTACGTCGCACTCGAGGCGGCGGAGCTTCTGGAACAGGAAGGGGTCAGCGCCGAGGTCGTCGACCCCCGCACGCTAGTGCCGCTCGACCGGGAGACGCTTGTCGCCTCGGTGACCAAGACCGGGCGCGCGTTCGTGGTCGACGAGGGACACACGAGCTTCGGCGTCTCGGCCGAGCTGGCCGCGGTCCTGGCAGACGAGGCTTTCTGGCATCTCGACGCACCCGTGAAACGCCTGGCGGCATTGGACGTCCCAATCCCCTTCTCGCCGGTTCTCGAGGATCAGACGGTGCCGACGCCGGAGCGGGTCGTCGAAGTGGCGAAGGCCCTGGTGGGAAAGGCATAGGCGTGGCACTGAAGACTTTCGGCACGATGGCGGTGGACTGGGAGCAGCGGGTCGACTTCGACCGGCTCCGCCGCGACCGCCTTGCCCGTACGAAGCAGCACCTCGCCGACTCAGAGCTCGGCGCACTCCTCTGCTTCGACATGGCCAACATCCGCTACATCACCGCCACGCACATCGGCACATGGGCGATGGACAAGCTGATCCGCTTCTGCCTTCTCCCGCAAGGCGACGACCCGATCATGTGGGATTTCGGCTCGGCGGCGCGCCACCACAAGCTCTACAACCCGTGGCTCGGTGAGGAACGCTCCCGGGCCGGTATTTCGACGCTCCGCGGCTCGGTCGAGGGGCGAGCGGAGGTGGTCGCCGAGAAGATCCGTGTCGAGCTCGAGGAGCGCGGTCTCCTGGGAGAGCCGCTCGGCATCGACGTCGTCGAGCTACCAGTGCTCCGCGCCCTCGAGGAGGCCGGGATCACGGTCGTCGACGGACAGGCCCTCATGCAGGACGCCCGGAAGCTCAAGACCGGCGACGAGATCGTGTTGCTGAACACGGCCTGCGCCATGGTCGATGCCGCGTATGAGGAGCTCTTCCGCGCGATGCGTCCCGGCATGCGCGAAAACGACTGCGTCGCACTCGTGAACCGCATCCTCTACGAGCTCGGCTCGGAGCATGTCGAGGGCGTGAACGCGATCTCGGGCGAGCGGTGCAGCCCGCACCCACACGTCTTCACCGACCGGATGCTGCGCCCCGGTGACCCCGCTTACTTCGACATCCTCCACGCCTTCAACGGCTACCGAACGTGCTACTACCGGACGTTCGCGGTCGGCAGCGCCTCGCGTGCGCAGGTGGACGCCTACAAGCGCTGTCGGGACATCCTCGACCGTGCGATCTCGATGATCCGGCCGGGGGTGACGACCGCGGAGGTCGTCTCGACGTTCCCCGCGGCCGAGGAATTCGGGTTCCCGGACGAGGAGGCGGCATTCGCACTCCAGTACGGGCACGGGGTCGGTCTCTCGATCTGGGAGAAGCCGATCTTCAGCCGCCTCGTGTCGTTCGACTACCCGGAAACGGTCGAGGCGGGCATGGTCTTCGCGCTCGAGACGTTCTGGCCCGCAGCGGACGGCTGGTCTGCTGCCCGGATCGAGGAACAGCTCGTCGTCACCGCCGACGGCTGTGAGGTGATCACCCGGTTCCCGGCGGAGGAGCTCCTCGTGGCCGGCGGAGGCCATTACACGGTCGGTGGCCCTCTCCCGGGTGTCCGGGAGTCCCAGTCGAACCTAAATCGCGTTGAGGGAGACGGTAGCGTCGAACAAGTCGTGGCTTCCGCGCGCCTCGAGGGAGCGGCGGTCGATCCGTAGATGGCCACCGACGTGATCATGCCGGCCCTGGGGATGGCGCAGGAGACGGGCAAGATCCTCCGCTGGCTGAAGATGGACGGCGAGGCGGTGTCCAAGGGCGAGCCGCTCATGGAGATCGAGACCGACAAGGTCACGGTCGAGGTGGAGGCGCCCGCCGACGGCACGCTCGCGCTTCGAGCCGCCGAGGGCGATGAGGTCGGCGTCGGGAAGGCCGTCGCTGTGATCGTGGGGGCGGGAGAGCCCGTGCCCAAGCCTGCTTCTGTCGGTGCACCGGCAGCGCCCAGCGGGGACGCGCAGCCGATGGCGGGCATCGAGCCAGAGACGGTCCCGACGACACAGCGTCGGTCCGCACGCCGGCAGCTCGCCTCCCCCAAGGCGCGGCGGCTCGCGGAGGAGCATGGGGTCGAACTCGCGGAGGTGGCAGGCAGCGGCCCGCACGGAGCCGTGGTCGCGGCCGACGTCGAGGCACTCGGCGGAAACGGCGCGATTGCGGATGCCCCGCCGCCCAGTCTCGGCGCAGGTGAGGAGCTGCCGCTCGGGGCCGTCTGGACCCGCATGGCCAAGCGCATGTCGGAGAGCTGGCGTACAGTGCCGCACTTCTTTCTCCTGCGGCAGGTAGAGGCGACCAGGCTGCTCGCCTGGCGTGAAAGCCTGCGGAGCCGGGCCGGGTACGAGGGGGTCACACATACCGACCTGCTAGTCAAGCTCTGCGCCACTGCGCTCAGCGAGCACCCACGTGTGAACGCGTCCTGGCGCGACGGGAAAGTCCTGGCTTCGGCAGGTGTGCACGTCGGCGTCGCCGTCGCGCTCGAGGACGGGCTCGTAGTCCCGGTCGTCCACGACGCCGACAATCTCGACCTACACGAGCTCGCCGCCCGTCGAAAGGCGCTCGTCGAGGCGGCCCGCTCCGGGCGTCTCCGCCCGGAGGACGTTTCTGGCGGCACGTTCACCGTCTCGAACCTCGGGATGTACGGAGTCGATGCCTTCGCCGCGATCGTCAACCCACCGCAGGCAGCGATTCTCGCCGTCGGCCGGATCACCGACCGTGTTATTCCGGTCGCCGGCAGACCGGAGGTGCGCCCGACGCTCGCGGTCTGCCTCTCCTTCGACCACCGCGTCGTGGACGGGGCTCGTGGAGCTCAGTTCCTGGACACACTGGCCGGCCTGGTGGAAGAGCCGGCGGGGCTGGTGGCATGAACGCGCTCCTGGAGTTTCCTGCGCTCGTGGAGCGCTACGTGACCGACGAGAGGACCGAGATGAAGCTCGCTGCCTACGACCGGAAGTCGTCGGATGAGCACGACGATTGACCCGTACGCCGAGATCGAGAAGGCGAAGGGCCGTGCCCCCCAGCCGCCCGTCGAAGAACAGGTCAGCAGGCTAAACCGCACGCGCGAGTTAATGGAGCGGCACGGGATCGACGTGCTGCTCGTGTACGGCTCCTCGGCGAGCCCGGAGATGACTCGCTATCTGGCCGGCTATGTCCACGTCTTCCCGGGCGCAAGCTCACTGCTGGTGATCCCGCTCGAGGGGACCCCGGTCCTCCTGATCGACCAGCCGTGGCATCTCGAAGAGGCCAGCCGGATGTCATGGATCGAGGACGTGCGCCAGTACCCGAACCCGGCGCGGAAATGGCTCGCCGATGAGCTTCAATCGGCGATCCGTCAAGCGGTGCAGACAGGGAGCGCTCCAAGCCCTCGCGTCGGCGTCTTCGCAGGTGTGATGCCGAGCATCTATGCCGACGTCCTGACTGCATCGCTCCCCGACGCGATCAACGTGGAGGCGACACCCGTCTGGGAGGAGCTCGTCGGCTCCCCCTCCGCCTACGACGGCGAGATGATTCGTGCCACGGCGCGCGTGGCCGACGCCGGGTTCGCCGCGGCGGTCGAAACGGCCGGTGCTGGAGTCCCCGAATACGAGGTCTGCTTTGCCTCGCTACGCGCGATGGCGTCGCTCGGCGCAGAGTTTCTCCATGGGAGCGGCGTTTCGACGCACATCAACATCGGCTCGTTCAGCGACGCGATCAGCAACGTGCGGCCCTTTCTCTATTCGTCCGAGCCGCTCGAGCAGGGTCAGATGTTCTGGCTCGACCTGAGCGCATCACACGCCGGCTACTACACGGACTCGGACCGGACGATCTCCGTGGGCGAGCCCAACGAGGAACAACGGGGGATTTTCGACGCAACGACGGAGATCTACCGGGTCATGTGTTCGGAGACGCGGGCCGGGATCAGCGGCGGCGAGCTGTGGGAGCTGGCGAACCGTGTGGTCGAGGACGCCGGATACGCGGAACATGCGAACCACATCTATCTCGGCCACACGACTGGAATCACCACCTCCGTTCGACCCGTCGTTGCGAAGGGCGAAACGGCCGAGCTCCGCGCCGGGAGCTTCCTGAACATCGAGCCGGGCATCTTCGTCCCCGGCGTGGGATCGGCCTGCATCGAGGACACGCTGTACCTCACAGAAGACGGCGCGACCCCAATCAATGAATTCGGAACGGAGATCCATGTCGTCTGATCACAGCAGGGTGGAAAGGCAAGCGAGAAAGCAGGTTGGACGCAGCGCATGCTCGTCGACTGGAGAGGAAGCCAACCACGGCCACGGAGGTCTTTCATGAAAGGAAAGCTGCGATTCATCATGTTGCTGGCGCTCGCCGTCGCGGCGGCCGCGCTGGCTGCCGGATGCGGCGGCGACGACGGGGACAGCGGAACCAGCGCAGGGACCGATACTGCCGCGAGCAGCGAGCCGCTCAAGATCGGCGCATCGCTGCCGCTGACGGGCGACTTCGCGGAGCCCGGTGTGGCTGCAAAGCAGGGATACGAGATCTGGCAAGAGCTCGTGAATAAGAACGGTGGACTGCTCGGAAGGCAAGTCCAGCTGATCATCAAGGACGACCAGAGCGATCAGAACGTGATCGTCTCCGACTACAACGCCTTGATCCAGAAGGAGAAAGTCGATCTTCTGCTCGGCACGTTCTCCTCACTGCTGAACCTCCCGGCGTCGGCCGTGGCCGAGCGGAACAAGATGCTCTTCGTGGAGCCCGCCGGCGGCTCGCCCGAGATGTTCAGCCGCGGGTTCAAGTATCTGTTCTTCGCACAGCAGGCGACATCGCAACACCAGGCCGACCTCTTCGCCGAATGGGTGACCGGCCTGCCGGACGATCAGAAGCCGAAAACGGCCGCCTACGTCATCGCGGACGATCCCTTCGGCGGACCAGTGGCCGAGGGCATCAAGGAGAAGCTCGAGGCTGCCGGCGTGGAAACCGTCTACAGCAAGGTGTACCCGCCGGAGACGGTCAACTTCGACGCGGCAGCAGCTGCCGTAGCCTCGAAGAAGCCCGACGTGATCGCGCAGGGCTCCGCGGGCCTCGCGGACGGCGTCAACCTGATCCGCTCTCTGATCAAGGTCGGGTACAGCCCGAAGCAAATGTTCCAGGCGTCCACGCCCTCGTTTGCCGATCAGTACTCGGACGCGGTCGGCCTCAAGAACACGGAGGGCATCTTCTACGCGGTCAGCTACCACGTGGACTCCCCGACTCCGGGCAACGAGGAGTTCCTGGCCGCCTACAAGGCCAAGTACGACACGGATCCGCCAGAGGACGCGGCGGACGGCTACGCGGCCGCCCAGGTGCTCCAGAAGGCGGTCGAGGAAGTCGGCGAAATCGACCAGACGAAGCTCGCCGACTGGTTGCGGGAGAATGAGGTGGACACGATCCTCGGTCCACTCAGTTGGGACGAGACCGGCGCGCCCGAGCAAGCGTTCCTCCTCGCACAGTGGCAGAACGGCGACGAGGAGATCGTGCTGCCGGAGGACGCCGCGACCTCGGACACCATCGTCAACCCGAAGCCGGATTGGTCGAACTAGGAACAGGTAAGAAGGGGCGGGGGCCTGGAGGCTCCCGCCCCTTCGGCTACCGCGGAGGGGGCGTTTGACCCAATTCGTCCAGGCACTGATCCTCGGCCTGATGATCGGAGGGGTCTATGCGCTCCTTGCATCGGGGCTGACGCTGATCTTCGGCGTCATGGACGTGATCAACGTGGCCCAGGGAGCGCTCATCATCCTCTCGGCGTTCATGACCTGGGCGCTCTGGAACGAGATGGGCATCGACCCGCTCCTGGGAGCGCTGATCACGACACCGGCGATGTTCGTGATCGGGTGGGTGATCTACCGGCTGACGATTCAGTGGATCTCGGGCAGGCCCGCGTCCACGTCCGTCCTGCTCACGTTTGCACTCGCGCTCGTCCTCGAGGGGATCATGGGGCTCGTCTGGTCCACGACCTACCACTCCTCCACCCCGGGGTACGTGGACGAGTCTTTCCGGGCCGGAGGCTTCTATTTTCCGAAGGCGCAGCTGTTCGGCTGCGCGATCGCGATCGGCGTCCTCGCAGCGCTGTACATGATGTTGACGCGTACGTGGCTAGGGCGGGCCATCCGCGCGGTCTCGGAGAACGTCAGCTCGGCGCGTCTCGTCGGCGTGAACGCTCGCAAGGTGGCTGCGCTCACGTTCGCGATCGGGGTGGCGACGACAGGCGCGGGCGGGTCGATTGCGTCGGTGCTCTACCCGTTCCTGCCCGGCTCGCACTACCAGTGGATCTCGCGGCTCCTCGGCATCATCGTGCTTGGCGGCATGGGTAGCCTCCCGGGCGCGCTGGTGGGGGCGCTCGTCCTCGGAGTCGCGGAGACGATGACCGTGACATACATCTCGCCGAGGTGGGCGACGATGGTCCCCTACGCGGTGATCATGGTCGTCCTGCTCGCGCGACCGCAGGGGATCATGGGTGCAAAGCTTCGGGAGGACGTGGTCGTGTGACGACCGCGGAGGCGGGGCCGAAGCGCCGAACGGGCCTCCCTGGGCTCGTGACGGCACAGGGCTGGCGCGTGGTCGCGGGGGTTGCGCTCGTGGCTCTCGTGCTCTACCCGGTCGTCTCGGACGACCTCTACTACCAGAACATGATCATCCTCTCGCTGCTCCTGGCGATCATGGGGAGCGGGTGGAACATCATCTCGGGCTTCACTGGCTACGTGTCGCTCGGGCAGAGCGCTTTCCTCGGGATCGGCGCGTACACGACGGCGCTCTTCGCGCTGAGGGTGTTCGAGGGCGCCTCTCCGTTCTGGTTCATCCCGATCTCCGCAGTTGTCGCGGGCATCTTCGCGGCCGTCGTCGGCTCGGTCCTCACGCGGACCCGCGGGCACGCGTTCGTGATCCTCACGATCGCCTTCCTGTTCGTGATGCAGATCGTGACCCTCAACTGGTCGGCGCTGACGAACGGGAACCACGGCCTCTCGCTGCCGCTGCCGCTCTGGAACATCGACTACCAGAACTGGCCGTTCTACTACAGCCTGCTCGGCCTCATGCTCCTCTCGGTCGCCATGTCCTGGTGGATTCGGCGCACGAAGCTCGGGATGGGGTTGATCGCGATCCGGGAGGACGAGAGCAAGGCGGCGAGCGTCGGCGTGAACACGTCCGTCTACAAGGTGCTCAGCTTCGTCGCGAGCGCGGTCTTCATCGGCGCGGCAGGCGGTATCTACGCCTACTACCTCACGTTCATCGACCCACGTGGGATGTTCGACATCGTCGTCAGCGTCCAGGTTGCGCTGGCCGTGCTCCTGGGCGGGCGTGGAACGATCATGGGGCCGGTGCTCGGCGCCTTCATCCTCGAGCCGTTAAACGAGATCACCAACAACGAGTTCTCGGGTGGGAACGAACGGCTGATCTTCTTCGGAGGCCTGCTTGCAGCTCGTCGTCCTCTTCCTCCCCCGCGGCGTGATCCCGAGCATCGCCGAGCTCTGGGCTCGCTGGCGCGGTACCGGCAAGGCGGCTCTGGTCGGGGCTCGCATCGAACGGCCGGTCGCCGTTCGCGGGGCTGACGCCGAGCCGGCCCGGGCCCATGGAACCGGCCGCCCACTTCTGGAGGTGCGGGGCGTCGAGCCGGCGTTTCGGAGGCCTGCGGGCACTCGACGGCTGCGCGCTCGAGGTTGAAGAGGAGACGATCACCGCCCTGATCGGCCCGAACGGCTCTGGGAAGACGACGCTGTTCAACATCATCGACGGGACGATGAAGGCGGACTCCGGCGAGATCCTGTTCGACGGCACGCCGATCGACGGCCTGCCCCCGTGGGAGCGCGCCCACCGGGGAATCGGCCGGACCTTCCAGATCACGCGTCTCTTCCGCGAGATGACCGTGCTCGAGAACGTCGTCGCTCCGCTTCGGTCTTTCTCCTGGCGGCAGCTCGCCGCGGACGCCGTCAGCGGAGCCGAGGCACAACGGGCACAGGAGCTCCTCGACTTCGTCGGAATGCGTGCCTTTGCCGAGCAACGTGCGGCTGCGCTCTCCTACGGGCAGCAGAAACTCGTCGAGCTGGCCCAGATACTCATGCTCGATCCGCGCCTGATTATGCTCGACGAACCGGCGGGGGGCATCAATCCGACGCTCGTCGACCACATCGTCGAGATGATCCGAGAGCTCAACCGGCAGGGAAAGACGTTTCTGATCGTCGAGCACAACATGCCGATGGTTCTGCGACTTTGCGATCCGGTCCTCGTCCTCGCGCGCGGAAGCTGCATCTCTCGCGGGACCCCGGCCGAGATCCAGAAAGACGAGCGCGTGCTCGACGCGTACCTCGGGGAGCACTACGTGGCCGAGCAGCAGGCCGGGGTGCGCTAGGTGCTGCTCGAGCTCTCGGACGTCTACGCAGGCTACGGCGGAGGCGACGTCCTCCAGGGAATGGACCTCGCCGTGGAGCCCGGATCCGTCACGTGCATCGTCGGCCCGAACGGGGCAGGAAAGTCAACCGTCCTCCGCGTCGTAAGCGGCCTTCTGGTGCCGCGGCTCGGCACCGTGCGCTTCGACGGCGAGGAGATCGGGCGGCAGGATCCCGCGCACATCCTCTCGCTCGGAATCGTCCAGGTGCCGCAGTCGCACGGGCTCTTTCCGAATCTGACCGTCCGGGAGAACGTCCTCATGGGCGCGTATGTCATCCGCAGCAAGCGTCAGCTTGTCCGGGAGCGGTATGCGAACCTCGAGGGGCTCTTTCCGCTCGTACGCGAGCGTGCCGACGAGAAGGCTGGAAACCTCTCGGGCGGCCAGCGAAGAATGGTCGAGTTCGCCCGGAGCTTGATGCTCGACCCGGTCCTCGTCCTCCTCGACGAGCCGTCACTCGGACTCGACCCGAAAGCGCTGCAGAACGTCTCGGACTCGATCGGCCTCATGAAAGAGGCCGGCAAGACCGTGGTTCTCGTGGAGCAGAACGTCCGGTTCGGCCTTGGTCTTGCGACGCAGGGCGTGGTGATGGAAAGCGGACGAGTCATCCTGGCGGACCGAGCCGCGGATCTGCTTGCGAACCCGGAGATGGGAGACCTTTTCTTCGGCGGAAGCGCAGCTGCGGCAGCACGGAAGGCGGCCGGCGATCCCGAGAAACGAACGGAAACCAGAGCCACTCACCCGTGACGGGACCTTTGCTGGCTGCGGCTGCCGGACTCGGCTTCGGGGTCTTTCAGACGCTCAACCGCCGCGCAGTCGGCGGGATGAGCGACGCGTACCTCGCGACGTTCCTCCAGCTCCTGGTAGCGCTCGGGGTGCTCGCGCTCGCAAGTGCCGTCACGGAAGATCTCGGCCTTTTCGGGACCGCCACAGCGATCTCGCTCGTGTACTTCTCGCTCGCGGGCCTCATCCACTTCTTCCTCGGCTGGACGCTCCTGAACATGAGCCAGATGCGTGTGGGCGCGGCGCGGACGAGCCCTCTTCTGGCGACGAATCCGCTCTTCGGTGCGGCGATCGCCGCGGTCACGATCCACGAGTTCCCCCACCTCATTGCCTGGCTCGGGATCGCGCTCGTGCTGGGCGGCGCCCTCGTCGTCTCGCTCGAGCGGGTCGCCGAGGTGGGATGGGACGTCGGCTGGCGCGACTCTCTGCCCGGCCTCGGGACTGCCATCGCGTGGTCGGTGAGCCCCATCCTCATCAAGGAAGGGCTCGAGGGTCTGTCTTCGCCGCTGCTGGGCCTGACGCTCGGCATGCTCGTCGCGGTCACCGTCTACGGGCTCGCCCTTCCTCTGCGGCCGCGTGTCGAAGGGCCGGCGCTGGGCTCGTGGGACGCCCTCGGCTTCAAGCTCCTGGCCGGCGGGATGGTCGGACTCTCGGTGTGGGCACGCTGGGTCGCGCTCGACCACACTGCAGTGGCGGTCGTGCTCGCTCTCGGCCTCCTCTCCGTGCCGGTCGTCCTCCTACTCTCCCCCATGCTCATGGGACGTGACGTCGAGCGCGTGAACGCGCAGATTTGGGCCGGGGGCGCCCTCGTCGTCGCCGGCGGTCTCGTCCTTGTGCTGGAGGCCTGAGCCGTGATCGTCGACGCACACGCGCACGTCATCGTTCCCGGCCTGGGAGCCCACGTTCGCTGGGAGGACGGCGCTCAGGTGGTTGACTTCGGGGGCCGCTCGATCCGCTCCGCCGTCCGTGAGTTCGTCGATCTGGAGCGCATCCTGGAGGAACAGGATCGGGCCGGCGTGGACATGGTCGTCCTCTGCTCCTGGGTCACGCTGCTCGGGCGCGAGCCGGCTCGCCAGAACGAGGCGCTTGCGGCCATGGTCGGGAAGCGGGTGGCCGCACTCGGGACGGCGGATCTCGAGCGTCCCGAGACGCTGGTCGAGCTGATGGACGACGGTCGCCTCTCCGGTGTCGAGGTCGCCGCGAGCTTCAACGGCGACTACCTCGGTGCCGAGCGCTTCAGCGACTTCTGGGCAGCGGCTGAGGAAACCCGCGCTCTGATCTTCATCCACCCGACGACACGCGGCTTCGACCAGCCGGTCTTCGACGACTTCTACCTCTGGAACGCAGTCGGGAACCCACTCGAGACGACGGTCACTGCTGCGCACATGGTGATGGCCGGCGTTCTCGAGCGTCACCCGGGGCTCCGTGTGCTTCTTGCCCACGGTGGCGGCGCCCTCCCGGCCCTACGCGGACGGCTTCGCCATGCGCACTCGTTTCAGCCGCAGGCGCGCTCACGCCTCGGCGAGTCTCCGGACGACTCGCTCAGCCGGTTCTACTTCGACACGGTCACGCACGACGAAAACGTGCTTCGTGAGGTGGTAGCCCTTGCCGGAGCAGACCGCGTGCTCTGCGGCTCCGACTACCCCTTCGACATGGGCGTCGAGCGGCCGGCCGAGATCGTCCGCGCGCTCGGACTGGCACCCGACGAGGAGCAGGCGATTCTCGGTGGGAACGCGCGGCGGCTCCTCGGTCAGGAGCCCGAGGCTTGAGCGGGCTCGTCGCGCGCAGTCAGGCCGACGGTCCGGCGCCAATGCTGCTGCCCGAGCTCGAAACCGATCGCGCAGCCGAGGTCGACCAGCTCCTGCTCGCTGAACTCCGCGTGCAGCCGGCTCCAGAGAGCGTCGTCCGCCGCGTCCGAATCCCAGGCGATCGCATGGCACCATTCGAGGGCGAGGCGCTCCCGCCCCTCGAAGCCGCCGAAGTCCATCGTCTCCGGGTCCTCGGCGAGGTAGCGGAAGCAGAGCTCCTTGAGCGCCGGGTCGACCACTCCGTCGCGGAGGACGTTGTCGCGGAGGAACGCGTACGACTCGAGCACCGCCGGCACGCGCCCGCGGATCTCTCCGGCGTTTCCCGGCAGGTGCGCCACCTAGCTCTCCACCTTGCTCGGAGCGAGTCCGACGGTCGTATCCGCGAGGAGCTCACCGTGGCCGACGCCCCAGGTCTTGATCACCCGCTGCTGGCCGTAGGTCAGGCAGACGAAGGAGCCGAGCTCGACGATCTGCTCGTCGGTGAAGTGCTCGCGCAGGCGAGCCCACACTGCCTCGTCGGCGCCCTCCGGATTCCAGACGAGCATGCTCGTGTAGAGCAGTGCCGCCTTCTGGCGTTCTCCGAAGCGGTCGGAGCTCTCGAAATCGAGGAGGTCTTCGTAGTCCCGCTCGGTCAACCCTTGCTCTCCGCCCCGGAGAGACCGTTGGGACCCTCAGTAGTGGCAGTCGATCGTCTTCGAGACGTAGACGCGGCAGAGCTCTTTGAGCGGATGCTCGACGAGCCCTTCCCGGAAGATGGCGTTCCAGGCCCGGGAGAACGCCTTCGCGACGGCGGGAACGTGCGAGCGGATCGCCTGCGTCTCGGGCCGCGGAGTCCCGTAGCGGCGGGCCTCTTCGAGGTAGACGACCAGCTCGGGGTCAGTCAAGGAACCGGGGTCGACGTAGCTGATGCGCGCCACGGAGCCAAGGCTAGTCGATGACCTCGGAGCCCGACGTGATCGTGGCAGGGGCCGGACACAACAGCCTGGTCGCGGCTGCCTACCTCGCCTGCGCAGGGCTTCAGGTGCTCGTGCTCGAGGCTCGATCGGTGGTGGGCGGTAATACCGCAACGGAGGAGCTGACGCTCCCGGGCTTCCTCCACGACTCCTGCTCGACTGCACACAACCTGATCCAGGCGAACCCGGCCGTCCGCGAGCTCCGGCTCGAGGAATACGGACTGGAGTACCTCCATCCGGACCCCGTCCTCCACCTCCCCTTTCCCGACGGCACCTCGATCACGTTATGGCGCGACCTCGAGCGCACGTGCCAGGAGTTCGCGAAGTTCTCGCGTTCGGATGCCGACGCCTACCGACGCCTGATCGGCGAGTACGACGCCGTCAAGCGTGTGTTCGGGGCCTACCGGAACAACCCGATCGGGCGCGCGCCGCGCCCGGAGGACGTGCTCGACGGGCGGTGGCGCCGGCGGCTCGCGATGAGCGCCTGGGACGTCGTCCGTGGCCAGTTCGAAGACCCGCACGCTCGGGCCTTCATGCTCTGGATGAGCCTCATGACCGTGCAGCCACCCGAGCGGCCTGGCACCGGTCTCCTCACGTACTCCCTGACCTACGGCCGCCAGGAGAACAGCTGGGTGCTCCCACGGGGCGGCTCGGCTGCCCTGCCGCTCGCCCTCGAGCGGTTGATCGAGGAACGCGGGGGCACGATCCTCACCGGCCGGCGTGTGACCGGCCTCATCCTCGAGGGAGGGCGGTGCAAGGGTGTCGAGACGGAGGCCGGGGAGCGCTTCCTCGCGCAAAAAGCCGTCGTGTCCACCATCCACGTCAAGCAGCTCGTCGAGCTCGCGCCGGCCAATGAGTGGGGCGAGGAGTTCGTTCATGCGGTCGATTCCTGGCGGGGCGGCATCAGCCTCTTTCCCACGCACTTGGCCACCACCGAGGCGCCGACGTACGGTGCGGAGAGCGGCCCGGTGACCCCGGTCGCCTCGGGAACGGCCGCGTCCGTCGATCGCCTTCTCCGCCTCGGGTCGGAGGCCGAGCGTGGGCTTCTCGCTCTGGACGAGCCGGTCCTGCTGGTCGTCTGCGCCACCGTTGCCGATCCCTCTCGGGCTCCTGAGGGCAAGCACGTGCTGAAGGTGATCGGGTTTCAGCCCTACGACCTGGCCGAGGGTGGCCCGGAGCGCTGGGACGAGGTCAAAGAGGAGGCCGCGGCCCGGAACCTCGCCGAGTTGCGCCGCTACGCGCCGAACATGACGGAGGAGACGATTCTCGCGCAGGTGGTCAAGAGTCCGCTCGACCTCGAGCGCATGAACGAGCACAACTGGCACGGAACGTGCCACGGCGGCGATCTCGGGCCGTCACAGTCGGGGGCGCTCCGCTTTCAGCCGCGACTGCCGATCTCCAACCTCTACCAGACGGGGGCGACCACGCATCCCGGCGGGTCAGTCTCGGCGGCGCCCGGCCGGAACGCGGCGGCAGTCCTCCTCGAGGATCTGGGGATTTCACTCGAGCAGGTGGTTGCCGGTGCCTGACGCGCGGGTCGAGGCTGCGATCGCGAACTGGGCGCCCCGCTTCGTCTCACAGGGAGTCGACTTCAACGACTTCCGGCGGACGACCGCGCGGATCGAGCGCTGGGACGAGTGGCTCGGCGCCTGGGCGGAGAGCGCGGGCGAGCATCGCGCGCTCGCCGCCGAAGCCGAGGAGGCCGGCGACGGCGTGACCGCAGGAGAAGCGTTCGTGCGCGCCGCCCTGTCATACCACTTTGCCAAGTTCGTCTGGACGCTCGACCTCGAGCGGCACCGCGAAGCGACCGTGCACGCGATCGAGTGCATCTATGCAGCTCACCGGCATCTCGACCCGGAAGCCGAGCGAATCGAGATCCCCTTCGAAGAAACAAAGCTGGTCGGAAACCTCCGCCGGTCCGGAAGCGAGGCGCGTCCGCCGCTCGTGCTCCTGATCCCGGGCCTCGACTCGACGAAAGAGGAGTTCTTCAACTGGGAGAACGTCTTCCTCCATCGAGGCCTGGCAACCCTTTCACTCGATGGTCCCGGGCAGGGCGAGAGCGGCTTCACGACCCACATCCGACCGGAGTACGAGCAGGCCGTGGCGGCGGCGCTCGACGTGCTCGCCGGACGCCGAGACCTCGACCTCGACCGGGTCGGGGCCGTCGGGGTCAGTCTGGGTGGGTACTACGCGCCACGTGCGGCTGCCGGCGAGCCGCGGATCCGGGCAGTCGCCGGGGTCAGCGGCCCGTTCAACTTCGGCGAATGCTGGGCCGGCCTCCCGGCGCTGACGCGCGAGGCGTTCAGGCACCACTCGGGCGCCGGTGACGATGAGGCCGCCCGGGAAAAAGCGCTCCAGCTCGATCTAGGACCGGTCATCGGCGAGCTCCGCCAGCCGGCACTCATAGTTACCGGCAAGCTCGACCGCATCATCCCGTGGGAGCAGACGCGCCGGATCGCCGCCGAGGCGCTTCGCGCGCGCTTCGTCGTCTATGAGGAGGGCACCCACGTCTGCAACAACGTCCCGTACAAGTACCGGCCGCTCGTCGCAGACTGGATTCGAAAGGAGCTCGCAGATGTGGGATAAGTTCTCGCCCGCGGAGATGGAGCGGCGTTTCGGGCTCGCGCGCGACCTCGTGCGAAACAACGACCTCGAAGCACTCGTGCTCTTCGGCAACTCGGGTGTGAGCCGCGGGAACATGGCGAACGCCTTCTGGCTCTCCAACCATCTCGATCTCCATCACTCGTATCTCGTCGTGCCGAAGGACGAGGCGCAGGAGGCAGCGCTCTACACGGGCCTGACCAATCATGTCCCAAATGCCCGCGAGGTGAGCGACGTCCCGATCGTCGAGTGGGGCGGCTACGACCCCGCTGCGGCCGTGGCGGCGCGCCTCGTTGACCTCGGGCTCGAGCGAGGACGCGCGGGGCTCGTGGGCGTGAACTCGAAGTTCTCGATGGGAATGCCGTATGCACACCACCAGCGCCTCCGAGAGACGCTGCCGGATCTCGAGCTGGTGGACGTGACGTCGTCCTTCCAGCGCCTGCGGGCAATCAAATCGGAGGAGGAGATCGACTGGCTGCGGAGGGGCGCCGCGCTGACCGATCAGGCGATCCTCGCGCTCGCCGAGCAGGCCCGGCCTGGCATGACCGACGTCGAGCTCGTCGCGATCGCGGAGAGCGCGTACCGCTCCGAAGGCGGCATTCCACGGATCATGTTCCTCCGCTCCATGGCCATGGACGAGCCCAACGGATGCCTCCCGGCGCAGAACCCGTCGCGTCGCCGGATCGCGGCCGGCGACGTCGTGATCACCGAGTTCAGCGCCTCCTACTGGGGCTACACCGGGCAGATCCAGCGGCCCATCTTCGTCCGAGCTGATCCCACCCGCGACTGGCAGCGGATGTTCGACGTCGCCCTCGAGTCCTACCAGGCGATCCTCGCTGTGCTTCAGGCCGGCGTCACAGAGGCCGACGTCATTCGCGCCGGCGAGCCCATCCGCGAGGCCGGCTACGCGATCTACGACGACCTGGTGCATGGTTACGGGGTCGACATCATGCCGCCGATCGTCGACCGGACGCAGCTCGGCCATCCACCCGAGGACGGCGGAGCGACGTTCGAACGTGGCATGGCCATCGTCGTCCAGCCGAACCCGATCACTCCGGACGAGAAAATGGGCCTCCAGCTCGGAGAGCTCACGGTCGTCCGCGAAGACGGCGCGGAGTCGCTGCACGACGTTCCCCTCGAGCCACTCGTCGCCGCGGCGTGACGGACCCCGTCGGTGTGGCTCTGATCGGCGGAACGGGCATGTGGGGCCCGAGGATCGCCGCTGCTTGTTCTCGGGTAGCGGGCATCAGGCTGGTCACCTGCTTCAGCCGTGACGCGGGGCGGCGCGAGGAGTTTGCCGCCGAGCGAGGCATCGAGGCGGCGGAGTCGTTCGAGGCTGCAATCGAGCATCCCGACGTCGAGGGCGTCCTGCTCGTCACCCCGAACGACCTCCACGCTCCGCAGGGGCTCGCCTGCGCAGACCGGGGGAAGCACGTCTTCGTCGAGAAACCGATCGCCGACACTGTCGAAGCCGGTTCGGAGATGCGCGACCGCTTCCAGTCTGACGGGCTCGTCCTTTCTGTCGGCCATGCCTTCCGTCGGTTCGGGGCCGCGCGGCGCGTGAAAGCCCTGCTCGACGAAGAGACTCTCGGCACGGTCGTCCTCGCCGAGGCGAATTTCTCGCTCCCGGGCAAGCTCGTCCCCGAAGCATGGCGGTGGTACCGGAGACGGGCACCAGGTGGCCCCCTGCTGCAGCTCGGGATCCACCACGCGGACACCCTCCGCTACTGGCTCGGGCCGGTTGCCGAGTCCCACGGAGTCTTCGCGCGCCTCGTAACCCGGGCGGAGATCGACGACGTGGGCGCCGTCTCGCTCCGCTTCGAGAGCGGCGCCGTCGGTGCCATCACTGGAAGCTACGTCTCCCCGCACACGTTCTTTCTCCGCCTCTATGGAACTCTGGCTGTGCTCGAGTACCGCGTCGACATGTCCGTGTGGCCCAACGCTGAGCTAGTCGACGGGGCGACAACTCTCTCACTGATCAAGAAGGACGAGGTCGAGGACGTCACCTTCGATCCGCGCGATCCCCTCGCGGAGGAACTCGAGGAGTTCGGACGCGCGATCCGCGGCGGGACCGTCCCGGAAACCGGCGCCGCAGAGGGCATTGCCGCCCTCCAGGTCATCCTGGGCGCGCTCTCCGAGAGCACGGCATGAATCACGTGGGGCTTCCACTACGTCGGCGCGAGGACACGCGCTTTCTGACGGGGGCAGCGCGCTACCTCGACGACTTCGATCCCGAAGGAGCACTGCAGCTTGCGTTCGTCCGCAGCCCGCATGCTCACGCAGGACTCGGAACGATTGACGTGGAGGCCGCGCGCGCGGCCCCCGGTGTCTTGGCCGTCGTCACTGGTGCCGACCTCGCGGGTCGTGTCTCAACACTGCCGGCCGGGTCGGTCGAAGACGGAGTGGTCGCGGACTGCGGCCATCCGGTGCTTGCGCGGGACAAGGTCCGTTATGTCGGCGAAGGGGTCGCAGCAGTTGCGGCCCGGACGCGCGCGGAAGCAGAGGACGCCGCCGAGCTCGTTCGATGCGACTACGAGCCGCTCGCTCCGGTTCTGGACGTACGCCGCGATCCGGCTGCGCCGCCGCTCCTGCACGAGGAATCGGGAGACGATCTCGTCCGCTGGGCGCGCTCGCGCGGCGACGTTGGCGGCGCATTCGCCGCGGCGGACTGCGTTGTCTCCGCTTCCTTTCGCATCCCCCGGCTCATCGCCGCTCCGATCGAGCCCCGGGGCGCCATCGCCGAGTACGACGCGTCGACCGACCTGCTCACGATTCGGTGCTCGGCTCAGGACCCGCACCGGCCGCTCGCGCAGCTCGGCCACGTGCTCGGCCGAGACCGCGAGCGACTGCGCATCGTCGTTCCCGACGTGGGAGGCGCCTTCGGAAGCAAGGGGGCGGTAGGGCCGGAGATCGCGGTCGCAGCGGTGCTCGCCATTGACCTGAACTGCCCGGTGAAATGGGCCGAGGATCGCCTCGAGAACTTCCTCGCCGCCTATCAGGGTCGCGGCCTGGAAGCCGACGTCGAGCTCGCCCTCGGGGGCGACGGGCGGATGCTCGCCCTTAGGGCTCGCCTGTACTCGGACGTGGGTGCCTATCTCTACCCGACGACAGCCGTTTCGCCGCATACCACCGCCATGCTCCTCACCGGCGCCTACGCAATCCCGGCAGCGGAGGTCGAGCTCGTCGGTGTGGCCACGAGCAAGGTTCCGACTGGCCCCTACCGGGGCGCGGGGCGGCCTGAGGCCGCCTACATCATCGAGCGCACGGTTGACCTGGCGGCTCGCGAGGTAGGGATCGACCCGGTCGAGATGCGGCGGCGGAACCTCGTGTCCCGCGATGCGTTTCCCTACGAGACGGCGCTCGGGTGGGTCTACGACTCTGGTGATTACGAGCACTGCCTGGACACCGTCCTGGGCCTCGTACACGCCGAGAGCTGGGACGACGAGCGCCAAGCCGCGCAGAACGAGGGTCGCCTCATAGGCGCGGGCGTGGCGATGGCGCTCGAACGGTGCGGCGGGCTCTGGGAGTCGGCCGAGCTCGAGATGTCGTCCGAGGGCCAGGTGGTCGTGCGGACGGGCTCCTCGCCTCACGGCCAGGGCCACGAGACCGCCTTTGCGCAGATCGCCGCCGACGAGCTCGGCGTCGCGCCCGACGACGTCGAGGTCCGCTGGGGAGACTCTGCGGAGGTCCCGGCCGGAACGGGGACGTTCGCGAGCCGGTCGATCGCGATGGGGGGATCGGCAGTCGTGGAGGCCGCAGCGAGCGCCCGCGAGCTAGGACGACCTGTTGCCGCAAAGCTTCTGGACGCCGCCGCAGAGGACATCGAGTGGCGAGAGAGACGGTTCGTGGTCTCTGGGGATTCGACCCGTTCGGTCACGTTGCGCGAGGTCGCGGCCGCCGCGGGGGGCCTCGAGGCGCAAGCCCGGTTCAGCTCGGACCTGCTCTTCTCCTCGGGCGCTTACGCCGCCGTCGTCGAGATCGACGAGGCGATCGGCGCCTTGCGTGTCCTCCGGCTGGCCGCGGCTGACGACGCCGGGCGCATCGTGAATCCGCTTCTCGCCGAGGGACAGGTGGTCGGTGGTTCCGTTCAGGGGCTCGGCCAGTGCGTCGCCGAGGAGGCGGTTTACGACGAGAGCGGCCAGCTCCGGACAGCATCGTTCGCGGACTACAGTCTGTTGACGGCCGTGGAGGTGCCGCCCATCGCGAGTGCGTTCGTCGAGATTCCGACGCCCTTGAATCCACTGGGCGCGAAGGGGATCGGGGAGGGTGGCGCGATCGGGGTCCCCGCAGCCGTCGGGAATGCCGTTGCGGACGCGCTCGCCGCGAAAGGGGTGGCCGGCCTCGATCCGCCGTTCACGGAGGAGAAGGTCTGGCGAGCGCTCCACAAGGAGGAATGAGCCCATGAAGCTGAAGAACGAAGTCGTTGTGGCAGCACCCCTCGACGAGACGTGGCGGACCCTGCTGGACGTAGCTCGCGTCGTGCGGGCGCTGCCTGGAGCCTCGATCGAGGGGGACGGAGTGGAGGGCGTCTACCGCGGCAGCATGCGCGTGAAGCTGGGTCCGGTTACGGCCGAGTACACCGGTGCGGCCACGCTGGAAGACGCCGACGAGGACGAGCGGGTCGCGACCTTTCGAGTTCAGGGCCGCGAGGCACGCGGCCAGGGAACGGCCACGGCGACGATCACGAACCGGCTCGTTCCCGACGAGGCTGGAGGCACGCGCGTCATCGTCGAGACCGAGCTCGACATAACCGGCAAGGCGGCGCAGTTCGGCCGTGGGATCCTCGAAGACGTGTCGAGCCGCCTGCTCGACCAGTTCGCCTCCCGGCTCGAAGCAGAGGTTCTCGGCGGTGACGTGGGCGTTCCCGCGGCGGCGAAAGAGGAGGTCCTCGACGTAGGGAGCGCGGCGTGGGGCCCGCTGCTTCGCCGGTACGGCTGGATCGCACTCTTGGGAGCCGCGGTGCTCGGGCTCGCGCTTGCGGCGCGATCGCGCAAGGTCATCATCGTCGTCGAGCGCCGGTGAAGCCTGCTCCCTTCGAGTACGACGCGCCGACGGAGCTCGAGGAGGCGCTTGCCCTCCTCGCCCGCCACGGTGAGGACGCCAAGGTGCTCGCGGGGGGTCAGAGCCTCGTCCCCCTGCTGAACTTCAGGCTTGCGCGGCCGGCGCGTCTCATCGACCTGAACAGGGTCGCCGAGCTCAATTACCTGCGCCGCCGCGACGGCGTGCTGCGGATCGGCGCGCTCACCCGCGCGGCGGCCCTCGAGCGGTCACGGGTCGTCGGCCTGTACTGGCCTCTCCTCCGCGAGGCCGTCCAGCTCTCCGGCCACCCGCAGATCCGTTCGCGCGGCACCGTCGGCGGGTCCGTCGCCCATGCCGATCCGGCCTCCGAGCTCCCCGCCGTCTTCACCGCTCTTGACACGCGCTTCCACCTTCGCTCGATGCGCGGCACGCGAACGCTCGGCGCGGAGGAGCTCTTTCTCGGATTTCTCTCGACTGCAATCGAGCCGGACGAGTTCCTGGTCGAGATCGAGGTCCCGCCGGTTCCGCCGCGCACCGGAACGGCCATCGTCGAGCATGCAAGGACACACGGAGACTTTGCAGTCGGCGGAGCGGCGGCCGTGCTCACGCTCGGCCAGCGCGGGACGTGCGAACGGGCTGCGATCGTGCTGCTCGCCGCCGGGCCGGCGCCTCGGCGGGCGGCGGGTGCGGAGGCCTCTCTCGAGGGCCGTCCGCCGAGTGCCAAAAATCTTCGAGAGGCAGCCGCCCTGGCGGCCGAGGACGTCGAGGCGCCCTTCGACCGCGAGTTCCGGCGCACTCTCGCACATGAGCTCGCCGCGCGGGCATTGACGAAGGCGGCCGCCCGCGCGAAGGAAGCCGCGTGACCAGACCGATCGCGCTCGAGATCAACGGCCGGCGCTACGAGGCGGTCGTCGACCCTCGCACGCTTCTGTCCGACTTCATCCGGCACGACGTGCGGCTTACCGGAACGAACGTGGGCTGCGAGCACGGCGTCTGCGGTGCCTGCACGGTTCAGCTCGACGAGGAGCCGGTGCGATCCTGCCTCATGCTGGCCGTGCAGGCGGACGGCCGCTCTGTACGCACCGTCGAGGCTTTGGCCGGGCCCGACGGCCAGTTGCACCCGCTCCAGGAGGCCTTTCGAGAGACGCACGCGCTTCAGTGCGGCTTCTGCACTCCCGGCTTCCTCATGTCCCTCGAGGCGTACCTGCGCGAGCACCAGGATCCGGACGAGCGCGAGATCAGAGAGGCGCTCGCCGGCAACATCTGCCGCTGCACCGGCTACGCCGGCATCGTCGAGGCCGTCGACCTGGCCGCCCGGCGCCTGCGGGCACGCACGGGAGACGCCCAAGGCTCAACGCGGTAGGCCCGCGGCCTCAGCTACGTTAGGTTCGATCCTGTGCCGCTCCGTCTGAGTAGGAAGCATTGAATAGCGGTCGAGATGTGAGCTCGGAAGAGGCGCGCCGCCTGCTCGAGCGTTCCCGCGAGGTCCGGTGGCGGTTTCCGTCTTCTTCGGGCAGTCCGGTACTCGCGGACCAGGACGCATGGGCAGAGCAGCTCCTCTCGGAGAAAGAGTCCTTCGCGGCTGCAGCTCGGTTCCTGCTGGAGAGTGGAGCCGACAACGAAGCGACTGAGCTCGCTGCAAATGTCTGGCGGCTTTGGGTGCTGGCCCGCGACCCACTCGAAGGGCGGGTGCTTTTAGCCGCTGTGCTGGACGGCCGGGAGGTAGAACCTACGCGGGCGAAAGCGCTCGCGCTGTACGGGGACGGACTGCTCGCCTTCATGGTGGGGGCGCAGGAAGACTCGCGCCTGAGAAGCGAAGCGTCCCTGGAGGCCGCCCGTGCGGTGCAGGACCCGGAAGCGCTGGCACTCGCCCACCTCGGACTCAGCCGGGTGGCCTTCCTCGACGGCAAGTACGATCATGCTCGCTCGCTTGCAGCCCAGGCGCGCGAGTTCGCCCGTACGCTCGACCCGGCCATGGGGCAGGCGCCGCTGCACATGCAGGCCCAGGGCACTCGCCTGACCGGCGATTACGACCGGGCCGCGGCTCTCTTCGCAGAGAGCCTGGCCCTGAATCGACACCTCGGCGACCTGGGGATGGTGGGCGTCGAGCTCCACAACCTCGGCCACGTCGAGATCCATCGCGGAAACATCGACGCCGCGGAGCGCTACTTCGTGGAGTGTGAGGAGCTCGGCGCTTCCGACGATGCCTATGGCGCTGCGATGACGCACTTGAACCGAGCCGTCGTCGCCTTCGCTCGGGGCAAAGACGACCGGGCGCGCGCGCTTTTCGACGACGCCGAGTTGATCCTCAGTGAGAGCGACGCCGATCCGGCTCCGGACGACGGCTTCGAGCTCGACTGGCTTCGTGGGAAACTGGCGCAAGCGTCCGGGGCTCGAGGCGTGCAGTGAGCGACCCGAAGACCCCGCACGACGAAAAGTGGCGGCGGGTCCTCATGGGCGAGGCCCGCGGGCACATGTGCTGGAGCCCGTGGATGCGCCGGATTTCGCGAGCGATCCCCACCGACCCCCGCTGCAAGCTCTGCGACACCCCGTTCGGCCCACCCGGGAACCTGATGCGGTTCATCGGCTTCGGCCCCTCGCGTCTCAACCGGCGCATCTGCCGCGGCTGCATCCACGCGCTGGAAAAGAGGCCGGGCGGGGCCGAGATCGAGCTTTCGTTTCTCTTCGCGGACGTCCGCGGCTCGACAGCTCTCGCGGAGCAGATTGGCTCCGGGGAGTTCTCCCAACTGATGGCGCGCTTCTATGGTGCTGCCGCTGTCGCCGTCGATCGCAGGAACGGCATCGTGGACAAGTTCGTCGGGGATCAGGTCGTCGCCCTCTTCATCCCCGGCTTCGCCGGCACCGATCACGCGGCGGACGCGATCGACGCTGCGCGCGAGCTACTTGCGCAGACAGGTCACAGCGAAGGTGAGCCCTGGATCCCCGTCGGCGCTGGTGTCCACACCGGTGTCGCCTTCGTCGGCACGGTCGGCGAGGGAGACGCGGTGGACTTCACCGCACTTGGTGACTCGGTGAACACAGCAGCGCGGCTCGCCTCCTTGGCGAAGGCGGGGGAAATCGTCATCAGTAGCGCTGCGGCGAAGGCCTCGAAGCTCGACACCGCCGGACTCGAGGAACGGACGCTTGATCTTCGAGGCCGCGCCGAAAGCGTCGTTGCCTGGGTGACCGCTCCCAGTGAGGCAGTCGACCGCGATGCCTCGTTAGGAGTCGGCTGACAGCCAACGGCTGTCGTCGAATCAGTCGTCGATGCGGCCGACGAAGTGCTCTGCGACCTGCGGCCGCGTGAGCTCGTAGACCGCAAGGCGCTGCCCGCCCTCGGCCCGGAAGCTCGCACAAGGGCCATGCGGAATCTCGAGCTCCCGTACGTCGATTCCGGCAGCTCGAAGGCGTGAGACCGCGGAGGCGTAGTCGGACACGCGGTAGATCAGGATCGGATCGGTGCCCTCGAGATGGCCGCTCAGGAGGATCAGCGGCCCTGCGTCCGAGATCCGCAGGCAGGCGACGACGGTTCCCATGCCTCGCACCTTCCAGACCAGTTCCGCACCCAACTGCTCGACGTACCGGTGCGCGGCGGCATCGACGTCTCGGGCCGGGACGTACACGAAGTCGAGGGAATGGAACACAACGGTGTCAGGATCTGGGGTCGAGCCTCTCGGCGACCTCGCCAGCGTCCCCGATCTTCTGAACGACGTAGTAGTTCTCCCGCTCGAAGACTCGCTCGAAGTCGGGAATCTCGTGTCCGGGCTTGACCACGAAGCGCCTCGGGTCGGAGCGGATCTCTTCGTACTCCTCGACGGTGAGCTCCATGAGCTCGAGGCAGTCGGCATCGCCGCACTCGCAGAAGAAACCGGAATGCGACGACTTGAACATCGTTTCGGCAATCTCCTCGATCCGCTCGTTGACCTCGCGGAAGAGGCTCTCGTTTCGGGCGACTTGCTTTGCGCGCGCGTCCATGCGCTTTTGGAGTCTGCCTGATAGCCGTTGGTGCGGAAACTGGGTGCGGAGACTGGCGCGATGGCTTTCGTGACCCTCACTCACTAGGATTGCAGCCCGCACGCTGACGGCGGTTAGACCCGGCTGCCCGGGTAGCGCCCTCTGGCAAGGAGGTGGCTGGATGAGATTCCTATTCCTCGGAGGAGCGCTCGGCATAGCGGTAGCTTTCCTGCTTCGAAACCGCGACGCCGTCCGCGGAATGCTCGACCAGACACCGCTGAAACGGGGTCGTGGCTCGAATCTCGAGGAGATGACCAAGGACGAGCTGTACGAGCGCGCCCAGAAGGCTGACATTCCGGGCCGCTCCGAGATGACGAAGAGCGAGCTCATCAAGGCTCTTCGCTCCACCTCGTAGGACCTGCCTCCGACTCGAGCGGCCCTCCAACAGCCACAATGGGGACATGCCGAAGACCCTCTTCGACCGCGTGTGGGAAAGTCGCCTGGTGGCCGAGCCCCCGGGCGAGCCAGCCCTGCTCTGGGTCGACCTGCATCTGGTGCATGAGGTCACATCGCCGCAGGCCTTCGAGGGGCTTCGACTCGCCGGTCGGAGGGTCCGTCGCCCCGACCTGACGCTCGCGACGATGGATCACAACGTCGCCACCGGCGCGGGGCCGGCAGACCCTCTTTCGCAGGCGCAGCTCGAAGCGCTCGAGCGAAACTGCGCGGAGTTCGGGGTCCCCCTCTATGCAACCGGGAGCGGCAGAGAAGGGATCGTTCACGTGATCGGGCCCGAGCTCGGGCTATCGCAGCCCGGACTCACGATCGTCTGTGGAGACTCGCATACCTCTACACACGGGGCGTTCGGCGCGCTGGCGTTCGGTATCGGGACGTCCGAGGTCGAGCACGTGCTCGCGACGCAATGCCTGCCACAGGTGAAGCCACGAGCAATGCGCGTCCTCTTCCACGGCGAGCTGCCGCCCGGCCTCACGGCCAAGGACGTCATTCTCGGCGCGATCGGGCGGCTCGGAGTCTCGGGCGGGGCCGGGCACGTCCTCGAATACGCCGGCGATGTCATCCGCGGCTTTTCGATGGAGAGCCGGATGACCATCTGCAACATGTCGATCGAAGCCGGGGCGCGGGCCGGCATGGTGGCGCCGGACGACACGACGTTCGCCTACCTCGAAGGGCGCCCGGCAGCTCCGCAGGGCGCCGAGTGGGAGCGCGCCCTGGACCGTTGGAGCACGCTCGCATCCGACTCGGACGCGGTCTTCGACACTGAGATCGAGATCGACGTGGCCGACCTGGCGCCGCAGGTGACCTGGGGAACGAACCCGGGGATGGTCGCGCCGATCCACGGCGTCGTCCCGGATCCGGCGGACTATTCGGACCCGGAAGAGCGGGAGACCGTCGAGCGGGCGCTCGTCTACATGAACCTCGAGCCCGGCACGCCGATTCAGGACATCGCCATCGACCGCGTCTTCATCGGCTCCTGCACGAACGCGCGCATCGAGGATCTCCGCATCGCAGCCGGTGTCGTCGCCGGTAAACGCGTTCGTGATGGTGTCCGGGCGATGGTGGTTCCAGGGTCGGCCGGCGTCAAGCGCCAGGCCGAGGACGAAGGGCTCGACCGGATCTTCGAGGCCGCCGGGTTCGAATGGCGGCGGGCGGGGTGCTCCATGTGCCTCGGGATGAACCCGGACGTCCTCGCGCCGGGCGAGCGGTGCGCCTCGACCTCCAACCGGAACTTCGAGGGCAGGCAGGGACGCGGCGGTCGCACACACCTGGTTTCACCGGCGCTCGCAGCGGCGGCCGCGCTCGAGGGGCGCTTCGTCGACATCCGCGACCTGGCGGAGGCTCGGTGAGAGCGTTCCGCTCGGTGACGGCTCCTGCTGCCGTGCTCGATCGCGCGGACGTAGACACGGACCAGATCGTCCCGAAGCAATTCTTGAAGCGCGTCGAGCGGTCCGGCTTCGGCGAGTTCCTCTTCTTCGACTGGGCGAGGACCCGGACTTCGAGCTGAACCGACCCGAGGCGCAGGGGGCGAAGATCTTGCTCGCAGGCCGAAACTTCGGCTGCGGCTCCTCTCGCGAGCACGCCCCCTGGGCGCTTCAGGACTACGGGTTCGAGGTCGTGGTAGCGCCGTCGTTTGCCGACATCTTCATCTCGAACTGCGTGAAGATCGGGCTCCTCCCTGTCGCCCTGCCGCCGGACCCGGTTAAGGCGCTCATGAGCTCGGTAGCAGGAGGCGGTGAGCTAACTGTCGACCTCGAGACGAAGACGATCTCCGCTCCCGGCGGCCTCGTCGTGCCGTTCGAGTTCGACGACTTCCAGCGGCACTGCCTCTTGCACGGCCTCGACGACATCGCCCGAGCCCTGACGCATGAAGCCGACATCATCGCGTACGAGCAGAAGCACCAGGCGCCGTTCGAAACCACGGCCCTGCCGTAGCGCCGGGGCCTCTCAAACCCCGGGGGATCCCCCCTGAGTTACCCCCTGCGGTCAGCGTAGCGCGGTCTTGCGCACGCGATTCGCGCCGGATGTGCCGAATTGGACCTGAGGCGCCTGCTGTGGCTTTGGACGATGCTCAACCCGCTGACCCCTGGAGCATCAGCGACACGAGCCAGACGACCACGAGCACCAGCACGAGCGCGAAGAGGAGCGCCGTACGCGGGCTTGCACGCTCGGAGAGCTCCCGGAGCCACCCCTGGAGCCCTTTCATCCGCCCAGCCTTTCGAGGACTCCGGCACCGAACTCGGTTGTCGTCGCCGTGCCGCCGAGATCCGGTGTAGGGCGTTCGCGCATTACCTCCTCGACAGCACGCTCCAGGCAACGCGCCTCCTCGGGCATCGCGAGCGCGTGCTCGAGCAGGAGCGCCGTCGAACGGAGCATGGCGGCCGGATTGGCGATGCCTCTTCCGGCGATGTCCGGAGCCGACCCGTGCACAGGCTCGAAGATCCCGGGCCCGTCGTCTCCGAGACTCGCTGAGGGCGCCAGCCCGAGCCCGCCGGTCACGGCCGCTGCCAGGTCGCTCAAAATGTCTCCGAACATGTTCTCCATGACGAGGACGTCGAACTGCTCAGGCCGGCTCGCAAGCTGCATCGCCGCATTGTCGACGAGCATGTGGTCCAACTGGACGTCCGGGTAATCCGCGGCGACCTCGCCAACGACTCGCCTCCACATGCGCGATGTGTCGAGAACGTTCGCCTTGTCGACGGACGTGAGCCGCCCCTGCCGCGACCGTGCAAGCTCGAATGCGCGCCGTGCGATGCGCACGACCTCGCGCGGGTGGTACTCGAGGGTGTCGAAGACCGTTCCGTCCGCCCTGACACCACGGGCTCCGTAGTAAAGCCCGCCGACGAGCTCTCGGACGATCAGCAGATCGATCCTGCCGTCGCGCGCCGGCCGCAGGTTCGCGTAGACGTCCAGGCTCGAGCGGAGACTGAGCATTCCGTGCTCCGGACGAACCTCGGCTGCGTCGAACTCCGGGTCACCGATCGGCGCCTTCAGGACGCCGTCGGACTCGCGGCACGCCGCGAGCGTCTCGGCCGGAAGCGGATCGCCGCTCTCGCGGATCGCAGCTCCCCCGAAGGGCCGCTCCTCGAGCTCGACCTCGGGTGCGAGGGCTTGGAGCGCGCGCACCGCCTCGCGGGCCACCTCGGGGCCGATTCCGTCGCCCGGAAGGACCACGATCCTCATGCGGCGACCCCGACCAGGTCGAGCAGCGCCTCTGCGTCGGGCTCGACTTCGATGGGAGCCAGTCTTCCCGAGACGGGGTCGGGCGTCTTCAACCCGTCGCCTGTGACGAGAAGGACAACCCGGTCGGACTCGCCAACGGCCCCCCGGGCCACCGCGGTCCTGAGAGCGCCCAGCGCCACACCCGCTGCGGTCTCTCCGAAGATGCCGGTCGTCTCGGCCAGAAGCCCCATGTTGACGCCGATCTCGCCCTCCGGCACGGCATGGATCGCTCCGCCGCTCTCCCGCGCCGTTGCGAGCGCAAGGTCAGCGTCCGCCGGGTTGCCGATCGCGAGCGAACGGGCCAGCGTCGCGGGCCGGACCGGCCTCGCCCGGCCGCCTTCGGCGAAGGCCGTCGCGACCGGCGCACATCCCTCCGCCTGGCCGCCGACGAGCCGCGGGCCGGGGCCGTCCACGAGGCCGAGCCGGCGAAGCTCGCCGAACCCCTGCCCGACCTTTCCGAAGAGCGCGCCGGACGCGATGGGGCCGACGACGACGTCGGGCTGCTCCCAGCTGAGCTGCTCGGCGATCTCGTACGCGAGGGTCTTCGAGCCCTCGGCGTAGTACGCCCGGAGTCCGACATTCACGAAGCCCCAGTCGAGCTCGAAGGAGAGCTCCAGGCTGAGGCGCGAGCAGTCGTCGTACGTCCCGCTGACCGCGTAAATCGTCGTGCCGTAGACGGCCGTAGCGAGCAGCTTCTCGGGCTCGAGATCGGACGGGCAGAGGACGACTGCCTGGAGCCCTTCGGCGGCCGCCCGCGCGCCCACCGCGTTCGCGAGATTTCCGGTGGAGGAGCACGCGAGCGTTCCGAGCCCGAGCTCCGTCGCCTTCGCGGCGGCGATTGCGACCACCCTGTCCTTGAACGAGTGAGTCGGGTTGGCGGTGTCGCACTTGAGCCAGAGCTCCGCGACACCGACCTGGGCGGCGAGGCGCGGCGCCGGCAGGAGGGGCGTCAACCCGGGTGCCAGGCGCTGCTCGCCGGGCGCCTCGACCGGCAGAAGCGGCGCGTAGCGCCAGAGCGAGGGCGGACCGGAGGCGATCGACTCCCGGGACACGGTGCGGGCGAGCGCCTCCCAGTCATAGGTCGGCTCGAGCGGTGCGAGGCACTTCGAGCAGACAGCCAGCTGCTCGAGCGGGTGGTCGGTGGCGCAGTTCCTACAGCGGAGCGCGGTGGCGGGCAACGGATCCTCCTTCGGTTGGCTCGACATCCTCCGGGCGACGCCCGGCCGGGCTTGGCACCTTGCTCCGAGGAGCAGGTTGCCGAGGCTTCACAGGGCCGGTTCCCTCAGCCTCTCTCGATGCGGAGCAGGACGGACCCGCTCACGCCGCAAGTATAGAGCCCGCCTGAGGTTCGGGTAGCGTGCCGGGATGGATTTTGGGCCGCTCCCAGACTGGTTCGACCGGGTTTTCTGGGCCGCGGTGGTTGCCGGCGTCGGCTTCGCGCTCGCGCGCCTCCTCAACATATTCGTGCACCGCTGGGCCTCCGGGAGCCCGAGCGACACGGCCGACCTCGTGCGCCTGCGGCGCCGGGAGACGGCGTTCGCCCTGCTCGCGACGATTATTCGCTACGTCTTCTTCGCCGCGGCCGCGGGCATCCTCGTCACGATCCTGGTGCGGGACCGCGTCTCGGCTGCGGCCGGCGCGACACTGATCATCCTGATCATCGCGTTCTCGGCGCAGAGGCTCTTGACCGACATCATCGCGGGGTTCTTCATCCTCTTCGAGAACCAGTACGGAGTGGGTGACTTCATCGAGGTCGAGCCCTCGAAGTACTCGGGCGTCGTCGAGGCGGTAGGGCTCCGGACGACGGTCATGCGCGACCTGAACGGCGACACCTACTTCATCCCGAACGGCCAGATCATCGCCGTGAAGCGAAGCAGGCGGCGGTATCGCACCTTCATCGTCGAACTGCTCACGCGCGACCGAGATCACGCCCGGGACGTGGTGCGGCAGATCTCAGGGCTCGCTCCGATCGGCGGCGCGCGGTTCTTGCGCCCGCCCGAGGTCGCGGACGAGCAGGAGCTCGACGAGGGGCTCTGGCGGATCAGTGTCCAGGCAGACGTGCCCCCGAGCATGGAATGGCTCGCGGAGCGCTACCTGGTCGACTCCCTGAAAAACCGGCTCGACGGCGACCTGGTTACCGAGCCGACCGCGATGGCGCTCGACGACTCGGCCGTGCAGCGCTACCGCAGAACAGTCTTGATTCGGTAGCGAGGGAGGGGTCATGGGAGCCAACGACGACGAGCTGACCCGGGGAGATCGAGGAGGCCGAGAAGCGAGCCGACGAGGCGCGAAAGCGAGCCGAAGAGGCGGCAGCGCTCGAGGCCGAGGATGCTCCCGCCGAGGACGACGGGGAGGCGCCGAAGCAGGACGAGGAGCAGCCGACCCCGCCCGGACAGCGGTAGCGCGAGGCTTACGAACCCGGTCGGCGCGTAATCGCACCCTCGCTCGCCGACGAGACCTCCGCCGCGTACTTGGCGAAGACGCCACGCGTGTAACGCGCAGGCGGCGGCTTCCAGCCTGCGAGACGCGCCTCGAGCTCGTCCTCGGAGAGCTCGACCCGGAGCTCGCGGCCCTCGACGTCCACGACGACCGTGTCACCGTCGTGGACTGCTGCCAACGGGCCGCCCCGAACCGCCTCTGGCGCCACGTGGCCGACCATAAGCCCGTGTGTGGCGCCCGAGAACCGCCCGTCGGTAACCAGGGCGACCGAATCGCCGAGACCCTCGCCGACGAGCGCCGCCGTGACGTGGAGCATCTCCCGCATGCCGGGACCTCCCGCTGGGCCTTCGTAGCGGATCACGACGACGTCGCCCGCCTCGATGCTTCTCGCCTTCACGGCGGCGAAGCAGTCCTCCTCGGAGTCGTAGACCCGCGCCGGCCCGCGATGAAGCAGCCGCTCGTGGCCTGCGAGCTTCACCACCGACCCCTCGGGTGCGAGGTTCCCGCGCAGGATCGCGAGGCCGCCAGTCGTCTTGATCGGCTCGTCGATCGGGACGACCACCTTCTGGCCTGGACTCTCGACGACCGCAGTCGCGACCTCGCCGAGCGAGCGGCCGTCGACGTTCGGTGCGTCCGCATGAACGAGATCCCGCTTCAGGAGCTCGCGGGCGACGAGCGCGACTCCGCCGGCCGCGTGCATGTCGGTGGCGACGAATCTGCCCCCCGGCTTGAGGCTCGCGACGATCGGAGTCCTGGCGGCGATGCGGTCGAAGTCCTCCAGCTCGAAGGGGATGTCCAGCTCCCGGGCGATGGCGAGCAGGTGAAGGACACCGTTCGTGGAGCCACCGGTCGCGACGATCGATGCCGCAGCGTTCTCGAGCGCTTCGCGCGTGACGATCGACGAGGGCCGGACGTCGTCCCGGACGAGGCTCATCGCGAGCCGGCCCGCCTCGGCCGCGGCCTCGTGCTTCGCCGGGTCGAGGGCCGGAATGCCGTTCAGGCCGGCGGGGCTGATCCCGAGGAAGTCGAGCGCCGTCGACATGGTGTTCGCCGTGAACTGGCCGCCGCAGGCACCCGCCCCGGGGCAAGCTGCACCTTCGAGCTCGTGGACTTCGGCGCCGGTCATGTTCCCGACCGCGTGCGCTCCGACCGCCTCGAAGACGTCCTGGATCGTCACGTCCCGCCCGCGAAAGCGGCCCGGTGCGATCGAGCCGTTATAGAGGACGAGCCCTGGAAGGTCGAGTCGTGCAAGCGCCATGACGGCGGCGGGGATCGTCTTGTCGCAGCCGACCAGGCAGACAAGTCCGTCGAAAAGGTGCCCGCGCGCCACGAGCTCGATCGAGTCCGCGATCACCTCGCGCGAGACGAGAGAGGCGCGCATGCCCTCGGTCCCCATCGAGACTCCGTCCGAGACCGAGATCGTGTTGAACTCGACGGGCATCCCGCCGGCCTCGCGGAGCCCGCGCTTCACGTCCTGGGCAAGCTCCCGCTGGTTCCAGTTGCACGGCATCGTCTCGATCCACGTGGTCGCAACACCGACGAGCGGGCGTGCAAGGTCGTCGTCGGTGAAGCCGATCCCCTTGAGCATCGCCCGGGCGGGAGAGCGGTCAGGCCCGTCCGTGAGCGCAGCGCTGTGGCGCTTGGCCGGATCGGATGGGCGGTCGTACGGGTTCTCGCTCATACCCGCCCTGCCCCCTGGCCCGCGACTCCTAGCGGCATCACGTCCGTCTGAGGGAAGCGCGCTCGAAGCTCCGCCTCACACGCCTTCGCGTCTTCGCGGCGCGCCCAGACGACGACGGACGGGCCGGAGCCGGAGAGCGAGACGCCGAGTGCCCCGCTCGGGAGCCGTTCGCGAACGGCCGTTAGGAGGGGCGCGCGGGCCACCCGGTAGGGCTCGTGGATCCGGTCGGCGAGTGAGGCCGCGAGGAGGTCGGCCGAGCCGGACGCAAGAGCCGCGCCGAGCAGAGCCGCGCGGCCAACGGTGAAAGCGGCGTCGCGGTGTGGAACGGTGCTCGGAAGGCTGGTTCGAGCCGTAGAGGTGGCGAGCGTCTCCTCGGGAACGATCGCGATCGGGACGGCCGGAACGTCGTCGGCGATCCGCGCGATGCGCCCGGACCACGTGAGGCACACGCCACCCGCCAGTGCCGCGGCGAGGTTGTCCGGGTGGCCTTCGAGCTTCATCCCGACCGCGAGCAGCTCCTCGGGGTCGGGCTCACCTCCCGCGGCCAGTGTTCCAGCCACGAGGCCGAGCGCGATCACGGACGCGCTCGAGCCGAGCCCGCGTTCACGGGGGATTCGGGTGGTGAAGGCGAACGCCCAGTTCTCCGCGGGAGTCACGCGGGCGAAGGCGCGGACGCCGAGATGGCCAAAGTCTGGCGCGGCACCGTTCGCCTCTGAGATCTCGAGCTCGTTCCAGAGGTCGAACGCAACCGCCGCCGCGTCAAACCCGGGGCCCACGTTCGCGGTCGATGCGGGGGCGCGTACGCGGATGCTCACCGGCCGCCCTTCGGCCGATGAGCGCGTGGAGGGGGTGCGGGAGAACCGGGAGGTTCCTCGACGTCAGACTGCAAGGAGGAAGCTCGGGGGGGAAGCATGGTCTCCGCCGCGGGAGCGAGCCGGAGGCGAGCGACGCTCATGCCGCAGCCTCGGCGATCGAAGTGACGTCCGCATAGACGGCCGTGGCAGCCGGAGACTCCCGAGCGGCGGTCTCCGGGTCTTTCAAGCCGTGGCCCGTGATCACGCACACGACGCGCGTGCCCGACGCCAGCCCGGACGCCTCGACTCCGGCGAGTGCGGCCGCCGAGGCCGGCTCACAAAAGACACCCTCCTCGCGCGCGAGGAAGCGCCAGGCGGCAAGGATCTCGTCGTCGGAGACGGTGACCACGTTGCCTTTAGAGCGCTCGATTGCCTCGGCCACGCCGGCGGCGTGAACCGGATCCCTGATCCGGATCGCGGAGGCTACGGTCTGCGCCCGATCGCCGGACTGGACGGCAAGGAGCCTCGGCTCGTCTGCTCCCCACTCGGCAAAGCCCTTTGCGTAGGCGCACGTGTTCCCGCCGCCGCCGTAGGGGAGCGCCAGGACGTCGGGTGGCCCGTCGAGCTCCTCCGCGATCTCGAAGGCTGCCGTCTTCTGACCCTCGAGGCGATGCGGGTTCAGGGAGTTCACGAGCACGTGCGTGCCCCGTCCAGCGAGCTCACGGGCCGAATCGAGAGCGTCGTCGAAGGAGCCCTGCACCTCGAGCAGCCTTGCACCGAGCGCCCGGGCTTGCGCCAGCTTTCCCGATGCGACGGCCCCGGCGGGCTGGAGGACGACCGCGGAGAGCCCGGCCCTGGCCGCGTAGGCCGCGGCGGACGCGGCTGTGTTCCCGGTCGAGGCGCAGACGACCGCGTCCGCGCCTTCCTCCAGGGCTTTCGCGATCGCGATCGTCATGCCGCGATCCTTGAAGGAGCCGGTCGGGTTCGCGCCCTCCCACTTGAGAAGGATGTCGAGCCCCAGCCACTCCGAGAGCCGGGGCGCCGGCAAAAGCGGTGTCGAGCCCTCCCCGAGCGACACGAGGGGAGTCGAGTCGGAGAGCGGCAGGCGGTCGCGATATCGATCGGAGAGGGGAAGCGTCAACGCGCTTGCAGACTAGACCTAGACGCCCCGGTCTGAGATCACGCGCATCGCCTCGGGCTGGCCGTGCACCTCGTCGAGTGTCGCCACATCGGCAAGCGCAGCAGACACGCTTCCACCGGGGGCCGCGTGGGTGACGATATCGAGTACGGCGCCGTCTTCCAATAGGTGTTGCGTGAGCCGGGCGACCGAAACTTGGTGGGCCGCGAGGCGTTCGGCGACGTGCGCCAGCACGCCGGGCCGGTCTGCGACCTCCACCCTGACGTAGAACGCGGAGCGGAGCTCTCCAGGCGGCAACAGCTCGAGCTCGCGCCAGCAGGCGTCGTTTTGCAGGAAGCCCGTGCCGGTCGTCCCGATGACGCTGACCATGTCGGCCACGACCGCAGACGCCGTCTCGATACCACCAGCCCCGGGGCCCTCGAGGGTGATCTCGCGGATGGCGTCGCCCTGGAGCATGATCGCATTGAACGCCCCTTCGACAGCAGCGAGCGGATGGTGGCGGTCGATCAGCGCTGGATGGACACGCACGTCGACTGTGCCGTCCACGAGAGTGGCGGCGCCGATCAGCCGGACGACGGTATCGAGCTCGCGCGCGGCCGTTACATGCTCGGGCCTGATGCCCTCGATGCCCTCGTAGGCGACGTCGGCGAGCTCGACTCGGGTGCCGAAGGCAACCGTGGCCAGGATCGCCATCTTCGCCGCGGCGTCCGCTCCGGAGATGTCTTCGGTCGGATCGGCCTCCGCATACCCGAGTCGCTGGGCCTCGGCAAGCGCCTCGTCGTATGGGGCGCCGGACTCCATCTCGGTGAGGATGAAGTTCGTCGTCCCGTTCACGATTCCGAGGACACGATGGACGTTCGAGACGACGAGCGACTCCCGGAGCACTTTGATCACCGGGATCGCAGCACAAACGGACGCCTCGAACCGAAGCTGGACCCCCGCCTCGGACGCCGTGTGAAAGAGCTCCGCCCCGCGCCGGGCAACCAGTTGCTTGTTGGCCGAGACGACCGGCTTCCCGGAGCGAAGCAACGAGAGGACGTACTCCCCGGTGGGATCGAGGCCGCCCATCACCTCGGCGACCACGGCGATCGAGTCGTCCTCGAGCATGTCTTCGAACCGCGTCGTGAGAACGCCGGGAGGGGCGGTGAAACCCCGCTCCTTCTCGAGATCGCGCACGAGTGCGCGCACCACGCGAAGCCGGTGCCCGGTGGCCCGCTCGATATCGTCGGCGTTGTCCTCGAGAAGGCGGCTGACGGCGGCGCCGACCGTCCCGTAGCCGAGAAGCGCTACCGGAACGTCAACCGAGCTCACGCGCCGGGGTTCCTTCTCGCTGCATGAGGCTCCGGAGCTCCCGCCCGACCTCCTCGACCTGGTGGGCCGCGGCCTCTTTGCGGAGCTCCTGGAAGCGTGGGCGTCCGGCTTCCTCCTCGGCGATCAGCTCGCGGGCGAAGGAACCCGAGCGAATGTCCTCGAGGAGCTTTCGCATCGTGGCGCGCACGTGGTCGTCGACCACGACCGGCCCCTTGGTGAGGTCGCCGTACTCGGCGACGTCGGAGATTGAGTAGCGCATGTAGCTGAAACCACCCTCGTAGATCAGGTCGACGATCAGCTTCATCTCGTTGATGCACTCGTAGTAGGCGATCTCCGGCTGGTAGCCGGCCTCCACGAGCGTCTCGAACCCGGCCTGCATGAGGGCGGTGACGCCCCCGCAGAGGACCGCCTGCTCGCCGAAGAGGTCGCTTTCGGTTTCCTCCGCAAACGTCGTCTCGAGCATGCCGGCGCGCCCGCAACCGATCGCGGCGCCGTAGGCGAGCGCAAGGTCGCGAGCGTTGCCGCTCGCATCCTGCGCGACAGCGATGAGCCCCGGCGTGCCGCCGCCTGCCTCGAACAGCTCCCGGACCCGGTGACCGGGCCCCTTCGGCGCGACCATGATCACGTCGTGGCCTTCCGCAGGCGCAATCTGCCCGAAATGGACGCTGAACCCGTGCGCCAAGAGGATCGCGGCACCCGGCTCCAGGTTGGGCTCGACCTCCGCCCCGAAGACGCCTTTCTGGACGTGGTCGGGCAGCAAGATGGCGACGAGCTGTGCGCCCCGGACGGCGTCGGCGATCTCGCGAACCGTCAGCCCGGCGCCCTCAGCCTTCTCCCACGAGTCGCTCCCGGCGCGCAGGCCGACCTCCACCTCGACGCCGGAGTCACGCAGGTTGAGGGCGTGTGCGTGCCCCTGGCTTCCGTAGCCGACGACGGCCACCTTTCCGTCCAGCAGGTCGAGATTGCCTTCGCGGTAGACCTGTGCCATGAGAGTTCCTTTCCTGGTTCCTAGCGGAGAACGTGCTGAGGACGGGGGGCGCGGCGGCCGGCTGCACGCGGCAGTGCAATGCGGCCCGTGCGGACGAGCTCCTTGACGCCGTAGGGACGGACGAGCTCCTCGAACGAGTCGAGGACATCGGGCGGGCCGACCAGCTCGAAGATCATCGCCTCGGGGCCGAGGTCGGCTACGTGCGCCTTGAACGTGTCGGCAACCGCAAGCAGCTCGGGCCGGCGCTCCGGCGTGACCGCCACCTTGATCAGAGCCAGCTCGCGCTCGACGGTCTCCCCCGGCTCGAGCTCGGAGACCCGGAGCACGTTGACGAGCTTGTGCATTTGCTTCTCGATTTGCTCGAGCGAATGCTGGTCGCACTCGACGCGCAGCGTGATCCGGGAGACGTCAGGCCGCTCCGTCGGCCCCACGGCAAGGCTCTCGATGTTGAACCCGCGACGAGCGAACATGTTCGAGACCCGTGCGAGCGCGCCGGGCTTGTTCTCGAGGAGGACGGAGAGCGTATGGGTCACGCTTCGACCGTCTCACCCTCCGGGTACTCGAGGACGTCGATCGCGGCGGCGCCGGCGGGGATCATAGGGAAGCACTTCTCCTCCGGGTCGCACCGAGCATCGACGACGGCTGCCCGCCCGCAGGTGAGGGCCTCGTCCAGAGTCTCCTCGAGCCTGTCCTCGGAGTCGACGGTGAACCCGGCACACCCGTAGGCCTCCGCGAGCATCGCGTAGTCGGGGACTTGGTGGGTCAGGTGGGTCTGTGCGAAGCGCTCGGCATAGAACATCTCCTGCCACTGGCGCACCATCCCGAGCCAGCCGTTGTTCACGACCACGGTCACGATCGGCAGCCCTTCGAGGGCTGCCGTCGCGAGCTCCTGACACGTCATCTGGAAGCATCCGTCGCCGTCGACGCAAATGACGGTGGCGTCGGGGCGGGCGGCCTTGGCGCCAATCGCAGCCGGCACGCCGTAACCCATCGTCCCGAGCCCGCCCGAGGTGATGAAGCTGCGGGGCCGGTCGCAGACGAGGTACTGCATCGCCCACATCTGGTGCTGACCGACACCGGTCGTCCAGACGACGTCGTCGCGCCCCGCAGTGAGGTCGCGGAGCGTCTCGAGCACGGTCTGCGGCTTCAGGGAGTCGCCGTCACGGTCGTACCGGTAGGGAAAAGCGTCCCGCCACTCGTCGATCTGCGTCCGCCAGACGCTCGGGCTTTCGGCACCTTCCTCCCGCAGACGGCCCACCTCGCGGGCGAGCCCTGTGAGCGCGAGCTTGAGCGGGCCGACCACCGGGATGTCAGCGTGCCGGAGCTTCCCGATCTCGGCCGCGTCAACGTCGAGATGGATAACCTGCGCGCCCGGCGCGAACGCCGTCAGCTTGCCGGTCACGCGGTCATCGAAGCGGGAGCCGACCGCAATCAGCAGGTCGCACTTGTTCATGGCCCAGTTCGCCCACTTGGAGCCGTGCATCCCAGGCAACCCGGCGTGGAGCGGGTGCGACTCGGGGAAAGCGCCCTTCGCCATGAGCGTCGTCACGACCGGCAGCCCGCCCGCCTCGGCGAGCTCGCGGAGCTGCTCGCTGGCTTCTGCATTCACGACGCCGCCGCCGACATAGAGCACTGGCTTCTCCGCCGCGGCGATCGCCCGTGCCGCCTCGCCGAGCTGGCGCGCGTTGACCTTGTGTGGCGGCTTCCAGCCGGGCAGGTCGACCTCGTCCGGATAGCGGAAGTCAATGGCCGCTTCCTGGACGTCCTTGGCCACGTCCACGAGCACCGGCCCGCAGCGGCCCGTGCGAGCGACGTGGAAGGCTGCCTTCATGACGTGCGGGAGCTCCTCGACTTCCTGGACGAGCCACGAGTGCTTGACGATCGGGAGCGTGATCCCGGTGGCATCGACCTCCTGGAAGGCGTCGGTCCCGATCAGGTTGGTTCGAACCTGGCCGGTGATGCAAACGAGAGGCGTCGAGTCCATCCAGGCATCCGCGATCGGGGTCACGAGGTTCGTAGCACCCGGCCCGGAAGTGGCCATGGCGACCCCGACGCGGCCCGAAGCCCGTGCGTATCCCTCGGCCATGTGGCCTGCGCCCTGCTCGTGGCGGGCAAGGACGTGCCGCACGCTCGTGCCGCGAGCGATCGAGTCGTACGTGGGCAGGATCGCCCCGCCGGGGATCCCGAACATCACGTCCACGCCCTCCGCCTCGAGCGAGCGGAGGATGGCATCGGAGCCAAGCATCTTGGCCATCAGGCGTACGCTCTCCGGTAGAACTCGAAGTTCGTAACGCGGCGTGGAAGCTCTGCAAGCAGCGCGTCCATGAACTCGCGCGTCGTGGATGCGACACCGGAAGCGACCATGTCCGGCGTGCACGCACCGTCGGCGACCGCGCCGGCGACTGCCTCGGCGAGCGTCGCGGCCGCACTCGGCTCGTGCAGACCTTCGTCGAGCATGAGCGACGCAGCGAGGAGCATCGAGCAAGGATTCGCGACGCCCTGCCCTGCGTCCTCGCTTGCGACGTCGTCACCGGGCGAGAAGACGCCGGGCCCGTGACCCAGGAGGCCGTGAGCGACGACGCGGCGTCCGCGCTCGCTCGATGCGACGATGCCGGCGAGAGCGTCGCCGAGCGCCGGCACGGTAACCGCGACGTCCACCGACTCCGCTTCGAATGCCAGGCGCGGGACGGCGCCGGCTACGCCCAGGTGCTCGACTAGGACGCCGTCGTACCGGGCCGAGACGCGCTCGACGAGCGAGCTCCAGCCGGAGTCCGAAGCGACCGAGACGAGCCTGGCGCTCCCCGCGACCGCGGTCTGGAAGGCACGCTCGACCGTCCACTCGGCGGCATCGTCTGCGAGCGGTGAGAGGACGGAGACGTCTACCTGGCCGGCCGCGCGGACGCGGGTGACGCGAGTGCGAAGGTCGAGCTCGGCGACGACACCGGCGAGTGCCGGCTCCTCGGCCGCGGCGACGAGCACGGCGTCCGCGGCCACGTACGCCGCCCGCGTCTCCGCGGGAAGGTGGTGCCCCGACCTGCTGAGCGCCTCGCCGCCAAACGGGACGTGCGTCTCTTCGACCGCGAAGCCGTGGTGGCGAGAGACCGCGGCGACTGCGCGACTGGCCTCGGCCATTACCTCGGGGCCAACGCCGTCCCCCGCCAGGCAGGCGACTCTGTAGTTGCGCTTCCCGCTCGGTGTCATCGGACTCCAACCTCCGTGAAGACTTCATGGACGGATACGTGCTTCTGTGTATCGGCAAGACGCTTGAAACGCGCAAATGCGTCGTTCAACCCCTCACCTTCGAGCCGGTAGCCGAGATCGGCGCACGCGAGCGCGAAGGCGTGGCGGCCCGAGTGCTTTCCGAGCGGTAGCGTCATTCGGAGACCGAGCTCCTCGGGATCCATGATCTGGTAGGTCGCCGAGTCCTTCAACATCCCGTCCTGATGGATTCCGGCCTCGTGTGCGAACGCATTCGCGCCCACGATCGCCTTGTTCCGCTGGAGCGCGTAACCCGTCAGCCGCGAGACGAGAAGGGAGGCCGCCCCGATCTCACGCGGGTTCACGCCGGTTTCAACTTCGAACGCGGAACGACGCACCTTGAGCGCCATCACGACCTCCTCGAGCGCCGCGTTTCCAGCCCGCTCGCCGAGCCCGTTCAGCGTGCACTCGATCTGGGTCGCGCCCGCCTGCACGCCGGCGAGAGAGTTCGCGACCGCGAGCCCGAGGTCGTTGTGGCAATGGACCGAGAGCGAGACTTCACGGAGCTCGGGGCAGAGGTGCTGGACCTCGAGCAGGAAGGACGCGTGCTCCTCGGGCAGGCAGTAGCCGACCGTGTCGGGCAGGTTGATCGTGGTCGCACCGGCGCGGATCGCCTCACGCGCTATCTGGGCCACGAAGCGCGGGTCGGAGCGGGTGGCGTCCTCGCAGGAGAACTCGACCTCGTCCGCGAGTTCCGCGGCATAGCTGACCGCCCAGCGGGCTTGCTCGACGACCTCGGCCGGCTCCATGCGGAGCTTCTTCTCCATATGGATCTTGCTCGTGGCGAGGAAGACGTGGAGACGCGAGCGCTGCGCGTCCGCGAGCGCCTCGGCCGAAGCGTCGATGTCCTCCTTCCGGGTTCGGCAGAGCGACGCAACGGTTGTGCGTTCGACCACGCGCGCGACTGCCTGCACTCCTTCGAAGTCGCCCGGGGACGTGACGGCGAAGCCCGCCTCGATCACGTCGACACCGAGGCGCTCGAGCTGTTCGGCGATCTCCGCTTTCTCGTCGGGCGCGAGCGCGATTCCCGGCGACTGCTCGCCGTCGCGCAAGGTGGTATCGAAAATCGTGATCCTGCGGACTGACACTTGCTCCTCCTCGTGGTTTGAACCCCTGCACCGGAGACGCACGTCTCCCGTGATCCGGTCGGCGTGTGCGCCTGCGCGGCGCGTGGTCGCGTGCTCCCCCTAGAGGGGGAGAATCACGGCGAGGAGAATGCTGTCGAGGCAGAGCGGCGCCCCGGCCGAGCCGGTGCGCGCAGAAACGGTGAAGTCGAGCCTCGTCACGTTGTAAGCAGTGTGGCGAGAGGTCGGTAGGTTTGTCAACCCCCGTCCGGGCGGTGCGACCTACGTCCGATCAGGTGCTCAGACCCGCGCGGGAGCGGGCTGCCGCCGCCAGGTCACCATGGGCCGCAGGAAAAACGTCAGCGCGACGACGAGGTACGAGAGCCACGCGACTACCTCGAGCAGCGAGGGATTCCCGTTGTAGCCGAAGAGGGCCTTCAGGAAAAGACCGGAGCTCGAGTCCTCGCTGATGATCCCGTTCGTGTCCCAGACGTGCTCGACGGTCAGGGGCAAGAGGCCGGCTTCCTGGAACTCGTGGATCCCGTGGGCGAGGAGGCCGGCGGCGAACACGATCAGAAGAATTCCCGTCACCGTAAAGAACTGGCGCAGGTTCAGCCTTCGCGATCCCATGTAGAGGGCGACACCGAGCGAGATCGAGACGACCAGGCCGATGACCGCCCCGACGCTGGTGGAGAGTGGCGTCGAGCTCTCGCTGATCGCAAAGAGGAAGAGCGCCGTCTCCCATCCCTCCCGTACGACCGCGAAGAAGACGACAGATGCTAGCCCGACGGCGGAACCGGCCGCGATCGCGCCCTGGAGGCGAGCCTCGAGTTCACGCTTGATCCCCATCGCCTGCTTCCGCATCCAGAAGATCATCCAGGTGAGAACCGCGACGGCAGAAAGCATCGCGACGCCCTCGAAGATCTGCTCGGCCCGGCCTTCGAGCTCTCCTACTGTGAAGAAGAGCGCTGCGCCCGACACCGCCGAGACGAGTACGGCGGCTGCGGTGCCGGCCCAGATCGTCCGGAAGTGCTGGCGGTTGTCCGTCTTCGCGAGATACGCCAGGACGATCCCGACGATGAGGGAGGCCTCGAGGCCTTCCCGGGTCGTTACGAGCGCCGCACCCAAAGTCGTTCTCCTTCGTGTTGAGTTCCGCTCAGTCTTGTAAGGCGTACCTTACAACGGGGCGCAGGATAGGAGTCGCGCTCCCGGAATGTCAAGCTCGAAGCGGTCTCGGCTCGACGCTACCCTTCGTTCGTGCTCTCGGTCCCGCTCTCAACCGATGCCGTCCCCCCGCCCGCCCCCCTTGTCTGCATCGACCCGGGGCACGCGCGAACGCCGAACTTCTCGACCGAGCCCATCGGCCCCGGCTCGTCGATTCGCAAGATCAAGGACGGTGGCGGCACGTCCGGCGAAGCCGTAGTCGTGCTGCAGATCGCGCGCAAGGTCCGCTACCTGCTCGACCGCCGCGGGCTCCGCGTCGCGATGACGCGGACGGACGCGGAGTTCACCTACGGGGCCGGCGGCAACGTCGACCGCGCACGCTTCTGCAACCGGCGAAACGCCGGTCTCATGCTCAGGATTCACGCAGATGGGTCGGTGAGCCGGGCAAGCCACGGGGTCTCGACGCTCTATCCCGCCTGGCACCTGGGCTGGACGGACGATATCTACGCCCCCAGCCTCAGGGCTGCCCGGCTCGTCCAGCGAGCAGTCGTGCGCGCGACGGGAGCTGCGAATCTAGGGCTTTCGCGGCGCTCGGATCTCACCGGCTTCAACTGGGCAAACGTCCCTGTGGTGCTCGCGGAGACGGGGTTCCTCACGAACCCGACCGAGCGGGCGCGGCTCACGTCCGCGCGCTACCAGTGGAAGGTGGCAGGCGCCCTCACGCGCGCATCGGCCAGTTTCGTCTCGGACTAGTCCGCCCCGCTCTCAGGATCGCGGCGCATCTCCTCGGCCGCCGCCCGGCCCTCTTCGTGCACCCGCCGGCGCATTGCCTCGAATTCGTCCGCCGGCCCCCCGGGCTTCGGGCGTTCCGGCTCTGACGTCTCCGCGGGCGGGCGCGGCGGCGCGGGCGGAGGGGTCGCGGGCTCCTCGACTGCCGTCTCCGCGGCCATGCCGGCGGCCGCGAAGTCGTCCTCGTCGGCGCGCGCACTTCGGGCCTCGGCGAGCTTCTCGCGGAGCTCCTGAGCCCGCGGGTCGCCTCTCTCCGGCGCAACCGTCGGCCTGCGGCGCCGTAGGAGAACTGTTGCCGCAAAAGCGCCGGCGGCGGCACCGGCCAGAAGAGTCGAAATTCGTCGCACGCCCGTCACTCTTCCATGACCTGGGCCCCGCGGGCAAGCCGCGCAGGCTCGCTATACTCGTCCAACTTCCTGCTTCGCCCGGCGCCGTCCGTTCCCGAGCGGCGCGAGCAGGCGAGGCCGCTAGACCGAGGGAAGGAGGTTCGGGAACGTGATGAACGCGTACGAAATCATGCTCATGCTCGATCCAGAGGTGGAAGACGAGCGCCAAAATGAGATTCTTTCTCGCATGCGCGAGCTCGTCGAAAAGGGCGGCGGCGCCTGGCAGAGCCACGAGCCCTGGGGCCGGCGAAAGCTCGCATACGAGATCGACAAGAAGACCGAGGCGCACTACCACCTGGTGCAGTTCGACGCAGAGCCCGTGACACTCGACGAGTTGACGCGGGTCCTGAAGATCACCGACGGCGCCATGCGGCACATGGCCGTTCGGCGGCCGAAGCCTCGCCGGAAAGCGACCGCGGCCGAGCCCGTCATGCCCGAGGGTTAAGATGACGAACATACGTTCTACGAAAGGAAGTTTCTGATGGCAGGCGACATCAATCGCGTCACGCTCGTGGGGCGCCTTACGCGGGATCCCGAGCTTCGGCATCTTCCGTCCGGGACGCCCGTCCTTCAGCTCGGTCTTGCCGTCAACGGCAGGCAGAAGGATGACGGGGACAATTGGGTCGACAAGCCCAACTTCTTCGACGTGAAGGTGTTCGGCAATCAGGCCGAGATGCTGTCGAACCACCTGGCCAAGGGGCGGCGCGTCGGCGTCGACGGCCGGCTCGACTGGTCGTCCTGGGAGGCACAGGACGGGTCGAAGCGGTCGAAGGTCGAGGTCGTGGCCAATACGATCCAGTTCCTCGACAGCCGCCAGGACGCCGAGGGCGGCGGCCAGCGCGAGTACGTGCCCGCGGGCGACGTCGCGGCCGATCGCTCTGACTTCGGCCCCTCCGGGACCGACGACGACATTCCGTTTTAGATCGATTGGCGGCCCGTCCACACGGGCCGCCAATGACCGATCATTCAGCTAGACAGCGAAGGAGTCGCGAACACCGATGGCACAGCAGACGAAGGGAAACCGCCGGCCCCGGCCCGGGGCCGGAGGGCCGCTGCGAAGAAAGAGTTGCTACTTCTGTAGGGAGAAGATCGACGAGGTCGACTACAAGAACTACAACCAGCTCCGCCGGTATGTCTCCGAGAAGGGGAAGATCCGGTCACGCCGGATCACGGGCGCATGCCGGCGGCACCAGGAGCAGGTTGCGACGGCGGTGAAGCGCGCGAGAGAGATGGCGCTCCTGCCCTACGTCACAGGCTAGGCCTCGCCGATGGATGTGATCCTCCTCACCGATGTCGAGAAGGTCGGCCTGCGCGGCGAGGTCGTCAACGTCACGCGCGGGTACATGCGCAACTATCTGGGCCCACGCCGGCTCGCAGAGCCCGCAACTGCGGCCAAGGTCGCGGAGCTCGAGAAGCGCGAGTCCGAGCGCGCGAGGCACGAGGCGCGCAGCTTCGAGCAGGCGCAAGACATCGCCGAGACCCTCCGGAAGACGGTGCTTCGCTTCGACGTGAACGCCGGGCCGCAAGGAACGCTTTTCGGCTCGGTCACCGCAACGGACATCGCCGACGAACTGTGGCGGACGCGGAAGATCCGCGTCGATCGCCGCAAGATCGCCCTCGGTGACTCGATCAAGCGGATCGGGCGCTACGAGGTCCCGATCGACGTCTTCCAGGACGTGCGAGTCGAGGTGAAGACTCTGGTCGTGCCCGAAGGCGGCGAGCTTCCCCCTGAAGAGGAGCTGCAGGCGATGGAGGAGGCGGTGCGCGCGGAGGAAGAGGCGGCCAAGGCAGCCGAGGGAGAGGAATCCTGGTCGGAGGAGCTCCTCGATGACGAGCCGGAGGAGGCGGCCAAGCCCGCCGGCGAGCCGGAGAGCCTCGAGCATGCGGAGCCCGGCTCGGCGCCCGAGGTAGAGGCCGAGGGCGGGACTCCAGACTCCGAAGAAGCTCCTGCCCTGCCGGCCGACGGCGAGCCGGAAGACTCGGAGCGCAGTTAGCGCACAGGCGGGCGGTGGTGAACAGCCCGGCGCAGGTCGTCACGTCTTCATTGAAGACGATGTTCATGATCGGCGCGGAGGCGCCGGCTGCGAACACACCCTCGGGCGTCGTGGCCGTCACGCCGCCGTCGGGTCGCAAGAGATGCAGCCGGAACCCTAGGTCTTCGTAGTAGGAGAGGACTTCCGCAGGTGGCGTTCCGTGCAGGTCGGGATGATTCGGCCAGAATTCCGCGACGATGACTACGGAGTCGCTCGCAGCGAGGGTGGCCTCCGCTCCCTTGATCGCAAGGTGCTCATTGCCTTCTATATCGATCTAGTCAAGCGTG